>JAZNQD010000052.1:0-55930 GCA_045589955.1 Bacilli bacterium | reverse complement strand
TGTATAACCAGCTTTTGTTGCAGGTTGTAATTCTAAAGGAAGATCTGCTTCAACGAAACCTTCAGGGTTAAGTTCAGAATTTACACCACCATCTAAGTTGTATGTAATTGTAAATTGTAAAGCTTGAACGTTTACTGAGAAATCAATAACTTTTTCAGCTTCGCCTAAAACAATCACAACTTGGAAGTCAGCTGTCCCAGGAACAAAGGCTTTAATTAACCCTTCTTCAGAGATAGTTGCAACTTCAGGTGTTTTACCATAATAAGTTACTTGTAAATCTTTTAAGTTTTGTTCATAAGAATCTACTTGAACAGTAACTTGTTGTGTTGTTTTTTCAACCATTTCGTGATTGAAAGAAACACTTGCTGCTAGCTCTACTTCTCTATTTTCTAAATTACATGCAGTTAATGTAAATACTAGAAGTAAAGTAGCTATAATTAAGAATATTCTTTTCTTCATAAGTTTCTCCTTTTTTGAATATTTTACATACTTATTATATCATTTCGGCTCTCATTATGCAAGCGTTTCCACTCAATTTGCGAAGAAAAGAAAAAAATTTTTTATATATAAAAAAACGCCCATTAAAATGAGCATTTTTAAGACATTTATCGATAATTTTTATCAACTAATTCAACAAACTCCATTAGAGTTTTGATACGTTCATAGATACGTGATGCCTTAACCAAGTCAATCTCTTTATTACCATTTGAGATATGTTCAACTAAAAGTTCAGGACTAATATTTGATGAAATACAAGTAAATAAATTATTCATCATACGCTCTTGTAAGATTGCGCCTAGTACCTCATCACGAATAAATTCACTATTTTGTTCTCCTCCAAAATCATCTAAGAATAAGCAATCAACTTCTTTAAGTTCATCAACAATTTCCTCTAATTTTCCTGTTGCGATTGAGCTTTTTATTTGTCTTACTAAATCTGGGTAATAAGCAAAAATTACTTTCTTGCCACCATCTGACAATCGTTTAGCTAAGAAGGCAAGAAGATAGGTTTTTCCACATCCGTATTTGCCATATAAGTAAAGACCTTTAGGAGTATGTCCTTCTTTATAAGTTGTTAGAATATTCTTAATAGCTGACAATGTTGTATTTCGTGCTTGATTAACTTCAACTTTTTCAAAGTCGAATGCATCGAATGTACAAGATAATGTTTTAAGATTGCTACGTTTTCTAAGCAATGCTTGTTCTTCTTCTAAATATTTACATGGTGAAAAAGCAACTTCCACACGACTAATATTCAAATCTAAAGTTGGCATTTGCCCAGTAACTGTTTGTGTGCATTCTTCTAAGCCTTGACATACTTGGCATGCTTTAACTTTGCAAACATATGAATAAAGGTGAATTAAGTTTTTGTCAACATCAATATTATGTTCTTTAACAAAATCTTTGACTTCCTTGTTCTTAAGAACTAACTCTTTAATATCAGCCATCTTACTCCTCCTTTACCTTGAAGAAACTTTCTAAATCTTCAATATTTTCTTCATTAACTTTAATCTTAGTATCAAGGTCTTTTTTATTTTCTTCTTGGTATTCATTATACCAAGCAGGAACATTCTTTCTTGTTTTGTTATAGGTTTTCTTAACTGGGGCATTAATATTTTCTAAATAGTGAAGAGCGTCTTCAGTTGTTTTAACACCTGCTCTTTTCCATGTTTGAATAATCTTGTTAAAATAATTATATGAAGGAATTTCTCCATTTTTTTCTTCAAGAACATATATTAATACTGTATTTAAAAAACCAATACCAATACCAGTTGTCTTTAATAGTTCATCCATAGTTGCTATTTCACTAGCAACCATTGATTCGTTATATTTATTCTTTACAATATCTTGAGGTGTTGTTGATTCTAAATAACGAACCTTAGCATCGTTACTGTCTTTTGTTTTTTCAACAACTTTAACATTCTTTTTATTTTTGTTATTATATATTCTTTTGATATTTTTTATGGCAAGATCATAATCTATATCTTTTGTCGAATTAACACTACATGCAATAGCATCTTTCATATCTTCTTCATTTAGGTTATATAAGAAACTATAGCGATGGACAAAGTTTTTTAGCTCTTTTGTTTCTAAAATGCTATCATCTAAAATTCCTAAAGCACTTGCAAAAACACAAAAGTGACGATAATTAAATTTTTCGTTTTTAATTATTAATCCATCATTTGACTCAATGATTAAGTTATCAATAGGCAGATGGTTTATCTCTTCTTCAATTTCAAATACTTCATCAAATCTTTTTGAAATAATTTCAAAGTTAGCCAGATCAATGCGACGAACCAAATAATCAAGAGCAAGTTTTTCAGCTTCTTCTTTGGTTAAAACAGAAATTAATGCTTGAAATAGAACTTCATCTTGAAAAAATTGACTAGGTGTTTTTACACCTTTTAGATAAAAAACATATAATCCTTCAGAATAATAAGTTTCAATTAAGCCAATTGCCTCTAATTTATTAATAGCTCTTTCAACATCATCAACACCAAGTTCTAAATAGCGAACTAGTTTTTCGAGTTTATTCACTTGTGATTCATATTCACCGGAAATGATACTATCATTAAGATTGTTATATAAACTAAAAACTTTTCCCCCAACGATTGGTAGATAAAGAGTATTTAAAGTTTTACGATCATAATCACTTAATGGCTTATCAATCATTACTGAATAGTTATCAGATAAATCGATTTTATTCATTAGACATTCCTCCAATACGTTTAAGAGTTAAACGTCTATTTAAACTTTCAAAAAAGTTATCTAGAATCTTTATTGGCTTATTTAAACCCATGACTTGATTAACTTTTACTTTAGCATCAACAGATATTTCATAAGGATTAATAATACCAACAGTAACAATGATATAGAATTTCTTATTTTCAAAAAATAGTTCATGATAATGATCATCAATACTAATCATTTTTAATCCTAAGTCATTTTGACAAATTGATGAGATTGCTTGTTTTGCTTTTTCATAATTACTTGTATAGTAATGAGTAAGCAACATCCTCTTATTTAGTTTATTTGTATCAGATGTTTCACACATTGTACTAAAAAAATTAACAATACCTTCGAATGCCATTACTCATTCCTCCATAATTATTTTATTAATTCTACGATTCGATTAATTCTTTCATAAGTATAACACAAATTTGAAGAATTATCAATTATAAAGTCTGCCAAATAACATTTTTGTAACATTGGCATTTGGCTATTAATTTTTAATATTGCCTCTTCTTTGGTGATATTATTGCGTTCAATTAATCTTCTAATATTTTCTAATTCATTTGTATAGACAACCACTTTGTAATCACAAAGATCATCAAATCTTGCTTCAAATAAAAGTGGGACATCAATAAAAACTACACTTTGTTTAGATTTTTCAATTTGATCTTTGATCTTCTTTTTTACTATAGGATGAACAATTGCATTTAACATTTTACGTTTTGTTTCATTTTCAAAAACAAGTTTTCCGAGTTTTGTCTTATTAACTTGACCATTAATTAAATATTCATCTCCAAATGTGTAAGCTATCGCATTATTTAATTCATTTGTTTCATATAATTTTTTAACGATTAAATCACTATCAATGACTTCAAATCCATTTATTCTTAAGTAATTTGATACAGCTGATTTCCCACTACCTATTACACCGGTGATACCAACAATTTTTTTATTCGTTGGTTGGCACACTGGGCAAAAATAAGTTCCTCTTCCCCCAACACGGATTTTCGCAACTTTTGCACCGCATGTTTGACATTCATGACGAGTATGAACAAACAAATGTTGTTGGAATCTTCCTGTAACACCTAAACTACTTGTGTAACTTCTAATTGTCGTTCCGCCTTCTTTAATTGCTTTAGATAGTGTTTTATAACTTGCAACAACAATTTCTTGACATTTTTCCAAAGTAAGAGTGTTGGCATGTGTAGTTGGATGAAGTTTACAAAGATGACACACTTCATCAACATATATATTACCAAGACCAGCAATTACCGTTTGGTCTAGTAATGCTGTTTTAATTGGCATTCTTTTATTTTTTAGTTTTTGATATAAATAGTTTGCGTCAAGATGTGGATCATTTGCCTCAAAGCCTAGTTTTTTTAAAGCCGGATACTCCATGATTTTCTTAAAATCTGTTGTTTCTAGAAGCACCATTTTTCCAAATTTTCTTGTATCATGATAACGAAGAGTTGAATTATCCATAAAAGTAAAAACAACATGTTCGTGTGCTTCTAATTCTTCATTAATGTTTTTAATAAAGTATTTACCTTCCATACGAAGATGAGAAATAATGCTGTGTTTTTCAAGCACAAAGATTAAATATTTTCCATATCGCAAAATGTCTTTAATTTCTTCACCAATAAACGCTTGTTTAAACATTAATGGAGTTACATTTTCAATTACACCATCATAATAGATATCAACATTTATTATTTGCTTATTTAATATTTGTTTTTTTAATATTTCTTTTACAGTTTCTACTTCTGGTAATTCTGGCATATTTGCTCTCCTATTTCAAATCCCAAGTTTTCCCACTTTCAACTGAGACTTCTAATGTAACATCTAAATTCACTGCTTTTTCCATTACATATTTTAATAATTTTTTAACAAATTCAACTTCTTCTTTTACACAATCGATTATTAATTCATCGTGCACTTGAGCTACAAGTTTACTCTTCAAATTTAATTCCTTAAATTTTTCATCAACTTTAATCATCGCAATTTTAATTACATCAGCTGCTGTCCCTTGAATTGGCGCATTCATTGCGGTACGTTTTCCAAATTCCCTTAATGCGTGATTTGGGCTACTGATTTCTGGAATATATCGGCGACGATTAAATAATGTTTTAGTGTATCCTTTTTCTTTAGCTCCTTCAACAACTTCATCAAGGTATGTACGAATTTCAGGATAAGCCTCATAATAACGATCAATAAAACGTTTAGCCTCAGGAACAGGAATATGTAATTCTTCAGATAATCCCCAATCACTCATGCCATAAACGATTCCAAAGTTAACAGCTTTAGCAACACGACGCATATCTTTATCAATAAATGCTTCTGGCAAATCAAATACCTTACTTGCAGTTGAAGTATGCAGGTCAACACCAGTATTAAAGGCTTCTAACATTCCTTTACAACTTGCCATTGTCGCTAAGATACGTAATTCAATTTGGGAATAATCGGCACTTACAAGTTCGCCATCTGGTGTGCTTGGAACAAATGCTGATCTTATTAAGCGTCCATCTTCTGTTCGAACAGGAATATTTTGAATATTAGGTTCAGTTGATGAAAGTCTACCAGTTAGAGTTAAAGCTTGCTTAAATGTAGTATGAACTTTATCTTCTAAAGAAAGTTCATTCATAAGTCCAATAACATACGTTGAATGTAATTTAGCATATTTACGATACTCTAATACTTTTCTTGGTACTGGATGTTTATAGGCTAGTTTTTCTAACACTTCAGCGTTAGTTGAATAACCTGTTTTTGTTTTTTTAGTTGCAGTAAGCTTTAGTTCTTCAAATAAAACAGTGCCAAGTTGTTTAGGCGATGCAATATTAAATTCATGACCAACTAGTTCATATATTTCAACTTCTAATTCTTTAATTTTAGTTTCTAATTCCTTACCAATTTCTTCTAAACGATTTTTATCAACTTTGAAACCATTACATTCCATCTTGGCCAAAACTAAAGCTAGCTTAACTTCAATATCATAGAACAAATCTAATTGGTCTAAACTAGATAATTCACTTTCAACTTTTTGAATTGATTGATTTAACAAGAAACATTTATCAATTGCATATTTAGCCAAAACATTTATTTCTGGAACAGTATAAACTATTTTTTTACCATAAATTTCATCTAAGTAAGGTAGCGATGAACTAACAAACAAGTTAAACAAATTATGTAAATCCTGTGATGGATTACTTGGATTTAAAATATATGTTGCAAGAATAAAGTCATATTTAAAGTTCGGAAGGAAAATGCCTTCTTTGCCAAGAGCAACATATACTTTTTTGATATCAATTGCGTAATACTCATTTTCTTTTTTAAAGAAATCTTTTAAAACTTCATTATGAATATTCTTAGCATCAAAGTAAAAACCACAATTATCTATCATCAAAGCAACACCAAGAAGGTTAGACTTATGATAATTTTCACCATCAAGTTCTACTTCAATCATAATTTTATTGTTTTCTTGCTTAGCAATTTTTTCCTCAAACATTTGGATATCGTTTATAGAATATTCTTTAGAATATGTGATTACTTCATCATCAACCAATTCGTTTTTATCACTTTCAGTTGTATTGTCTTCATTCATTTTTTTAATAAATGAAGTAAACTCAAGTCGTTCATAAAACTTTCTTAGCTCATCATATTTTGGCTTTTGAATGACTAAATCTTCAAGGGTTAAGTCAAGTTGAACATTGCGAACAAGAGTTGCAAGTTGCTTTGTTCGAAGGGCAACCTCTTTATCAGTGGTTAATTTTTCAGCTAATTTCCCCTTCATTAAATGAACATTTTCAAAGATATTTTCAAGTGTTTTATACTCTTCTAAAAGCTTTTGAGCGGTCTTTGGACCTACTCCTGAAACGCCCGGAAGGTTATCACTATTATCGCCAATTAACCCTTTATAATCTGTTAATTGGGTATGTTCAATTCCCATTAATTCTTTAAAATTATAGACATTATAATAGATTAATTCTGATACACCTGACTTAGGAGAGGCAACAGTAATTTTTTCTTCAACAAGTTGTAACAAGTCTTTATCTTGAGAAATGACAATTACTTCATCCACTTGATCTTTAAATTTATCCGCACAGCTTCCGACTAAATCATCGGCTTCAAACTCATCACATTCTAATTGTCTAATGCCTAAAACATTAATATATTCTTTAACAAGTGGTATTTGCATTCCTAATTCTTCAGGTAATTTAACACGACCACTTTTATACTCACTATACATTTGATGTCTAAATGTTTTCTTACCTTTATCAAAAGCTATAAAAAGGTAATCAGGTTTTAAATCACTTAAAATTTTGTTAACCATATTAGCAAAACCAAATACTGCATTTGTATAAAGTCCACTCTTTGTTTGCATTAAATTCCCAGTATAGGCTGTTGCATAATAAGCTCTAAACATTAAATTATTTCCATCAATTAACACTAATCTTTTCATAACTTTGATCTCCTATTTTCTTATACTTATTCTACCACAAATTTAAAAAATTTGTCGTATATAAACTAAAGAATATCAAAAAATAATAATGGTGATATAAATGTATAAAAAATTATCAATCATAATTCTTTTACTTTTTACATTATTATTATATCCAGTTCAAAAACATGAAATCATTACTTCTTCAGAATATTCTCAATTTCTAATACTAGTAAATAAAGAAAAACCACTTAGTAAAGACTATATACCAAACGACCTAATACAAATTGAGAATGTTCCGTATATAATAAGGAAAGGAGAAACAATGTTAATAAATATTGATGCATATTATAGTTATCTTCTTTTATATAATGATGCTTTAGAGAACGATTTAGAATTGACTATTTTTTCCGGTTATCGAAGTTACGAAAAACAAGAAAAAATATGGGATAATAATCCTAATGAATACTATGTTGCAAAACCTGGTTATAGTGAACATCAAACAGGATTAGCGATTGATGTATCTAGAAAAGATACCGGTTTAACCAAAAATTTTAAAGATACCAAAGAATATCAATACCTTACAAACAATGCTTATAAGTATGGTTTTATTATTAGGTATCCTGAACACAAAGAACATATTACAGGATATTTATTTGAACCTTGGCATCTTAGATATGTCGGAGAAGATATCGCAAAAGTTATTCATGAAAATAATTTTACTTTAGAAGAATATTTGTCATAGCACTTTTGTTTTATCAATCATAGAATAAAACAAAGGAGGAATAAATATGTTTCAAAGTGCAAACAATTTTCAACATTCACAAAATGACCAAAGATTATGGGGACCGCTGCTTGTTGGTGCAGCAATCATTTCAGCCCCTTTTTGGGTTGGTTTAAGTAATAAAAATAACAACAATAATAATTGTTGTTATCCTCAATATTATCCTCAGTATCCACCACAATATCAACCACTTCCGTACTATCAACAATACCCAAGCTATATCGAAAATAATAATTATTACATTTAATTATTTCTTATTACTTTTTCTTCGAAGATATCGATAGTAATCATATGGATTATAATAATATTTATAACTTGGAGGTAAATTAATTGAATTGTAATACTCATTACTTTTCTCATTTTTTTCCTCTTCTAATTCTTTTACATCTTCAGTTTGACTCACGCTTTCAACTGAAGATGTTTTTTCTTCAATTATAAAAGTATTATCAACATCATTTTCTTCGTCTTTTGATTCATATTTTTTGAAATCAATTCTTGGATAGTAATCTTCAATAAAAGGTTCTATATCATTAATTTCATTTGTTAATGCTTCAGATATACTTGGAAGTTTTAATCTTGTTCCGGGTATTAAATTATGCCAATTAGATATATGTGTATTTAAATCTTTGATTTCATCAATAGTAAGGTTGTAAAGATTAATAATTGATTCAATTTTTTCATTTGTTCTAACTATATGATAATTCATAAATTCTTCCTTTCATTTTTAAAACCCAACGCAAGTTGGGTTAATCGTTAATTTTCAACAATGAAGTCTTCATTAATTTCACTTTCAAAGTCATCAATAACTTCATAAGGTTCATTACAGTTGTTAAACACAGTAACCATCATTTTTGTTTCTCCAATTACTTCGACTAATACTTCAAATACAACTTCAATTTCAATTCCATTTTCAGTTATTTTGGCATTAGTACATGTTGGTTGTTGTAAAACTCTTGCAATAACATCACATTGGCTGCCAATGTTATCACATATTATTTCACGAACTCTTACACTGCCAACATAGTTTGTAAAGGATTTAGCTACATCAGTTTTAGTATTGTTATCATAAGCATACCAAATATTGATTTCAAATGAACCATCTAAATCAACCTTTTTCTCATTTAAACATGCTTCAAATTGATGATTAATTATCCAACATCCTAATACACTAAAAGGAACATTAGAAGGTACAACAGTATCACAAATCTTAAAAATCTTTTTCCCTTTTGCGATAACAGCTCTTGTAACTATTTCACGAACTTCATTCATAAATTATCCCTCCTCATAATAATATATTCCAAAAGACAATAAATGTGAATAAATAATGGGCTATGTCAATTAATTATATGTAAAATTTAACAAATTAATTCTGTATTAAAAAACAAAATTGTTAGAAAATAATAGTACAAGGAGGAATTAAAAATGGATAAATATTTTAAACCCGGTACAGACAATCAAAAAGCTGGCACATATGTCGAAGTTGGTCCAAACGGTGAAGCATTAGACAATGCTCGTACTTGTCACATTCAAAAAGGTGATCGCTTACCTGCAACATCAACAAAAGGCCACTTATGGAAATATTGTAATTCTAAATGCTAAAAGAAACCACGCCTTGCGTGGTTCTTTTAAATAATAAAGGTGTTATGAAACAACATAACACCTGATTTTCTTATTATAGTTCTTCACCTAATAAATGCCATGAGTAAGCTTTATTGATTATAACTTTGACCAAATCTCCGACTTTAGCATTTTTAGGAATAAAGTTAACTAGTTTATTGTGTTCAGAATACCCACATAAAAGTTCAGGATTATTCTTACTTGTGCCTTCAACTAAAACTTCAACAACTTGGTTTTCAAATCGCATTTGTCCTTTCAAACTGTAGGCATTAACAACTTCATTTAAACGATTTAAGCGGTTATGTTTTTGTTCTTCAGTTAAAGGATTTTCATAGTTTGCTGCTGGAGTTCCTTCACGAGGTGAATAAATGAATGTAAATGCTCCCTCAAATTCTACTTGTTTTACCAAATCAATTGTATCTAAGAATTGTTCCTCTGTTTCACCAGGGAAAGCAACAATTATATCAGTAGTAATACTTATACCAGGAACATATTCTTTTAAAAGTTTGATTTTTTCTAAATATTCCTCTTTAGTATATTTACGATTCATTCGTTTCAAAACTTCATTATTGCCTGATTGAACTGGCAAATGTAAGTTAGGCATAATATTTCCCCCTAACGACATTGCCTTAATAGTTGCTAAATCTAAATCACGAGGATGAGATGTTGTGTATCTAATTCTCTTGATTGATGTTTTATGTAAATCTTCTAGTAGATTAGCAAATGTATATTCTAAGTCTGTGAAGTCTTTACCGTATGCATTAACATTTTGACCAAGAAGAGTAACTTCAGTATATCCTTCTTTAGCAAGTTTTTCAACTTCTGCAATTATGTTTTCTGGGCGTCTTGATCTTTCTTTACCTCTTGTATATGGAACAATACAGTACGTACAGAATTCATCACATCCATACATAATATCAACCCAAGCTTTCGCAAAATGCTCTCTCTTAGTTGGAATTTGTTCCACTATGTTACCTTCAATTGAAAGAACTTCTATTACTTTTTGACCACTAAATGCATCATATACATATTCAGGCAAAGATGCGATATTATGTGTTCCAAATACGACTTTCACATAAGGAAAACTCTTTTTTAATTTAAGAATTGTTTTTTCTTCCTGAGGCATACATCCACAAATACCAATAATCATATCCGGTTTTTGTTTTAAGAATTTTTGAAAACGACCTAGTTCACCGAAAACTCTTTCTTCAGCATTTTCTCTAATAGCACATGTATTAAATAAAACAAAATCAGCTTCTGTTTCAATCTCTGTACGTTCAAATCCCATTGCTTCTAAAATACCAGCCATTTTTTCGCTATCAGATAAATTACCTTGACAGCCATAAGTTTTCAAATGATATTTCTTGCCTATACCAAAGTTAATGTATTTAGGATTAAGATCAAAGATACTGAATTTAATTTCTTCTCTTCTTCTTTTTCTTGCATCTTTAATTGATGGTTCTACTAATTTACTATATATATCTTTACTCATATCATAGTCCTGCTTTTTTTCTATTATAATAATCTTCTCTAGTCATTCCGTAATTGGCTTTATCAAATAATTTACCATCATATCTAATATAACCATTTCTTGAAACACCTTCAAAAGTAAATCCTGTTTTTTCACACACGCGTTTCGATTGAATATTATCGATAAAAGTACCCACTTCAATTCTTTTTAAACTTAAAAATTCAAAGCCATAACTTACAATCTCATTTGTTGCTTCTGGAACAATTCCTAATCCCCAGTATTTAGGATTAAGCGAATAGCCAAGTTCTGCTTTAAACAAAGGTGAATGATTATAAAGTTCAATTGTTCCTATCATTTTCCCTGTTTGTTTATCAACAATAGCCCACACACCAATATCATGTTGACTTCTTGGTGTTATTAAATTTCTAATAACAATTATTGTTTCAGAAACAGAGTTATGTGGTTCCCATCCTGCAAGAGGACCTACATATGGAGTTCTTGCATATTCAAACATGTCGTCAGCATCAAGTACAGAAAGTGGTCTTAAGATTAAGCGTTCTGTATATAATGTTGGTAATGTTGGTAATTTTGAAAATTCATTCATAAAATCACAACTTTCTTTATTATTTAAAAAGTTGACAAAGAAGACTTTGCCAACTTTGCCAACTAAATGCGAGTTTCAACAATTAGTTTAATTGCTGTTCTTTCCTCTCCTTCAATTAGCACATCGCTAAATGCAGGAATACATACAAGGTCTTTCCCTGTCGGAGCAACATAGCCTCTAGCAATCGCAATGGCCTTAACAGCTTGATTTAAAGAACCAGCGCCAATTGCTTGTACTTCAACACTTCTTTTTTCTCTAAACGCATTTGCAAGTGCACCAGCAACTGAGCTTGGTTTTGATTTTGATGATACTTTTAATACTTCCATCGTAGTATACCTCCTAGTAAATTTAGGCTTTTGACCTATGTTACTATTGTATCATATTCACGATGTCATAATTTGTCACTTTTTGCGTATGCTCATTAATTTCTACTATTAATCCACAGAATTGTTTTTTACCTTTTTCATAAGGTTCATGACGAGCCGGTTTTCCTTCAATAAACTTATCACGAATGAATTTTGGATCAACGCCAATAACACCATCTAAAGCACCTGTCATACCTAAATCTGTCATATACATCGTACCATTTGGTAGTATATGAGCATCATTTGTTTGAACGTGGGTATGTGTACCTACAATAATGTTTACTCTTCCATCAAAGTATAAACCAAAGGCAATTTTTTCTGAAGTTGCTTCAGCATGAAAATCACAAATGTAAATATCACTTTTAACTTCTTCTAATAGCTTTTCTGTTGTTTTAAATGGACATTCTAATTGATCACTTTCATTTACAAAAACTTTGCCAAGAACTTGGAAAACAGTAATTGTAACATTGTTATACTTAAGAGTTACATAACCTTTACCAGGGGTTCCAGCAGGATAATTTAAAGGTCTTATAATGTGTTTTTCATTATCGATAAAATTTAATACGCCTTTATTTTGAAAACTATGATTGCCAAGGGTAACTACATCAACATATCTTTCTCTAAGAAAACGATAATATTTTTCATTGATGCCTTTGCCATGAGCAATGTTTTCACCATTAGCAACAACAAAATTAATTGATTCTCTTTGTTTGATATCTTGGATAGCATAGTCAAACATCTTACGACCACTACTACCAAAAATGTCTCCGACTAATAGTATTCTCATTAATAATAATTCTTTCTAACGAGCTACTTCTTGAGCTCGAGTTTCTCTGATAACTATTACTTTAATAGTACCAGGATAATTCATTGTTGATTCAATCTTAATTTTTACATCACGAGCAAGTTTATATGCTTCAGCATCAGTAATTAATTCAGGTTTAACAACAATACGAAGTTCACGTCCTGCTTGTAAAGCATATGCTTTTTCAACACCCTTGAATTCATTTGTTACTTCTTCAAGTTGTTGTAATCTCTTAATATAATTATCAAGTGATTCAGATCTTGCACCTGGACGTGCAGCAGATAAAGTATCGGCAGCCGCAACTAATACAGAGATTACATTATCAGGTTCAACCTCACCATGGTGAGACGCGATACTATTTAATACAACTGGATTTTCTCTAAATCTTGTTGCAATTTCAATACCAATTTCAACGTGGCTTCCTTCTTTTTCATGGTCAGTAGATTTACCAATATCATGAAGTAAACCAGCACGACGAGCTAATATTTCATCTTCACCGATTTCAGCAGCAAGTTTTCCAGCAAGGAATGCTACTTCTTTAGAATGGGCTAAAGCATTTTGGCCATAACTTGTTCTAAAGTATAAACGACCAATTAATTTAACAAGATCAGGATGAACTTTACCAATACCTGTTTCAAATACTGCTTTTTCGCCTTCTTCTCTAATTTCGTTTTCTAACTCTTTTGTACATTTGTTATAAACTTCTTCAATTCGTGGCGGTTGAATACGACCATCACTAATTAAGATTTCAAGTGTACGTCTAGCAATTTCTCTTCTGATCGGATCAAAACAAGAAATAACTACTGTATCTGGTGTATCATCAATAATTAAATCAACACCAGTAACTGCTTCAATTGTACGAATATTTCTACCTTCTCTACCGATAATACGACCCTTCATTTCATCGTTTGGTAAAGATACTACAGATACTGTACGTTCTTGAATAGTTTCGTTAGCATATTGTTGAATTGCATTGGCAAGAATCATTTGTGATTTATGACTTGCTTCAGATCTTGCTTTTTCTGTTTCTTCTTTAACATACAAAGCCATATCCATATGCATTTCTTCTTCTAATTTTTTGAACACAATGTCACGTGCTTCATCTTTTGATAAAGCCGCAACTTCCATTAATTTCTTTTCTTGTTCCTCGATTAATTCACCAATTTTGTTATTGCGTTGTTCAACTTCGGCAATACGTTTATCAAGTTTATCTTCTTTTAATGATAAACCTTCTTCACGTTTATCTAAATTTAATGAACGATTTTCTAAGTTTGTTTCGCGACGTTCAAGCTTATTAGCTTCTTCTTGTAATTCACGTTTTTTCTCTTTAACTTCTAAATTATGTTCACTCTTTAATCTTTGAATATCTTCCTTAGCATCAGAAATAAGTTTTTCTTGTCTTTTCTTACCCTCTAATTCAGCATCTTCAATGATTTTTTTAGCATCTTTTCCTAATTGTTCATACTTAGCTTCAACTTCTTCTTGACCTTTTTTCTTACCGATTGGCATAAAAATAAATAAAGAAGCAACAACACCTAAAGCTAATGAAAGAATTGCTGCAACAACAACAAGGATGAAAGTAACCACTGGGGGAATGTTTAAAGCTAAAAACATTTTTCTTTTTCTCCTTTGTTATTATAATTGAATATATGTAGAGTATTTAAAATACAAAATTCCTACCAATATATTATACAATAATTATGTTCAAATGTCAAACTATTGAAATTTCATTTTTATGTCACTTTCATTGTTATTTTCTTAGTATTTTGTTATAATAAAATTGGTGATAATATGTCAGAAATTAAATATCCAAACAAAATTGTTAAGGATGATATAATCCAATTTAAAAAAACTACCAACCAAAAGAAGGCCAGACTTGGGGCAGACTTTGAAGATATGATAAATGAATCTAATAAATATTATCTAAACAAAAATGTTGCAGCAATATACAAAAAACCTACACCAATCCAAGTGGTTAAAACAGAATATCCTAAACGTAGCATGTCCAAGATTACTGAAGCATATTACAAAACTCCTTCAACAACTGATTATAACGGTATCTATAAAGGGTATTATATCGACTTTGAAGCAAAGTCTTGTCATAGTGATAGTTTCCCTTTTTCTAAAATATTTGCACATCAAGTTGATCATTTAAAAATGGTTCACGAAATGGGGGGAATTGCTTTTCTTTTAATTGAATTTCCGAACAAAAATACTATTTTCTATCTTCCGGCTAATCTTCTTTTACAAGAATACGAGAGAATGAAAAACGGCGGGAGAAAAAGCATTCCTTATAAATTTTTTGAAGAGAACGCCTATTTAATAAAAAGAACATATAATCCACAAATTGATTATTTAAAATGTGTGGATCAAATTATTAATTCATTACAAAATATAACTAAGTAAAAAAACGAGCACATTTTGTGCTCGTTTTTGATTATTTTGTACCAAATAATCTGTCGCCACAGTCACCAAGACCTGGAACAATATATCCTTTATCATTTAATTTTTCATCTTTTGCAGCTAAGAAAATATCTACATCTGGATGATTTTTTTGTAAAGTAGCAATACCTTCATCTACACCAACTAAGCCAATATAAATAATCTTTTTAGCACCACGTTCTTTTAAGATTCTAATACCTGCTTCTGCAGAATAACCTGTTGCAAGCATTGGGTCAACTAGTAAAACAGTTGCTTCTGGAAGTGTAGGCGGAGTTTTAACAAAATAACATTGTGGTCTTAGTGTTTCTTCATTTCTAAATAAACCAATATGTCCAATTTTTGCAGTTGGAATTAATTGATGAATTCCATCAACCATACCTAAACCAGCTCTTAGAATAGGAACGATAACTACTTCTTCAGCTAATGTTTTTGTAATAGTTTTTTGAATTGGTGTTTCAATTTCAACATCTTTTGTTTTTAAGCCTCGAGTTACTTCATAAGCCATTAATGAAGCGATTTCACTTACTGTTTCACGGAATTGTTTTGTGTTAGTTGTTACACTACGAATAATTGATAATTTATGATCAATTAGTGGATGATTAAATACTGTTACATTACTCATTTTTTCTTACCTCTTTCTTATAGTTTTTCCCTAATTTTTTCTTCTAATTCTTTTGCAAGTGCAGAATTTTCTTTTAATAATTGTTTTACATTTTCGCGACCTTGGCCTAAACGTTCACCGTTATAAGAGAACCAGGCTCCACTCTTATCAACAATCTCAAGATTTGATGCAATGTCTAAGATTTCACCTTCTCGTGAAATTCCTTTACCATAGATTAAATCAATTTCAGCTGTTTTAAATGGAGGAGCAACTTTATTCTTAACAACTTTAACGCGTACTAAGTTACCGATTGCTTCTGTGCCTTGTTTAATTTGATCAACACGTCTGATATCTAATCTAATAGTAGCATAGAATTTTAAAGCTCTACCACCACTAGTTGTTTCTGGACTACCAAATAATACGCCAACTTTCTCACGAATTTGATTAATAAAAATCGCAACAGTTTTTGTTTTATTAATAATACCAGCTAATTTACGCATTGCTTGGCTCATTAAGCGAGCTTGCAAACCTATGTATGAACTTCCCATATCGCCTTCAATTTCTGCTTTTGGAACAAGTGCAGCAACACTATCAATAACAATAATGTCAATTGCATCACTACGTACTAAAGCCTCAACAATTTCAAGTGCTTGTTCACCATTATCAGGTTGAGATAAAATTAAATTATCTGTGTCAACGCCTAAAGCTTTTGCATAAGATGGATCAAGAGCATGTTCAGCATCAATAAATGCAGCATAGCCGCCATTCTTTTGTGCTTCTGCAATTGCGTGTAAAGCAAATGTTGTTTTACCACTTGATTCAGGACCATAAATTTCAATAATTCTTCCTTTAGGATAACCACCAGCACCTAATGCTACATCGAGTGCAATTGAGCCTGTAGGGATAACATCAATCTTTTCCATTGCTTGATCCCCAAGTTTCATAATTGAACCTTTACCATAAGCTTTTTCGATTGTTTTA
Organism: Bacilli bacterium; assembly: GCA_045589955.1. Lineage (GTDB taxonomy): Bacteria > Bacillota_I > Bacilli_A > ML615J-28 > CAG-313 > CAJGCS01. Next base: position 39,092 of record JAZNQD010000052.1, on the reverse strand, counting down.
AACGCGTCAGCTAGGGCCTTCTCTCTTTCACTATCTTTCTTTTCTTTCTCGATTTCTTCCATTTTAACTTGTTTAACTTTTGATTCAGCCATTTTAAACTCCTAACTTATTTAGTTTTTTCATCAAATAGAATATTAATATTTTTAACCAAATAATCTGCGCCACTTATAATTGTTAAAATTAACATTACAAATAATGATACTTTGGAAATAACTACTAATGCAATATGAATAGGAACAGCATTACCTCCAACAATAGTTACTGCTCCAAACATTAATACAATAACAACAGCAATATACTGAGCAATTGTTTTTGCTTTTCCAAGCTTACTAGCAGCAATAACTTTCTTTTGTGATGCAGCCATATATCGTACACCAGTAACAATAAACTCACGGGCAAGAACGATAACTAACATCCACCATTCGAAAATATTTCCTGTAGTTTCAACGCCACCAATTTGTTTATTTAAATAGTTTTGCTCTAACATTAATACAAACACTGTATATACTAATAACTTATCAGCAAGTGGATCGGCAAACTTCCCAAAGTTTGTTACTAAACCTCTTTTTCTTGCAATAGCACCATCTAAATAGTCTGTGAATGCTGCAATCGCAAAAATGATCATAACCACAAAATTTAATTTTGATAAATTTGGTAAAAATGCAAATAACGGTTCTGCATAAAATGATTCAAATTGGGATCCAATATAATACACAATAACAATAACTGGTACTAACAATATTCTTAATATAGTTAATTTGTTTGGTAAATTCATTGTAATTTTATTTTTTTGAGTTTCATTTTTCATAATTATATTCACTCCAGTTCTATGGTTATTATACCATATTTTTGCTTCTTTTGCAACCTATATTCATTGCAAAATAAAAGGCTTAGTTTTGCAACTAAGCTAATTTTTTAATTATCTTTTCAAGAATATTGTTAATAATTTTTGCAACTTTATTTGGCAAATATTCTTTAGGTTTCAACTCAACATTTTCATAATCATTATCAGGAATTATTATTTCATTTTCAAACTTTTCTTTTTCATTTTCGAACAAATCATTATTATAGCTATCATAATTGGTTGTTCCTCCTATTTTAATTCCAACTAATAAAACTAGAATAATAATCAAAATTGTCCATATCTTTTTCATTCACTCACCAACTATATTCATCAACATCAATAAAAAATATAAAATAACATATATATCTTGCAACTTGCTTATAGTACTTTACCACATATTCTTTTGTATATTGTTTTTGTCCAATATCCATATAAGTTTCAGAATCAATGTCATTATTTATCTTTTTAAAAGTATTAAATGTTTTAACGAAGCAAAAGCAAAAACACATTATAGCTAAAGCAATAAGAACAAACTCAATTTTCTTCATATTATATTTTATTAACTCAATTCACTAAATAGACCTGGATGTAAAGCATAATCTAAAGAGTTAGCAATTATCTTAGTTAATTCTTCAATATCTGAGTCAATTTCTTTTGGTGTAACCATCATGTCTATTCCATTTGGTTCTAATATTTCTTTAATTAATTTTCTTTTTTCACTATCATTTAATCTACCAAATTCACCTAATAAATTATAATTTGTTTCATCTTTAAAATGTCTAATCATAAACTCAATTATATCACTTGTTATTGTTACCGCATCAACTACTGTTGGAACACCAATTGCAATTACCGGAATCCCTAGTGTTTCTTTGCTTAATTCTTTTCTTTTATTTCCAACTCCAGATCCAGGGTTTATTCCCGAATCTGCAATTTGGATTGTCTTATTTACTCTTGAAAGGGAATTCGTTGCAAGAGCGTCTATCGCAATAACAAAATCACAATTAATCTTTTTAACAACCGATGCGATAATATCATATGTTTCAATCCCCGTTGTTCCCATTACCCCAGGTGCTATAGCGCTAACATTAGAAAACCCTTCACTTATATGATTAAGTTCGAATAGATGTCTTGTGACAATAACATTATCAATAACATAAGGTCCTAATGCATCTGGTGTAACACTTATATTACCAAGGCCAACTATTAAACATTTTTTATTAGTCAACCCTAATGAATTTAATAATTTTTTTAATGTGTGTGTTAGTGCATATTCAATATTTACTCCTGTTTTTGTATCTTTAATATCTACATTTGATAGATCAAGTGAATAGTAAGTTCCTTTTTTCTTTTTTAATTTTTCGCTTAGCTCATTACTAATTACATGTTTATATACCTTTATATCTTTAATCAATTCTACTTCTTCTGATAAATTATTTTTATCATCTTTAGCATCATCATATGCTAAGTCAGTACGTAAATTATATTTCTCATTATCTTTAAAAATCATTAAATCACCTCAACTTAGTTTTACCAATATTTTGAAGATTATTTATTTTTTTTCTTTTTGCTTTTATCTTTTTTTTAAAAATGATATAATCAAATAAACCAAAGGGGTGAGATTATGGCAATCAATCAAAATGATGAACAAGTTTATCTTTTTACCGGTTCATCAGAAATATTTATTAAAAACCGAATGAATCGTATCATTCAAGGATATGACCCTAAAGAAACTACAGTAATTCGTTATGATATGGAATCTACTTCTTTATCAACAGTCTTAACTGATATCTTAACGATTCCTTTCTTAGAAAAGCAAAAAATAATTATTTTAAGAAGACCACGTTTTTTAAAAACAATTCATCAAGATGAAAAGAATGCGGTAAAGGAATTTATTAAATATCTTAAGGATCCAGTTGATACGACAATTTTATTAATTGATGCTACTAATATGAGCATCTCAAATACGAATGAAATTTATAAAGTATTAAAAAACACTGCCTTTATTGTTAATTACGATAACACTGAAGAAATTGAAATTAAAGGATGGATTATTAGAACTCTTGCAATTAATAATATCGAAATTACCGATGATGCTCTTACTCTTTTCTTAGAATACTTAAATAATGACCAAATTAGAATGGAACACGAAATCGATAAATTAATCTCTTATGGAGCGATTGATGGTATTATAACAAGACAAGATGTTCAAACACTAGTTTCGCAAGATATTAATAAGGAAATCTATTCATTAATTAAAGAAATCATTAAAAAAGACTCGCTGAAAGTTAATGAAATTTATTCAAAGATTGCTAATAACACTAAAGATGTTATGGGGATTATTTCTTTAATATCATCTACTTTTAGAGATTTGCTTACAACTGCAAAACTTCTTAAAAAAGGATATAGTCAAAATGATATCGCCAAATTTTATGGTGTATCAACAGGACGAGCTTACTATCTAGTAAAAGATGCAAAATCATTTAAATTAGAAGATTTAGAAGATAACGTAAATAAACTTGCTGAACTTGATTTTAAAATTAAAAGTGGACAAATCGATAAAAACTTCGGTATTGAACTCTTCTTATTACAAATATAAAAACCTATTAACAAAGTTTTTCTTTGTTAATAGGTTTTTTATTTTATTTAACTTTTATTTCCATTTAGCGTATAAAGTAATATCACCAGTAGATCCTTTTTCAAGTTTACTAATTGGTTTTGTACATTCTTTATCTAAGTACCAGCCAACAAATTCTAAGTTTTCACCAGTTGCTGCTGGTAAATCAAATTCATCTACAATTGTATATGTTTTATCTTCAGGAACTGTTACCTTTTCTTCGGATACAACAACTTCATAATAAGTAGGATATGCATCAAAGGCAGGGATATTAGTTCCGCCAGCCCATTGATGGAATCTAAAGAAGATTTGAACACGGTTGTTACTTGCTTGAGCAAATGTCTTAGAATAAGATGTATAAGACTTATTAATAGCGCCAAGTAAATACTTATTCATATTAAGATATTTAGTACGATATGGTTCGCTATTTAAGAAATAATTTTCATCTACTTCTGGAACATAGTCATCTGAGTTTGAACCAGTAATAGGTTTATAAATTAATGATGACAATGCAGATTCGAAAACATATAAATTTAACTTTTTAAGATCTTCTACACTTGTAAATGTTGCAGTACCATTTGAAGATGTATTTCTTACTACTTTATATGTACCATCACTATATGTTAAGTAAGGAATAGTATCAACATTTGCACTTAACCATGCGAAGAAATCATTATAAAAATCATTTAAGAAATCAGCTTTAGTTGCCCAAGTTTTTTCATTAACTTTATCTAAGTTTGCTTCAAACGAGATTGTATATTCATCCATTTCATATTGAGCAGTAACTACTAAATCTTCAGTAATTTTGCTAATATCTTTATCCCAACCAGTAAATTTATAACCAGGAATTTCAGGAATTTTAGGTGCTGGTGCAGCTCTTCCATCTTTTACCTTAGCTTCTTTTAAGATGTTACCATCTTTATCTTGGAATGTAACAGTGTGGATATTTAATGAAGAATTTTCAATATGTTTTAATTTAGACATTGTGTGCCAGTCAACCGTAACAAAATCAACACCTAAATCAATCCATTTTTGAACATCTGAATAGTCTGTATATTGAGTAAATGTATATGTAGAAATTTTACATCCTGCATCTTGATATTTTGCAATCCATTCAGGAGTATTTTCATTTAATCCATTACCATAAGTAACACACATACTAATATCAAGATTATACTTAATACATCTATCTAAATATGTTTGGTTAGCACATGAGTCCACTAAATATTGACATTCAACATTTTCATAACCATTTTCTCTTGTCCAAATTAAGCAGTTATATGCAGAACCTAATAAGATACATTTTTCAAGCATTCCTGCATCTTCAATTTCCTTCATTAATCTGCCCATGTTAGATTGGTCAGAATTTGTTAAACCAGTTCCACCTTTTAATTCGATAACTGGACGAACATCATATTGTTTACAAATTTCTAAATAACGTTCTAAAGTACAAATTGTAGATTTATAAACTTTATTACCTTCAAATTCTTTATGTAATAAAGGATATGTTCCACTACCAGATTTAGTTGTTGTATGAACAACATCTTTTAAATCAGCATAATTTGTTGATGCAATTGTAACACCACCAAATGTTGCATCATGACAAAGAACAAATACACCATCTTTTGTTACACGAACGTCAATTTCAATTGCTTGATATTTAAGAACACTTGCAGCATAAAGAATCGCTTCTTCAGAGTTCATTACACCATAGTAAGAACCACCATGACCAATGAAACTTGTTGCATAATCCCAAATAACTTCAACTGTTCTTGTAGCTGTTGCTTTATTGCCTGAAGAGTCTTCAACAGTATAAACTAATTCGTATTGACCACGTGTTGTGTTATCTACTTCACCACTAACTGTAATTGAAGCTGTTAAATCACCATCTAAATTATCTGTAGCAGTAACGCCTGCAAGTTTATCGAAATCTTTAAATGTATTTAGTTTAACTGTTTCTCCTGTTTCAAAACTAATTACTGGAGCTTCTGTATCAACTAATTTAGGTAATTCCTCAGTTTCTTTTTCACCACATCCACAAGCTCTTTCTTTTAAGCCTTCTTTTTCATAAGTAGGTTCAGTTACTACTTGCCATTCACCATATTTATGAACGTGTTCTAGTTTAGGAAGAACTTCTGTTTCTTTTTCACCACATTCACAAGCTCTTTCTTTTAAACCTTCAGCTTCTTCAGTTGCTTCTGTAACAACTTTCCATTCACCGAATTCGTGACCTTTTGCGGCTACTTCTGCATCTTTATAGCTTTCACCACATTTACATACATGTTCAGTATAACCTTTTTCTGTACATGTAGGTGCAACTATAGTAGTTTTATATTCATGAGTGTGATTTAGTAGTGGAATTTCTTCAGTTTCTTTTTCACCACATTCACAAGCTCTTTCTTTTAAGCCTTTTGTTTCTTCAGTTGCTTCTGTAACAACTTTCCATTCACCGAATTTATGAACATGTTCAAGTTTTGGAAGTGTTTCTGTTTCTTTTTCTCCACATACACAAACTCTTTCTTGTAATCCTTCAGCTTCTTCAGTTGCTTCAGTTACAACTTGCCAAGAACCAAATGAATGGCCTTTTACAGGTACATAGTTATCTTCATAAGTATCACCACATTCGCAAGTATAAGCAGTGTAACCTTGTTCTGTACATGTAGCTTCAACTTTACTAGAAGAATAACTATGTTCATGTTTTGGCTTACATCCACATAGTACTAAAGCCATAACAAATACTATTAAAATAGCACTAATTTTCTTCATTTTTTTTATTCCTTTCTCGTTTTATTTTCTATTAACCCTTTGTGATATTTATAAATTTCTTCAGTCGCAAAATGGAATTTTGTCAAGACGTTATCATAATGTATTGGATTTACAAAGAATGTATCTTCATCAGTTGAAATATCTAAACAATCACCAAATTTACGATATTGATATTCAATATGACAACCATACATTTCTATCGGTTTTCTAATAATTTCAACGTCTTTTTCTCCATCATTATAAATAAATTTATAACCTTCATTAATTGAGTGAGTTAGATGTCCTTGACCAAGTTTAACCCATCTTTTAATGTTAGGAAGGCCATACACAATAACATCATCATCAAAATAATAAGTTCCATTAATTACTTGTTCACGAACTTGTTCTCGTTCCCAATCAAACCATTCAGGTACTGACTCAAATGTATCCGAACCACTTAAATTTGTAAGAGTTAGATCTTCGTTATAACTCCATTCATTTTTACACTTATCACACCAAATCTTTGTTCCTTCTGACTTCATTGTAAACTCCTCTTTACAACAAGGACATTGATAAAGAATTCGATGTAAGCCTTCAGCTCTTCTTTCATCAGTTACACGAATATTATTATCTAAAGCATATTGATATTCATTAAAATCTAAAGCATCATGAAGAGCCTGATTAATTTCTTCTACTGATAAATTTTTGATTTCCTCTTTTGTCAACAAACCTTTGACATTGGCAATTAATGGGAACTTATCTTTAATAATTCGTTTATGCCATTGGGGAAAACGAATATAGTTACCATGCATTGTACAAGTCTCAACTGGGAAACCAAATAATTTAATCATTTTCCCAAGTGATTCTGGTAATGTTGATAAACGTCCTTCTAAAGAAAAACGAGCTTCAGGATACATAATCATATCTTGTTTTAAGTCTTTAACAGATTTTTTAATATTTTTAATTAGGCGAAGGTCATTCGTAAACTTTCGTTTAATGATTGCCCCATAATTACGCATTAAAAATTCCTGGAAAAACTTAGTTATTTCTTCTGCATCCATTACCGCATCAATTGCTATTACATAGTTAAATTTACGTTTCTTTCTTAATTTTGATGTTAAAAATAAGAAGTCTAAACGATTCATATGATTACACAAGACGATATGAGGTTCTTGGAAATCAGGATGATCCATCCTTTCATAAAAGTATTTTACCTTATTCTTTCCATACACTAATTTAGTGGCAGTTGTAAAAGCAAATTTTACAAGACGATTTTGTTTTTTGGGACCAAGGTATAAATTTTGTTTTTTTCTTTCTTTGAAATCCATATTATTTCCCTCTCTTGGTCATATTATACCATATTATCAGGAATAATACAAATAAACGACAAAAAAAAGAACCAATCAAGGTTCTTTTTTATTTTAAATTATTTAAATGAGCAGCTAAACGAGATTTTTGTCTAGCAACATAATTTTTATGATGAACACCTTTAGAAATAGATTTGTCTAATTTCTTGCAAACAAAGCTGTAAGCTTCAGCTGCTTTTGCTTTATCACCTTCTGCTACTGCAACTTCAAAAGCTTTAATAGCAGTTTTTAAAGATGAATTAAAAGATGCATTCAATAATCTTTTTTTGTTATTAGTAATATCTCGTTTCTTTTGTTGTTTAATGTTTGCCATTATTACACCTCCACGAATTAACGCATATATTATATCATATTAATAACAAAAGGTAAAGCAAAAAGAATAATTATTTATTCTTCTCTTTTAAACTTTATTTTCCAATTTGCCTCCCAAATTTTCTTAAAAAATGTTATTGTATCACATTCACTTGTATAAAACACTTGATACTTTTTTAATCTATCAACCGTATACTTATTGGGAAAACCAAAACTATTTTTATCCCCTGTCATAGCAACTGCTATTTTAAAATTAACATTATTAAGCCATTTTTGATGCGTTGATGTATTCGAGGCATGATGAGCAACTTTTAAAACATCGATACTTATTTCTTTTTCTAAATCTATGAGTTTTTCCTCGGCACTTTTTTCAATATCACCAGTAAATAAAAATGAAGTATTATTAATATTCATTATAAACACAATACTATTGTTATTGACATCATTCATATCCTTATTTGGCCATAACACTTCAAAATTTATTTTACCTACTGAAAAAGAATCTCCTCTTTTAACAAGTGAATAGTTTTTAAAACCATTTTCTTTTAAAATTTGTAAAGTATAATGATCATAAACACTAAGCACAACATATTTAACTTTAAATGTTTTGAGGAGTTTATCAAGATTACCATTATGGTCACTGTCTCCATGCGATATTATGATTAAGTCGATGGTTCTAATACCTTCTTTTTGTAAGTATGTAATGATTGAATCATCTGTATTAATGCCTGTATCAATGATTATATTATGGTTATTAAATGCAGTTTTAATATGAATTGCATCACCTTCAAAGACATCTAAAAAAACAATTTTATCATTTAATTCAAAATATGTTTTGTTGTACCATCCTAAAAGAAAGGCAACAAATAGAAAGAGAAAAGGCCATTTTTTTCTTTCCAACATATATATTACAAAGAGTATTATTCCATAATAGATTAAACATAAACTAACATTAAGCACTGGGAATGATATCGTTAAAAAATCTAACTTTGATAAAAAGTTAATTGAAAAAATAAAACCAGTAAAAATAAATGATGTCAAATACTCTAAAAAAGGAAAAATCGTAAGAATAATTGAAAGGGGTAAAAGAATATAGCTAACAAAAGGAATATACAAAATATTAAAAATAATACTTAGCAAATTAACTTGAGGATTTATATTTATAACAACCGGGAGGGTTATGATTATACTACAAATACTAATAACAAGCGAATTGATAGTATAAGGCAAAATCCCTTTTTTATTTATTAGAATTGGGCTAATAAATATAATCATTGAGGATATCAAATAAGTTAAAATAAAACTATATGTGAAAAAATAAAATGGATTTAACAAAAGGACAATAATAATATTTATAGCCATTCGATCAAGAGGAGTAAAATCACTATTAAGAATGTTTTTCAAAACATAGGCCAAACTAACACGAATTACCGAAACCATGAAATTAGTTATAATCAGATATCCCCCAAGAAAGAAATAAATTATTACGTTCATCCATTTTTGGGACAGTTTCATTTTTTTCAATATAAATTCCAAAATTCCAGTTAAAATTCCTACATGAAGCCCTGAAACAACAAAAAGATGCGTTATCCCAACTATTTGAATGTTTTGTAAAAGAAAATTATCAATTCCTGTTTTATTACCAATTGTTAATGCTTTAACAATATTGGCATGTTTTAAGTGATTATCATAATAAATGCAAAGAAGATTATTTATTTTAGGCAAAGTAAAAATATTTTTTCTATACTCGATTTCATCTATTTCAATGATTCCAATAATATTTTGATATTTCAAATAACTAGCATAATCAAATCCATGAGGGACACTTTCATTTCTTTGTCTTTTTACAATTCCTTTAATATAATATATATCCCCTATTTTTATATTAATATCTAATTTATTTTTATTATAATAAATATACTTGTAATAGCCATTTGAAAAAATTACTTTTTGGTACGTTTCTTCTTCCTCTACTTCTTTGACAATCAAATTTTGATTTATTTTTTCTTTCGCATTATCGTATAAAAGAACTTTAATAAAATAGATTGAAATAATTGAAAAAGTTATAATTGCACTCAAAAAAAAGAGATGTCGATGCTTTATGAATATATATATCAATAACCCTAACATTAAGCATCCTATAAATATTTTTTCTATTTCACGTGTTGTGATAAAAAGAAAGGCCAAGATTATAACAATAATCGTAAAATGAAAATTACCTTTAAAGTTATTATAATGTAACCATTGTTTTAATTTTATTATAAATCGATTCACTAATACCTTTTACTTCTTTAAGTTGTTCTATACTTGTAAAATTACCATTATTAACTCTGTAATCAATTATGTTCTGAGCTTTAGCCTCACCAATTCCTGGTAGAACAGTTAATTCGTTTAATGAACTCGTGTTAATGTTTATTAAATTTTCATCTATTTTACTAGAATTAGACACACTAATTAAGGGAATGACAATCATTTGGTTATTACTAACTGGCATAGCTAGATTAAGATTGGAAATATCAGCTTGATCTGTGAATCCTCCTGCTAACTTAACAACATCGATTAAGAGCATATCTTCTTCAATCGCGTATATTCCTGGAAAAGTAATCGCTCCTTTAATGTCAACAATTATTTGTTCTTTGCTCTTTTCTTTTTTTACTTCACTTGTTTGGAAAGTAACGCTTTCCTTACAGCTAGATAAGAGCATAGAGCTAAATACAAAAATAAAAAATGTCATTCTTTTTAGCAAATTCAATTTATCACCTTCTTTCACTAATATATTTAGTAATTGATTGGCGTTTTCCATTTATAAAATTAAAAAAGTTTCATACCGAGTATGAAACTATTCATTACATGATGTTTTATTATTATCTGAACAACATTGATTACTCATGTTATCCATCATGTTTAATCCTTCTTCCATCAAACATTTTCCTTTTTTCATTACCATTTGACGGTTTGTTAACATCCAGGCACCAAGAACAGTTAAACCACCTAACATAAAAGCAGTTGTAATTTTCATTGGTTCTGCAAATATATTTCTAAACATCTTACACCTCACATAATTTATTTGCATAAGGTGTTAGTTAAATCTATTAATAAATATATTAAAAATCACCTTATGCATTATTAGTATAAGGTGATTTTGTTATTTTATAATTGACAATTTATGACATTATTCGAAATCATCAAAGGACAGTTTTCCAAAGTCTTTTTCACCAATCGTATCAAAAGCACTTTCCTCATCTTCAATCTTCTTTATTTTTTCAATATCTTCGGCAATCGTTTTTGCACTTTTGATATATTCAATGATCTTATCTTTTAAGATTGTGTTACGATTAGCTTCGATTTTTGTTATACCCATTTGTAATGCTTTTACATCACCAAGTAAAATTAGTGATTTCTTAGCACGGGTGATTGCGGTATAGATGAGTTTACGTTTTAGCATCACATAGTGCATTGTACTAATTGGCATAATTACAATGTCAAATTCAGAGCCTTGAGCTTTATGTACACTTACCGCATAAGCTAAAGCAATGTCTTCTAGTTCATCAAGTGTATATTCGATAATACCAATATCATACATAACTGAAAGTCCATTTGGTTTTGATTTTTCATATGAAATGGAAATAACTTGACCAATATCCCCATTCATGATGTTCTTATCGGCACGGTTAACTAGCTGAATTACTTTGTCATTTACTCTAAAGCTTCGGTTCATGTGTTTTACTTCAGCAATTCCATCAACAATAGGATTAACAACATCTTGAATTTGTTCATTAATTTCATTGATACCAGTAATGCCTCGATACATTGGAACAAGTATTTGTAAATCTTTTTGAATATCTTTTCCTTTTTCAACAGCTTTTTTAACCATATCGACAAGTATTGGTAAAATATGCTCATTATCGGTTTGGATAAAGGTGCGATCCGGTTTCTTTTCAAAGATGTTTTCAGGGATAATTCCTTCATTAACACTATGGGCAAGTTTAATGATTGATGAATCTTCAGCTTGTCGATGAATCTTTGATAATCTAATAGTTTTAATTTCTTTTGTATTAATTAAATCTTTTAGAATTTGACCAGGGCCAACTGATGGAAGTTGATCAACGTCACCTACAATAATCACTCTTGCATCTTCATGCATTGAAGTAAATAAACGGTGTGCTAAGGATAAGTCCATCATTGATGCTTCATCAATGATGATTAGTCTAGCACTTGTTTTATTATATTTACTAAACGTAAATTTGTTACCACCTTGATAGCCTAAGAATTTATGAATTGTTTGCGAATTCATAAGTGTTGTTTCTTTAAGACGTTTTGCAGCACGACCTGTAGGGGCTAAGATGGCAATCTCATTTGCAAGTGATTGTGAATCATTATTTAGTTTTAAATATAGTTTTATAATAGCATGAACAATGGTTGTTTTCCCTGTACCTGGTCCACCTGTGACAATTACAAGTGGTTCAGTAAAGGCAGACAGGATTGCTTTTTCTTGTTCTTCGTTAAATTCGATGTTAGATTCTTTCTTAACCTTATTAAATTGCTTAACGATTTCTTCCTCGTTAAATTTTGAATTGTTACTTCCTTTACATCTTTTTCCAGTTAATAGAGATGAAATTTCAGTTGCTAATTCTAGTTCTTCTTTGTATAAATTATAATCAAAAATTACTGTTTCTTCATTGATAGTATCAATAAAAATCTTCTTTTCTAAAACTAACTCATCTAATATTTCTTTATAGTTTTTAGCTTCAATTTCTTCTTCTAGGTAGTTTATAACACGCTCATAAAGGACTGATTTAGTAATAAAACTATTACCAGAATTAAAGATTAATTCTTTTAAAATGTAGCATACTAATGCTTTTAAACGAATTTTGTCTGTCTTTTTAACGCCAATTTTTAAAGCAAAAGCATCATTTTTCTTAAAGCCAAAGCGTTCAATTTTATCCATTAAGATATAAGGATTTTCTTTAACTATGCTTATAACATCGTTTCCTAACACGGAAATAATCTTATGCGCTGTATCTAATGTTATGCCATTATCAAGGAAAAAGACAGTTGCTTCTTGACTTGTAATATCATTTTGAATTCCTTCAATAATGATTTCTTTTTGTTTTTTTGTAATATTAACACTGTCTAAAACGCTTGGATCTTGTTTAATTTTTGTTATTGCCTCAACACCCAAATCTTCAACGACTATTTTTGCAGCCTTAATTCCCACCCCAGGAAATAGGTCAGAAGCTAAGTAACTCATAATACCATAAGCACTAGCTAATTCTTTTCGGCTAAATGATTCAAAAGCGAATTGAAGCCCAAAGTTTTTATTTTTAACAAAAGCACCAACTAATTCATATTCTTCATCTTCAATTGGTTTTCTATCAAAAGTACCAACGATTGTTATCTTATTGCCAATAATTTTATTCTTTTTTTGGGCAATATTAATATCACTATAATCTAATTCTAAAAGACCAACGGTATAACCGTTGTCTTTATTATAATATTTAACACTAACGATTGCTCCGTTGATCTTCTCCATTTTTGCTTTCTCCTAATAGTTTCTTCTAGTATTATTCATATATACTTCATCAATTGTTCCTGAGCCTAAGCAGTATTCACCGCGATAGAATACACATGCTTGTCCAGGGGTAATTGCCTTAGTAGGCACATCAGTAATAACTTCAACTTTGTTATCTTCAAGAAAATGAACTGTAATTCCCACATCAGGTTGACGATAGCGGAATTTTGCGGTAATATGTTCTCCTTCTAAGATATCATTATTAATGATATTTACATCAGTTAAAATAACGCGATTAGCATATAACATTTCTTGTTGATCACCTTGCCCTACAATAAGTTCATTCTTTTGGGCATTTTTACCAACAACAAACCATGCTTCACCAGGTCCGCCAATTCCTAAACCTTTTCTTTGACCAATTGTGTAATACATTACTCCATCGTGTTTGCCAACAACTTTACCATCAATAGTAACCATATTGCCAGGTTTAGCTGGGATATAATTAGTCAGAAATTCTTTAAAATTTCTTTCGCCAATAAAACATACACCGGTAGAATCTTTTTTATGGGCAACAGGCAAGTCATATTTTTCTGCTAGTTTTCTTACATCTGGTTTTTCCATTTCGCCAATTGGGAAAAGCGCATACTTTAATTGTTCACTTGTTAAACCCGATAAAAAATAAGTTTGATCTTTGTTATTATCAAGACCTCTTAATAGATAATGTTTATCTGAATGAATTACTCTTGCATAATGTCCCATAGCAATATAATCAGCACCAAGTTCCTTAGCTTTTTCTAAGAAACTTTTAAACTTAATAAACTTGTTACAAGCAATATCGGGATTTGGAGTACGATTTTTACGATACTCATCAAGGAAGTGTTCAAAAACATCTTCCCAATATTCTTCAATAAAGTCCACTCGATGAAGTTTTATCCCAAGTTTATTAGCCACAGCAAGAGCATCCATATAGTCTTTTTCTTGAGGGCAAATTGATTCATTAACATTTGGATTACCTAAGAAATCATTGTTTGCGGCTGAGTCCCAGTTACGCATAAACATTGCTTCTACTTGGTATCCATCTTCAATTAGTTTTACTAGTGAAGAAGCACTATCAACGCCACCAGATAAACCTAGGATAACTTTTATATTTTTATGATCTTGATTTTTTTCCATTTGTTTCCACCTTTAATTCAATAATCATATCACGTAACATCATTGCTTCTTCAAAGTTAAGTTCACGAGCAGCTTTCTTCATTTGTTCTTCCAATGTGTGGATTAACTTAGAACGTTCTACACTACTCATTTCATTTACTTTTGTACTTTCAATAACACCTAAATCCATACCAACTTCTTTTGAAGTAATATTAATTGGATTTGTAATTTCTTTAATAATTGTTTTAGGTATAATATTGTGTTCTTTATTATATGCTTCCTGAATAGAGCGACGACGATTTGTTTCATCAATTGCTTTTTGCATCGAATCTGTCATCTTATCTGCATACATAATAACACGACCATTTTCATTACGAGCAGCACGCCCAATTGTTTGAATTAATGATCTTTCACTTCTTAAGAATCCTTCTTTATCCGCATCAAGTATACAAATTAGACTTACTTCGGGAATATCTAAGCCTTCTCTTAATAAGTTAATACCAACAATAACATCATAAACACCACTTCGAAGTTTACGAATAATTTCTAATCTTTCTAAAGCTTTTATCTCTGAATGTAGATAAGCAACTTTAATACCTGCTTCCTTTAGATAAGATGTTAAATCTTCACTCATTTTGATTGTTAAAGTAGTGATTAATGTCTTTTCATTTTTTTCAATTTGTTTTTTAATATCTTCTAAGATTTTATCAATTTGATTTTTAGTCGGACGAATTTGCACAATCGGGTCTAATAAACCTGTTGGGCGAATAATTTGTTCCACTATTTCAACTGAACGATTCAGTTCATAATCACCTGGAGTTGCGCTACAATAAATTACTTGATTTATCTTATTTTCAAATTCAGTAAAATTTAAAGGACGATTATCTAAAGCTGATGGAAGTCTAAATCCATAATCAACTAATGTTTGTTTTCTGCTTCTATCACCATTATACATTCCTCTAACTTGAGGAAGGGTAACATGTGATTCATCAATAATCATTAAATAGTCTTTTCCAAAGAAATCAAGCAGTACTGATGGAGTTTCTCCTTCTTCTCTTAATGAAAGATGACGAGAATAGTTTTCTACCCCACTACAAGAACCAATTTCTTTTAGCATTTCTAAATCATAACGAGTTCTTTGATTAATGCGCTCTGCCTCTAATAATTGGCCCTTACTTTTAAAATATTCAATTTGAGCAACTAATTCATCTTCTATTCTTTGAAGAGCAAGATTTCGTTTGTTCTCGTTTAACACGAAATGCGTTGCCGGGAAGATTGAGATAACATTTTGTGATTTAATTGTTTTTCCTGTAATAATATCAAATTTAGATATTTTTTCAATTTCATCATCAAACATCGATATTCTAATTCCTTCTTTACTATCATATGTAGGAAGGATATCAATATTATCTCCTCTTGTTCTAAACATACCACGGTCAAATTCAATCATACTACGAGCAAATTGCATATTAACAAGTTTTTCAAGCAGATCATTCTTTTTGATAACTTGGCCAACACGAAGAGTTAGCATTGAGTTTTTATAATCATCAGGATCACCGATACCATAAATGCAAGATACACTTGCAACAATAATGGTATCTTTTCTTTCTAAGATACTTGCCGTAGCCGCATGTCGCATTTCATCAATCTCATCATTAATTGATGAGTCTTTTTCAATATACATATCCTTACTAGGAACATAAGCTTCTGGTTGATAATAATCATAATATGAAATAAAATATTCAACTCTGTTATCAGGGAAGAAACTTTTTAATTCTGCATACAATTGTCCAGCCAATGTTTTGTTATGAGCAAGAACAATAGTTGGTTTATTTACTTGTTCAATTACATTTGCGATTGTAAAAGTTTTACCAGTACCTGTTGCACCCAATAAGGTTTGTTCTTTAATTCCCATATTGATATTAGAAACCAGTTTATTTATAGCAGTCGGTTGGTCACCAAATGGTTTAAAAGTGGATACTAGTTTAAACTTTTCCATACAATCTCCTATCTCATATATACTGTTGTTTTAGGATGTTTTGGATCATATAAGATCTTAATATATTCTTCTTGTGTCTCAGTATATAAATGTGAATTTAAATTTGCTTGAATTAATTCACCATTATCGTAGAATTCAATTTTCATTTGTGATTCTTTATTTCCTTTAGCATCTTTTGAACGCCCAAACTTATATGTAACAACGCGAGCATTTCCCATAATACCACAAAGTTTTAAGTAGTTATGTGTATGTTCAAGGCTAGCAGAAACTAATCTTTCAAGAACATAAGTGAATGTCATAAAATAAATAACCATAATTACGATAAGAGTAAACATATTAAATAATCCTTCGCCAGTTGTGTTTGTTAAGCCGCCTGATTTAACAAGTTCTACTTTGCCAACAAATGAACCTGGATTTAAAATCATTAAAAGTAATGTATAGCCAAAAATAGCAACGCCTGCCCCAACCATTAATATATCTGTGAATAATGGCCCTGCTTCAATTTTGATCTTTTGATCAGAAAAGAAACGTGGGAAATAATATACTCTTTTAGATTCTGTTGTGTCTGGATAAACAATATCAATTTCTTGATCAACATAATATTGATCTTTAAAATCAGATTTAGATAAAGTAATAATGTCATTAAATGATTGACGATTAATTGGTGATGTATATTTAAATTTAATATATACATTATGTTTATCTTGAGTAATTTCTGTAATAACAGCTTTAACTGTTTTAGGTTTTGTTTTAATTTGTTTTAAAGCAATAGAAGCTCTAACAATATTCAGAATTAAACTGACAAAGTATAAAACCATAAAACCTAAAGTAATAATTAAAAATAGAATATTTATTATAGCAATAACAAATTCTGGCATAATTTTTCTCCTTACTTATGATATTCTTTATTATTTATAATTGTAAATGAACGATAGATTTGTTCAATTAAAATAACTCTCATCAATTGATGTGGGAAAGTCATTTTCGAAAAAGATAATGCAAAGTTACTTCTTTGTTTCACTCTTTCATCAAGTCCATACGAACCACCTATAACGAATGTAATGTTCGTATTTCCGTACGTTAATAGCTTAGAAATTTTAGATGCAAGCTCAGGGCTTTCTAACATTGTCCCAAGAATTTCTAAAGTTATCACATATTCATCTGAAGAAATGGCATTTAAAATGGCATTCCCTTCTTCTTCTAGATTATGTTTTAAATCTTTATTATTAGACTCTTTTAATTCGACAACTTTAATTTTATGATAAATATTCATTCGTTTTTCGTATTCAGCAAATGCATCTACTAAATATTTTTCCTTTATTTTACCAACGCATACAATTTTTATCATTATAACACCTCAATAATATCTAAAGGTTCATATTGCTTAGCAACTTCAATTAAGAATGGTAAGTTATTATTAAAAGCTTCTAAGCACGTACTAACGACAAGTTCAGGTGTATTACACTCTTCACTTATATGACCAAAGATAATTCGTTTAGTATGTTTAGTAACAATAGTTTTTAAATATTCACAACATTGTTCATTTGATAGATGTCCTTTTTCTGAAAGAACACGATTGATTAAATACCAAGGGCGTCCACTTCTTTTTTGCATTAATACATCATGATTTGACTCTATTAATACAACTGAAATGGTTGATAGTATATTAAAATATTTATTAGGAATATAACCAGTATCAGTAATACTCGCATATGTAATGTTTGAATTTGGATCGTCTGTTTCTTCTTTTAGGATATAGCCAAAACAGTTTGTTGCATCGTGAGAAAGTTCTATCGGAATAAATGATACCTCATCAATAGTGTATCTCTTGTCACGATTTATAAAATGAACCTTAGCATGTGATAATGCACAACTTAAGCGTCGATTTGCTTCAACAAAAGTTTCTTCTTTAATACATAATGTTGCATTTGTTTTAGCTAATATAGATGATAAACAACTAATGTGGTCAATATGTTCATGAGTAATTAATATTAAATCGATGCCCTCAAAAATGATTCCTTTTTGACTCAGACGATTCTTAATTTGTAATAAACTAAGACCTGCATCAATTAGAATTCTTTTTGTTTTTGTTTCAATATAAGTACAATTACCTTTAGAACCACTTCCTAAAATAACTACTTTCATATTCAATTCCTATCAATAATAATATATGCCATTTTGGCGCACCTTTTGACAGCTTATTATATCATAAAAACCAATAAAAGTAAAATGAAATATAATTAATGCAATAAAAAAGTCTCCCAAGGAGACTTTATAAAAATATTCTAGAATGCCCAACATGCGCCAATAATAACTAATAAGATAAATAATACTAAAATAAATGCATACCCATATTCTGTACGACCTTGATTCATGATGTTCCCCCTCTCTATTACATAACATTAGTTACACTTTATTTTACGCATATAACAAGTTCGATGGTTATTATAAACGCCTACTTCTATTTATATTACTTATATTTCACATTGATTTCACATTAAAATTTTTATGGCTTATTTTTGCCATTTTTGGTAGTTTTTACCTACTGATTTATTTGTTTTTTTCGTAAAAAAATGGTAAAATAATTATGTTTGAAAACACAAATATTTTACAAAAAGAAAGGAAAAATTATGAGTAAAAAGAACAAAAAGAATGCTGCTCCAAAGTCTGTCAAAACAGCCTTATTTAGCATTATTCCAGTACTTGCTGCAATCTTATTAATTTTTGTAGTTGGTCTTGTAGTTATCTTAGTTAAAAACTTAAATGATAGAAGACCTACATTTAAAGGTGCAGAAGATGTATACTTCGAATATGGCGAAATGTCTGTTACTAAAGATGAACTTTATACTAACTTAAAGATTCAATATGGTGCAGCTGAATTAATCAGATTAATTGATGAAAAACTTTATGCTGAAGAACTTGCAGCATCACAAAAATTAACAGATGAAAAGAAAGATGACGACCTAGTATTATATATTCTAGACTCATTATTCCAAATTGATTCTAAAGAAGAATTAGGAACTGATGAAGAACATCAAAAAGCTTGGGATGAATTAATTGAATCATTAGAAATGAACAATTTAATCACAGCTGAACAAATCGGTGATGAAGAAAATCAAAAAGTTACTAATCTAGATTCAAAAGTTTGGGAAACTGTTAAAAACCACTATCGTCTTCAATATGTTCGTAACAATTGGGCAAAAGATGCTTATGTTGAACAATGGAAAGAAGAAAAATTAGCACAAAATGCTAAAGACGAAGTTGAAAATCCTGAAGAACTATTTACTGAAAAAGAATTACAAGCTAAATTTGATGCTTTATATGAAGCAAAAACTTACGGCTTATTTATTCCTTTTACAAGTGAAGCTGCTGCAAAAGCAATGATGGCTCGTTATGGAATTAACACTCAAAACGTTACTTCTATTAACCAAGATGGTTGGATGGATGATGATTATGATTACTACACAGGTGACCAAAGTGCAAGTGCAAAAGAAAAACATCGTTTATCTAATAAAGAAGTATTAGACATTTTCTATGCAATGTATAATGAAGTTTATGGTTACTATGCAACAAGTGGTAACATTATTCCTACAGATAAAATTGATGATTCTATCAATCACAAAGCTGCTTTCAATGAAGCTGTATATGAATTACAAGAATCATTAAAGAAATTCACTATGAAAGGTACAATTACACTTCCTACAACAGTAACTGTTAAAGATGGTATTGATATCACTATTGCTTGGAAAATCGTTGAAAATGATTATGTTGAACTTTCTGAAGACAAATTAACTTTAAAATCAACTGAAGTTGGTAAAAAAGGTGGTTTTGACTTAACTGCAACAGTAACATTAGTTGTTGATGATAAATTATCATATACTGAAACAATCGAATTTGATTGTCAATCAGAAGTTAAAGAAACTGCTGAAGATGAAACAATTTCACTTCCAAATATTCAAGCATATGCTAAACATACATTAACAAAAGAATTTATGGATTCATTTGAACTTGAAACTGAACCAAATAAATATTCTAAATTTGTTTGGACTGCTTCTGAATTAAGCGCTATCGACTCTCAATTAAGTTCTTACTTAAAGGCATCTGGTAAATTAGAACCAATTGCTAATAACGATGCACATGCTGATTTTGTTAAGAGTTACACAGTAGCACCTGTTAAAGGTAGCAACTTCTACTTCTTAATGATTAAATTTGAAGAAGTAGAAAATGTAAAATTTGATTCTGTTAAAGACGAATTAGTAGAAAAATTATTAGAAGATCTAAAAACTGATAATAATGCTAGTAAGATGATCTACGAAAGACGTACTAATGCTGAATTCAAAATCTATGATAAATATCTTGAAGCTATTTATGAATATGATTACAAAACATTCTTTGAATCAACATTAAAATTAACTAATTATCAAAAATTTGCTAAATCAAAGAAAAATCAAAAATATAACGTTGCTTCAGTTGTTATTAATGGTAAAACTGAATACATTGAAGCTGAAGAATTATACGAATCATTAGAAGAAAAATATGGTGTTTCTATTGTTGTTGATTTCATTAACACATATGAAACTGTAAAAGATAATCCTTATTACAATCCTTATACTGATAAAGTATTAAATAAGAAAGTTGTTGAAGAATTATTTGAAAATGAAGTATCAAGTTTCAGAAACAATTTCGAAATGGATTACTTTACATATTCTTACTTAGCATATTATGGTTTCATTCCTAACTTCCCTGGTAATTATGGTTGGAATGATTTCAGACAAGATTACTTCGGTGCTTACTCTGATAAAGATTTATTAACAAATTCTTCTTTCGGTGGTTATATTTACACTGATGCACTAGATGCATTAAAAGAAAAAGTTTACTTAAATGCTTATAACGCTGAACATAAAGATGCACAAATCACAAATTATGATGAATTAATGCTTACATTAATCAAGAAACAAGTTGAAGTTATTGAAGAAGAACACTATAGTTTAACTCTTGTTAACTTAATTATCAGTCTTGATACAAACTATGATGGAACTGCTGACAGCCCACTTGAAGAAGGTTTATGGAGTGATACACAAGTTAAATTAGCTGAAGAATTAGCTGAAGAATTATATAAACGTGCTCCAGAAACTTTAAAATCTACTATTGCTGATCAATTAGTTGCAATCGTTAAAGAATACAATGAAGCTGACTTAAATGATGCAGTTTGGGGTCAATACAAACAACAAGGTTTACTTGCAAAAGCTGAAACTGCTAACACTTATACAAACACTTCAAGTATCGTTGAAGAATTTGCAGATGAAATTTCAAAAATTTGGGATACTATCGAAAGCAATAATTTATTAGGTGTTACATTCGATGCTCCATTATTATCTGATAAACCATTTGCATCTGTTTATGGTTACCACCACATCGCTGTATTAGGAACTACTAAAGTTACTCCTCTTGCAGAAAAAGATGCACAAATCGAAATTAACTATGCTTTAACACAATACAATGCAATTAAAGATAGCACTTACTCATTTGTTGAAAGTGAAAAAGCTGCTAAGAAAGCTGCATTAGAAGCATTATTAGAAAAATATGGTTACAACTTAGAATTATCTAAGAAAGAAAACTTATCTGATGAAGAAAAAGAAGCTTTAGCAGAATCAAAAGCTGAATTCTTAGAAAAATATGGTTTCGATATTGATGCATTAGCATTCAATAGCGATACTCAAAAAGTTTTAAAAACTTATTATGATGCTGCAGTAAGCGAAATCGAAGGCGGAAGTGAAATGACTAACTTCACATTAGATTTATTAAAATCTACTCAAGAATCTCCAAAAGTATTTGATTTCAAAGATGCAGATACAAAAGATGCACGTAACGCACAATTACAAAAAATTGTTGAAGTTACTGAAAAGAAATTAGCTGAAGAAGCAGAGGAAGGAGCAAATAAATAATATGAAAAAATTATTATCTAAAATCTTACCTTGTTTCCTAGTTGTTTTATTATTATTAGGTGTTGCTTCTTGTAAACCAAAACCAACAGAATCAGCTTATGCTCATCCAAGTAAAGAACCTATGGTTAGCAATGCTGATGCTGCATTCTTAACTCTTGGTGGAAAAGCAATCACTAATAGAGCTGTTTATAATCGTCTTATCCAAACATATGGGCTAGATGCTATCATTGCATGGATGGATGAAATCACTCTTGAAGATTTCGAATATGATCAAGATGATTTTAAAGAACATTTAGATTTCATTATTTATGGTACAACTGATCCTGAAAATGATTTATCTGCTGAAGAAATGGCTGAAAAAGAAAAAGAACATAATGAATCAATGTTTACTCAAGGCTATGAAACTGAAGCTGAATGGAAACAATATTATGAATTAGAATATAAACGTTATGCTTATGGTTTAAGTGAATACGAAAAGCATGTTGATAAATTAAATGCTGATGCTAAAACTGCTATCTTCAATGATGAAATTTATCAAACAACATTTGAATCAATTTTCCAAAACGACTACACTGTAATTATTTTAACATTTGACAGTGATTATGAAGCAAAACAAATCTTAGCTGAACATGATATCGATTTAAGAAACTTAACATTCGGATGGCAAAAAGATGGTAAAGCATTAACTGCAGAAGAAATTAAATCTGTATTCACACAAATTCATCAAGCTATGAACCCAGGTGTTTCTGCAGAACAAACATTCAAACACAATGCTGAAGAATACAAACATGAATTAGCTAACTATTCTGCAACAATTGCAAATAAAGTTGCTGGATTAGAAACTATTGATGCTGATCTTCAAAAATCTTATACACATGCTCCAGTAGCATATGGTAGCCGCTTCTTCTTAGCTCTTAAAGTTGCTGAAACTTCTACTTATGGTGAATACAAAGACGCTACTGAAGAACAAAAAGCTGAAGTTAAAAAATACTTACTTGAAAGTTCTATCACAAGTTCATTCTTATTAGCAAGCGCTCAACAAAAAGCAGCTGTTAAAATTTATGATGAAGGCTTAGAAGTAGGTTATAATAAATATTATAACGATAACATTACTGAAGCTAAATTAGAATTAGATAAATATGTTACAACTACTGACGAAAATGACAAAGTTGTTGCTGAATTCACTTTCAATGGTGAAAAACATCAATTAACTGCTGATCAATTATTTGAAAGATTACTTAATAAATATGGTGCTGCATTATCATTATTATATGCTCAAGAATATATCGTATTAAGCAATCCTGAATTCAACAAAGTTACTGAATATGCAACTGGTAAAGTATTAGATCAAGAAACTTATGATAAATATTATAAGACTGATATTCAATCTTACAAAGATGCATTAGCTAAAGGCGATTACGCTTCTAAAGGTTTCCCTGCAAACTATGGTTGGGATAAATTCATGTTAGATTACTTTGGTGTTGCTACTGAAGCTGAATTAATGGCATTATACGGTGGTTCATTATATTCTGCAGCTGAAGGTTACTTCATTAAAGACATTTACATGGATGAAGAAATTAAAGATGAAGAAGGTAACGTTACTCAAACTGCTGACCACTTAGTTCAAGCCGAAATGGAAAAAATCTTCGAAGAATACTTTAGCGCTTCAATGATTGGTGTTTATGCTTACTTTGACAAAGCTGCTAATGGTTTAACTGATAACATTGCTGATGAAATGACTGATGAAGAGGAAGCTCTTGCAAAAGAATTTGTTGAATTAGTTTACGCACAAGCTAAAAAAGAAAGAGATGCAGAAATCAATGGAACATTAGCTGCAGGTTTAGAAGAAGTTGTAAAACAATATAAATCAACTCCATATTTCTCAGTTAACCAATGGACTAAATATAAGAAAGCTGGTTTACAATTAGTATTAGTAACTTCTCAAACTTATACTAACACTTCTACTGCTGATGAAGCTATCTTAGCAGAAGCTGAAAAACAATATAATCTTGTTAAAGAATATAAAATTAATAATGTTAAACCATTCGGTCAAACTTTAGATCCAGGATACAGAACTATTGATGGCGTTGCAGTTACAATTAAAGCTGATTTATTCGGTGATATGAGTGAAGCATTCATTAGTAATAATGCTGCTTACAGATTAGTTATTACAAAAGCAATTAAGCCAACTTATATTAAAGAAAATGCTAGCGATCCTGAAAAAGATCCTGAATATAAACCAACTTTAGAACAATATGAATCATATCAAAAAGATTCAAGTAACGTAAGTAGTACTATTGCAAGTGCAATTAAAGCTTACTACACTCCTGCAATTGCTAACTTAACTAAAGCTACAATTATCAGTGATAAATTATTCAATACTACTAAAGATTTAATCAATGATGAAACAATTAAGTTTGAAAGTCATCCAGAACTTAAAGCTACTGTTTTAAAAGTAATTGAACAATCTTTAAACAAAGACGAATAATAAATAAAAGGTCATAGTTTCTATGACCTTTTTCTTTTCCTTATTATATATAGAAATATAAAAACAGCCTCTAGTATTAGAGGCTGTTTTATTATTTAATATTTGGAACATATAAGCACTTACGGTTAATGCTTCCAATTGGTCCTGTAGATGAACCTTTTTGCGTTTTTCCAACTTCTGGATTTAATGAAGCCAATTTAGAATCCATCAAATCAATATAGTGTAAAGCATAAGCTTCTAAAATCCCTGGTTCTTTAGGACTCCCCCATTCAAGTTCACCATGATGTGATGCAAGCATATGTTCTAACATTTTAACTTCTTCTGTTTCTTCCACTTGTAATTTATTAGCAACAACAGCTAACATTTGTAAGCCAATAACAATATGCCCTAACAGATTCCCTTCTTGTGTATAGATAGGAGAATGAGCTTTGCTAAGTTCTTTTGTTTTACCAACATCATGAATTATAACACCTGAATATAGTAAACTTTTATTAATATTAGGATAAAGTTCAATACATGTGTCAGCAATTTTTAACATTGATAATGTATGATGGATCAATCCATATTGATAATTATGGTGCATTGACATAGCAGCTGGATATTCAAAGAATTCATCTTTAACATTAGCTATTAATTCAACGACAACTTGTTTTAATATACTATTATCAATTTTTTGAATATATTCTTTAATACTGTTTTTTAAATATTCCTTTGATAATGGAGCAGTTCGATAAAATTGAGATACATCAACTCCATCCATAACCTTTTGAATACTTCTTACTACATATTGCATCTTACCTGCATACTCATTAATATGAGCTTCAAATAAATATACTTCACCAGCACTGACATCATTTTTTTCAACAAGGCCTTCATCCCAAACACGAGCATCAATAATTGTTTCTCCATCTGTAAGGCTTAAACTATAATATGCTTTTTTATTAGGAGTGAAACGCTTTTGAAGGTTTTCAACTAAGGCATTAAAAATAACGTCATCGCCTATATTCATTTCACTAAACTTTTTCATTATTTTTTAGCACCTTTCTTTTCAAACAATTCGAAATATTGAGGATTAGTATCTAATAGTGTTGTACGAGCTTTTTCTAAAGTCTCCTTCTCCACCAACTTTTGATCTTCAATATTCATACTATCATATGCAGTTATATATTTTAATAACGCGTGATATATATCTTTTAATTCTTTATTATAGTTTTCTTGTAACTTTGCAATTCGTGCTGCTTCTTTTTGTTCTTCTGTTAATTCAACAACTTCTGGAGCCACACCATCCTCATTTTCAGATTGTGTCTTAGTAGAAGTAGTTTTTTCTTCTACTACACCAATTGAATGATATATATCTTCTAATTCTTCTTCTGAAACAAATAGAAGTTTAACCGCTTCTTGTTTTAACATTGAGAAGTTATTTTTAGCTTCTCCTAAAACAACTTTTTTAACCAAGATATTCATGATTAGTCCAATCTTTGGACCTGTTTCTCCTTGAAGTAATCTAATCAAATCTTCGGTTTTAAAGTTAAGTTCAGAACGATCAGTGATATAAGCACTACGTTGAAGTTTCTTAATACGACCAGCTTGATTCTTATAATTTTTATCAAGACTTTTTAGGATGTTGTTTGCAGCAAGCAATGTTTCATATTTTGTTTCAAATACCATTAAACGATCAACTTGAGCATTTGTCAAACAATTAATTGTTTTAATAATTGCTTGCATTTCAACTATCTCATTCTTATTAAATGGTAAATTAGCTGGGATCTTATCCATCATATAATATAACATTGCGAAGGCATCAATTGTTGACAACTTTTTAAATACACCAACCATACGATGAAACCAATCATTATACTCAGGTATAGCTTTCATAAGTTCATAGTTTGCAAGGTATTTAAATGCTTTTGTGCGGTATTTATGTTTAAATACTTTAACAAGTTCTTCAGCTATTCTACCATGAGATAAAGTTAATAAATTTTTGCTTGACTTCTTCATCGCATATAGTGTGTTCAATGAAACGCTAAAACGATATTTACTTACAAGTTCTAGTCCACGGAAGAATCTAATTGGATCTTCTTCGTATCTTCTTTTACCTTTACCAATAATTCTTACTTTTTTATTTTTAATATCGTTAAGTCCTTTTCTTGTAATGTCAATCACATTAAAAGTAGCACTTAATGCAAGAGCATTAATTGTATAATCTCTTCGCATTACATCATCAATTAAGCTTCGTGAATAATGGACTTTAGTAGGTATTCTTGATTTACCAGAATATTCTTCAATTCTAAAAGTGGTAACTTCAAATTTCATTTCCCCAACCTTAATCGTTACAACGCCCATATTTGCATATCGATCATCAGCTTCAGGGAAAACAGACATCACTTCACCGGGAGTAGCTGTAGTACAAATATCAATATCATTAAAATCTCTATTTAATAATATATCTCTAACAGCACCACCAACAATATAGGCTTCGAACATTTTTTCATTTAATCGGCTTATAATATTAATACCTTCCATTAAATATGCATATCCATCGGGATTGCGAGTTTTTAACTTTTCTAAATAGCCTTCTTTAGATGTTGCTAAATTACAACGATAATTTGCACCCATAAATAGTCCTCCTATGATTAAATATTAAATCTAAATAACATTATGTCGCCGTCTTGGACAACATATTCCTTTCCTTCTAGTCTTACTTTTCCCGCTTCTTTTACTTTAAGTGGAGTTCCATATTGCATTAAATCATCATATGAATATGTTTCCGCCTTAATGAATCCTTTTTCAAAATCAGTATGAATGATACCTGCACATTGTGGAGCTTTCATTCCTTTTTTAAAAGTCCAAGCACGACATTCTTTTTCACCAGCAGTGAAATATGTGCATAATCCTAATAAATTATATGCTTCTTTGATTAGTTGATCAAGACCACTTTGTTCAATTCCTAAATCTTCCATAAATGCAGCTTTTTCTTCATCATCGAACTCAGAAAGTTCTTCTTCAATTTTTGCGCTAATCATTACAACTTTTGAGTTTTCTTTTTCCGCATATTCTCTTACTTTTTCAACATATGCATTTCCTGTTGCAATATCATTTTCACTAACATTTGCAACATAAAGCATTGGTTTCATAGTTAAGAATTGGTAATTCTTAATAAAGAATTTTTCTTCTTCTGTTAAATCTACATTACGAGCAGGAATATTATTTAAAAAAGCTTCATGAAGTCTTTTTAAAATATCATATTCGTACATTGCATCTTTATCAACTTTAAGTTGTGCTTTCTTTTCAATCTTAGGTAGTCTTTTTTCTACTACTTCCATATCTGCAAATATTAATTCTAAATTAATAATTTCAATATCAGAAATCGGATCAACTCGTCCTTCAACATGCACAATATTTTCATCATCAAAACATCTAACAACTTGACATATTGCATCAACATCACGAATATGAGATAAAAATTGATTTCCTAGGCCTTCACCTTTGCTTGCGCCTTTAACAAGGCCTGCTATATCAGTAAAAGAAAAAGATGTTGGGACAATACTACGAGGATTAACAATTTTAACAATTTCATCTAAACGATGATCTTTTACTTCAACGATACCAACATTTGGCTCGATTGTTGCAAAAGGGAAATTAGCAGAATAAGCTCCTGCTTTTGTTATTGCATTAAATAATGTTGATTTACCAACATTAGGTAATCCAACAATTCCAGCTGTTAAGGCCATATCTATTCTCTCCTATATAAAATAATTTAATAATAATACACCAAAATAAATAAAACAACGAACAACAATATTAATGCCTAAGCTTCGGTTTGTATTAATATATAATAAAGACATTAGTAAATTAATTATTAGTGTCATCAATAATGTTTTTACTGACATAAACCAAGCAAAACTTAATACAGTTGAGATAATTGTTGTGAAGAATACAATCCAAAAATCATTTAACATTGTATCTTCGTCAAAGAAATTAATTAAGCGATGACGATAAATATATTCTTCACAAATCGAAACAAGAATCATTACAAAAAATAAGCTAAAAAACTCAAATGATACCTTATTTAGTGGTATATAATCAAGTAAATTTTGAGGGATAATTTTCGCAAAATCAAGGAAACTAGATACAATTACTAAAATTGCTCCAGCAACAATTCCAATTGCTAAACCACCAATTGTTTGGAATAAATTTCCTTTAAAGAAAATACCTTTTAACTCTTTTCGGAAGACAATTGTCAAACCAACAATTAGAGCCATACTTGTAATGAGTTTACCCATTACATTATAAATAGCATTTTCTTCAACATATCCATCAATTAAAGATAAACCAATACTAATAGCACCAGTACCAAGAAAAGCAATAAAGGCGAAAAATAAAAGAGTTGTTCTTAATTTTTCTCCTTGAGAGATTTTACGAACACCAGTACGCATGTACTCAGCCATCTCTAAGCTATGTTCACCACAACTTGTACAATATTCTTCATTTTCGTTTAAAACACGATAACAATTTTTACATCTAATTTTCATTTAATCAATTCTTTCATTAGTTTTTTCAAACTTATTATAGCACAAATGAAACTTTTTTTTATCTTTTTTGATATACTATTTTTTGAGGTGATTATTTTGCATTATAATATTATTGTTTTGTCTAATAAGATTCAAACTTGTGAACATTTTAACGTTATAAATAGTAAAATTAAACTGATCGATGATTGTAATTTATTACTCAATAACGAAAACATTTCTTTTGACTATTTAATTATTACCGATTTATCACTCGTAGAAGGATACAAAGAAATTGGTATTTTAACAGAAAATAAAATCCCTGTAACTAACTACGAACACCAAACATCTATCGAAAATATTTATTATACTCAAGAAAGTCGAGTTTTTAATATTATAAACGAATTATAAAAAGGTCTGTAACAAACAGACCTTTTTTGTATAGTAATGTCTTTTTAGGTAAAAATAATAATGTCTAGGTGATATTATGAAAAAAAGACTACTAATTAATTTATCTAAAATATTTCTATCTTTTTGTATTTTAATCTTTTGTTTTTTAATTATCTTTTTTTGTTTAAACACTTTCAATATCAATGAAACAATTCCAGATATTTCCAACATTGAACTTTATGATAATAAAAACAATAAATTCTTAAGTTTTTCTCACAATCGAAAGAAAAGTTATGTAAGACTCGATGATGTTTCTCCATATTTAATTGATTCAATTTTAACAATTGAAGATAAACGTTTTTATGACCACCAAGGTGTAGACATCGTTAGGGTCGGAGGAGCATTAGTAAAAAATATAAAGGCTGGTAAGATTATTGAAGGAGGTTCGACAATAACGCAACAATATGTTAGAAACCTCTTTTTAAATTCTGAACAAACAATCAAACGTAAAATTCAAGAAATTATGATCTCAATAAAATTTGAAAGCATCTATGATAAAAATGACCTTTTAGAAGGATATTTGAATTCAATATATTTTGATCATGGTATCTATGGTGTTGCGGATGCGAGTATTTATTATTTTGGTAAAGATGTTAAGGATATCTCCTTATTAGAAGCAACTGCCCTTGCAAGCATTCCCAAAGGACCAACAATATACTCACCCATCAAGAATCCGGAAAACAACAAGAAAAGAAGAGAGCTAATCATTCAAGAATTATTAAAGGATCAAAAAATAACTAGTGATGAAGCAAATAAAGCATTAAATGAAGAATTAATTATTATTGGCAACAATCCAAATAATAACGATGATAATGCGCCATATTTTCAAGATGCGGTAATTAAAGAATTAGAAAATATCCCAATTGTTAAAGAATATGCCTATAAAGGAATTAAAGTTTACACCACATTAGATTCTGATCTTACTAAAGAAATAACAAAGAGTATCGAAAAAAGAATTGACTCTGAAGAATTAGAAGTTGCCGTATATGTTATGGAACCGACAACAGGAAGTGTCTTGACAATCATTGGTGGAAAAAATTATACGAAAAGTACTTATAACCGAGCTCTTTACTCGCAACGGCAACCTGCATCAACAATCAAACCATTTCTTTATCTGACAGCACTTGAAAATGGTTTTACACCCATAACAACATTTAAGTCAGAACCAACAACTTTTTATTTCAAGAATAAATCCTATTCTCCTACTAATTATCATTCCATTTACGCCAATCAAGATGTCTCAATGATTTATGCTTTAGCTACCTCTGATAATATATATGCAATGAAGACACATTTGTTTTTAGGTCCTGAAAAACTAGCTGCACGTCTTAAACAATTTGGATTTTCGGGTGAAATTCCAACTGATCTTCCATCGCTTGCTTTAGGAACAAAGGAAGTTAGTCCTAAGGAGTTGTGTGAAGGATATAATGTTCTTGCAAACTTAGGTACTGCGGTAACGCCAAAACTTATCACAAAGATTACTACTTTTGATGGTGAGCTAATATATGAGGCCAAACAAAAAAACACAAAGATTGCCGAAAAAAGTGATGTATATATATTAAATGAGGCGATGACTTCAATATTTGATAACAATATGACCTATAATATTAGACCAACAGGTGTTTCAATTAAAGCATTATTAAGCCATACATATAGTGCTAAATCAGGTTCAACAAAAACTGACAATTGGATGGCCGGATATAATCCTGATCTATGTTGCGTTGTATGGACCGGTTATGATGATAGTAAAGAAATTGTTAAATCAGCTGATTTAAAAAGTGCAAAATTTATTTGGGCTGATACTGTTGAAGCTTACTATATAAATAAGGAAGCAAACTCATGGTATACTAAACCTGATGATGTCATAAAAGT
This sequence comes from Bacilli bacterium, assembly GCA_045589955.1. Taxonomy (GTDB): domain Bacteria; phylum Bacillota_I; class Bacilli_A; order ML615J-28; family CAG-313; genus CAJGCS01. The sequence continues at coordinate 7,281 of JAZNQD010000052.1, read as the reverse complement.
TGATCTTAACCCGATAAGTGGTTTCTATCCAAGTTTCGAAGAATATTATAAACCAATCTTTTTAAAACAAGATAATCTACCTTGGTATGTTCGTTTACTTTATAATGAAAAAAATCCATTTATAATATAAAAACCTGACTAAAATTTTTAGTCAGGTTTTTAGTCAAAGTATTCTTTATACTTATTATATATTTCACTCATTGGAATAGAAAAATTCATTCCCTCTACTTCTTCAGATGCAATTTTCCAAGTGTTTAAACCAATTAATTCTCCTTTTATATTATATAATCCTCCTCCAGATGAACCGGAATTAAGGGAAGCAGTATGTTGAATATATATATTGCTTATTTCTTTGTCGTCTACATCTTTTTCATTAATGATTCGATTAGTATAACTAATATTCCCAATAGTGACAGAATTGTAATATTTATCAATATCATAAGGATTGCCAACAGCAATTACAAATCGCCCCTCATCAACATTTTCTAGTTGAACTTTGGCACAACTTAAAATACGACCCGATTCAAACTTAATAATCGCCACATCAATTGATGAATTATATGTTACAATTTGAGCTTTGATTTCTTCTGCATTCGGAAATGTCACAAATACACTTCGTTTATTGCCTCCTGATGTTAAAACCACATGACGATTTGTTAATGCATAATATTCATATTTATCATTAGCTATCTTCGTTCTTTTAATAATAACAGCACTTCCAAATGATTCCATTGCTATTAAAGAAGACTCGGCTTTAACACGTAAGCCAATTGAAGATTCTTTCGCAATTTTCGTTGCCTCAACTAACGCATCTTCAAAATCTAAAATAGATATGTTCTCTTCATAATTTACATTGCGATTAACTACTTCATTAATAAGAATATTTTTCTTACAAGAGGATAGAAGTAATGTTAACATGCTAATAAAAAATAACAATATGATTTTTTTTGTTTTCATATTACACACCAAATAAATCCTTTACATTAATCTCTATTTGTTTTTTGACATCTTCAAGATTCATATTTTTAATGTTGGCAATTTCTTGAACAATTAAAGGGATATATTTTGGTCCGTTTTCCTTGCCTCGATAAGGATGAGGAGTTAAATATGGTGAATCAGTTTCTGAAACAAGATATTTCAAATCAATTGTCTCAACAACTTCTTTCATGACCCTACCATTTTTAAAGGTTACAGGTCCAGAAATTCCTAAATAAAAATTTTCCTTAATGAATAATTTAGCCATTTCTTTTGATCCACTATAAGAATGCATTACTCCCCCAACAACTTTTGCATTAGTTTCAGTTAAAGTTTTTAATGTCAATTCTATTGCATCTCTTGAGTGAACACTAATTGGTTTATTAACTTCTTTCGCAATTTCAATTTGGCGAACAAATGCTGAATATTGTTCTTCCTTTGTTGTTGTATTCCAGTGAAAATCATAGCCAATTTCACCAATGGCAACTACGACATCTTCTTTTGCATTTTCTTTAAGCCAATCGTATTCCTTATCGGTATACTCTTTTATTTCCGTAGGATGGAATCCAATAATTGCATAACAATTATTGAATTTTTTAGCTATTTCAATAGCTAATTTACTTGTTTCATAATCATATCCCACAACAAAGAATTTTTTTACGCCTACATTATGAGCTTCATTTATAACTTCATCAATTTTTGCATATAATTCTTTATTATTTAAATGAACGTGTGTATCAATAAACATTTTAATCACCTGTGAAATTTTAATAGTTTATGCAAATCTCTCAAAAGTTGTTAATAACCAAGAATTTACAAAGCATATCCAAATAATACATTCATAAACGAAACTAATAATATTTAATAATAGTGAGCTATAGAAGAATCCTTTTAATATTGTTCTAACATAAAATGCTGAAGCAATCAATGAAGGAAGCATAAATAATGGATGTAATAATAATGTTATTGCAAGGCAAATAACAACAGGCGTATCTATTTCTCCGGTAACCAGCGGAGCTTGACCTTGATTATAAAATCCTCCGCTAAAAAAGATAATTTCTAAAAAAACTGCAATAATCAAGCCAAATACTAATATTGTTAACAATGCACTCAATAATGTGTGCCCACGTTTAGATTCTTGTTCAAAAACAACCGGTGTGTACATATAATCACCACTTTTCCTTAATATTTTAATATATTATATCACAAATATTTATAATTGCAAAATTTAAAACTTTTAAAAAAGCCTCTTTTCAAGAGGCTGATTTTAAGAGATTTCTTTTTGAAATAATTTAAATACTTCAGCTGTTGCGACAGCATCATGAAGTGCATTGTGGTCTTGTTCTTCGACAGGTAAGCGACCAAATAAATGATAGGCGTTAAATAAGCCAATGTCAGTTTTAATATTATAATAATTTTTCATAACTTGCATTAGATTAATTATTTTTTGGCGTTCGACTAAAGGTTTAAGTTTATATTTTTCGTAAAAATTATTTAACATTAAAATATCATTTTTCCCCCAAACATAGATTGTTGGTTGATAGTACATGATTAAATCACTAAGTCTACGATAAAACTCATATGGGCTTTCTGCTTTTTTGAAATCATTCATACCTAAATTTAAGAATGTGAATGTTCTAGAATTTAAACCATCTTTATTTGAAGGACGAACGTTAGCATTAAGCGATGCAATCATTTTTCCATCTGGATCTTCTAAATAAGCACCATACTGAATTATCTCCGCAACAAATCCACTACCATGTTGATAGTCATAAGGTGGCATTGTAAACTCTAAATCTAAAAATAAACGATATTGCTCTTTATTAATTAATTTATTAACACCCTTTTTAACAGTACTAATATCGAAAAGTATTGTTGTTTTTCGACCAGCACGTTTAAATATCTTTATAAAATTATAAACTTCATATACCTTAAAACGATGTTGTATTTTTGCTTTTTCACTACAATTAAAACTTACGAATAATCCTAATTGCAAATAATCACCAAATTTCTTTTGTTGGCTTTTAGTTAAGTAAAAATACATAATTCTTCGCCCAACTAAGACTGTGAATATTCTTCGTGATAATGATATTGCTCTGATAACACCGTATATTGTCTGCATATTATCACCTGTCTTCTATTTTTAATTTAATCTCATTCATTTTTAACAACTCTAATATTGCTTGACTTCTACCCTTTACTCCTAATTTTTGAATAACATTAGAAATATGATTACGTACTGTTTTTGAACTTATATTAAATTTTAATGCAATTTCTTCAGTACTATAGTTTTCAACCAACAATTCAAAAATCATCTTTTCACGAGTTGTTAAGAAACTTTTTAAAGCCATTATATCCCCACTCTTTCATCATTATATTATGCTTAATGATTAAGATTGGTCACGACTCTTTAATGTTTCAATTAAGTTTAATGCTACCTCTTTTGAAAAGCCTAAAGACAAGTACTTCTCGATTGGAGCATTAATCATTTCATTTATCGAATTAAAGTTTTCATGTAATATTTTCTTTCGCATTTTGCCAATTCCTTTAATGTCATCAAGAATTGATGTTAAAGTGTTTTTAGAGTGCGTTTGTTTAAAAAATGTGATCGCAAAGCGATGAACTTCATCTTGCATTGATTCTAAAAGTAAGAAAATATTACTCTTTTTATCTACTTTAATTTCTTTTAATTCCTTTGTAATAATACAATCAGTTTTATGATTGTCATCTTTTTGTAAGCCAATAATATTAATATTATCAATACCTAGATTATCAAAAACTTTACCAGCGGCAGTAACTTGAATTTTCCCACCATCAACGATTAATAAGTTTGGCATTATTAAGTTTTCTTCTTTAAGACGTTTATAACGTCTTGTTAGAACTTCAATCATTGTATGATAATCATCTGCCCCTTCAATTGTTTTTATCTTGTATTTTCGATAGTCTTTTCTTGAAGGAATTCCATCAATATAAGCAACCATGGCACTTACTGCACTAGCGCCTTGAATATTAGAATTATCAAATAATTCAATTCGTTTAGGATAATCAATATTAAGCATTTGTGCAAGTTCAATAAGTGGTTCTTTTGTTTTGCTAAGTTTTATTTTCTTTAGGTTAAGTGCATGTTCTAGTGACTCTTTGGCATTTTGTCTTGCAAGATCAACAAGTTTTTTCTTGATTCCTTTTACTGGAACATTTACCTTTAAATTTAGAAGTTCTGTTAAAATACTATAGTCTTCTAGGTATGGTATCAATAACTCATTTGGTAAGACATTATTACTTGAATCATAGAATTGATATATATATGAAATAATAATTTCATCTAAATTATCATATACATCAAACACCTCAGATGTTCTTTCAATAATCTTCCCATAACGCATATGGAATAATTGAATTGACACAATACCATCTTTTTCATAGTATCCTAAGACATCACGCGAAACACCATCATTAATAATAATTGATTGTTTTTCCGCGATTTCATTCATACTCGAAATAATATTACGATATTCAATTGCTTTTTCAAATTCCAAATTTAATGATGCTTCTTGCATTTTATTATTCAATTGATTTAGTAATTCTTTATTACTACCATTTAAAACCTTAACAACACTATCAACAAATGGTTGATAATCACTTTTTTTAACATCATTAATACATGGTGCTAAACATTGTCCCATATCGTAATATAAACAAGACTTTTTAGGAATTTGATTACATTTACGAAAAGGATAAATTTTATTTAAAATTTCAACTAAATCACGACACGCCTTAACATTGGGAAATGGACCAAATACTTTGTTTGTACTCTTGCGAGTAAACTTTTTTACATCACGAGTGTAGACAAGTTTTGGATGATTTTCGTCGATAAAACATATATATGGATATGTTTTGTCATCCATTAACATAATATTATATTGAGGTCGATATTCTTTAATATAATTTAATTCTAACAAAAATGCTTCAACTTCAGTATTAGCAATAATGTATTCAAATGTAACAACATCCATGAGCATTCTTGTTGTTTTTGCATCATGACTTCCTGAAAAATAACTGCGTAATCGTTTATGAAGATCTTTTGCTTTTCCAACATATATTATCTCATGTTTATTATTAAACATTTGATAACAACCAGGCTTATGGGGAACTAAAGTAAGTTTAGTTTTAATATGATCTAGAATGATATTTTGATCCATAAAAACCTCCTTTTAGAAAAGTAAAACCCCTATCTTAGAATAGGGGTTAAAATTACTTTTTAAGTTCTTCTAAGATTTTAGAAATTTTGTTACCATAAGCAAGTGATTCATCATACTTAAATTTAAGATCTGGAGTTTTTCTTAAATCTAAGCGATGGGCAAGTTCACTTCTTAAATAACCTTTTGCATCAACAAGTTCTTTTGATGTTGCCTCAATTTCGCCTTCATTACCAAACACTGTAAACCAGATTGTTGCAATGGATAAATCCTTTGTAACACTAACTTTAGTGATTGAAACGAACTTTAATTTAGCATTTTTTACATCATTTGCTAAAATTGATGCAAGTTCTCTTTCAATTATTTTTTCTACTCTTTCAAGACGATAAGCCATATTAGTCTCTTTCTACTTCTTCCATAACGAAGCATTCGATAATATCGCCAACTTTAATGTCATTATAGTTTTCAATTGTGATACCACATTCATAACCAGCTTTAACTTCTTTTACATCATCTTTAAAACGACGAAGTCCAGCTAGACGGCCTTGATATACAACAATACTATCACGAATTAATCTTACACCGCTATTTCGAACAATTGTTCCTGATGTAACATAACTACCAGCAATAGTACCAACTTTGCTAACTTTAAATGTTTCACGAACTTCTGCTTGACCTGATATTTTTTCTTCAAATACAGGGTCTAACATACCTTTAACAGCTTTTTCAATATCTTCTTGAAGTTTATAAATAATGTTATAAAGTCTTATTTCAATACCTTTTTCTTTTGCAAGATCAGTAATATTAGATGAAGGACGAATATTAAAACCAACAATAATTGCGTTTGATGCAACAGCTAAGCTAATATCATTATCAGTAATACCACCAACACGGGCCCCAATAACATTAATCTTAGTTCCTTCAATTTCTATTTTATTTAATAAACCTTTAATGGCTTCAATTGAACCTTGAACATCACATTTAATGATTAAATTTAATTCTTTTAAGTCAGCATTTTCTTGGTTTTTAAACACTTCATTTAATGAAACTGTTTTACCAACACCCATTTCATCATTAAATTTATTATAAGCACGTGTTTCAGCAATTGCTTTAGCTTGACGTTCATCATTAATTGCCATGAATTTTTCACCAGCAAATGGAACTTCAACTAAACCTGTAATTTCAACTGGTTTTGCAGGTCCTGCTTGTTTAACTTGTTTACCGTATTCATCACTCATAGCTCTTACTTTACCATAAGTATTACCTACAACAATAACGTCACCAACTTTTAAAGTACCATTTTGAACAAGTAGTGTTGCAACTGGTCCACGTCCTTTATCAAGTTTAGCTTCGATAACAGTACCAACACCTAAGCGATTAGGGTTTGCACGATAATCTTTTAGTTCAGCAGATAAGATAACCATTTCTAATAAGTCATCTACACCCATTCCAGTTAAACCAGAAATAGGAACAAAGATAGTATCTCCACCCCATTCTTCAGCTAGAAGATTATATTCTGTTAATTCTTGTTTAATACGTTCTGGTGTAGCACCTGGTTTATCCATTTTAGAAACAGCTACGATAATTGGAACACCTGCAGCTTGAGCATGTTCAATTGCTTCTTTTGTTTGAGGCATTACACCATCATCAGCAGCAACAACTAAAATAACAATATCAGTGATTTGGGCACCACGAGCACGCATTTCTGTGAATGCAGCATGCCCTGGAGTATCTATGAAAGTAATTTTTCTTCCATCTTTTTCTACTTGGTAAGCACCGATAGCTTGAGTAATTCCTCCTGCTTCTCCACCTATTACATTTGTTTTTCTTATTGCATCTAATAATGATGTTTTACCATGGTCAACGTGTCCCATAACAACTACAACTGGTGGTCTTTCTTTTAATTCTGTTTCTTTATCTTCTGACTCATCAAATAATATATCTTCCTCTGTTACTGTTTCTTTTTTAATTGCTGTTATTCCAAATTCACCTGCTATTAAAAATGCTGTATCAAAGTCTATTTCATTATTTATTGTAGCCATTATTCCATATCCAAGTAATTTCTTAATTACTTCTGCTGTAGAAGTCGGAGGCCAAGCGGTCTTAGGAA
>JAZNQD010000051.1:0-6292 GCA_045589955.1 Bacilli bacterium | reverse complement strand
TGTTCAGCTCAAATCCAAGTTGCATCTACAGGTAATGTCGGAATCGGAGATACTTTGTCTTCTGACAAAAAAATTTTCATTAGTACGATTGGAGAATATGAAGCAGGATTATATTCTTATATAAAGTCATCTGTTCAATGGGGACCTGCAATATTAGCTCATGCAGATTTTCAAACAGATCGTCAAATAGCAATACGAGGTTATGCCGGGAATTCAAGCCCTTATGGTTCAGGACGTGCATATGGAGTTCTTGGCTCTGCTGGTAATAGAACAAGTGGATACAACTATGGCGTATATGGTGAATTAACTGGAACAAATAATGGTGCCGGAATTTTTGGAACTACAAAAATAAGTGCATCGTCAATAAATGGACGTTACGCAGGTTACTTTGATGGTAATGTTCAGGTGACAGAAAATTTGATTGCAAGAGAATTTAACACATTATCAGACGCCCGCTATAAATCAAACATTCAACAGATTAACTCTAATGCTCTGATTAAAATTTCAGCCCTTAACCCTGTTCAATACACAATGATGACAAGTAATGATATTGCACTTGTAAACATGCCTAAGAGTGACACACTGCCATCTGTTATAGTTACTACATCAGAAGAAGATTTAACCGAAGCGAACAAAATACATTATGGACTTTTAGCTCAAGAGGTAAAAGAACTTTATCCTGAATTAGTACATGAAGATGACGCAGGAGTAATGAGTATTAATTATATTGAATTAATTCCTCTATTAATACAAGCAGTACAAGACTTGTCAGACCAAGTTAGTTCGCTTTCTTATTCTTCATCAAAAGAATCAATTAGACAATCAGCGCCACAACAATTAGGATATAATACAGATATAAAGAGTACAACTACTTCATTAAGCCAAAATTTACCAAATCCATTTACAGAAGTAACAGAAATTTCATATATTGTTCCTACTAATGCACAACAAGCTACTATTTACATCTATAGCATGTCCGGTGTTCAATTGATGAAATACGACCTTTCGACTTTGGGCGAAAGTAGTATAATCATTGGAGCTAATGAACTTTATGCAGGAACGTTCCTTTATTCTCTTGTTGTAGATGGAAAAATTATTGATACTAAACAAATGATTATAACTGAATAAGCTATGAAACGGACGTTTTTATTTTTACTGATATGTCTGTTTATAAATACATCTTATTCACAGACATATAATTTTGAATTTTCTATATCCGATTTCTCTATTATAGAAAATAATGGCAAACACATGATAAATCATCCTATAAATTTTGATGCCATAAGTAATACTTGTGACCCAATACTACCATCATGTGTTAAGAAAATTTTATTGCCTCCCAACAAAAAGGTAAGTAACTATTCTGTTACTTATACCTTAACAAATTGGCAAACTAACATCGAACTAAAAGCTATGCCAATGATGCATCCAACTGATGGAAATTACTATCCAGACATGCCTTGTTCTTATGAGTTAAAAATCTATCCCGATTCTGTTGTTCGATATGGTGGTATAGCAACAATAGATCACTATAATTATGTTAATTTTGTCATTACTCCTTTTTTATATAACGCAACAAATGGGTTATTGTCGTTTATTAATCAGATAAGTATAAATATTGAATTAACTGATGATGAAATTAGCAATAACATTCCAACTCAAAGCTCTGTAATCAAACGAATTGTACATAACCCAAATGATGTAGATTTATACTATTCTAAAAAATCGTCAAAATCTACTATTCAGAATATTGATTATTTAATTATTACAGCTGATAGTTTGAAAAATAGTTTTGAACCTTTACGCATTTGGAAAACTCAAAAAGGTGTATATACAAAAATCATCACTCTTAGTGAAATTTATTCTAATTACACAGGAGAATCTCCTCAACTAAAAATAAAACAATGTATTAAAGATTATTATGATAATCGTGGATTAAAATGGGTGCTACTCGGTGGTGATGAAACTATTATACCAATATTTTATATAAATATGTCTATTGGTTCAACAATCAAAAACATTCCTTCTGATATTTTTTATGGAAGTTTTAATGGCGCATTTAATTGGGATACAAACAATAATGGAATACCAGGTGAAAAAGACGACAACATATCCTTAAATCAAGTAATAAACATATCACGTTTACCAATAAGAACAAATCAACATATAAATATATACACTGAAAAATTACTAAATTACGAACTAAAACCTCCTATCTCAAATCCATCTATGTTAGTGTGCGCACAAAAATTATGGAATTACGACACCATAACTCCCTATTATAGTGACGCTCATCTTAAAAGTGATATTTTTATTAATAACCATATCTCGCCTCATTGGAATGGAAATATTACTCGTTTTTATGATACTGGCACAGATTTTCCTGGTGGAGCAAATTATAATTTATCAAGAGAAAATATTATTACTCAATTAAATAGCAATTATAATTTTTTACATTTTGCAACTCATGGAGGACCTATTCAATGGAGGATTGAAAATAATAGTAGTTTCTATGCAAGCAACGTGAGACTCTTAACTAATTCCTATCCAACGATTGTAGTCACGATGTCATGTAGTACAAATGCCTTTGATGAAGCTGAACCTTGTTTAAGTGAAGCTTTTATTCGACATACTACTGGTGGAGCTGTCGCTTACTTAGGTAGTTCACGTGAAGCATGGGGAATTCATGATTTTAATTCATTAGGATGCTCCTTTGAACTAAGTGCTAAATTTTTTGAAACACTATTTTCTAACATCTCTAATAATTTTTCAGAAATTGTAAAATTAACAAAATTAAACTATTTATCACAAAATTCTAATGATATTTGGCGTTGGATTATTTTGGCTAATAATGCTATGGGAGATGCAGAATTACCAATTTACACAACAACTCCAAATAAATTTGAAAATATAACATTAGAATACAATGGCTCTAATCTTACAATTAATACTAATGGCATTGATAATTGTACAATTACATTAAGTAATAATATCGGCAATGATGAAGAATATTATTCAACACATACAAATGTTTCATCTACAACCTTCAACAATGTTCCTGCTGAGTATACCATTGTTATAACAAAAGATAATTATATTCCATATGTCATAAAAAAAGATTGTCACTTAACAGGTGGAACAATTGACATTCATAAGGTTATAGCAGGATGTACAAGAACAAAGATTGGTGGGATGCCAAACTTTGCAGACAATATAATGCAAACAAATAATACAACCACATCGATTCCTGAAATTGATGCACCAGCAAACCCACCTTCTGTATGGCAAGTAAAAATTACACCGACAGGCTCACTTGAAGTAATTAATGGAGGAATTGTAATAATCAATTATTTATCTATGGAAGATGGCGGCGAATTATATATTCACTAATGATTAACTAATCCTTTGTTGCATTACATTTTTTTTGTACCTTTGCAACATATTCAGTAACCATTAATTTTATAGCTATGAGACGAATATTATTTTTTATATGTTGTTTAGCGATTAGCTTACACATATTTTCACAAGAACAACTTTCGAAAGAATTATTCCCTACTTTGGCTGGATTGAAACGCACAATGTATCAACACAGCGGTGGATGTACTAAAATTTATTCTTATAAAGAAGTACCAAGTGAAATTGACACAATAATAAATGGCAAAGCTTATGTGCTTTTTGAAGGTTTTTTATTGCGTGAAGAGAACAACCAAGTTTTAGTATATAGTTCCTTTTATGAAAAAGATTTAGTATTATACGATTGGACTTTAGAAGTTGGAGAGTCGCTACAAAAACTTAATTATGTTTATTGCTATTCATCGGAAAGTTGTATTGTCACGGATTTTTATGATGACGGTAGTTTTTTATGTGATGGTATTGAAAAACCCCAAAAAACTCCACTTGGAAAAATAACAGTAACAAAAGTATCTATGATAACTTTGTTGGATGGCAAAGAATACAAAAAATGGACTTTTAATTCTGGATTTGAATACATTGAGGGCATTGGTTGCGTTGCGAACGGAGAATATGGATACAACTCAAGTGCATATACTGCATTAATAAAGCCTTGGGCTCTCCCTATTTGTATTTATGAACTGTTTGCAGTTTGCGCTAGCCGAGATGGAGAATTGCTATATAAAATGGATGATGAAACACAAAAACAATTTGGTTCTAAGTGTAAATGCCTAAACAAAGGAGCTTCAGCTATATATTACAAACCTATGGTGGTTGAGGGTTATAGTTGGAATGTTGTCAATCGCAATGCTCAGTTGGATGGCTCAAACTCGGTAAATTACAAAACTATCAAACAAAAGTTTGAAGGCGACTCTATTATCAATGATGTAACATACAAAAAACTTTGGCAATCTACCGACGACGAGTTGGCTGATTATGAATTAATTGGACTTATTCGCGAAGATGCCGAAACTGAAAAAGTATGGGCGTATGTCGGCGATAAAGAATATTTGGTTTATGACTTTGCTTGTTCGGTGGGCGACAAAATAACTACTTTAAAATCATTGCAAAGCGCAAAAAATCAAATCGAAGAGGTTGAATTGACTATCAAAGCTATTGAAGTGATTGAAGATTTAAATGGCACAAAATATAATAAGTATATTGCCACATTAGACAATGGCTCTGAAATCGTTTATTACGAACGCTTTGGCTCTGAAAATGGCTGGTACAGCCGCTCTTACGATGGCATCACTGGCGGCGGAGTGAACTTTATGATTTGTGCATTTGATGATGCTAACGAATTGCAATTCAAACCTGTGCACAACAACGAATTAGACGAAATAGAAAATTGCTACATCAACGAAACTAAAACCGACATCGAAACAATCACTGCTCCGACTACTACTGCCATTCAAAAAATCTTACGCGATGGTCAAGTGTTCATCATCCGCGATGGCAAAACATACAACATGATGGGCATCGAAGTGGAAAATATTGAATAACTCAGTCGCATAAAAACCAATATTTACATAATTAATACAAGCAGACATCCCATAATATTTTGGGGTGTCTGTTTCGTATAAAATCACTGATATAAATTCATTCATTTACAAATTATCACACTGTGATTCCTACACCATTCATTTAACTTTAATCAACAAAATTAAATAAAAATAAATTTTATAATTAAATGATTATTATTAACTTAAAAATGACTAACGTGATGAAAATATTTAAATTTTTATTACTAACTTTGCTAGCAATTCAACTTAGTGCTTGTTCAAGTAATGTATGACAATTAATGGTTCTTATTTTTTTATATTGGACTATTTAAGATGTAACATCTCTAACTCTGCAGGTCTACAAATAAATATTAATTATAAACACTAAAGTTATATTATTATGAAAAAATTTAATTTATTTTTTATTCTTGTATGCACAATAACAGTGCTATTCTCTTCTTGTGATAGAGAAATGAATTACCTAAAAGTTGATAAATATTATATCGAAAATGCAACTTTAGATAATATATACCTTTCTATATCGCTAGACTCTACTTATTCATCATTCTTTAGACTGGAACCTTATTCGCGAATGGAACTCAACGATATGCATTCTTCATTCGTTGATTATCTTAAGCGCGAACCTGAATCTTGCAAATTTAAATTAAAAATTGATGGTGTTGACTATATTTTAGATAATAACTCACAAAATAGTCCTATCTTCTTAAACAACTATCATAGAGATCATTATTTAGATGATTCATACCTTATAAATAAATATAATGTTGCAGATGTAGATACATATATATTTAGCATTACCGACGAATATATAGAATCGCTAAAAAAATAATTAATTTCACTCTATAGATAAATTTCACTCAGGCAGACATCCCATAATTTTTTTTGGGGTGTCTGTTTTGTGTATTGCGAAGTTGCGAAAGTTCGAAAGTGCTCTGCCACCCCTACGGGGTTTTGATGGGGGGGGATGGGCTTTTACCGGGGGTTTACACCCCCGTCTATGTTCTGACGTCCCTACGGGACTTTGAGATTGTTACAATATGCACACCGCACACGGATGTTTTTTCGCTCACGGTGTATTTTTTCTCTCACGGAATACACCGAGATCACGGAATTTACTCCTTCGGAGTATTTTTTTCTCCCACAGATTACTCAGATAACACTGATAAATATTTCTTATTTCGATTCGCTCTTTGACTTTGTCAAAATCGCTCGTCTGATGTACACAGATTTTTTTCTCGCTACGCGAGTTTTGAAAGTTTTGAAAGTTCGAAAGTGCTCTGCCACCCCTACGGGGTTTTGATGGGGGGGGATGGGCTTTT
>JAZNQD010000050.1:0-12046 GCA_045589955.1 Bacilli bacterium | reverse complement strand
AGAAATTTCAGAAAATGTCACAAACATAGGAGATTTTGCATTCTTTGATTGCCAAAGTTTAACGAATATTAACGTATCTGAAAGTAATAAAAACTATAAATCTGTTGACGGAAATTTATATTCGAAAGATGGTAAAACATTGATCCAGTATGCCATAGGTAAACAAGAAGAAAAGTTTATAATTCCTGATGGAGTAACAAACGTCGTAGCTTGTGCATTCTTTGATTGTAAAAGCTTAACAACTATAGAAATTCCCAATAGTGTTATAAGCATAGGACATAGAGCATTTTTTAATTGTACAAATTTAGCAAGCGTAGTCATACCAGACAGCGTAACAAGTATTGATAGTATGACATTTTTTAATTGTACAAATTTAACAAATATAGTGATACCAAATAGTGTTACAAGCATAGGGTATGAAGCGTTTCGAAATTGTGTGAGTTTGACGGAAATAGTGATACCAAATAGTGTCATAAACATTGAAGACTCTGCATTTTATTATTGTGCGAACTTAGCAACTGTTATTATTCCAGATAGTGTAATACAAATCGGTTTCCATGCGTTCTCTGCATGTCACAATATAAAAATATATTGTGAAGCTTTGTCTAGACCTGGAGGTTGGGTGCATGGTTGGTCGGATCTAGGAGATGCTTTTGTTGTGTGGGGGTATAAGGAATAAACATATAAAAATGTTACAATTTGTCGCGAATTGATGGTGTTATTTTAAATATATATCCTTTTTATCTATGCTACTACAAAGCAGTTTTATATAACACTGATTTATTAAAAAATAACTTCGCTTTCTTGTTTAACGGTAAAAAAGGAAGACGATATACTTATTTGTTGATATATAAAATATAAAAAAGTTAAATGTGTTAGGTGATAATATGAAAAAAATCTTATGTCTTATTGTTTTATTGTTTATTATAATGTGTACATCTAGTTGTGTAACATTTCATAACAAGTTTGAAAGATTAGAAGATGGTGAAAATATTGAGTCTATTGAAGTTTATTTCATAGATGTGGAAGAAGAATTATATTTGCAAGATATACCAGAATCTATGCAACCGATTGAGATTCTCGATAAGGATGTATATGATGGGGTGATTCAAGATCTTGAATCTTTTGACTTTAAATCAATACTGCTTATTTTTGCAGCAAACGATCCAAATTGGGATATTTATGGATTCGTGTTTAAAATTATATATTCATCCGGTGCTTATCAAGTTGTATCAAACTGTGGTACAGTTTATACCTATAATTCAAAAGAACAATCTAAAGCATTTCATGGTGTAGTATCTGAAGAAACCTGGAATGAATTTGTTAAAAAGTATATAGGTGAAGAAACTTTTGAGGAGCATAAGCTTCCTTTTTAAAAGGAAAGTAAAAATAAAAAAATAAAATAAAAAACAAAAAAAAGCTTGCCTAAAAAGGGGCAAGCTTTTTAGGTGTAGGAAGTTTTTGCTTAAAAAATAATGTTTAGTGCTTTGATGTTATAAAGCTTTTTAGAAAAATAATGCAACATGTTTGCAAAAATTTCAAAAATAAGTATAATATATAAGGCTAAAAAGAAGGCAAAGATATGCGAGGTTGCTGATACACACGGTTGAGTTGCCATAGTGTGTTAGGAATCGTCTAATATTCCGCGAATCAGGTAATTCGCATGGAGCCTATGTAGCTTATAAAAATCAAGCTAGGAGGAAAAATATGGCAAAAGAAAAAAAATTAAGAATTAAATTATTATCTTATGATCACAGATTAATAGACGAATCTGCGAAAAAAATTGTTGAAGCTGCGAAAAGAACAGGTGCAAAAGTATCTGGTCCAATCCCACTTCCAACAGACAAGGAAGTATTTACTATTATCCGTTCACCACATAAATACAAAGATAGTCGTGAACAATTTGAACGTCGTACTCACAAACGTTTAATTGATATTTTAAATATTACTCCAAAAACTATGGATGCGTTAGTTCACTTAGAACTTCCATCTGGTGTCGAAATCGTATTAAAATAATAGAAGGGAGAAAGACTCATGGCCAAAGGAATCTTAGGTAAAAAAATCGGAATGACACAAATCTTTTCTGAAACTGGCACTTTAATCCCAGTTACAGTTATAGAAGTAACACCTAACGTTGTGTTACAAAAAAAGACTATTGAAACTGATGGTTACAATGCTGTTCAATTAGGTTATGCAGACAAAAGAGAAAGTCTTGCAACTAAACCTGAATTAGGGCATGTAGCTAAGGCATCAACAGCTCCTAAGCGCTTCATTAAAGAAATCGCTGGAGAAGAAATGCTAGCTTTCGAAGTTGGACAAGAGGTTAAAGGAAATATATTTGTTGAAGGTGAACTTGTAGACGTTACAGGTACTGCAAAAGGTAAAGGTTTTGCTGGTGTAATTAAACGTCACAACTATTCACGTGGACCAATGGCTCACGGTTCAGGTTACCACCGTGGTACTGGTTCAATGGGTTCAATTCAACCTGCTCGTATTAAACCAGGTAAGAAAATGCCAGGACGTATGGGTGGAGGACAAAAAACAGTTCAAAATCTTGAATTTGTTAAATATGATGCTGAAAATAATGTAATCTTAGTAAAAGGTAATGTTCCTGGTGCTAATAACTCTTATGTAGTTGTTAAAAATGCTGTTAAAGCTAAGAAACCAGAACTTAACCCAGCTGCATTACAATAGAAAGGAGATAAGACATGCCTACAGTAAAATTATTCAATCAATTAGGTAAAGAAGTTGGTGCTTTAGAATTAAGCGAACACGTATTCGGTCAAGAAGACAACCAACAAGCAATCTTTGATACTGTTATCGCTGAAAGAGCTGCTATGCGTCAAGGTACACAAAAAGCAAAAACTCGTTCAGAAGTTAGCGGTGGTGGTAGAAAACCATGGCGCCAAAAAGGTACAGGTCGTGCTCGTCAAGGTAGTATCCGTTCACCACAATGGCGTGGCGGTGGTGTAGTATTCGCACCTACTCCTAGATCATATAACTTAAAAGTTAACAAAAAAGTTGTTCGTCTTGCAATGAGATGTGCATTAAGCTCAAAAGTTAGAGAAGAACAAATTTATGTTGTTGATCAATTAGAACTTGAAACTTTCAAAACTAAAGCTTTAGTAGAAGTATTAAAAGCATTAGAAGTTACAGGTAAAAAAGTAATCGTTGTATTAGACGAACCAAATGGTAATGTTGAACTTGCAGGACGTAATATTCCAAATGTATTAGTAAGCACAGTTTCACATGTATCAGTATATCAAATGATGAATGCAGTAAGTTTAGTAGTAACTAAAGCTGCAGTAGAAAAATATGAGGAGGTACTTAAATAATGAAATCAATGTATGATGTTATTAAAAGACCAATCATAACTGAAAAATCAAGTAACTTAGTTGAAAACTTACAATACACATTTGAAGTTGATCCTAAAGCTACTAAAACTGAAGTTAAAGATGCTATCGAAAAAATCTTTAAAGTTAAAGTTGTAGAAATCAGAACAATTAATGTACATCGTAAAGCTAAGAGAATGCAAAGATACGAAGGTTTCAAACCTGCTTATAAAAAAGCAATCGTAAGACTTGCACCTGGTCAAACTATCGATGTATTCGAAGTATAGGAGGCATAAAATGGCTGTTAGAAAATATAAAGCAACAACAAACGGTCGTCGTAACATGTCAGTATTAACATACGACGAATTAACTGGTAGCGCTCCTGAGAAAAGTTTATTAGTTTCTTTAAGTGGTAAAGGCGGACGTAATAATAAAGGTCAAATTACTGTACGTCACCATGGTGGAGGCGAAAAAAGAAAATATCGTATTATCGACTTCAAACGTAATAAAGACAACATTCCTGGTAAAGTTGCTACAATCGAATACGATCCAAACCGTAGTGCAAACATTGCATTAATCAATTATGTAGACGGTGAAAAACGTTATATCATTGCTCCAAAAGATTTAGAAGTTGGTTCAATGATTATGTCTGGTGAAAATGTAGACATTAAAGTTGGTAACTCATTACCACTTGCAAATATCCCTGTTGGTACAATGGTACACAACGTTGAATTACACCCTGGTCACGGAGGCCAATTAGTTAGAGCTGCTGGTGCTAGTGCTCAAATCTTAGGTCGTGAAGAAAGATACGTATTATTACGTTTAACTTCTGGTGAAGTTCGTCGTGTACTTGCAAACTGCCGTGCAACAGTTGGTACTGTTGGTAACATTGACTACTCATTAGTTAATATCGGTAAAGCTGGTCGTACTCGTCATATGGGCGTTCGTCCAACAGTTCGTGGTTCAGTTATGAACCCTAACGATCACCCTCATGGTGGTGGTGAAGGCCGTCAACCTATCGGTCGTAAATCTCCAATGACTCCTTGGGGTAAAATCGCTCTTGGTATGAAAACAAGAAAAACTAAAAATAAATCGAACGATCTTATTGTTCGTCGTAGAAACGGTTAAGGAGGTAGCTAAATTATGGCACGTTCATCTTATAAAGCTCCATTCATTGATCAACATTTATTAAATAAAGTTGAAAAATTAAACGAAGCTAATCAAAAGAAAGTAATCCAAACATGGTCAAGAAGATCAACAATCTATCCTCAATTCGTTGGCCATACTGTTGCAGTTCATAATGGTAAAGAACATTTACCAGTATATGTTACAGAAGACATGGTAGGTCATAAATTCGGCGAATTCGCTCCTACAAGAACTTACCGTGGTCACGGAAAAGACAAGAAAGCTAAGAAATAGGGAGGTAAATTATGGAAGCAAAAGCAATAGCAAAATCAGTAAGAGTATCTCCTCGTAAGATGCGTCTTGTTATCGATCTAATTCGCGGCAAAAAAGTTGGTGACGCAGTTGCAATTCTTAAAAACACTAAATCACCAGTTGCTGTAGATATTTTAAAAACATTAACTTCTGCAGTTGCAAACGCAGAAAACAATTACAGCATGGATGTTGAACAATTATTCATCAAAGAAATCTATGCTAATGGTGCACAAATGTTAAAGAGATACCGTCCTCGTGCAAAAGGCAGCGGTAATAGAATTTTAAAAAGAGCAAGCCATTTAACAGTTGTTGTGGCTGACTCAAAAGAATAGGAGGAAGCATATGGGTCAAAAGGTTAGTCCAATTGGATTAAGAGTCGGCGTTATTCGTGATTGGGATGCAAAATGGTACGCACCTAAATTAAAAGTTGCAGACTTATTACACGAAGATTTAAAGATTCGTAAATTTATTAATGATTTCTACAAATCAGCATATGTTTCTCAAATTGAAATCAAACGTACAGGTAAAAGAGTTATCGTAGTAGTTCACGCTGCTAAACCTGGTATCGTTATTGGTGCTGGTGGTGCTAGAAAAAATGTTGCTGTTAAAGAATTAAACAAATTAACAGGTAAAAATGTATTCTTAACAGTTGTTGAAATTAAACAAATTGATGCAGATAAAGATGCAGCATTAGTAGCACGTAAAATGGCTGAAGATCTTGAAAACAGAGCTTCATTCAGACGTGTTCAAAAAATGGCAATTCAAAAAGCTTTAAAAGCTGGTGCTAAAGGTATTAGAACAATCGTTTCAGGTCGTTTAGGCGGTGCTGAAATCGCTCGTAGCGAAGGCTATAGCGAAGGTAGAGTTCCTCTACATACATTAAGAGCTAATATTGATTATGCAACTGCTGAAGCAGCTACTACTTATGGTAAGTTAGGAGTTAAAGTTTGGATTAACAAAGGTGAAGTTTTACCTGCTGCTAGAAATTCAAATAAGGAGGCTAAATAATCATGTTAATGCCTAAAAGAACTAAATATCGTCGTCCTCATCGCGTAAGCTATGAAGGTAAAGCAAAAGGTGGCAAATTTGTTACTTTTGGTGAATATGGTCTTCAATCATTAGAAGGTGCATGGATCACTGATAGACAAATTGAAGCAGCCCGTATTGCTATGACACGTTATATGAAACGTGACGGGAAAGTTTGGATCAAAATCTTCCCTCATAATATTAGAACTAAAAAACCGCTAGAAGTTCGTATGGGTTCTGGTAAAGGGGCTCCTGATGGATATGTAGCAGTTGTTAAAGACGGAACAGTAATGTTCGAAATCGCTGGTGTTAGCGAAGAAATCGCTCGTGAAGCTTTACGTCTTGCTTCTCACAAATTACCAGTTAAAACTAAGTTTGTCGTAAGGGATGGTGAATAATCATGGCAAAAGAAAAAGCTGTAAAAGTAGATAAGAAAACTGCTAAGAAAATTGCTGAGAAAAAATCATCAGCTAATAAACTTCGTGATTTAACAAACGAACAATTAGTTAAGAAAATTGACGACTTAAAACAAGAAATTTTTAATTTACGTTTCCAAGCTGCAGTTGGTAAATTAGAAAACACTGCAGGACTTAGAAAAGCTAAAAAAGACGTTGCTAGATGCTACACAATTCTTACAGAACGTAAGAATGCGCAAGGCAATTAATCTTGGAGGTAAACTATGGTAGAAAGAAATAGTCGTAAAGTTTACGTTGGTAAAGTTGTTTCTGCTAAATGTGATAAAACAATCACTGTTTTAATTGAAACATATCGTAAACATCCAATCATTGGAAAAAATATCAAATATACAAAGAAATTTACTGCTCATGATGAACAAAACGTTGCTAAAGCAGGTGACATTGTTGAAATTATGGAAACTCGTCCATTATCAAAAACAAAACGTTATCGTTTAGTTAAAGTTGTTCAAGAAGCTGTAATTATTTAATCGGAGGTAGTCTATGGTTCAACAAGAAACAAGAGTAAATGTTGCTGACAATTCCGGTGCAAAACAACTTTTAATAATCAAGATCTTAGGTGGTACAAAACACAAAAACGCTAATATCGGTGATATCTGTGTTTGTGCAGTTAAATCTGCAACACCTGGTGGTCAAGTTAAAAAAGGTGATGTTGTTAAAGCTGTTATAGTACGTACTAAATTTGGTGTTAGAAGACCTGATGGTTCTTATATCAAATTTGATGACAACGCTGCTGTTATCATTAAAGAAGATAAGAACCCACGTGGAACTCGTATCTTTGGCCCAGTTGCTAGAGAATTACGTGAAAAAGATTTCATGAAAATCGTGTCTTTAGCTCCAGAAGTACTGTAGGATGGAGGAAATGTCATGAAAATTAAAAAAGGTGATATCGTAGCAGTAATCAGCGGTAAGCATAAACCAGTTAATGGTAAATACACTACAGGTGAAGTATTACAAGTACTTCCTAACTCTAATAGAGTAGTAGTTAAAGGTGTTAATATTGTAACTAAACACAATAGACCATCTAATGCAAATCCAGATGGTGGTATTGAAAAGAAAGAAGCACCTATCCATATTTCAAATGTTGCTTATTTTGATCCTGTACAAAAGAAACCAACAAGAATTGGTTATAAAGTAGAAAACGGTAAAAAAGTTCGCTTCTGCAAACTTTCTGGTACTGTTATTAAATAGAAAGGAGCTGTATTATGAATAGAGTATTACAACATTATAAAGAAAACGTAATGAACGAACTTACAGAAAAATTCAAATATACTTCAGTAATGCAAGTTCCTAAATTAGAAAAAATCGTTGTTAACATGGGTATTGGTGATTCAATCACTAACTCAAAAATCTTAGATGCAGCATGTGAAGATTTAGCAACAATCACTGGTCAAAAACCACTTGTTACTAAAGCTAAAAAATCAATCGCTGTTTTCAAAATCCGTGAAGGTATGCCTATCGGAGCTAAAGTTACTTTACGTGGTGAAAGAATGTATGAATTCTTCGACAAATTAGTTTCTATTTCTCTTCCACGTGTAAGAGACTTCCGTGGTGTTAACCCTAATGCCTTTGATGGTAGAGGTAACTACACTATCGGTATTAAAGAACAATTAATTTTCCCAGAAATTAATTATGATAAAATTATGAAAATTCGTGGTATGGATATCGTAATCGTTACTACTGCACAAACTGACGAAGAAGGTCGTGCTTTATTAACTGCATTAGGTATGCCATTTGCGAAGAAATAGGAGGGACATTATGGCTAAGAAAGCATTAGTAGTAAGAAGTCACCGTAAAGCTAAATTTAGCACAAGAGAATATACTAGATGTGAACGTTGTGGACGTCCTCATGCAGTTTATCGTAAATTCAAACTTTGTCGTGTTTGTTTCCGTGAATTAGCATATCAAGGATTAATCCCTGGCGTAACAAAGGCTAGTTGGTAAGGAGGTCCATCTATGGTAATGACAGATCCAATTGCTGATATGCTTACAAGAATTCGTAATGCAAACCAAGCTAAACACGAAAGTGTTGAAATGCCTGCATCACGTTTAAAATTAGAAATCTTAGAAGTTCTAAAAAATGAAGGTTATATTAGCGAATATGAAAAAGTAGAAGATGGTAAACAAGGTGTAATTAAAGTTACTCTTAAATATAATAATAAAGAAAGAGTAATCAAAGGATTAAAGAAAATTTCTAAGCCTGGACTTAGAGTATATGTAAAATCAACAGAATTACCTAAAGTATTAAATGGTTTAGGTATCGCAGTTATTTCAACTTCAAATGGAATCATGACTGACCGTGAAGCTCGTCAAAAGAAGCTTGGCGGCGAAGTTATCGCATTCGTTTGGTAGGAGGCACTAATGTCAAGAATAGGTAAAAAAGTTATTATCATTCCTGCAGGTGTTGAATTCACAAAAGAAGGCACTTTATTAACTGCAAAAGGCCCTAAAGGTCAATTACAATTTTCTCATAATCCTAATATTACAGTTGAAGTTCAAGGTAATGAAATTCATTTATCTCGTAACTCAGATGAAAAATTTATCCGTTCAATCCATGGTACAACTAGAGCATTAGTTAATAACATGATTATCGGTGTTAGTGAAGGTTTCACTAAAGTATTAGAAATCGTAGGTACTGGGTATCGTGCTCAATTACAAGGTGACACTCTTGTAGTTAACGGTGGTTACTCACACCCAATCAATATGAAATTACCAGAAGGCATCACAGTTAATTGTCCATCACAAGTAGAAATCCATATTTCTGGTTGTGATAAACAAGTTGTTGGTGAATTTGCGGCTGAAATTCGTAAGATTCGTAAACCTGAACCTTATCTTGGTAAAGGTATTCACTATCGTGGCGAATATATCCGTCGTAAAGAAGGTAAGAAGGCTAAGTAGAAAGGAGAGACTAAGATATGATTACTAAAAAATCTAAGAAAATTGCACGTCAAGTACGTCACAATCGTGTACGTATGGTAGTTGAAGGTACACCTGAAAGACCACGTCTTGCAGTATATCGTTCAAATAAACACATCAGTGTTCAAGTTATCGATGACTTAAATCAAGTTACACTAGTTTCTGCTTCTACATTTGAAAAAGGTAACAAGTTAGAAATCGGCTCAAATATTGAAGCTGCTAAATCAGTTGGTACTTTAATTGCTCAAAGAGCAATTGAAAAAGGCATCACTGAAGTAGTATTCGACCGTGGTGGATTCTTATTCCACGGACGTGTAAAAGCTTTAGCTGAAGCGGCTCGTGAAGCCGGACTTAAGTTCTAGGAGGTACGCAACATGAATAATGAACAAGTAAAAACTGTCGTTGAAAAAGAATATCAAGAACGTGTTGTTGTTATCAATCGTGTAACTAAAGTTGTTAAAGGTGGTAGACGTATGCGTTTTGCTGCTTTAGTAGTAGTTGGTGACTTAAACGGTCATGTAGGTTTTGGTACTGGTAAAGCACAAGAAGTTCCAGAAGCTATCAAAAAAGCAGTAGAAGCTGCTAAGAAAAACATTATTACAGTTCCAATGGTAAATACAACTATTCCACATGAAATCACTGGTGTTCATGGTGCTGGTCAAGTATTCTTAAGACCTGCTCCTGCTGGTACTGGTATCGTTGCAGGTGGTCCAGTTCGTAACGTTGTAGAACTTGCTGGTATCCAAGATATCGTTTCTAAATCACAAGGATCAAGTACTCCAGTTAATATCGTTCGCGCTACATTCGAAGCATTAAAAGAATTAAGAACTGCTGAACAAGTAGCTGCACTTCGCGGTAAAACTGTTGAAGAAATTCTTTAGGAGGTAGGAAATAATGGCTGAAAAAACTATTACAATTAAATTAGTTAAAAGTCCTATTTGCTGTCCTAAAAACCAAAGAGACACATTAAAAGCATTAGGCTTAAAGAAACTTCAAAGTACTGTTACAAAAGTTGATAACGAAGCAATTCGTGGAATGATTAAAACAGTTGCACACTTAGTAAGTGTAGTTGAAGCATAGGAGGCAACTTGTATGAAATTAAATGAATTAAAACCAGTTGCAGGCGCTAGACATGCTAAAAAACGTGTAGGTCGTGGTGTTGGTAGTGGCATGGGTAAA
Organism: Bacilli bacterium; assembly: GCA_045589955.1. GTDB lineage: Bacteria > Bacillota_I > Bacilli_A > ML615J-28 > CAG-313 > CAJGCS01. The sequence goes on along the minus strand of JAZNQD010000050.1, from coordinate 1,683 downwards.
ACAGCTACTAGAGGACATAAAGGTCAAAATGCACGTAGCGGTGGCGGTGTTCGTCCTGCATTCGAAGGTGGTCAAACACCATTATTTAAAAGATTACCAAAAAGAGGTTTCACTAACGTATCTCGTAAAGAATATGCAGTAGTTAACCTTGGTGATATCAATGATAAATTTGAAGCTGGTGCAGTTATTGATGTTGCAGCTTTAAAGAACGCTGGATTAGTTAAAAAAGAATACGAAGGAGTGAAAGTATTAAGCAATGGAGAATTAACAAAAGCTGTTACTATTAAAGCAGCTAAATTCTCTAAATCTGCATTAGAAAAAATCAGTCAAGCTGGTGGAACTGCAGAGGTGGCTTAATAATGGCTAAAAAAGAAAACTTCTTCAAAAAATATAAAAGTATAATTTTAGGTATCTTATTTACTTTATTATGCTTATTAGTGTGGAGATTTGCCTCTCACATTCAATTACCGCTTGTAGATTATAAAACTCCAGAAAGTGGAGACGGTAGTATATTTGGTTTCCTTGATATGTTTAGTGGTGGTGCACTATCATCATTCTCTATCGTAGCATTAGGTATTAGCCCATATATTACTGCTTCAATCGTAGTTCAATTATTACAAATGGATGTTATTCCACAATTCAAAGAGTGGAGTGAAGAAGGTGAAGCTGGTAAAGAAAAATTAAACAGATGGACAAGATACATTGCTTTATTCTTAGCATTTGTTCAAGGTCTTGCTTTAATTATTGGTTACGAAGCTTCATATGGTGCTACTTATTTCAAATATATCGAAAATGCAGAATTTAACATTTTCACATATATATACATCGCATTAGTAATTACTGCAGGTACTTCATTTGTTCTTTGGTTAGCTGACCAAATTACAATGAAAGGTATTGGTAATGGTTCTTCTTTATTAATCGTTGCTGGTATCGTTGCAAGTTTCCCTACAATGATTAGTGCAATGTGGAAATTCTTTATTAAAGGTGAATATTCTAATTATCATTGGAATGAAGGTAACGTAGCTGGTGGTGCTACTACTGGTTGGGGTATTGCTTTATTCATCTTATTACTAGTCTTCTTTATCTTAATTATCGTTGGTGTAGTTTGGATGGAAGGCTTAGTAAGAAAAATTCCAATTCAATATTCAAATAGACCTGCTGCTGCAAGACTTGTTGGTAACCAAGACTCAAATATGCCAATCAAACTTAACTCTGCATCAGTTATCCCAGTAATTTTTGCATCAACTTTATTATCATTACCAATGACAGTTATTAACTTCTTGCAACAAAATGCATCATTTAATACTGATTGGTTAGAAATGATATTCAGTTATGATAAACCTATTGGATATGCACTATACATTATTTTAATATTTGTATTTGCATTCTTCTATTCATTCTTACAAATTGACGCTGATAAAGTATCTGATAACTTAAAGAAAAAGAATGCGTACATTCCTGGTGTTAAACCTGGCGAAGCAACTGCACAATTTATCTCTAAGACATTATTTAAAACAACTTTATTAGGTGCTACTTACTTAGCAGTTCTTGCATCATTACCAATTATCGTTTCTTGGTGCTTTGCTGTTGTTGGTGAAGGTCTTCCTGCATCAATCCAAATCGGTGGTACAAGTTTAATGATCGTTGTTGGTATCGCACTTGAAACTGTTAAACAAATTAAAA
>JAZNQD010000049.1:0-36341 GCA_045589955.1 Bacilli bacterium | reverse complement strand
ATCAGATTTTTTTCCACTAATGGTTCTATATAATGAAAAGTTATATTCAGTAGGTAAAATTCCAGGTGGATTTATTAAAAGAGAAGGACGTCCTACTGAAAAAGGAACACTTGCTGCTCGTATGATTGATAGACCTATGAGACCATTATTTCCAGAAAACTTTAGAAATGAAGTACAAATAGTAAATACAGTTCTTTCAGTTGTTCAAAACAATTCACCTGAAATGACTGCAATGTTTGGTTCATCACTTTGTACATGTATTAGTAAAATACCATTTAATGGACCTATTGCTGGTGTAAAGGTAGGACGTGTAAATGGAGAATTTGTAATTAATCCAACAATAGAACAATTAGAATTATCTGATATTGATTTAACTGTTGCTGGAACTAAAGAAGCAATTAATATGGTTGAAGCAGGTGCTAAACAAGTAAGTGAAGATGATATGTTAGGTGCATTATTATTTGGTCATGAAGAAATCAAACGTCTTTGTGCATTCCAAAAAGAAATTGTAGCTGCAGTTGGTAAAGAAAAACGTGAAGTTAGTTTATTCAAAATTCCTGCAGAATTAGAACAAGAAGTACGCGCTTATGCTGAACCTACTTTAATTCCTGCTATTTCTACTCATGAAAAATTAGCACGTGAAGCTGCAATCGATGCTGTAAATGAGGATACAAGAAATCATTTTGAAGCATTATTTGCAGAACAAAACTTACCTTTACAAGATGTAGAACAAAACATGAAATATGTTAATATGGTTTTAGAACACATTTTAGCTGAAGAAGTACGTCGTTTAATTACTAACGATAAGATTAGACCTGACGGACGTGCTATTGATGAAATCAGACCATTATCATCACGTGTTGATATTTTTGAAAGAACTCATGGTTCTGCTTTATTTACTCGTGGTCAAACTCAAAGTTTATCTGTTGTTACACTTGGTTCTTTAAATGAATTCCAAATCATTGATGGATTAGGTGTTGAAGAAGGTAAACGTTTCATGTTACATTATAACTTCCCACAATTTTCAGTAGGTTCTACAGGACGTTATGGTTCACCTGGTCGTCGTGAAATTGGTCACGGTGCTTTAGGTGAAAGAGCATTATTACAAGTTATGCCTAGTGAAGATGAATTCCCATACACTGTACGTGTTGTATCAGAAATTTTAGAATCTAATGGTTCTTCATCACAAGCTTCAATTTGTGCTGGTACAATGGCTCTTATGGCTGCAGGCGTTCCTATTAAATCACCAGTTGCCGGTATTGCAATGGGTCTAATTAGTGAAGATGATAACTGTAGTAAATATACTATTCTTACAGATATCCAAGGCTTAGAAGACCACTATGGTGATATGGACTTTAAAGTAGCTGGTACAAAAGATGGTATTACTGCTTTACAAATGGATATTAAAATCAAAGGTATTACTCCAGCTATCTTAAAAGAAGCATTAGCTCAAGCTAAAAAAGGTCGTATGCAAATTTTAGCTCATATGCTTTCAACTATTTCTGAAACTCGTTCAGAATTAAGTCCTTTTGCTCCTAAAGTTAAGATGATCAGAATTAATCCTGATAAAATCCGTGACGTTATTGGTAGTGGTGGTAAAGTTATTACTGAAATTATTGAAAAATGTAATAATGTTAAAATTGATATTGAACAAGATGGACGCGTATTTGTTATGCATTCAGATACAGAATGGATTGAAAAAGCAATTAAGATTATTGTTGATTTAACAAGAGTTCCTGAAGTTGGCACAATTTATCAAGCTAAAGTTGTTAAAATTATGGACTTTGGTGCATTTGTTGAATTATGGCCTGGTTGTGAAGGTTTAGTTCACATTTCAGCTCTTGAAGATCGTCGTGTTGCTAAAGTAGAAGACGTAGTTCAACTTGGAGATGAAATTATTGTTAAATTAATGAAAATCGATGAAAAAGGTAAATTAGTTTTATCAAGAAAAGATGCACTAAAAAAAGAAGTTAAGGAGGACTAATCGTGAAAAAGGTTGGAATCATCACTGATAGTGGTGCTGGCCTTGAATATATGACCTTTGAGCATAACATTAAAATCGCAAGAATTCCTATTAATTTTGGAGAACAAGTTTTATTAGATGGCAAGGACACAAATGCATATGATTTCTATCCAATGATCGAAAAGTCTGATACTATCCCTTCAACGAGTGCTCCATATCCTTCCGAGATTTTAAATGGTGTTCAACAATGTGTTGAAGAGGGCTGCACCGATGTTATCTTTATTCCTCTATCTACTGGTTTATCTGGTTATGGAAATAATTTATTTGCTATAGGCGGCATGTATGCTAAAGGAGTAAACTTTCATGTTTTTCCTTGCCATACAACATGCATTATGCAAGCTTATCTTGCAAAATATGCAGAAATTTTAGCAGAAAAAAATTATGAACCTGAACAAATACTAAAAGAACTTAAAAATATGCAAGACAATACTTTTGCATATTTCGTAGTTGATAATTTAAAATATTTAGTTAAAAATGGTCGTTTAAGTGGAGCTTTAGGCTTTATTGGCGGTTTAATGAAAATAAAACCAATTATCTTCTTAGGCGATGATACAGGACTTTTAAAAATTCATGAAAAAGTTCGTACTTTAAAAAGAGCTTTGAAACGTGAGTTTGAGCTGGTTGAAGAAGGAGTAAAAGATGCCGAGGAAGTTATTTTCCTTGCTCAAGACTCTGGTAGACCAGAAGAAATTAAAGTAATGATTGAAGAAATGAAACATAAATTTGGTGAGAAAGTTGTTTCAGTAGGTTATTCACCTATTGCCGCATGTATAGGCGCTCACTCAGGTCCAGGACTTTTAGGTATTGGAGCTATTAAATTAGATAATTTAGCAGAAAAAGAAGAATTAAAAAAATTATAATGTGCGTGTAATCGAGCAAGAAATTGTTAGGAAAGTCCATACTAGCACAGGCTGCGATGCCTGTAGTGTTTGTGCATAACGAAAAAATAAGTTATGGCTTAGGCAACTAAGACGGCGAATGAAACCTAAGTTTTTATAATATGGTGTAGTTCTGAAAGTGCCACAGTGACGATCTCTTTGGAAACAAAGAAGTGGAACGGGTAAACCCCTCAAGCTAGCAACCCAAATTTGGTAGGGGCACGACGGTTGGGAGAAATGAATCCATAACTGTTGAGATAATATTATCTAGATAAATGATTACAAACTATGAAAGTAGTTACAGAATATGGCTTATAACACATTATGATATTTAAGTGATTAATAGCAATATTAATCACTTTTTATAAAAGGAGGAAATATGGCTGATTATATAATTAAAAATGCTGATTATATTACCAGTGGTACAAAAAAAATACATTATCCAGTGACTAATCTACCCGAATTTGTTTTTATGGGAAGATCAAACGTTGGAAAAAGTAGTTTTATTAATGCCATTTGTAAAAGAAAAAAATTAGCTTATACTTCTAGTAAACCGGGTAAAACTATTACGTTGAACTTTTACAATATCAATGATAGTTTTGTTCTTGTCGACGTACCTGGATATGGATATGCTCAAAAACTTGTTGAAGATAGATTAAAGTTTGGTAAAATGATTGAAGAATATCTAGAAACTTCAGAGCATTTAAAATCATGCTTTTTAATCGTTGACATTCGCCATGACCCAACAAATGACGATGTCTTAATGTATGAATATTTAAAACACTTTAATAAAAAAGTAGTAGTTATCGCAACAAAAGCAGACAAATTAAGTAAAAATCAAATAGCACATAATCAAAAAAGAGTAAAAGATGTTTTAAAATTATCAAAAGAAGATCGACTTATTGTTGTTTCATCTGAAACAAGATTTGGGATCGAAAATGTTTATGATTATTTAATTGAAGAATTATCTTAAGAAGGGAGATTATGTTTGGGGATATTTTGTTTGGTTTAAAATGTTTATTAACATTGCTTATTTTTTGTCTAATAAAAAAGGGATATGAAATATTAGTCAAAAAAAATAAAACAACGCAAGTTGTTTTATTTTTACAATTAGGAGTTAGTTTAATATTTGTCTTACTGTTTAAATTTACTCCTTTTACAATATTATGTTTAATAATGCTTATACTTTTCAGTCATATTTTTATTATCGATTTGGAACATTATATAATACCATATTCATCAATCATCGGTATTTTTATTTTAGGTGTTATCAATTTATTCATAAAAAGTCAATTAAATATAAGCATTACTAATAGAATTATTAGTTTTATTATATTTATTATAATCTGGTTAATATTAAGTGCCATTCAAAACCGAACTAATAAAGAATTCTTAGGTGGTGGTGATTTAATGCTTTTTTGTGTTGTTTCACTATTTTTAGGTGGGATTATTACCATTTTTGGAATTTTTATTGGCTCATTTATCGCATTAATCGTAAATATTTTTAATAAAAAACAAAAAATGTTACCTTTTGGACCCTACTTAGTAATGGGTTTTGTAACATCTTTATTAATATATTATGTTATTTTTATATAAAAACCAAGAGCAAAACTTTTTAGGTTTTACTCTTGGTTATATTTTATTCAAATTTTTCGTACCCTTCCTGACGAGATTTAGGTAATGGGTTAGATTGAAAATATTCTTTAATTCTTTCTGTGTTGGCAAATTTAATTTTTGCTATTTTAAATAACTCCTTCCAACCAAATGATTTTACGAAAGAAATAGCATTTCGATCAACCTCACGACCGGCTCCTTTTAAAATAGGCATGTCGTAAGTTCTTGATAACTTTTGCATTTCCTTTAAAAAGGCAGCTCTGGCTAGGATTGATGCGGCTGCAATCGCAATATGTGCTTGTTCACCACGCTTTATTGTCGTAATATTTTCAATAACATTTTGGGTATTTTTTAAGTATTCTAGATACTTTTCACGGGGTGTAAACTCATCAATCAATATAGCGTCGTACTTTACTTCTGGGTATTTTTTTAGTATACTATAAATAGATTTGTTATGTAAATATGCTTTAACAAAGTTTAAATTATACTCTTTTTTAGAAAGTACGTTTAACTTTTCGGCGTCTAAATAGATGATAGAGTACGGTATGAATTCCGCAATCTTAAGCGATAATGGAATGATTTGACTGTCAGTCAACATCTTAGAGTCTTTTACTCCCATTAGTCTTAATTTTTGAATATTTTCATTTGATACGTAGGTTGCACATACGACAACAGGTCCAAAGTAATCGCCCGTTCCAACTTCATCGGTGCCAATTACAGATAATTCAGAATAATTTATATTTGGCGTTTCTTTTACTTCATCAATTGGTAATTTGTAAAGTTCAGCCCAATGTAGATATTCTTTAGTAGCACCTGATCCTTGGAAAAGAACAACATTAGTTCGATAGAAAGTGATTGTTACATTAGTTACTTTAGCTCTTGCAATCATGTAATTGCTTGTGACATTTATCAAATAACCTTGATAGTATTCAACCATTTCCTTTATTTGATCACTCGTAGCTTTGAATTTGTATGTATTATTTGTCGAAATATTCATACATCAACCCTCCTCTATGCCTCTATTATATCATAAATAAAATAAAAATGCAAAAAAAAATAAAAAGGTGTTTTATGGCTAGTAGTTATGATAAACTTGAAATGAGATCAATAATTGATAATTTAATTGATTATGCAATTATTAATAACAATAAAATATTCTTCGATTTAATGCAACCAATACAGGAAATTGACTTAATTCGTCATTTCTTAGATGTTACTGATGAAGCATTATTGATTATCAATCGATATGAAAGAGCTCCACTTTATATTTTTAATGATTATTATCCATATCTTGAACTAGTAGTCAAAGGTGGTGTATTATCAGCTTTAGAATTATATGAGACTGTTCGATTATTTCAAACTGTATATGCTAATAATAAATTACTTGAAAGTTTGATGAAAGAACAAATCGAATGTTCATATTATCGTAGTTTAATTGAGAAGTTATATGTAAACGAAAATTTATATGAGCGTTTAGTTAAGTCGGTCGATGAAGAGGGAAATGTTTTAGATGATGCTAGTCCAGCTTTAAAAACAATCCGTATGCGACTTCGTAATATTGATGGTAGAATTAAAAGTAAGATTAATGAAATTCTAACCAAAGAAGAAAAGAAGCTATCAGAAACTTTTGTTACGCTTCGTAATGACCGTTATTGTTTAGCTGTTAAAGCAGAATATAAAAACTCTTTTAAAGGGATTACTCATGATGTAAGCGGAAGCTATCAAACTTATTATATTGAACCAGCAGCGGTAATTGAATTAACTAGTGAAAAAGAAAAGTTAATTCAAGAAGAAAAACAAGAAATTGATCGTATTTTAAGAAAATTTTCTGGTGATATTGCCTTAGAAGAATCAATTCTAAAAGCTAATTTTGATATAATAGTTGAAATAGATAACATTTTTGCAAGAGCAATGCTTGCTAAAAAGATGGATGCAAATAAACCATCGGTTAATTTAGAAAGTAAATTAAATCTTGTCAATGCAAGACACCCACTTTTAAGAGTTAAGAAAGTTATTCCAAATAATGTTAGTTTCCAAGATAGTTATCATGGTATTATTATTACAGGCCCTAATACAGGTGGTAAAACTGTTCTTTTAAAAACAGTTGGATTACTTAGTTTAATGGTTAAGTATGGGTTGCTTATTCCAGCTGATGCTTCATCAAATGTTATGATTTTTGACCAAATCTTTTGTGATATTGGTGATGATCAAAGCATTGAAAACAATTTATCAACATTTTCATCTCATCTATCAAATATTGTATCCATTGTTAATAATGTTACGCCTAATTCATTAGTATTAATAGATGAAATAGGTTCAGGTACAGATCCTGTTGAAGGTTCTAATCTTGCAACCGCAATCCTAAAATACTTCATTAATCATAATATTAATTTTATTACAACAACGCATTATTCTGCTTTAAAAGCATTTGCATATGATAATGAAAAAGTTGTAAATGCCTCAATGGAATTTAATGATAAATCTTTAGAACCAACATATAAATTGAAACTTGGTGTAACTGGCTCGAGTAATGCTTTTAATATTGCAACTCGCTTAGGTTTAAAACCAGAGATTATCAAAGATGCCAAACATTTAACTACGACATCTAAAGATCACGTCCGTGGCCTAATTATGAAGTTGGAACGTCAAATGGAAAATCTTGAATTAGAAAAAACTAAATTAAAAGATGAATTGAACCTAACAAAAGAATTAAATAAGAAATTAGCTGATGAATATAAAAAAGTTGATCTTGAAAAAGAAAAGATTTTAAAGAAAGCTAATTTAGAGGCTGAAGAAATTATCAATAATACTAATAAAGAAGCTTTAGACATTATTGAAAAACTTAAAAAGATGGAAAAACGTGAAACAAAGTTGCACGAAATCATTGCCGTTAAAGAAGAATTGAAAAAAATTGATAGTAATAAAGCAGTTATTAAAGAAGAACCGAAAAATGAAGTTTATTATGACTTTAAACAAGGCGATGATGTTTATATTATTGATTATGATCAATATGGTACGATAAATAAACAAATCAAAAAAGACTTATTTTCCGTTTCAATAGGCAATATTGTTGCAAATTTTAAACGAAATGAGTTAAAATTAGTAAAACAAAAAAATCTTAACGAACAAGATCATGGTAAAAATGTAAGTTTTACCAAGAAATCTTCAGTTAAACTTACTTTAGATTTGCGTGGATGTCGTTATGAAGAAGCCAAAGACTTGCTTGATGAATATATTGATGATCTAATTTGTTCAAATATTAAGCAAGCTAATATAATTCATGGCTACGGAACTGGTGTTATTCGTGAACTTGTTCAAAACTTTTTAAAACGTTCTCCTCATGTTGCTTCGTATCGCTATGGCGGCGAAGGCGAAGGAGGATTTGGAGTTACTGTTATTACATTAAAATAACAAGGAAGTGATTAAATGATATTAGTGGAAACACTAGAAAAAGCACAAGAAGTTTTATCTTCAAATGATAAATCAATTGTTTGCTTTATGGCGCGTTGGTGTCCTCCTTGCCGAATGATAAATTTATCTTTTGAGGAGTTTGAAACAGAAAACCCTAACGTACCAATATATAAAATTGATGTTCATCAATTTAAGGCTTTAGCTGATGAACTAGATGCTAAATCTGTGCCTGTAACATTTTTGATTAATAAAGGTCATATCGTTAGTTCTTATAAAGGCTTTTTAGATGCAGACGAACTTACGAAAATATATTATAATAAAGAATAGGAGTGGTTAAAATGACTTTACAAGAAAAACAAACTTATGTAGCTAATAATCTACATTTGTTACCAGAGGAAGAATTAAAATTCTTTAAGAAAAACTTAGCACGCGTTTTTGCCAAAAACAGTTCATGCTTTGAAACAAACGAAACAATTACTTTAGAAGATGTAGTTTCTATTACTAAAGGACATCCTGTTCAAGGTTACGATGAAAATTTAAAACGTAAAGTATATAATAATTATCGTGCATATAACAGAGTTAAAGATTTTATCGAAGAAGGTCGCGAATTTAATGCCGATTTAATCAAAGATTTACATGAAGAAGTATTAAACGGGTTTGATGGCGGTGGTATGTATCGTAATACAATGATTCGTATTAATAATTCTAAATATGTTCCTTGTGATCCAATCAAAATCTACAAACGTATGACTAAATATTTTGATGAATATGATTTTGGTGGCAAAAAAGGCTTAGAATTAGCTTCATTTGCTCATATGCAACTTGCAAAAATCCATCCTTTCTTAGATGGTAATGGACGTGTTGGTCGTTTAGTTTTAAACTTTGTATTAATTAAAGAAGGCTTTTTACCTATTTCTATCCCAGTAAAAAGACGTTATGAATATTTTGACTTATTAGAACTTTATAAAACTGGAACTGGCGAAGAACAAGTAGATAAAAATAATCCACTTCCATTTGCAAAATTCTTAGAAGAATTAGAAAATAAAGAATACGACCGTTTAATCGAATTAATTAAACGTTACGAAAATTAAATACTATTAAGTGTTAAACTTTATGTTTAACACTTTTTTAATATTTTAATCACATTACTTTCAAAATATAGGTTTTTTTGGTATAATATAGGTGAGTAAAGAAAGAAGGAAATTATGTGAATAACAAGATTGAAGTTATCAGTTATAAGCATAATGGTGTTCTTCATCGTGTTTGGCAAAACACACAAGTTGTTCGTCAAACAAGCGATTTAATAGTGTTAGTAAATGACCGCTCTAGTGTAATTGACGGGGATGGTCGAAGATGGAAGACAAAAGAACCTGCAGTTTGTTATTATTTCAAAAAGTACTGGTTTAATGTCATTTGTATGTTAAGAAATAATTCCATCTATTATTATTGTAACTTGAGTTCACCTTATGTGAAGGATTCCGAGGGACTTAAGTATATCGATTATGATTTAGATGTTAAAGTCTTTCCTAGTGGAGATAAAATTATCTTAGATAGAGATGAATTTGACTTTAATAAAATAGATTATAATTATTCTGAAGAACTTATTAATATTATTGAAAATGAACTAAAATTTTTACTTGACCGAATTGATGCCGGCCTAGTTCCTTTCAATAATGAAGTTGTTTTAAATGATTATAAAATCTATTGCAACTTAAAAAATCAATATGATCGAAAGAAAAAGAAAACTCATTAATCCGTTAACTAATTAACAAGAAACACTTCATTTAACTTTAATGTTAAGTGAAGTGTTTTTATTTAAAAAAATAATATTATAAACATATATTTATCTTCATTATCATAAATTATACCAAAGGAGTGTAATAAAATGAATAATGATATAATGCGTAATGTAGTGCGCCGAACAGGAGGCGAAATGTATTTAGGTGTTGTTGGTTCTGTTCGCAGTGGAAAAAGCACCTTTATACGTAAATTTGTTGAAAATAAGGTATTACCTTTCATTGATGATGAGGAAATTTATGCGAAAATCTCCGATGAACTTCCTCAAAGTTCTTCAGGAAAAACAATTATGACTGTAGAACCTAAATTTGTTCCGACACTTAATACAACAATTAGCATTGGCGATGATCTATCAATGAAGATTCGCCTTGTTGATTGTGTTGGATATGTTATTCCTTCATCGAAAGGATATTTAAATGAAGATGGAACCAAGAGACAAGTTCAAACACCTTGGTTTTCCGAAACAATTCCCTTTGAAGAAGCTGCAGAAATCGGAACCAAAAAAGTTATTGAAGCACATTCTAATATTGGTATTGTTCTAACAAGTGATGGTAGTTTTTCAGAATTTACTCGTGAAGAATATGAATTTGTTGAAATGCAAATTATTGAAGAACTAAAGATTCTTAATAAACCATTTGTTATTGTGCTTAATAGCGCTCATCCAAATGAAGAAGAAACAATTAACTTAGCTAAGGAATTAGAAGAAAAATATAATGTTAAGGTAGTTCCAATTAATGTTAAAGAAATGAATAATGATGATATTGATAAAATTTTAGTTAATGCTTTATCTGAATTTGATATTAGTGAAATTAACTTAAATGTTCCGGAATGGATAAATGAACTTGATGATGAATTTGTTTATAAACAAGAATTTGATAATGTTTTAAATACAACAACAGGAACCTATCGAAAAATGAAAGATGTATTTTCGATCCAAAATAAATTAAGAGAATGTGATTTATTTGATAGTGTCTATGCAAGTGAAATTGATCCTGGAACTGGTATCGTTAATATTGATATTACGTTTAAAGAAGACCTATATAAAAGTGTTGTTGAAGAAATTATTGGCGAAAAAATTGATGACAAAAGTAACTTTATTAAAATATTATTAGAGTTTAAACATTCTAAAGTAGTAAATGATCGATTTGGTGATTGCTTAAATAAACTTGATGAAGATGGATTTGTCATTACAAAACCAAAAATTAGTGATTTGGAACTTGCGACACCTGAAGTAATCAAACAAGGTGGAAGACATGGAATTAAACTAAAAGCAACTGCACCAGCGATTTTGATGGTTAAATTAAATGTTGAATCATCATTTGAACCGATTATTGGAAGTGCTGAAAGTTCAAGTCAATTAATCAACTATATGCTTGAAGATTATCAAACAAATCCTGAAAAAGTATGGAATAGTGAATTCTTTGGAAGAAAACTTTGTGAGGTAATTAATGATGGCGTGAAATCAAAGATTGATCATGTAAATCAAGATGTTCTTAAGAAATATAAAAATAGTATGGAAAAAGTTGTAAATAATAAGCGAGGATCAATTATCGCAATTGTTATTTAAAAAAACTTTGTTTTACTTATAAAAATTATCATTTTTGAAGAAATTTAATTTTAGTTGTGATATAATCACTATAGAGGTGGATAGTATGACTAAAAGCGAATTAATTAAAAGAATACATAGTCAAAATAATTATAATTACCAAGAAATCCAAGATATTGTTACACAAACTCTTGAGTTAATTACTTTAGGCCTAGCAGAAGAAGGGAAAGTTGTTTTAAGTGGATTTGGAACATTTGAAAAATATTTCCAAGAAGGCTATTATGGTGTTAACCCCGCAACTGGTCAAAAAATCTATGTTGAAGGTATTAACAAAATAAGATTTAATGCTAGTAAGAAACTTAAAGATTCATTATCAGAAAATAACTAAAAAAACTTGACTAATAATTTAGTCAAGTTTTTTGTTATAATATGACATCAATTAAAACAATCAGGTTATTTAATAAATGAACAAGATATGAAATAAATAGATTTTGTCCGCTAATATTATATATAATGCCAAGCAGTACACCACAAATAAAATAATTGAAAAAATAAATTGACTCAAGATAAAGGTTATCAATTGTATAATCCGATCCTTCGATATTTAAAGAAAGTAATACTAAGATGATCGGCATAATAACATGAACTAAGCCAAAAATTAACCCAGAGATAATAGCATTAAATCCTGGAACTTTAATGTTTAAAATTCGAAATAGGGATTTTCGATATATTAACTCTTCAAGAAAAGGTGCTAGGACAACGATTGAAGGAATCGAAATAATTAATGCGGTATTATCTTTTAACATTTTTTCAATTTCGATTTGGTTAATGCTTGTTGGGAATTTTTTTAAAGTGTCACTGGATATGATATTATGTTTAACTAATAATTGAATAATGTTTTTTTCAATAAGGTCGGTGTATAAATAACTAACAAGAACGTAAAAAATAACAAAAAAGCCTAGGGTTAGTAACAAAACTAACCAAGTTTTCTTAGAAAATACTTTAGCATCACTTGCGATTGTTTTATACATTAAAGGAATAATAAGGCCTAGTGTTACAATAGTACTTACTAGTTGTGATATTGAGTTGGCTATGTTATCGTTCAAATGGAAAAAAGAACATATTGCCAGTATTATGAAAGATAAAATAGTGCTTATAACATATGTTGATGCAATATTTAAAAGAAGAACATAAAAGGCGCGATGTCTTGTAAAACTTGAATCAACTTCGGATGGCGTTTTAGTAAGATTTTCTTTAAAAGAAAAAATTGATGCTTCTTTATTTTCCATATTATTCCTCCTTTTCTTTCCTTAAATATTATAACATAATTCCTTAATTTAGGCTTTTTTAATGATAAAATTACTTTTTTGAAAAAATCAATTATGACATATTTTCGATGCTTTGCTAATATAATGCATTGGGTGATTAAATGAAAAAAATTAATTTAAGTAATAAAGCGAAAAAGAGAATTTTGATTGGGGTTGGTTGCTTTGTATTAACTTTAATAGTGGCTTTATCTATCCCTAAAAATATTTATGAAGACTTATTATCGAATAGTAAAATTGAACAAGAAGAAAATCTTAATGTAAATAAAAAGACAAAATTAGTATATGTTTATAAAACTGATGAAGGATTAGTTGGGCTAAATATTGGGGTTGATGAAGAAAATGATGAAATACATCAAAAATGGGATTTGTTAACCTCTAAATCGAATATTTATCCAAAAGGATATTATACATCGGTTGAAACATCAACTATCTTAGAAAAATATGAATTGTTACAAAATAAACTTACTTTAGTTCTATCTAATGATTTTTTAAACTCTGATGGAAAAAAAGCATTAGCATCAATTGCTTGGACGTTCTGTAATGATGATATTTCTGAAGTTGTTATTAAAGTTGATAATAAAGTGCTAAATAAATTACAAGATTACAGTTTTTCTAAAATTGATCGATCAATTAATGTAAATTATCAATATGAAACTTCATACTTGTTTGAAGCGGATTATTTTACTATTCTTCATGATGAAGGAGAATTCTTACGACCAGTCACATATTTTTATAGTGATATGACGTCTATTGATTTTTTGGCATCTAAACTATTATCAGATGAAGTGATTAATAGCGGATATTCGTATGAATTAAATCAAAATGAATTAACAATTAATTTAGGAACGGATGAAGTTTTATCGACGACTATTATTAATGAATTAATTGAAAGCATAAAAATCAACTTTAAACTTAATTCTTTTACAATTAATAATAATGTAATGACGATTTATGAGGAAGATTTTACCGAAAATAATGTTTCAGGAACGGTAAATAGTGGTTTAAAGGTAGATGAAATTATTTAAAACAGGCTAGTTTATTGCTAGCCATTTTTTATATTTTGTGTTATTATATTGATGGTGATTATATGAAAATATTATTTGGAACAAGAAATAAAAATAAAGCTGTTGAAGTAAAAGCTATCTTTTTAAGTGTTATACCAAATGTCGAATTAGTTTCTCTTGATGAAATTGATCCTTATCGTACTATTGAAGAACCGATTGAAGATGGCAACTCTTTTTATGAAAACTCATTAATAAAAGCGAAATACTATTTTGAAAAAACAAATATACCAACTATTTGTGATGATTCTGGTATTGTTGTTGATGCTTTAAATGGTGCTCCGGGAATTTATAGTGCTCGTTTTTCGATTGGAGATAATTATCAAGCTGAATCGACTGATAAAGCAAATAATTTAAAACTTTTAGATTTGATGAAGGCTGAAACTAATAAAAACGCCCATTATGCGTGTGAAATGGTTTATTACGATGGGGATAAAATTGTAAGTGGCTATGGACAACTTCAAGGTTTGATTTTAGATAAAGAAGTTGGGACAGGTGGCTTTGGATATGATCCTTTATTTTATCTTCCTGAATACAAGAAGACTCTTGGTCAAATTGATGCTATGACTAAAAATAAGATTTCTCATCGTTATAAGGCGATTTTAAATCTAGCAACAAAAATTAATAATGAAATCTTCATAAAATAAAATAAATAAGCAAATCGGTTTAACTTTTTATTATTTTATTGTATAATAATAAAGGAATTTATGGTGCGAAAGGGGGGACCAGAAGATTATGCCAAAAACAATTGTAAGAGAAAATGATACATTAGACGAAGCTTTAAAGAGATTTAAACGTGATGTTTCTAGATCAGGTACCCTTGTGGAAGCACGTAAACGTCAACATTACATGAAACCAAGCGATATTAGAAAAGAAAAGAAACGTGCTTTACGTAAAGCAGGTAATCGCCGTCCATAGTAATTGTATCAAACAAACAGACTACGAACTTATGTTCGTAGTTTTTTATTATGAAGAACATATTACCTTAATGATTATAATATAATTAATTATGAAAAAAATATTTTTAAATGTTGGAAAAATGTGTTTAAAACTGGTTAATAATAATCATCTTATTGTTGAAAATTATGAAAATGTTTTAAATATTTCTATTAATGAAATAACACTAAGTAAATACATTATTAAAGGTGATGATTTAGTTGTTAAAAAGATGGATGAATTTGCGATTGAAATTTTTGGAAAAATTCAAGAAATTAAAATTATTGATGTATAGGTATAAAATAACAACTAGTATTAATAATTTCTTTAGTAAAAAATATTCAGGATATAACATTGAAGTTAATGAAGATACGGCTATATTTTACGCACATTCGATTAATAAAATTATCAGAAAAGATGTTAATTGTTATATAGATGATCGCTATCATAACGCTTTAAAGCGAATTGTTAAGACAAAAACAGTTACGACTTTAAGTTTAATTATCATTTTAGGTTTATTCGTAATGTCAAATTATTTTATCAGAGAAATAACATTTTCAAATGAGTCGACATTTGATTATTGTGTTTTAGAAGATGTTAAAAAAGAAATAAAATTTATTGGGCCATTTATGAGAATAGAAAAAGATTTAAATGATTTATCAAATCAGCTAAGAGAAAAGTATAGTAATTATTCTTATATTGGCGTTAGAAGAAGAGCTGGTTGTTTATACATTGATATCGAAAAGAAAGAAGAATATCCTGATATTAAAAATGATGAACAAAAGCCCTCTGACATTGTTTCAAATGTGGATGGGAAAGTGGTCGGATTTGAAGTTCAAAGTGGCGTCCCGGTTGTAGGCATTAATCAAATAATTAAAAAAGGGGATCTATTAATTTCTGGGAATGTGAATTACCAAATTGATCCAAATAATCTTTCAAATCTTGTACATGCTCAAGGAATTGTTTTGATTGAATATGCTATTTATCAAGAAATTATTATTCCTAAAGTAGTAAACTTTAAACAGTTAAAGTATGATAACAAAAAGGTAAATGTTTTTTACTTGTTTAATAAAAGGGTAGGAAAAAATCGTGTAGAAGAAAAAGAGAAATATGTTATGAGAGATAATATTGTTGATATTAAAAATATCTTTCGAATCGAAGAAAATGTTATCTATAATATTGAAGAAAAAAATAAGGTGATTGAATATAAAGATGCAAAAGTTATGTCAGAACAACAAATTTATTCAAATTTTTTTAAAGAAAAGGTATCTTCACAAGAGAAAATAATGTTTATGAAATTTATTAACTTTTGTGAAGATGAAAATGAATACAGGTTTTATTATTTACTTAAATATATTAAGAATGCTACTGTTAAAAGCTATCCATATTAAAAATAATTTAAACTGGTATAGGTACATGTTTTTTCATTAAAAGTAAAAGTGTTAGATTGTTATAATATAATTATTTTGTTTATTTAATTATAAAATTTATCCTTAAGATGTGCAAGACACATCTTTTTTAATTTTTACATCTTTTTTAATGAATTTTTCCTAAAAGATGATGAAAAAAATGCTAAAAAATATTTCTCAAAAAGTATAAGTAATCGTTTAATAATTATTGAATTAGAAAAACGAAAAAACTTATTTAAAAGCATTGACTTTCTGTTTTCTCTGTGATATAATAAGCGAGTAAAATGGATAAATATCGAATTTTTTGAGCGAAAGGACTGATGAATATGGAAATGACAATGGAAAAATTTGTAGCTTATCTTAAACAATTAGGTTTTGTATACCAAGGTAGTGAACTATATGGTGGCTTATCAAACACTTGGGATTATGGACCATTAGGCGTAGAATTAAAAAATAATATTAAGAAAGCTTGGTGGAAATCTTTTATTCAAACTTCACCAAACAATGTTGGTATTGATGCTGCTATCTTAATGAACCCGGAAACTTGGGTTGCAAGTGGCCACGTTGGGGGATTTAGTGATCCATTAATTGATTGTAAATCATGTGGTACAAGACATCGTGCTGATAAATTAGTAGAAGATTTTACTCATGGAGAAGAATCTGGTGATGGTTGGTCTAATGAAAAATTATTCAACTATTTAAATGAAAATAATGTTCCTTGTCCAAATTGTGGCAAAACTAATTTCACTGAGATTCGTAAATTTAATTTAATGTTCCAAACACAACTTGGTGTTATTGAAAGCGCTAAGAATACAGTTTATTTACGTCCAGAAACAGCTCAAGGGATTTTTGTAAACTTTAAAAATGTTCAAAGAACTTCTCGTAAAAAAGTACCTTTTGGTATTGGTCAAATTGGTAAGAGTTTTAGAAATGAAATTACACCAGGTAACTTTATTTTTAGAACACGCGAATTTGAACAAATGGAACTTGAATTCTTCTGTAAACCAGGAACAGATTTAGAATGGTTTGAATACTGGAAAGCTTATTGCTTAAACTTCTTAAAAGAAGTAGGTATCAAAGAAGAATCAATTAGAACTAGAGATCATGAAAAAGAAAAATTAAGTCACTATTCTAAGGCAACTACTGATATTGAATTCAAATTTTTCTTTGGCTGGGGAGAACTTTGGGGAATTGCTGACAGAACAGATTATGACTTAAGAGTTCACCAAGAACATTCTGGTGAAAGTCTAGAATATCTTGATCCAGAAACAAATGAAAAATATTTACCATATTGTGTTGAACCAAGTGTTGGCGTTGAACGTTTATTACTTGCAATTTTAACTAACGCTTATGATGAAGAAACGCTTGAAAATGGCGAAACACGTGAAGTTTTAAGATTTACGCCAGAAATTGCACCAGTTAAAGTTGCTGTATTACCTCTTGTAAACAAATTAAATGATAAAGCGCGTGAATTATACCATGAATTATCTAAATTATTTGTTTGTGAATTCGACACAAGTGGTAAAATTGGTAAAAGATATCGCCGTCAAGATGCCATTGGTACACCTTATTGTGTAACTGTTGACTTTGAAACTTTAGAAGAAGGAACTGTTACTGTTCGTCATCGTGATTCAATGGAACAAGAACGTGTTAAAGTAGAAGATTTACCAAAATACTTCTACGGTAAATTCTAATTATTAAATTTAAAGAAAAGGAGGTAGACTATGTTACCATATCAACTTAAACGAAGAGTTGTTAATGAAACAAATATTATTGAAGTTGTTTCTGAATATGTTCAACTTAAGAAAAAAGGTAATAGTATGTTTGGTCTATGTCCTTTTCATAATGACAATAATCCTTCCATGTCTGTTAGTGATAAAGTTAAAATGTACAATTGTTTTAGCTGTGGTGCAAAAGGAAATGTTATTAGTTTCGTTTCAAAAATTGAAAATATTACCGAAGATCAAGCAACAATAAAACTTGCTAAAAGACTTGGAATCCAAATTGATGAAAAGAAAAATGCTCAAACTATAAAAGAAGAGCGTTTAATTAAAGTAATGGAAGATGCTCATGAATTCTACAAATTCTATTTAAAAAATTCTGATGAAGGTAAACAAGCATTAGAATACTTATATAATCGTGGTATAAATGATGAAATTATTAATGAATTTGAGATTGGTTTATCCTCTATTAATAAAGACTATTTATATTTAGCTTTATCTAAAAAGAATCATAATATCCTTGATGCTATTAACTTAGGATTAGTAAAAGAAGATAATCAAGATGCTTATTATGATACTTTTAGAAGTCGTATTATGTTTCCAATTAAAAACCGTTATGGAAAAGTTGTCGGTTTTAGTGGACGTATTTACACTGATTCTAATCAAGCTAAATATATTAACTCAATTGAAAGTGATATTTTCCATAAAGGTGAAATCCTTTATAACTACCATAATGCTATTCAATCAATTAGACAACTTGATTCAGTCTATCTATTTGAAGGATTCATGGATGTCATTGCTGCAAAACGTGCAGGAATTAATAATTGTGTTGCAACTATGGGAACAGCGTTAACTACTGAACATGTTAATATGCTTCTTAGCTTAACTAAAAATATTATTTTGTGTTTTGATGGTGACTCTGCCGGTATAAAAGCAATGAAAAGATCCGCTTTTATGCTTTCAAAATATAATAATATGCCAAATAGCGTTGTTTTGCCTGATGGACTTGACCCTGATGAATATCTAAATAAGTATGGATCTGATAAATTACTTAATTACTTAGATGTAAATAAGAAAAATGTTTACTATTGGCTTTATGAATTAGCTTATAACAAAATGATTCCAAACGATATCGCAAGCGTTGAATTGTTTAAAAACGAAGTCTTTGACTTCTTACGTATCGCAAATCAAGAATCGATTATAGCTTTTTTTCTAAAGAAGTTATCTAATGATCTAGATGTTTCAGTTGATAAATTATACGAAAATTTTGATGCATCAAAAAGCCATTCTTATACTACAGAAGAGTATTTGCCTTCAAAACAAATCAATCAAATAAATGAAGTTAAAACTCAGCCTGTTCTTAAGAGATTACCTAAAAAAGAAATTAAAATATCTAAACGTATTGAGATAGCTTATAATTCAATCATAAAACATTCAATATATTCGAAAAATCGTTTTGCGAAGTTTTATGAGGCTAGTTCGATTGACTCTATGATTAGATATCCCGGAAAAGAATTAACTAATCAATATTTAGTTTTAATCGCTTTTCAAACATATTATTCAATGAGTGAATTTTTGGGAGTTGAAAATGTTCACTTAATATTTGAAAATCAACCTGAATTATTGGAATTTACTCTAAATATCCTTAATGATCGCTTAATTGATCACACTAAGAGTGACAATTTTGAAGAATGTTTAGAAACAATAGTTCAATTTTATAAAAAACAAGATCAAATTAACGCATATAATGAAGCAGTTTTAAATGCTTCTTCAAATAAATTCTTTGAAAAAACAAATGAATTTGTTAAACTTAAAGAAGAATCAATTAAAATTGTCCGAAAGGAGAACGATAATTAATGTTAGATTTAGAATTATACAAAGAACAAATTGAAAAATTAAAGAAAGATGCAGAAGAGAAAAACTATCTATCTTTAAGTCAAATCTATAAAGTTTTTGGCGACCTTAACGAAGATTTGCTTGATGATGTTGTTGAATACTTTGAAAATTTAGGTATTGAATTAACAAAAGACAGTGATGATTTAGTTATGGAAAACATAAATCTTGACGATTTAGATGATATGGAAGCTTTTGAAGATTTCTTAGAAGACCCAGAAACTGATGAAGAAATTGCAGAATTAACAAGATCAGTTGAACAAGAAATCAAAGTTGAAGACTTTGAAGACTTCTCAACAACATTTAGACGCACAGATGATCCAGTTAAAATGTATCTTCATGAAATTGGTCAAATTGAATTGTTAACTGTTACACAAGAATATGAACTTGCTCGTACTGTTCAAGAAGGTATTATGTGTAAGGGGAAAATTGATGCTTATGAACGACAAGGTAAAAAGATTTCTCCTGAAGAACTTAAAAAATTACAAGCTAAGATTGAACAAGGCGAAGAAGCTCGTAATCTTTTAATTGAATCAAACTTTAGACTTGTTATTTTCGTTGCTAAAAAATATATGGGACGTGGATTACCTTTCTTAGATTTAATTCAAGAAGGTAATATGGGGTTAATGAAGTCAGTAAGTAAGTTTGACCCAACTAAGGGCTGTAAGTTTTCAACTTATGCTACTTGGTGGATTCGTCAATCTATTAATAGAGCAATTGCTGACCAAGGTCGTACTATTCGTGTTCCAGTACATATGGTTGAAACAATTAATAAACTTATGAAAGCTACTCGTAAGTTAACGCAAGAAAAACATCGTGATCCTACTCCGGAAGAAATTGCACAAGAAATGGAAATTAGTGTTGAAAAAGTACTTCGTATTCAACGAATTGCCTTAGAACCAATTAGCTTTGATGCTAAAGTTGGTGATGATGATGATTCTAGCCTAGGCGATTTTATTAAAGATGCGGATACGCAAAATCCACTTGAATATACACAATCACAAATCTTCAAAGAAGAAATTAATGCTGTATTACAAACTTTAACTCCTCGTGAGGAAAGAGTAATTCGTTTAAGATATGGTTTAGATGATAATCATCCTCGAACTTTAGAAGAAGTTGGTCGTGAATTTAATGTTACTCGTGAACGTATTCGTCAAATTGAAGCGAAAGCTTTAAGAAGATTGAGACATCCTTCTCGCTTAAGCCGTCTTCAACAACATCGTGTTGACAATAATTAAACAATAATATTAAAGCCAACAAAGCTGATAAATAGCATTGTTGGCTTTTTTATTTAAAATTCTTGAATAATTTTTTTATTTACGATATAATATAAAAAAAGATAATTGGTGTAGATTATGAAAAATGAAAGATTAAGCAAAGTTCTTGAATTTATTGATAGTGAAGATAAATTAGCTGATGTTGGTTGTGACCATGGATATCTGGCTATGATGGCAATTGATAAAGGAGTAAAGTTTGTTCAACTGATTGATAATAAAAACGGACCTTTGATGAGTGCAAAACAAAATTTAAAGCCTTATGAGAAAAAATGTCAAGTCCTTTATAGTCTATCAAGTGGTATTTCTAATTTAGAATCATGCATTGATACGGTTGCGATTTGTGGAATGGGCGGAGAACTTATCTCGCAAATTATTGAATCTGACTATAATAAAGCTAAAAAAATTAAAAAATTTATTCTACAACCAAATTCTAAAGTTTCTTTTCTTAGACATTATTTATATATTCATGGATTTGCCATTATCGATGAAGAAATTGTTTCTGATATGAGTAAAGTATATGAAATATTAGTAGTTACATTTGATGGAAGAAACATTAAGTTTGATAATAAAGATGTCTTGTTTGGTCCTATTCTTATGAATAAGAAAAACCCTTTATTTATTGAAAAATGGCAAAATAAATTACAACTATGTAAAAACATTTTAAATAATCTATCTACCAGCGATCCTAAATATCAAACAATTCAAAATGAAATTAAAATGATTGAAGAGGTTTTATATGAAAGTTAATGAAATCGTAAATTATTTATTAGAAAAATATCCCCTAAATACAGCATATGATAGTGATGCAGGAAAAATAGGACTTCAATTTGGTTCGATGAATCATGAAGTGAAAAAAGTTTTAATTGCTTTGGATGGTTCATTAGCTGTAGTAGAAGAAGCCGAAAAGAAAAAAGTTGATTTTTTACTTTTACATCATCCTTTTTTATACTATCCAATGCTTAGTCTAAATTATGATAGTATTAATGGTAAAAAGATGTTGACAATTTTTAAAAATAAAATTAATGTTTTTGCAATGCATACAAATTATGATGTGGGTGTTAATGGTATGAATGATGTTTTAGCAAAAAAATTAGGTTTGAAAAACATTTATATGACTGAACCTGAACCATCTTCTAAAACACTTCTTCGAATTGGCGAAGTTGAACCAGTGACATTAGGCGATTTTGTTAAGCAAACAGCTAATAATCTAGAAGAGCCATCAATTCGCTTTGTAGGTGATTCTAACAAAATTATCAAAAAAGTAGGCATTGTCGGTGGATCTGGTGCAAGTGAAATGTATACTGCTCTTCGTAATCAATGTGATGTTTTTGTTACAGGAGAAGTTCATCATCACCAAGCTCTTGATGCGCTTGAAAATGGTCTTTGTTTAATTGAAGTAAGTCACGCAATTGAACGCCATTTTGCAAGTATTGTTAAAAAAGATTTAGAAGAACAATTCCCTGATGTTGAATTTATCATAAGTGAAAATAATATTAATCCATTTAATACTTTATAAAAAAAGAACTTAAAACTTAACGTTTTAAGTTCTTTTCTATTTTTTTAATTATTCTTCAACGATAGCGCCTACTGGACATGCATCTTGGCAAGCACCGCAATCGATACATTGACTTGCGTCGATAACATAGATATCGCCTTCAGAAATGCAATCAACTGGACATTCACCAGCACAAGTACCACAACCTAAACATGCGTCTGTAATTAATCTTGGCATAATAAACTTCCTCCATAAATATTTTCGTAATTAATTATAATATAAATAATTGTTTTTTGCAAGAATTACGTTTTAGTTTTTTCTTTTCACTTGTAAAAAATGTGTTTTTATGATATACTTTTCATGAGAAAAACGGAGGTGCAATAACATGAAAATAGAATGGTATTGGGTAATATTAATTGGACTAGCTTGTTTAGTTGTTGGTGCAGTTATAGGTTTATTTGTTATGAGAGCAATTTTTAATAAACAATTAAAGAAAAATCCACCAATTAACCGTAATATGATCAGAGCAATGTTTATGCAAATGGGACGTAAACCTTCTGAAAAAGATATTACAAGAGTAATGGAAGCAATGAATCAATATAAATAAAAGAAGCAACTAACGGTAGTTAGTTGCTTTTTCTATTTTTTCTTTCTTTTAATTTCTTTAATAAATCAAGTTTTGATTCTTGATGTTTGAATATTTTAACAATATTTTTACGATGGAGAATGATAATAAAAATCCATAACAAGAATACACATATTACAAATGTCCAGTCGATTTTCCCATTTTGATGTTTAAAAAAAGAACATATAAAGGCAGTACCAATACCACAAATTGATGATAAAGAAACATATTTAGATATTAGTAAGACAATTAGGAAAATTGATATGGCAATTAAGAAAATCCCCGGACAATAAGCGATAGCTATTCCGGCACTACAAGCAATCCCTTTTCCTCCTTTGAAATCTGCAAAAACAGGAAAGGCATGACCAATAACGGCGACTAGTCCATAAATAATAGGATGGATTTTTAAAATCATCCAATCTGCTTGATAATCTAATAGTCCTGTACTAAAAAGTAGAACAATAAGACCAGCTTTTAAAGCATCTAAAATAAAAACAATAAGTGCGTATTTAGGTCCTAACACACGAAGAGTGTTTGTTGTTCCCATATTCTTGCTGCCATGTTCTCTGATATCAATTCCTTTAAAAACTTTACTTATTATTAAGGCAAATGGTATCGAACCAAGCAAATATGAAGTAATTAATAGTAAAATTGGAACAATTATACCAATATATTTCAATTAATTCACCTCTTTTCGCGCTTAATTATATCAAATATTAGGCTTTTTTACTATTAAAATGATAACTAAAAATATCGAATTTTGGAACAACTCGTATAGCAATAATATGTAAAATCTATAACTAAAATCGAAAAAAAATCCATTTTACTTGAAATATTTTTTGCCTTATGTTATAATAAGATTAAGAATAACGTGAAAAATTAGAAAAGGAGTGAGTACTATGGCAAAAAATGTGAATACTTACAATGAAGATTCGATACAAGTCTTACAAGGTTTAGAAGCTGTTCGTAAAAGACCAGGGATGTATATTGGATCTACTGATGCAAGAGGTTTGCATCATCTTGTATGGGAAATTATTGACAATGCAATTGACGAAGCTTTATCTGGTTATGGCGACAAAATTATAGTAAATATTCATATTGACAACAGTATTGAAATTATTGATAATGGTCGTGGTATTCCAACAGGTATGCACAAAACTGAAAAACTACCAACTCCACAAGTTATTTTTAATACCCTTCATGCCGGAGGTAAATTTGACTCTGAGGGTGGATATAAAGTAGCCGGTGGTTTACACGGGGTTGGTTCATCAGTAGTTAATGCATTAAGTGAGTGGTTAGAATTAACTATTCATCGTGATGGTAAAATTTATCACCAAGTATTTAAAAATGGTGGTAAGATTATTGAAAAACCAAAAAACTTAGGTGATACGAAAAGAACAGGGACAACAATTAAATTTAAACCTGATGGTAAAATCTTTTCATCAACAATTTATGATTACAA
This sequence comes from Bacilli bacterium, assembly GCA_045589955.1. Lineage (GTDB taxonomy): Bacteria > Bacillota_I > Bacilli_A > ML615J-28 > CAG-313 > CAJGCS01. Next base: position 11,865 of record JAZNQD010000049.1, on the reverse strand, counting down.
AACAATTGCAAGCCGTTTAAAAGAATCTGCTTTTTTAATTAAGGGTTTGTATATTGAGTTAAATGACCTAAGAACAAAGAAATCTGAAGTTTTCCATTTTCAAAATGGTTTAGTTGAATATATTAATAATATCACTGCTGGCAAAAAGCCAATGCATGAAGCTCCATTCTTTGTTGGTTCAGCATCTAATATTCAAGTTGAAGCAACAATGCTTTATTGCGATGATGTTTACAATGAAAATATTTTATCATTTGTAAATAATATTCGTACTCGTGATGGTGGTACCCACGAAGTTGGTTTTAGAGCAGCAATGACAAGAGCAATCAACGACCATGCCCGTTTAATTGGTATTTTAAAAGATAAAGATCCTAACTTAGATGGTGTTGATATTCGTGAAAGCTTAACTGCCATTATTTCTGTTCGTATTCCTGAAAATTTATTACAATTTGAAGGACAAACTAAAAATAAATTAGGTACACCAGAAGCTAAAAACGTTGTTGAACAAGTAATTTATGATAATGTTAAAACTTTCTTAGCCGAAAAAGGCCAAATTGCATCAGCTTTAATTGCAAAAACAGTAAAAGCTGCTAAGGCACGTGAGGCTGCTCGTAAAGCTCGTGATGAGCAAAGAAATGCTAAACAAAAGATGTCTAAACCGGCCAATTTAATTGGTAAACTTGTTCCACCTCAAACACGAAATCCTCAATTAAATGAATTATTCATTGTCGAAGGGGATTCAGCCGGTGGTTCAGCTAAACTTGGACGTGATAGTAAGTTCCAAGCAATCTTACCATTAAGAGGTAAGGTTTTGAATACTGCAAGAATTCGTTTTGAAGAAATTCTTAAGAATGAAGAATTAGTTTCTTTAATTAATGCAATTGGTACTGGTACTGGTAAAGACTTTGATTTAAGTAAATGTAATTATCGTCGTATTATTATTATGACCGATGCCGATACCGATGGTGCCCATATTCAAACTTTACTTTTAACTTTCTTCTTTGGGTATATGCGTCCATTAATTGAAAATGGCTATGTTTTCATTGCAACTCCACCACTTTATAAGATTACTTATAAAAATGGTCATGAGTATGCTTGGACAGATGAAGAGTTAAGAGAAAAAGTAAGTAAACTTAAAAATGTTCAAATCCAACGTTACAAAGGTTTAGGGGAAATGAATGCTTCACAATTAAAAGAAACAACTATGGACCCAGCTAATCGTACCTTAATTCAAGTTGAAATTTCTGAAGAATCACTTGCTGAAAAAGAGATGATGATTCTTATGGGTGATGATGTTGAACGTCGTCGTGAATGGATTGAATCAAATGTTAGTTTCGATTTTGATGATAGTTTTAGTTTGGAGGATGTAGAACAATATGAATAGAAGAGTTTCTGAAAAAATTAATCGTTTTGCAACTGAAATTATCATTAAAGATAATTTTGAAAAAATTATGGGGGATCGCTTTGGCCGTTTCTCAAAATATGTAATTCAAGAACGTGCTTTACCAGATGTAAGAGATGGATTAAAACCAGTACAACGTCGTATTTTATTTGCGATGTTTAAAATTAAATTATTATCTTCAAAGCCACATAAGAAATCTGCCCGTATTGTTGGGGATGTTATTGGTAAATACCACCCACATGGTGATGCGTCTGTTTATGATGCTATGGTCAGAATGTCACAAGATTTCAAAATGAGACTTCCACTTATTGATATGCACGGGAATAACGGTAGTATCGATGGTGACCCTGCAGCCGCAATGCGTTATACTGAAGCTCGTATGAGTAAGTATGCAGAAATGTTAATTCAAGATATTGACAAGCGAACTGTAGGTTTTATGCCGAACTTCGATGATGAAGAATTAGAACCAATCGTATTACCAACAAAATTCCCTAATGTTTTAGTAAACGGGGCTACAGGTATTGCTGCTGGTTATGCTACTGATATTCCTCCTCATAATCCAATTGAAGTATTAGATGCTTTAATTTATCGTATTGCTAATCCTAATTGTTCATTAGATGAATTATTAGAAATTGTTAAAGGTCCAGACTTCCCAACTGGTGGGATTGTATTAGAATCAGAGGGATTAAAGAAAGCATATGAAACAGGACGCGGAAAAGTTGTTGTTCGTGCTCGTGCAACAATTAATCGCGAAAAAGTTGAACCACAAATTATCATCACTGAAATTCCTTATGAAGTTAATAAATCTGTTTTACTTCGTAAGATGAGTGAAGCTATTCAAACTAAAGGTGTTGATGGTATTAAAGCTATTCGTGATGAAACTGACTCAACAACTGGTTTACGTATTGTTATTGATATTAGAAGGGATGTAAATCCGGAAACAATCTTAAGTTTCTTATATAAGAGTACAGATCTTCAAGTTAATTACAACTATAACGTTGTTGCTATTTCTCAAGGTCGTCCATATCATATGGGTCTTATTGACATTTTAGATGCATACATTAGTCACCGTAAAGAAGTTATGACTAATAAATGTAATTTCGAACTTGAAAGAGCACTTAAACGTTCTGAGATTGTTGATGGTTTAATTGCGATGGTTTCAATTCTTGATGCCGTTATTGCAACTATCCGTAATTCTAAAAATAAAGCTGATGCAAAAGAAAACATCATGTCTAAGTATAACTTTACTGAATTACAAGCTGAAGCAATTGTTACATTACAATTATATCGTTTAACAAATACAGACATTTTTGAACTTCGTACAGAAGCAAAAGAATTAGAACAAAAAATTAAGAAAATTAGACAAACACTAAATAGTGAACGTAGTTTATTAAAAGCAATAGCAATGGAATTCAACGAAACAAAAGAACAAATTGATGAACCTCGTCGTACATCAATTGAACAAGAAGTTGAAGAAATTGTTGTTAAGACTGAAGACATTATTAGTAAAGAAGATGTAATGTTAATCATCTCACATGATGGTTACTTAAAACACTTAAGTAAAAAAGCATTCCTTGCAACTACTGAACCGACTAAACTTAAAGACGGAGATGTTATTTCTGATATTTATTCGGTTTCAACTACTGATGTTTTATTACAATTTACGAATAAAGGTAACTATGTTTACTTACCAATTCATAAAATACCTGAATGTAAGCACAAGGATCTTGGCTTTCATGTAAGTACTTTAATTTCAATGGATCCAGATGAAAGAGTTATTTTCTCTTATCCAATTAGTGACTTTGATGCTGACAAATATGCGGTTGTCGCAACAAAACAAGGTTTAATCAAACGTATTAAGATTGATAAGCTTAAAGTTAATCGTTATTCTAAAGTCGTTATGGCTACTAAACTTCGTGAAGGAGACGAAGTTGTAAGCGTTGATATGATGAATGGTGATGAAGGCGAAGTTGTTATTTGTACTAAAGATGGATTTATGAATCGTTATGATGCTAGTGAAGTATCTATTATTGAACCTGCATCATTTGGTGTTAAATCAATTGAACTAAAATCTCGTCCAAATGACTATGTTGTTGGGGCTAAGGTAGTACGTGAAAAAGATATTATCGTTATTTTAACAAATCGTGGTAATGTTAAACGTATGCGTCCAGAAGAAATTAACAAGGGTAAGAAAAACCATGTTGGTAAAATGTATCTTAAGGTTGTTAAATCTAATATGCATGAAGCTATTGACATGAATGTTATTCACTATGGAAATAACAAGTCTGATCTTGCAAGTTATATTTTCTGTGATGATGGTTTTGTTCCTATTGATTATACAGTTCTAAGAACAGCTATTGCCGATAATGGTAAAAAAATGATTTCATCACCAAAATCAAAACCATATGAAATCACTATTTGTCGCAATGACTTAGATTTAGAACCAGTAGAGTAAAATAAATATGTTATTTGAGTGAAAACAAATTCAAATTATGGTATAATTCTTGATTGAGGTTAGTTATTATGTTTAAAATTGCAATTGATGGTCCGGCTGGTGCTGGCAAATCCACAATCTCTAAAGAGATTGCTAAAAAACTAAATATTGAATATCTAGATACTGGAGCTATGTACCGTGCGGTAACTCTTAAAGCAATGCGTTTAGGAGTTAATATGGAAGACGATAACAGTTATGACTTCCTAAAAGACACTTCGATATCAATCGTTGATGGCAAGTTTTATCTAGATGGTGAAGACGTAAGTACAGCTATTCGTTCTGTTGATGTTACTAATAATGTATCAACACCTTCAAAAATTGGCTGCGTTAGATCTTACTTAGTTGATTTACAACGTAAGATTAGTGAATCAATTGATGTTGTTATGGACGGTAGAGATATTGGTACTGTTGTTTTACCAAATGCTGATCTTAAAATTTATTTAGATGCAACTGTCGAATGTCGTGCAATGCGTCGTAAATTAGAAAGAGATCTTGCTGGAGTCAAGCTTTCTTTAGAAGAAACAATCGAAGAAATTAGAGCAAGAGATTTTAAAGACTCAACGAGAAAGATTAATCCATTAAGAAAAGCAGATGATGCTATTCTTGTTGACTCATCTAACATGACTATTGAAGAAGTAGTAAATACAATTATTAACTTAGCGTATGAAAGGGGCTTTAAAAAAATGAGCGAAAAATTTGTTACAGGACAAAATGTTCAAGGTTACATTATTAATGTAACACCAAGTTATTTAAAAATTGAATTAGGAGAAGAAGCTTTAGGTATTATCTATGCAAATGATATCCTAGATGTACAACAAGGACACAGTTTACATGATTATTATAATGTTGGTCAACAATTTGAAGCTCAAGTTAAAGCATTATCTAAAGATCAAAAAACAGGTCAATTATTATACATCTTATCTACTAAATTAGAAGAAGAAAGATTAGCTAAAGAAGCTAAAATTGCTCAAGCAAAAGCTAAAAAAGATGCTAAACTTGCAAAATTCCAAGCTTTAAAAGATGCTGATGAAATCTTTGCTTGTAAAATCTCTAAAGTAGTTAAAACTGGTGCTTTTTTATCTTATCAAGGTGATGAAGTATTCTTACCAGTTAAACAATCTGAAGTTAGCTTAGAAGCTATGAAAAATTTAGCCGGTGAAGAATTAGAAGTATTAGTTACTTATATTGATGCAGAAAAAAATCAAGTTCAAGTTTCTCAAACTTTAGCTTCTCGTAAAAAAGCTAGATTAGCTAAAAAAGCTGAATTTGAAGCATTAGAAGTTGGTCAATTAGTTGACGTTACTGTTTCTAATATTTTTGCATTTGGTGCTATCGTAACATTCGGTAACCAATCTGGTTTATTACATAAATCTGAATTAGACCATAAAGTTGTAAATGATGTTAAAAAATATTTACATGAAGGTCAAGAATTAAAAGCTAAGATTATCAAAATTGAAGATGGTAAAATTAGTTTATCAGTAAGAGCATTAACTCCTCATCCTTGGGAAGTATTATGTGAAAAATATCATGTTGGTGATGTATTTGAAGGAACAGTTGAAAAGATTATTCCTGCAGGTTTAATTATTAAATTAACTGATGAATATTCTGGTTTAATGCCAAAAGGTGAATACTCTTGGGTTATCACTGATAAAGTTGAAGACAATGTTAAAGAAGGAAGCACAATCGAAGTTAAAGTTATTGATATCGATAACAAGAAAAAACGTGTTAGCCTTTCTCATAAAGCAACTTTAGAAAACGCATGGGCTGATGTTAAATTACAACGTAATGATTTAATCAATGTTGTTATTTCAGAAGTTACAGAACGTGGTGCAAATGTTACTTATAAAAACGTAACTGGTTTCTTACCTATTGCAGAAGTATCAGCTACACGCCGTGTTCAAAGTGTTGCAGAAGTATTCTCAGTTGGAACAGAAGTTGAAGCTTTAGTTTTAAACTGCGATCCTTTACGTGCTAAATTATTAGTAAGTGTAAAAGCAATTGAAGTTAATAAAGAAAATGAATCTTTCAACAAATATATGAAACAACAAGCTGAAGAAACTCCTACATCTACAATGGGAGATTTCTTAAATGGTTTAGATTTATTTGAAGAAAAGAAAACTAAAAAAACTAAATAATAAAGGAAAATAATATGAAACTTGGAACTGTCGCAATCGTTGGTCGTCCCAACGTCGGCAAGTCGAGCGTGTTTAACCGTATAGCGGGTGATAAACTAGCAATTACTGATGATGTTAGTGGTATTACTCGTGACCGACTTTATGCAAATTGCGAATGGTTAGATCAAGAATTTTCTTTAATAGATACAGGCGGCATTGAGATTTCCAATGCTGCCTTTATGGAAGAAATAAGAGCACAAGCTGAGCTTGCGATGAACGAAGCAGACCTAATCGTCTTTGTTGTTGATGGTCGTGTTGGTATCACTAATGGTGATGAAGATGTTATTAAGGTTCTGCATCGTTATAACAAGCCTATCCTTGTTGCTGCAAATAAAATAGATGATTTGAAATTCATGGATAATGTTTATGAATTCTATAATCTCGGCGTTGATGAAGTATATCCAATTAGTGCCTTGCATGGTATTGGGATTGGGGATTTACTCGATGCTATAATTCGTACATTACCTGAAAAGAAATTAAAACGTTATGACAATACTTTAGAATTTTGTTTAATTGGTCAACCTAATGTTGGTAAAAGTTCATTAACAAATGCTATTTTAGGAACTGAAAGAGTAATTGTTAGTGATATACCAGGTACAACTCGTGATGCTATTGATACTCCATTTATTCGTGATGGTGAATCTTATGTTGTTATCGATACTGCCGGGATTAGAAAACAAGGCAAAATCTATGAAAATGCTGAAAAATATAGTGTGTTAAGAGCTATTAAAGCGATTGAAAGATCTAGCGTTGTTTTATTACTTTTAGATGGTACTAAACCGATTGAAGAACAAGATAAACGTGTTGCCGGATATGCGGCTGAATATAATAAAGCTGTAATCATTGTTGTAAATAAATGGGACGCAGTCGAAAAAACTGATAAATCAATGAAAGAGTATGTCGAAAAGATTAGAAGTCATTTCTTATTCTTAAACTATGCTCCAGTTGTTTTTGTTTCAGCTTTAAAAAATCAAAGAGTACATTTATTATTTGATGAAATTAAACGTGTTTATGAAAACTACCAAAGACGTGTTCAAACTAATGTTCTTAATGATGTCTTACTTGATGCAACAATCATGAATCAAGCACCAATTTTTAATGGTGATCGTTTAAAAATCTTCTATGGAACACAAGTTGAAGTGTGTCCACCTTCATTTGTTTTATTTGTTAATGATGTTAACTATATGCACTTTTCATATGAACGTTATATCGAAAATAAACTACGTGAGGCTTTCGAACTAGAAGGTACACCAATTAAAATAATTTTAAGAAAAAAAGAAATTTAATCACCTTTAATAGGCTATTATCATATAGTGTATTGAGGTGATTTTTTTTGAATATAAATAAAGCATTAAATTTTATTACTGAACATAATATTGAACCAAGTGCTGTTTTTGCCCTTGTTGAGAAAGTTAGAACTATGGATTTATCGAATGAAGATTCAATAAGAAAGGTGATAAAAGAAGTTTCTGTTTTATGTAATAAACCAATTGATAAAAACCAAGAAAATAAAATTGTTCGCGAGATTATGAAAAACGGTATAAATGATAACTTATTTAATATGATATAAAATGATAAAAAAGTCAATGTAAGGGTTTTCATTGGCTTTTTAATTTTATTCTAAAATTTATCTATGATATAATAAATCATAAAACTTCAAATAAAGAAAGGGATAGATTATTATGGCAGAGTTTAAATTTAATTTATGTGAAAAATGTGCTACAAGAATTCTAGAAGCAGCCCTTGCAACTGGTGGCGAATTTGCCGAAGTTTATATGGAAGAAACTACAAATGAAGCGATTGAAATGACTTCAAAAAACATTTCTAATGTTTCATGTAATAAAGTTAAAGGAGCATCTATTCGTGTTATTAAAGATGGCACTGAAGTTGTTGGTGCTTTAACTGATTGTTCTGTAGAAAATATGGTTGCACTTGCAGGTAAGCTTGCTCAAAGTTTTTCTGGTACTAAAACAACTGAGATTGCTCCTTTTGTTACAAAAGAAGTCAAAAAAGTTGTTGATCCAAAACGAGTAAGAGGAGAAAACTGGGACGAAGAAATTGAATTAATGGCAAAAGGTAGTGAAACTGCTTTTGCTTATAGTCCAGAAATCGTTCAAGTAATTTCAAGTGTTACTAAGAAAGAACAAGAAATTTTCGTTTTTGCAAGTGATGGTACTTGTCAAAGTGATTATCGTTGTAATACAAGATACAATATTTCAGCTGTTGCATCAGATGGTAAAAACATGCAATCAGTTCATCAAAGCTTTGGACGTAACCAAGGTATGGAAATGTTTGAAGGATTTGATCCAGTTGAATTTGCAAAAGAAGTTGCTCATGATGCAGTAGAAATGTTACATGCTGAAGAAATGCAAGGTGGCGATATTCCAGTTGTTATTCACAATGGTTTTGGTGGAGTTATTCTTCATGAAGCTTGTGTGCATGGTTTAGAAGCTACATCAGTTGCTCCAGGTATGTCTGTATTCTGTGGTAAACTTGGCCAAAAAGTTGCCAGTGATATTGTTAATGCTGTAGATACTGGTTTAGATGAAAATGCATGGGGTTCAATTAACGTCGATGACGAAGGTACTCCAGCACAACGTAATGTATTAATTGAAAATGGTATTTTAAAATCTTATCTAGTTGATAAGAGAAATTCTAAGAAGATGAATCATCCAATTACCGGTTCATCAAGAAGAGAAACTTATAAACGAGTTACTACTTCAAGAATGACTAACACTTATTTCTTACCAGGTGAATCAACATTTGAAGAAATTATTGCTAATACTAAGTATGGTTTATTTGCTAAGAAAATGGGCGGTGGATCAGTTAACCCTGCTACTGGTGAATTTAACTTTGCGGTTAATGTTGGTTATTTAATTGAAGATGGTAAAATTACAAAACCAGTTCGTGGAGCTACTTTAGTTGGTTCTGGTAAAGATGTTTTAATGCGTATTGATATGATTGCTGACAATCTTGATGTAGGTCAAGGTATGTGTGGTTCATTAAGTGGTTCAGTTCCTACAAACGTAGGTCAACCAACAATTCGTTTATCGCATATGACTGTTGGTGGTAAAGGAGGTGCCAAATAATGGAATTTTCTAAAATTATTGAAAAAGGTCTTGCATTAGGCATTAGTGAAATTGAATTATATGTTCAATCATCTGAAAGTAATAATATTAAATTATTAAATGGAAAAGTTGAAACTTATAACTTAAGTAAATTAAATAGTTTAACAATTAGAGGTTTATACAATGGCAAAATGGCTGTTGTTTCTACTGAAAATGTTAGTGAAGAAGCAATTGATGCTTTATTACATCAACTTGTAGAAAACTCAAAAGTACTAACTTCTCCAGAAAAAGAATTCATCTTCCCTGGTGGAGCTCATTATGAAGAAGTTGAAGATTTAAAAGCAGACTATGAAAAATATACTTTTGAAGAAAAAGTAGCTTTATTAAAAGAAATGGAAGAACGTGCTCTTGCAGGTGATCCAAGAATTCGTCAAGTTGGACATAACAACTTTACTGAAGCAAAAGAAAAAGTTGAAATTATCAACTCTAAAGGTGTTAAACTTGTTAGTGAAGATAGCTACATGGCTTTAGTATTAGGTGTTGTTGCTGCTGATGAAAAAGGTAATACATCTGTTGGCTATGCAGGTGATTACAATACTAAATTTGAAGCTTTAGAAAAAGATAAAATTATTGCAGAAGCATTAGACAATGCTCTATTTACATTAGGTGCTGAAAGTCCATTAACAGGTGAATATGAAATCGTACTTAAAAACGATGTTACAACACAAATTATTCAAGCATTTTCATCTGTTTTCTCAGGTGAAGCTGCAATGAAGAAAATGTCAATTTTAGTTGATAAACTTGGAACAAAAGTATTTGGTGATAATATTACTATTGTTGATGATCCTTTCTATCCAAAAGCACTTTCTAAATCTGCATTTGATGGTGAAGCTGTTCCAACAAGCACTAAGAAATTAGTTGAAAATGGTGTTTTTAATACATTTATGCATAATCAAAAAACTGCTCATTTCTTTGGTACTGAATCTACTGGTAATGGTGGTAAATGTGGTAAAGGTGTTCGTCCAAATAACCTAGTTTTATTACCAGGTGAAGAAACAAAAGAAGAAATTATTAAACAAATCAAACACGGTATTTATATTACTGATGTTGCCGGATTACATGCTGGTTTAAATCCTATTTCTGGTGCATTCAATGTTCAATCATCTGGTGCCTTAATTGAAAATGGTGAAATTGTTAAACCAGTTACACTATTTGTAACTTCTGGTAATTTCTTTGAAATGTTTAATGAAGTAACACATATTGGTAATGATATTGAAGATCGTTTCATTGGTGTTGCTGCTCCAACAATTGCTGTTAAGAAATTAATGATTTCAGGTAAATAAAAATTCTCTCCACACTTGTGGAGAGAATTTTATTTTGATTATGTGAATTAGTTTAGGGTTTGAGTATACCAGTGAATTAGTTTAGGGTCTCCCTATACTTCTTCACTGGTATTTTTGTTATAATATAATAAACACACAAGAAAGGAACATTATGAACAATGATATTATTAAATTACTTAATTTGGAACTATTAAACTTAAAAATCGAGAAAATTGATACTACTAAAAGAAATAATGTTTTATATTGTTATATAACTCTAGAAAACCAAAAGAATAAATGCCCTATATGTAATTCATCACCTGTTATTAAAGAATATGTTAACAAGAAAATTAAACACTCTATTTCAAATAATAATCCTTGTTTCATTATTTATAGAGCGCGAAGATTCTATTGTAAAACCTGTAAACATACTTACTACGAAAGAAATCCTTTTGCTTTAAAAAATGATAAACTTTCAACCTACACTATTTATGCCGTATTAAACGATTTAAAAGATCATACTGTTACTTTTAAAAACATTGCTGAAAAATATAGTATTTCCAAAAATTCTGTTATAAACATTTTTGATTCTTATGTAGACGTTAAAAGACGCCCTCTTCCTGAAGTTATTTGTATTGATGAATTCTATACTTCTAGAAAGAGACAATACAAGTATGCCTGTGTTTTTCTAGACTTCCTAACTAAAAAGATTATTTATATTTATCCTTCAAGAAGAAAAGACAGATTAACCTCAGAACTTTCTTTTATACCTAAAAATGAACGTTTAAATGTTAAATATGTTGTAATCGATATGTGGGATACATATCGCGATTTAGCTAGTATTTACTTTCCTAATTGTAAGGTAGCAGTTGATTCATTTCATGTTATTAGACATTTAAATGACGCTATTGACTCAATAAGAATAAAAACTATGAAAAAATACGATAAGCGAACTAATAAGCTTGTTCAAAATGATATTTATTACTACATGTTAAAAAAGTTTCACTTTTTCTTTACTATGAGCTTTGAAAAGATTTTTAATGACCAAACTTATATTCATAAAATGAAAACAAAATGGACTAAACATGAAATCAGAAGTTACCTATTCTCAATAGATACTGATCTAAGAGATGCTTACTTTTTAAAGGAACAGTACAGAGAATTTAATTTAACTGCTGAATATGAAACATGTGATGAAGAATTCGAAGAATTAATAGATGAATTCCTAAACTCAAAACATGAAGAATTCAGAACCTTCGGAAAACTTCTTATTCATTGGAAAGTCGAAATAAAAAACTCCTTCATTAGATACCAAGGAAAGAGACTTTCCAATGGTCCTATTGAAGGAGCTAATTCAAGAATCAAAACGATTCTAAAATCTGCTAATGGATACACAAATTTTAATAGA
>JAZNQD010000048.1:0-17979 GCA_045589955.1 Bacilli bacterium | reverse complement strand
TATTTTGTGCTTGAACTTTATTTTTTATCACAAAATCACAAAATATTTTATAGAACCTTAAATATTTTGTGATTGATAGTAAAATATTTTGTGACTAATTATTTGTTTTTATCACAAAATCACAAGATTTTTTACAGAACCTTTAATTAATGTTTTTTTCTTAGTACGAACACTGTTATAGATGCAAGGGAAATTGTTGCAATCATAACTTCTGCACTTGATTTTTTGCATCCTTTTTTTGCATTAGGAGCTTCTTCCCAAAGGGCATTTAATAATAAATTACTTTGTTCTTCATCAGATATTGAAGTTATTATTTCACCATTACGTTCCCAACCTTTGAAAATATAGCCTGCACGGGTTGGAATTGGTAATGATTCTAAACCTACGAACATCTCATATGTTGTTGGAGCACCTTCTGGAAGTGTACCACCGTTAAGCATATAGGTAATTGTTTTATCTTTTGAACCTCTTACCCAAACAGCTGTTAATTCAACATTTTTTCTTGTATCAGCAGGAATTGATTTCCATTTAGTTCCGTATTCATCATACCAACCTTTGAAAACATATTTATCTTTTGTTGGGGTAGGAAGTGTTTCTAAACCATCTTTGTTAGCATAAGTAGTAGGAGCGTTAGTTGGTAGTTCACCACCATCTAAGTTATAGATGATATTGAAAGTTTTTGTATCCCAACCTAAATTTATTTCAAAGTCCTTAGATACTATTGAACCATCATTCATTGTAATAGATAATGTAAATTGATGTTTGTATCCATCATAAACATTTCTGATTAAATGTGAATTTGAATAACTAGACATAACAGCACTAGACCATTTTTGTGTACCAGTAATTTCAACTTTTGTTGCATTACGCCATAGTTTTTCTGTCCATTCAACAAAAACACTATTATCAGCTTCGCGATATTCGAATTTAATTGAATCTTCAACTTCTTTATTTGTAACAGGAAGAACTTTTGCAGTACGCTTAGCGTTAAGAGTAAAGCTTGTTGCATGAGTACCATCTTCTTTGTAGTAGTCAACAGTTAAAGTATCACCATTGAATCTTAAGATGTTGCCACTATAGTTTTGGCCAACACCAATTACTTCATCTAAACCAGTTGTATCTTCTGGTGGATATTGTTTGCCACCAGCTGCTGGACCAACTAAGTATGTAACACCTAATTGTGCATCTTTTTTACCTTGATATTCTAAATCTTTACGAATGTATAAATGTTCATGACCGCTGATTGCAAGGTCAACTTGGCATTCTTCAAATAAAGATTTAAAATGTTTATTAAAATATGTAGCATCATGTTCATATGCACCAGCTGAATATAAACCAGCGTGTGTCATAACGATAATCCATTGTGATGGATTGTTTTCAACTACTTGTTTGAACCAAACTTTATGTTCTTCAATATATTCACGATTAATAATATCTAACATAATAAATAAAGCATTATCATGTTTTACAAAATATGAAGAATTTAATCTTTCAACTGGTCCATTTTTAGGGTTGTTGAAAAATTGATTATAGAATGTTGGATCAATATATCCTGGCCCATTATCATGATAATATTCATGGTTGCCAGGAACAGTTGTTAGTAAAATGTTATCAAATGCAGTAACACCTTTAAAATATGCATCCCATTGGGCTTCATAACCGCCTCTGTCAACAATATCACCTGCAATTAATGCAAGTTGAGCATTAGTAGTTTTGCCTTTTAACATTTCAATTACTTTATTTGCTCTTTGGAAAGCAGATAGATTAGAACTTTGTGTATCAGCTAGAAAAATAACTTCATGTTGACCTGTGTTAGGTTTAATAGTTTTAAAACTGCGAATCTTTGATTTTTCACTACCTGCAACAACTTGATAATAATAAGTTGTATTAGCTTTTAGATTAGTAAGATTAGCTTGGCATACATAACGAGCATCAAAACCTGTATTACTATCTTGTGGTTTTGCCTCAGCACTCCATAATGTTGAAGTAGCTTGAACAGTTTCATAAGTTGATAGGTATTTATCAGTACCATAGATAACAGCTGATTCTTCTAGGTTACAATGATAGTTAATACCAACTGAATCATAGTTTTCACCAGCACTTGCAGAAATATAATAAATATTTTCTGTGTCCGCATTTACATCTTTTACTAAAGAAGAAAAAGAGAAAATACTTACAAAACAAAGTACGAATACACTAAAAACTTTGACTAAAATATTTAGTTTTTTATTCATTTCAAATCTCCTTTTTTATTAAATATAAGTTAATTTTAACATAATTTGATAGAATATTCAAATAATGAGATAATAATAAGATAATACAAATATATTTACATTTGGCTATGAATGTGATATAATATATTTTAATGAAAGAGGTATATATATGATAAGATGCTTTGTTGATTCACTAATTAGACCTAAAAATATTGCGAATCATGTTAATATGAAATTTGGTAAGTTTATTTGCTACCTGATTTTATTAGTATTAATTACTGCTTTACCTAATATGGTAAGTACTTTTACATCTAATGCTATTCCTGAGCAATATACGAACATGATCGTTACAAGTCTAAAAGGAACTAATAAGAATTATGATTTTTGTATTAGAGATGGAAAATTAGTATCAAAATCTAATAATACAGTTCCACATATAATTGAATTCGTTAAAACAGAAGAAGAAAAAAACTTATCACCAATAGATTTTACAACATACTTCATTTTTAATGCTAGTGATGTTGATGTCTTAGATAAAGATGTATTAAAAAAAGGTGGATTAGTAATAAATCTTAAAAGTGAAAAAGTAGAGATTTCTATTTTTGATCCTAAACTAGAAGAACAAGTAGATCCTATCGTTTCAAAGTCTTACAATGATATTGAAGCAAACGGTATAGATTTTTCTGATTTAAATAATTATAGTACTTATACATTAGAAGTTAAAATGGAAACTGCTATTAAGAATTTATTTAAACCTTATTTATTTTTTTCTTATTTAGGAAGTGTTCCGAGTGTTCTATTATTTTCAGCATTTTCTATTTTATTCGAGATTGTATTATTAGCTGGATTTGTCTTTTTCTTCTTAAGATCAATTCAACTACGCTTTGGAGAATTATTTAAAATAATTACTTTTTGTATGACACCAACTGCAATCATAAGTATCTATATGCTATTGCCATTTGGTAGTTTATGGCAAATAGGTTTATATATACTAGGACAAATAATAACAATTGTATATTTTTATCGTGCAATTCGATATGTTTTTATAAATAAAATTAAAAAAGATTAGAGGGGAATTATGAGTTACAATCATTTAAATATCGATAAAAAATGGCAAAACTATTGGGATGCCAATGAAACATTTAAAGCAAAATTTGAATCAGGCAAACCAAAATATTATGTATTAGATATGTTTCCATATCCAAGTGGTGCTGGTTTACACGTAGGTCATCCAGAAGGTTATACTGCTACAGATATTATCGCAAGATATAAACGAATGAATGGATTTAATGTAATGCACCCAATGGGTTGGGATGCATTTGGTTTACCAGCTGAACAATATGCTATTCAAACTGGTAATGATCCTCGTGATTTTACATATCGTAATATTGAAACTTTTAAAAGACAAATCAAAAGTATTGGTTTATCTTATGATTGGTCAAGAGAAATTGCAACATGTGATAGTGAATATTTTCACTGGACACAATGGATTTTTTGCCAACTTTATAAAAAAGGATTGGCTGAATTAAAAGAAATTGAAGTAAACTGGTGCGAAGGTTTAGGTACAGTTCTTGCCAATGAAGAAATATTAAATGTAAATGGTAAGATGGTAAGTGAACGTGGTGAATTCCCAGTTGAAAAAAGACCGATGAAACAATGGGTATTAAAAATCACAGCTTATGCAGAAAGATTATTAAATGATTTAGAAGAACTTGATTGGCCAGAATCAATTAAAGAAATGCAACGCAACTGGATTGGTAAAAGTAATGGAGCATTAATTGATTTTAATGTTGCTGAATCTGAAGAAAAATTTACTGTATTTACTACTCGTGCTGATACACTATTTGGTGCAACATATTGTGTACTTGCACCAGAACATGCTATCGTATCAAAGATTACTTCAAAAGAACAAGAACAAGCAGTTAAAGAATATATTGATTTTGCTAAAGCAAAGAGTGATTTAGATCGTACTGAATTAAACAAAGAAAAAACGGGTGTATTTACTGGTGCATATGCAATTAATCCAGTAAATAATAAAAAGATTCCAATCTGGATTGCCGACTATGTACTTGCTAGTTATGGAACAGGTGCGATTATGGCTGTTCCTGCTCATGACACAAGAGACTATGAATTTGCAAAGAAATATGATTTAGAAATCATCCAAGTAGTTGAAGGTGATATTTCTGAAGGCGCTTTTGTTGCAGATGGAATTCATGTAAATTCAGGATTTTTAGATGGTCTTAATAAAGAAGATGCAATCAATAAAATGGGTGAATTCCTTACTGAAAAAGGTATTGGTAAATTATCTGTAAACTATCGTTTACGTGACTGGATCTTTAGCCGTCAAAGATATTGGGGTGAACCATTCCCTGTTGTACATTACGAAGATGGAACTATTGAATTACTAGATGAATCTAAACTTCCATTAGAATTACCTAAACTTCCAAACATGAAGTTAAGTGGTACTGGCGAAAGTCCTCTTGCCAATGCAACTGAATGGTTAGAAGTTATTCGTGAAGATGGTGTTAAAGGCCGTCGTGAAACTAACACAATGCCTCAATGGGCTGGTTCATGTTGGTATTATATTGGCTACTTACTAAAAGAAAATGGTAAAATCTTACCTTTAAGTGATCCAAAAGTACAAGAAAAAATTAATGAATGGTTACCAGTAGACTTATATATTGGTGGTGCTGAACATGCTGTATTACACTTATTATATTCAAGATTCTGGCATAAAGTTTTATATGATCTAGGTGTTGTTAAAACAAAGGAACCTTATCAAAAGTTATTTAACCAAGGTATGATCTTAGGTGAAGATAATGTTAAAATGTCAAAATCTCGTGGTAATGTAATTAACCCTGATGATATTATTAACCAATATGGTGCAGACACATTACGTGTTTACGAAATGTTTATGGGACCACTTGATGCTATGAAACCTTGGTCTACAAAAGGTGTAGATGGTGCTAGACGTTTCTTAGAAAGAGTTTATCGTTTATTTGATTCAGTTGTAAAAGTAGATGATTCTAATAAATCATTAGAAAAAGTTTATCATCAAACTGTTAAAAAAGTTACAAATGATTACGATAACTTTAGATTTAATACTGCTATTTCACAAATGATGATTTTTACAAATGAAGCCTATAAAAATCCAAGTGTTCCTCGTGAATATTTAGAAGGTTTCTTAAAACTATTGAACCCAATTGCTCCACATATTACTGAAGAATTATGGGAACAATTAGGCCACAATGAATCAATTGCGTATGAAGCTTGGCCTACTTATGATGAGGCTAAAACATTTGAAAATCTTGTAACTGTGGTAGTTCAAATTAATGGTAAATTAAGAGATAAACTTGAAGTTCCTGCAGGAACTGAAAAAGAGGAACTTGAAAAATTAGCACTTGCATCTGAAAAAGTACAAGCAAATCTTGAAGGAAAAACTCCTAAAAAGATTATTGTAGTACCAAATAAATTAGTGAGTATCGTAGCTTAATTTTTATGAAACTAAGTAATCTTTTTAAAATCCAAATTAAAAAGAATACTTTTGTAAATGAAATATATATAGGAAATAATCGTTTTGTAATAATCGAAATAAAAACTCATCAAAAAGATATCATAAAAGATAAAGTAATAAATCATTTATTAATAAGTAATCTTGGAGTTGAATGGTTTAAGTGTTATCAAGACTTTGAAACCTATTATGAATTTTTTAAATCTACAAGTGATTTAGGAGTAAAATTTATAATTGTTGGATAACAACAATCTTAATATATCAACTAAAAATTATAAAATGTAGATATAAAAGTATATCTACATTTTTTACTATATGATAGTAATAAATATGGAGGGAATATGAAAAAAATCATTTCTTTGTTTTTACTTTTAACAATGTCGGTAAGTTTGTCAAGTTGTGGTTTGTTAGGTTTAGGTTTATATACATATATAAAAAATGAAGAAGTTGATGTAGTAGAAGAAGGTAACGTTCGCATCAATTCTGTTTGTAGTGATACTTATGTTGTTAGTTCTGAATATTATGATGAATCTTGGAACTCAGTTGATTGCGAAAAGATAATTCTTGGTTGTCCTGAAAATTTTGATAACTATGGATGTTGGTTACAAACTTCTGAAGAAGGAGCAGTAGAAAATTTAACTGTTAGATTTGCATATAAAATTAAATTATCTGAACAAGCAAATGTAAAAAGTATTGGTGAAGCAATTTCTACAAATAAAAACAAACACAGACTTGAAGTAATTTATAATGAGGAAATTCAGGAATATTTAGATAAGTATTTTAAAAAACAAAAACTAAGATTCGGATTAGATCCTGAAAATTTGATAATTTATTCAACTAATTATAGTATTTATGGAACATTACGTACTGTATCTGAATCAGAAGTTACACTCTATTTTGAATTTTCTTTAGAGTGGGGTTCAATATATGACTATAAAAATCCATTCATTTATTATAATGAAAAAGATCCTAGTGAAAAAATAACAGGTGAAATAACATTCAAAGAACATGCTAAACAAAGTTTGGAAGAATTTATGATTTTAAATGAACTTGATAGAATTGTTGATGTAACTCTATATTTAGAATAAAAAGTAAAAGAAACAAACGTTTAAAACGTGTGTTTTTTTATACAAAAATTTATAAAAATTATTTACAAATAATTTTATATATGGTAAAATATAACTGTAAAGAAAATCTTTACAAAATAATTTATTACATTAATTAAAATGAAGGGAGCATGATGTATGAAAATTAACATTCGAACAAAAAATCAAGTAAAAATGAGCCCTGCAGTACAAGAGTACATTGAAGAAAAAGTTAATGATTTAGAAAAGTTATTTAACAAAAGCGAAGCTTTATCTGCAAACGTACTTTGTAAAGGGTATGAAAAGTATACGGTGGTAGAAATCACAATACCGCTAAAACATTTGATTTTACGTGCAGAAAGTAAAGGTGATACTCTCTTTATGGCAATTGATTTAGCAGTTGACAAAATTGAAAGACAATTGCTAAAACATAAAAGAAAAGTTAATTCAATGATTAAAAAACGTGAAGGCATTGCAAACTACTTCAGTGATTTAGAAGAAGAACGTGAAGTTCAACAGCCGGAAATCAAACAAAAAGAAGTAGAACTAACTGAAATGAGCCAGGAAGAAGCAATTACTCAAATGGAACTATTAGACCATGATTTCTTCTTATACATTGATGAGAAGACTCATAAACAAACTCTTGTATATGTAAGACATGATGGTGGTTACGGAGTAATTGAACCTAAATAAAATAATAAGTTAATGGAGAAGTTTACTTCTCCATTTTTTATATGCTTTTTTTAATGAAAAAAATTTTTATATGTGATATAATATAAAAAAATATGGGCATTTTTTTAAAATGCATTAATAGTTTGTTAATAATAAAAAAATATATAAAAGGAGTAATTATAATGGCTGTAAAAATCGTTGACACTTCACTTAGAGATGGACATCAATCTTTACTTGCAACAAGACTTCGTGTTGAAGATGTTTTACCGGTTGCAGAAATTTTAGACAAAGCTGGTTATCATGCATTAGAAGTATGGGGCGGTGCTGTATTCGATTCATGTATTCGTTTCTTAGATGAAGATCCATGGGAAAGATTAAGATTAATTCGTAAAGCTTGCCCAAATACAAAATTACAAATGTTATTTAGAGGACAAAATATTCTTGGCTATCGTCACTATTCTGATGAACTTGTAGAATTATTTGTTAAGAAATCACTTGAAAATGGTATTGATATTATTAGAGTATTTGATGCCTTAAATGATTTACGTAATTTAAAATGTGCTGTAGAATCAACTAAGAAATATAATGGACATTGTCAAATTGCTTTATCATATACAACAAGTCCAGTTCACACTATTGAATACTTTGTTAAATTAGCAAAACAAGTAGAAGAAATGGGTGCTGATTCAATTTGTATTAAAGATATGGCAGGTGTATTATTACCAAATGATGCATATGAACTTGTTTCAAGAATTAAACAAGCAACAAAACTTCCAATTGAATTACATACTCACTGCACAGGTGGTATTGCCGAAATGACATTAATGAAAGCAATTGAAGCAGGTGTTGATATTGTTGATACTGCACTTTCTCCACTTAGTGGTGGTACAAGTCAACCTTGTACAGAAGCTTTAGTATACTCACTTCAAGGAACTAAGTATGATAGTGGTTTAGATGTAGCTGTATTAAAGAAAGCAGCTGAAAAACTTACTGCAACAAAAGACCGTTTCTTAGCTGAAGGTGGATTAAACCCTAAAGCATTAACAGTTAACCCAAGTATTTTAAAATATCAAGTTCCTGGTGGTATGTTATCTAATCTTATGAGTCAATTAAAAGCACAAGGTGCTATGGACAAATATGATGAAGTTTTAAGAGAAGTTCCAAGAGTTCGTAAAGACTTAGGTTATCCTCCTCTTGTAACACCTTTATCACAAATGGTTGGTACTCAAGCTGTAATGAATGTAATTACAGGTGAAAGATATAAATTATCTCCAAAAGAAGTAAAAGATTATTTGTTAGGAAACTATGGTCAAGCTCCTGCAGAAATCAATCCTGAAGTTCGTGCTAAGATTGTTGGTGATGCTCAAGGTATTTCTCACCGTCCTGCAGATGACATTGCACCGGAATTTGAAGCTATGAAAGCAAAATATCAAGGTATTGTTAAATGTGATGAAGATGTACTAACATGTGCATTATTCGAAAATGTAGCAGTAAAATTCTTAGAAAAACGTAATGCTCCAGCTGAACCTGAACAAGAAGTTGTTGAGTTTAACGTATTTATCGGGTAGGTGAAGTTATGAAAAAAATTACAAAAATTTTCTCAATATTTGCTCTATTATTCGCTTTGGTTTTTGCCTTAACAAGTTGTGGTGAAAATAAAAAGAGTGATGAAAACACATTTGAAGTTTGTCAATGTGAAAATATTAAAACAGATGGCTTATGTGAACATGTTGAAGACGTAAATGGTAATAAAGTTATCTGTAATAAAAATGAAGAAGAACATAGTGATGAATTTAAAGATGATGATTCTGATACAATTTGTGATGACTGTGGAAAAATACAAGAAAACCATACTAATCATAAATTCATTGATAGTGTTTGTAAGTTCTGTGGTGTTGCAAGTGATAAGCATGATGAAAAAATAACAGAATTTATCTTTACTTCAGAACATGTTAACAATTTATTAGCTTCTCAATATGATAAAGCTGGAAAAGAATATGATCCAGATGATTACTTAGGATTATTTAATCCAAAGACAGGTACTTTATATTTAGAAGGTGCACTTGTACCAGAATATGAAGTAGATGAAGAAGGTAAAGAAACTAAAATCAAATATCAATTAATTAAAAAAGATGGTGGTTTACCAGCTCTTAATAAAGAGGGGAAAGGTTTCTTTGGTCCTTATTTTGCCGGTTGGTATGGAAATACAGAATTAAGAGATGGCGGTTCTCGCTTAGTTACATTCTCTGATTTAGAAGCTGATAAAGACCACATTGTATATGGCTATTATATCGACTTTGTTCAAGCTATTCTTGTTGCATTGGTATGTATCGTTATTGTATTCTCAATGCTAGCATTATTATGGGGACTAGTTTCATTATTAAGATTCTTTGTTCCAAAACAAAAAGAACAAGCAAAAACTGTTGAAGCTCCTAAAGCAGCTCCAACACCAGTGAAAAAAGCAATTTCACTAGAAGATATTAAAGATGAAGAAATGATGGCTGCAGCTTTAGTTGCAACAATCGATTATCACGAAGAAACACAAGAAGATGTTCGCGTAGTTTCAATTAAAGAAATTAAATAATAGGAGAGTTTTTATGAAAGTATATAAAGTTAAAGTTAATGGAAAAGTTTATGAAGTTGAATTAGAAAGTGTTAGCGAAAGTGCAGCACATATCGAAGCTCCAGCTCAAGCTGCTGCTCCTGTTCAAGCTGCTCCAGTTTCAAATGGCGAAGGTGCTCCTTTAAAAGCTCCTATGGCTGGAACAATCTTAGATGTTAAAGTTAGTGTTGGACAATCTGTTCAAGCTGGTGATGTTATTTGTATTTTAGAAGCAATGAAACTTGAAAACGAAGTTGTTGCTAACGCATCTGGTGTTATTAAATCAATCGCAGTTTCTAAAGGTCAAGCTGTACAATTAGACGAATTACTTGTTGTTATTGGATAATAGTTTATGGATTTTTTGAAGATAGTTATTGAAACTGTTAAAAACCTGTTTCAAAATTTCATAAATCAAATGGGATTTATTCCCACAAATACAGGTAACTTTCAAGAAGACTGGATGCCTTTAATCTTTAGATTAATAATGATAATGGTTGCATGTTTATTAATCTATCTTGCAATTGCAAAAGGATTTGAACCATACTTATTAATCCCAATTGGTATTGGTATGTTACTTGTAAATATTGCTCCAAGTTTATATAATTTTGGTATCAATGATGAATTACATGAAACAGGAAAAAATATATTTGATTATTTAGAACATGATTTATTAAAACCTGGGTTGTTTGACTTCCTACATTTAGGTATTGAATGGGAAATCTTCCCACCACTTATCTTCTTAGGAATCGGTGCAACTACTGACTTTGGACCACTTATTTCAAGACCAAGTAGTTTAATCTTAGGTGCTGCTGCTCAAGTAGGTATTTTTATGACTTTCTTAGGCGCATTACTTCTTGGATTTAATGCATTAGAAGCAGCATCAATTGGTATTATCGGTGGTGCCGATGGCCCAACAGCAATCTTCTTATCTAACAAGTTATTAACAGGTGCTGATGGAGGAAGAATGCTTTGTGCTTCAATTGCCGTTGTTGCATATTCATATATGGCTTTAGTACCAGTTATTCAACCACCAATTATTAAACTTTTAACAACTAAAAAAGAACGTCAAATTAAAATGGAACAATCTCGTCCAGTTTCAAAAAGAGAAAAAATTATGTTCCCTATCATGGTTATGATTGTTGTTATTTTAATTATTCCTTCTTGTGCTCCATTAATTGGTATGCTAATGCTAGGTAATTTAATTAAAGAGTCAGGTGTCGTTCCTAACTTAGTTGAAGCTGCATCAAAAACAATTATGTACATCGTTACAATTGTTTTAGGCTTATCTGTAGGTGCAACTGCTATTCTTACTGATTATAGACAAGCAATTAACTTTATCTATATTTTAGTATTAGGTATGATTGCTTTCTCAGCTGCAACTGCTGCTGGTGTATTAGTAGGTAAACTAATGTGTAAGATTACAAAAGGTAAAGTCAATCCTATGATTGGTGCTGCAGGTGTTTCTGCTGTTCCAATGGCTGCACGTGTTGTACATAAGATTGGTTTAGAAGAAGATAAATCAAATTACTTATTAATGCATGCAATGGGACCTAACGTAGCTGGTGTTATTGGTAGTGCCGTTGCCGCAGGTTTATTAATGGCGTTATTAGGATAAAATGTAATTTATAACCAACATTTGTATTTTTCAAATGTTGGTTTTTTTTGTATTCTCTATCTTTTTCGATAAATTTAAACATACTTTTAGAAGTTTCGAAAACATTTTAATATATATAAACAAATATCTCCTAATAAAAACAATTTATATATTCAATGTCGACCTAAAAATAAAAAATTTTTTTAAAAAAGGTTGTTAAATCGCCTCTTTTTACGTGTATAAGAGTGAGAGGAGGTTTTTTTAATGATTTTATATCTTTACTTATTTGATTTTCCATAATTTCTTTTTTAAAAAACAAAAAAAGAAAATCAAACTATTAACACTGCTCCTAGTAGTGTCGTTTGTTATTTTAATTATGAATAAATCAGAATATTCTTTAACAAACAAAAAAAGTTATTCCCTTTTTAGGAGAATAACAGAAAATGTTTTTAGGTAGATTTATATACCTTACAAATAAAAAATTACTTCAACCTATAAACACTTAAGATTAAAGTGTTAGTTGTCACAAAAAATGATTTATGTGCTTTAGGTACAAATGAAGTAATAAAAATTAATAATAAATTTAAAGGAGAAAAATATGACAATACAAAATTTAAAAATATTACATAAAAATGGCGGTACATTAACTACATTGAATAATAAAGATGTTGTTTTAGTTACTGTTGTTAAATCTGAAAATGAATTAATTTCTGATATGAAGAATAAAACTTTATCAATCAATTTGAGTAATAATGTTAGTAACGTTTGTATAAATGTGTTTCAAATAGCTTATTATGAATCATACACATATAGTGATATTCAAAATAAAATCGTAAGAGGAATTAACAATATATATCTAGATAAAAAGATAGTAACAGCTACAAATGAATCTGAAAGAAAAGTTACATTTGATATCAATAATTTATATTTCAACAATTCTAATCAAGCAATGATTGCTATATATTTTAATTCAATTGATCAAACAGAATTTTCTACATCTATTGATGTAAATGTTTTTTCTGATCAAAATATCAAGTCACCTATAGGAGAAAATATTCAAGTAAGTAGTTTGTTTAATCATAGTTACAACTCTTCATCAAGAAGCTTTTCATATATGGACACAATATACGTATATCAGGATAGTCAAAAGAAAAAAACATTTCCATTTAATGTTGGATGTAACTCAACAAATGGTTCTTTATTTAGAAATTTTGGTTATTATACTGATGTTAACTTAAATACTTCACTTAATTTCTATGTTGAAAAAGACTCAAATGGTTTGACATTATATAATTATACTGGGGATAAAGAATATTATAAAGATATGTCAAACGTTAATGAAGATGTAATCAATAAATTAAATGAAATTGAGTATGAGTTTAGAACTAAACACAAACAAGCCATATACGAAGATTTGGAAAAAAATAATGTACAAAACAGAACAGAAATATATAATAATATTGATAATTATGCTGTTGCAAAATTATATTACTGTAAAGAAAATGGAACTTATTTGTATGAGGTTTATTATAAATTTGAGTATGATCAAACAGAAGATAATTTTGAACCTCAAGTAGCATATGAAAATTTGAGCTACATTATGCTAGATCGAACAAGCACTATCTATGAATTTAGCACAATAGACAATAGTTCTCAAAATGCTTTATATCTTGATAGAATTACTTATCCGGATAATGAAACTGTAAAATTTATATATGAAAATCATATTGCAAATGGCCAAATATATGAAAAAACTCTAACAAGAATTGAAGAATTTAATATTGATATAACTTATGATGTAGATCATTCAGGTCAAGAATATAATAAATACACATATAAAACAATTGATTTTAAAAATGACTATCGAAGAATCGAATTTCAAAAAGAGTTTGATGACGAAAATTACAAATCATTGTATTTTTATAAATTAGTTGACTACAGTGATGATGAAAACGAAGTAATCCTTAAACATGTTAAAATAACTTATGCAAGTGATGAGGTTACAATTACATGTATAGAAGATTTGCTTGATAATAAAAAACTAGAATTAACATATTATTTTGGATCAAGTATTTATTTAACAGGGGTCATGTCATTTCTAAATGGCAGAACAAATCCATTTGAAAATATTACTTTTTATGCTTTCGATGATTATATCGTCATTAAAGATAATTATACTAACGAAGAAGTGTATTATATTAAAAATAATGATAAATTAATTAGTGACATTATTTATAACAAACAATCGAAAATATCTTACGAATATGATAATGGTAATATAAAGAAAAAAAGTGTTTCATTAATTGAAGAAGATGAAATTGATAATAACAATTTTATTAGAGGCCTTGAAACTTGGGAACATTCTAATGCTCAAGTGGTTAGAAATGAAAACATTAATTATGCAAACTTTTTAGAATTAAAAGAAAATACATCAATTCAAAAAGATTTAGATTTAATTTCCGGTACTAGTTATAAAATTAAAGGAAAAATTAAAAATATTGAACCTGGAGATTTAGCACGAATTTATATTTCGGGTTCATATGATCTTTCTAATAGCACTAGCAGTGGTATTGGAGGACCGAGTCTTGATATGACATTGGAAACATATGATTTTGATTTAGAGTATTGTTGTGAATCGGATACTAATTTATGGTATGAATTTGAAACAGAAAATCTTATCATCCCAATGAATGCTCAAAACATAAATGCTACTCTTTATATAGAGACAATTAATAAACTATTAATTACTGAACTAGAAGTAATTAATGTCTCATCAAATCAAAATATTTTAAATAGTAAAAATATTGTTGATAAAATTGAAGAATGGTCTTATGATGAACATGAAAAAATACAAATAATTGATAATAATGTTTTATATATAAAACTTAATCAAAATGGGAGACTATTTAAAAACGTAAATGTTAATCCTTCGGAATCTTATTTATTTAGAGGAATTATCAAAAAAATAAATCCTAATATTAATTCAACATCAAAGGCTAGTGTTGTTGTTACATATTATGAGGCAAATCAAGAAAGTGGCGTTATTGATACTCAACAAAAAACTATTGAAACACATACAACACTAAATCAATTAGTAGGTAATTATTATGAATTTATGTGTTCACAGATTACAATTCCTTATAATGCAATTGATATTGAATGTTGTATTAAATTAGAAACAGATGAAATTATGTTAATAAAGGAAGTAAATTTAACAAAATGTAGTTTTAATTCATCTAATCTAAACGAAATTAGAAGATTACCAAATGGCATGAATGATTTAACACAAGATAATCGCGAAATATTAAAGAAATATGTAGTTTCATCACTAAATGACTTTGAAATTGTTCAAGAAGAAAATACCTTTGATTTTCCTTCTGCGTATGGTAATAAAGTTTTAAAAATCAAAGGTAATAAAATTCTAAATGATACTACGAAAACCTTATCAAAACAAATTAATCTTTTTGGTAAAAAGAATGAAACAATTGAGCTTAAATTTTTAACAAAAACATTTGAAAATAATAATACAACTTTAAAAGTTAAACTTACGTTATATGGCACTAGTAAAAAACAATTTGTTGAAGAATTTGTTAATTTCTCAACAATAAAATATCATGAATTCTCATCATACATAAAAGCTTTAGATGATTTTTATAAAGTTGAAGTTGTTTTTGAATACAATGGTGAAAATGATTTATTTCTAACAGATATTAATATTAGAAAAAAAGAAACCCAATCAATTATTTCATATGATGAATTTGGATTGCCAATATCAGATGATAATAATTTTATTGTTTACAATAATAAAGATTGTGTTGTTGCAACAATCAATAAAGATGAAGTAACAAAGTATGAGTATAATTCTGACAACTTAAAGACAAGTAAAATTATTGATTCACAAGGAAACTCAATTACTTATGATTATTATGGAGATAACGATCTTAGGAAAATAACAACTTCAGTTCCTGCATGTCTAGATTTAATTAACATGGAGGAGAATTATACATACAACGAAAGAGAAAAAACATACTATGATCCTTTTAACAAGTATACTATATATCGATATGATTATTTAAATCGATTGGAAGAATTAACATTACCTAATTATCTCAACTTAGGATATACATATAATAAACAAAACCAAATGAAAAAAATGGAAACATATTTCCTAATTAATAATCAAAAAAATGAAATTGAATACGACGAAAAGGGGAACATTACAAAAGTAGTTCAAAATAATGGGATTACATACTCTTTTACATATACAACTCAAGGTTTATTAGAAGAAGTATACAGAGAAGATTGTGGTACAGGTAAAACACTTATTGAAAAAAATACCTATAATAATTTAGAAATGATAACAGAAAAAGAAACAATAACCGAGAAGATCTATTATATCTACGACAAAGGAAAATTAGTACAGGTAAAAAGCTCAAGCAAAGATAATGGGTTAGCAAATGAAATAATACAAGTTTTATATGATATAATATATGACAAAAACGACTATATTATGCTAGTAAAAGATTATATTGATGATCATATTATTCACTACACCTATGATGACCAGGGACACTTAATAAGAAAATCAATTGTTAACGAAGATAATTGTTTAGAATATGTGTTTGATGATAAAGGAGCGCTAATTGAGAAAAAATCTTTATCAGAAAATAAGAAAATCAATTATGATCTTGTTAACAGTAAAACAAATTCTGAATACATATACGATATTGTAGATGAATTTGATGCAGATGTGGTGTTAGGTGCAGATGTTAAAAGTAGTCTTTTTGGAATGTTTGCAAAAGAAGAAAATGAATATGTAACACAATACGATTTTCAAAGTAAAATATTAACTACACAACTAAGAACAAAAGCCGATGATATAACATATGATTTAGATAACTGGAATAATTATCGCCAATCACGTTATAAAAATAAAAAACTAAGAACTAAATCTACCCTTAAGAGCGAATTTAACCTTAATAAAACATTCTCTATTTGGTTAAAACCTGAGATCCTTAATAATTATTCATCAATTATTAAACTTTATAATACTAATGAATCACAAATTGGCAAATTAAAAATTAAAGATAATGGTAAACTTTCTTTTATGATTGATAATAATGAGATTTTAGTAAGTTCAAATAAACTTATTGTTAATGAGTGGAATTTAATCTCTTTATCAATTCTTTCTAATACAACAAGTAATACAATCAAGTATCATTTATGTTTGAATGGAATAAATCACACAATGTTAACAACTCTTTATATTCAAAATATTAATACCCTAAAATTTGAGGATAGTTTAAATATTGAAAGATTGACAAAATATGATATTGGGTTAATATTTATTGATGGATTTAACCACACAAGCGAAACTCTTCAAAATCTTTACTCAAATGGAATAAAGTATTTTACAGAATATGAGCCAAAATATATGTCTACAACAATAAATGTTGATGAAAATATACATAACTATAAAAAGTATATTGATGATGCATCAAGAACAAATAAAGAAGAATATGTTATTGATGATCAAATTATTTATTCAAATGAATTTAAATATAATAAAACAAGAGTAATAGAAACACAACAATCAAATGGAATTAAAACAACATATGATTATGATAATATGGGGAACATTATTCAAAAAAAATTATACGTAAATAATCAAATAGATAAAACATATACCTATACTTATGATAAGTTAGGAAGACTAAATAAAGAAATTCAGTGTTTTGAAGAATTACCAAAATCTCAAACATCAATAGACTATACATATGATATAGATGGAAATGTTTTAGAAAAAACAAAAACAAATGTCATAACGCATCAAGATAATACAGAACAACAAGCAGTAGAAGAAATGAAATTTACTTATGATAGTGATTGTAAAGACAAATTAATTTCTTGTAATAAGGATGGTTCAGCCATAAATATTGCTTATTCATCGAATAAATATTATCCATCATATATTAATGATGTTTCCCTAACTTGGAATAAAGGTAAATTAACAAGTTATGGTAATAACACATATGAATATAATCTACTTGGACAAAGAACAAAGAAAACTACCCAAACACATATTCATGAATACACATATGATGATAACCTACTTGTAAAAGAAAAGATCACAAATATATCTAATAACCAAGTAGTAGTATTAGAATATATTTATGATCAACAAAACATCCTAATAGGAGTAGTAGAGAATAATAATGTATATTATTATGATAGAGACATCACAGGAGAAATAAGAGGGCTTATTGACACAAATGGTAACTATGTGATAAAATATTACTATA
>JAZNQD010000047.1:0-5618 GCA_045589955.1 Bacilli bacterium | reverse complement strand
ACCAAAAGAAACTCAAAATCTTTTGAAAAATATGGCACGAGATAGAAATTGGAAACAAAAAGTATCTGATGGTTGTAGTAATAAAGAAAAAAAAGAACGTTTATTTGTTGATGCGGATATTGAATACAAAGTGGTTCATGATGGAAGTTTCACAAAGACAGGCAAAGACCGTTGGATTATTAAAGGTCTAACTGATGACAACAAAATCAAAGCATTAAAACAAAGCACAAACAAAGAACACCTATCACAAATTGCACACCACTTAAATAATGGTAACTTAACAATATCTGAAATGAATGACTTCAAACGTTCAAGATGTAATATAATATTAAAATATGTTAATGATAAAATATTAAAAGGAGTGTGTTAAAATAAAATTATTAAATGGAGATTGTATTGAAATAATGGAAAAAATGATTGATGAAAATATGACTGTCGATTTAATAGTAACTGACCCACCATATGGAATTGGTTATAGTCGACATGTAAAAGGACATCGCTTTGAAGACCAAATACAAAATGATGCAACATATGATTTAACTTATGAAGCTATCCAACTAATGAGTAAATTAATCAAACCAACAGGAGCATGTTATATATTTGGACAAGACACAACATTACCAGAACAGTACAAAGCCATTAAAGATGCTGGTTTGAGATTCAAAAATCTATTAGTATGGGAAAAAACCAATGCATTTGGTATGGGAGATTTAGCAACAAGTTATGCAAAAAAAACAGAGTTCATAGTTTACTCACATAGGGATGATGGTCGACATGAACTTAATGGTGGAAGAGACCACAATATTCTTTCATTCAAAGCGTTAAGGGGGCGTGGATATAATAAACCATTACATCAGAATCAGAAACCCAGTGATTTGTTAAGTTTTTTAATAGAAAAATCAAGTAATCCTAATGATATAGTATTAGACCCTTTTATGGGGGTTGGAAGTACTGGAGTAGCCTGTTCAAAAACAGGTAGAGATTTCATAGGGATTGAACTTGAAAAAAACTATTATGATTTAGCAAAACAAAGATTAAATGGAGAAATTAAAGAAAGATGGTAAAAAAAGATATGAGGTGTTAATAACAAATTATTAAAAAAAGAATAAAAAAGGAGATGATAAAAAATGAAGAATTTTGATGAATATTTAGAATTATATCAATCCGAAGAAGATTGGTATTTGAAATATGTCGACGAGAGATTGAAAGAAATAAAAAGGAGATATGATAAAAATGAAAGCAAAAGAACTATTAAAAGAAATAAATAAATCACGCAGATTTTTACCTGCGAATCTAAATGATGTAGAAGTCTTAATTTCAAAAAACAATAAAGGAATAACATTCTACTACATTAAAGAAGAAAAAATATTACATAAATTCACAATAACGGAGGAATAAAAAATGATATATTATTTAAATGAAAAAGACATTTCAGACGATGCAGTCGATTATGGAGATTTCATTACGGACAATGGATGTGTTAATGATGAAGATGACTGTTGAACCGAAAAGAGAATCAGGAAAAGGTTTATGGTATTTAAAAGCTGATAATGAAATAATTAAACGTTCTTTTAAAAAGAAAAAATTATTAGCACTAAAACAAAAACTGGAGGAAGGAATAATAGATATTAATGATTTAAAATATAATACTATTATTGAATCAGATATTTCACGATGGGAAATGGAGTTATAAAAAAGAAAATAACATGGAGATGATTAATTATGGATAAAAAAACATACAAAAAATTAGGTAAAAAAAGAGTAATAACTATGTACGAAGAAGCCGAATTAAAAGCAAAAACTGCTATTAAAATGGCTGATGAAGTAAAAGCAGAAAATAAAAAACACAAAGCTAAAATTAAAGAATTAGAATCTGAAATAACCAAAAATAGTAAAACAGCAAATGAAGCAAAAAGTTTAGGAAAAGAAGCATTAGACATACTTGATGCCGTTAAAGTATTAAAAAACCAAGCAGAATCCAGTAAAAAAGAAACAGACACTAAAGCAAAAGAAAACGTTGAAGAAGTATTAAACTTACAACAAGTTAAAAAAAGTATTTGTAAATCAAAAGACGACAGTCTCTACAAAATGCTTGGAGATAGTGTTGATGAAGCAATACAAGCTGGTAGAACCAGAAATAAATCTTTTGGACTGGAAACTGAACGGTTAGAAAAACAAATACATAACTGCGATATGATTGAAAAATATTTAAATCTACTAAGAAACGATTTAGAGGAGTTACAATGAAAAAAAGAGACCCAGCCAGATTATATCCAAAATATGAAAGGATTACTCTTAAGAATTTTCTTTTACAGAACAAACAATTAGTAATACTAATAATAATCATCGTATTATTTAGTATGTTCATTATTGGATGTTTGTTAGCTATTCCTGCATTCCAGGCAGAGCACGTCTATAATACTATAGGAAGTGTTTAAAATGAGTAGTGGTATATCTATAATCGTTTTAGGTATAATATTAATCATAGTTGTAGAATTATCCGATAAAATATGGAGGTGAATATAAAAATGATTGAAAAATATAGAGTAAATGAATTAGTACAATATCAGTATTCAGATATTGGCGAGTATATTGGTGAAGGATACACTGATAGACCACTAAGGAATGATGAACTCGTTAAAATTTTAAATTCCCAAGATAAAAGAATAAAAGAATTGGAAGCCAAATTAGAAAACATAGAAGGGGAATAATTAATGATGATTTGTGATATTATTTGTATTATTACTTTATGGATTTTAATGTGGTTAATAGTATATATAATTAAATGTAATTTTACAATTGAAAAGAGGTGATTACAATGATTTACGATACAATAGCTTTTATAATTTGTTTGTGGATTATCCTGAGCGGATTAATCTGTATCACAAATTATTATTACAAATAAAAGAGTGTGGTTAAATATGACTAAATATGTTTTAGACAAACCAGTTAAAAAACTGTGGAACCTTCAACAATTAAAAATAGGACAGAGACTAGCAGGAATACCAAATGCAGAATTCTGGGAGAACCGAAAAGGAAACAAATTCATAAGATTAATGCTTGATTATGGATATGCGACTTGTTATTTGTATTTTTTAATGTTTGATTTTCCTGAACAGAAATTACTAAATAATAAATATTGGAACACATTTGAACTAGTCAAATTCTATCGTGAATCCAATGATATTCCTGTTGATGATAATATCACACAGTTACACGATATAAACTTTCAAGAAATCATCGATTGGTTAAATAGTCTACAAATATTAAAGATACAAGTAATTAGCAAATCCATGAATGGTTTTAATAACATTAAATTTGTAAGTTTCACTGATAATCGTTTAACTAAAGAAGTTGGTTTTCAAAAGTGGATTTTATAGTCGAGGAGGTGAAAAATGAATGTAAAAGAATTACTTGATTATCTTAATAATACCCACCAAATTAAGCATTTATTCTGGAGGAAAAGACGTGGACAGGATATTGACGACCTATTTAAACTACAACGGAAATATAATAATACAAATTTGTATTTCAATATTATCCGCAAAGATGGTTTAAGAGATTGTTTATTTTTTGACTTTGACGATAAAGAAGAACCAGAAAAAGCAATAAGTGAAGCAAAAGATTTTTATGAATTTTTAAAAGAAAAAGGATTATCACCATATATGCAAGAATCAGGAAATAAAGGAGCACATGTTATATTATGGCACGAACCTTTTATTTTAAAAAATTATCGTGCATATATGGAAAAAGTAGTTGCTGGACATGGATATGAAACTGTAGACCATGCAGTATTTAATAATGGTTTAAGATTATGTAGAATACCATTAAGTATTAATCCAAAGTCTGGTAATGAATGTAAACCTTTAACAGATAATATTGTTTTTAATTATGAATTAGAAGAGCATTTTAAAGAAGCAGATAAAGTATTTGAAGAAGAAAATTTAAGAAAAACTATAAGAGTTAAACGTGAATATAATGATAAGTTGGATGCATTAGCTTTGATTAATCATTATAATATAGATGTAAAAAGTGATTTAGGTAATCGTTATATTGTTTATTGTCCATTCCATTCAGATAAAAATCCATCAGCGGTTTTATGGAAGGAAGGTATATTTCATTGTAGCACATGTAATTTAAGTTTAACAGCTTATCAATTTGTAGCAATGAAAGAAAATCTAAATCCCGAAGACAAACATGAAGTTGGAAAAAGAATAAAGGAGGTTTTAAATGGTTGAATTATTCAATACGAAACTTGAGAAAATCAATAATAGTTTAAATAATGGAGGATATAGTCAAAATTCAGGGAAAATATATAAGCGATTAAAGAAAGACGAAGAAAGATTAATGATTGGGGATAAAATTATAGATTTTTATATACAAAAAGGGACGAGTTATGATAGTCCCGGAGTATATTATTTACGATTTGAAAGAGCTGGTTTAGTTACTGGTAATAAACCAACAATCATTGACAAAATAAGTAATATGAGTATTGGTTCAAATAAAAAGAACACAACCGAAGTAATAGAGCATCTCGACACAGATATTGGTTTCGATGTAACTGAAAGGTATTTGGTTGGTGGATTTAAAACCAAAGCTGAAATGGATTTAATTACTATTAATAGTAATATGGATGTTAAAACTATTAATGAAGTTTTAGATTGGTGTAATAATTATTTGACTAATGAACATAAGATAATCTTCAAATATCTACTTTTATCGCCATTCATAAGATTACTACGAGATGATCATAAATACCCTCGTGAAGTTGTTAAAGCCTGTATACTTGAAGGCAAACCTAAAGCATTCAAAACAGGATTAATTAACTTATGTAGAAATGTTTATGATGAAACCAAGACAATAAATTTTAATGAATCTCCTTCTATCCAGTCAATGCCTGGATTAAGGAATAAATTAAATACTGTTGTTGGTATTAATCTGGTAGATGAATCTAATAGTAAAATATTATCCCAAAAAAGTAATTTTAAAAGGGAATTCGAAGATTTAATTAAACTACATTTTGACAAAAACTTACCACAAATAAGTAGTGATACAACAGGGACCAATTTAATGCAAGAGAATAATAGTCTTTTATGTATTACTTGGAATGACCGTGCTACAGTTGTACATGCTTTAAAGGACAGGTTGATTAAATTATGGTTTGATGAAGATTTTAAAACGGAGGAGGATATAAGAGAAATATATAATTGGAAAAATGGATTAGTAGACTTTGGTAAATTATTCATAAATTATTTTAAAGAAGATTATGATTATTTAATGAGTGTTGATAACCCAAACATTATGATTAATCATGTACTAGAGAATATTAATACAACATATAACATTAATGTGGATTGGTTGATTAATGTGGAAATAATATATGAATCCGAAGTTTCTACAGAGTGGATAAATGATTTATGGAAAGAATGGATTTACTACTACCAAGACCATGGAGAGGACATAAACGAGTTTAACCGTTTACCATATGTCCATAGTGTAAATAAATCAAGTCTTTTATTGTATCAGACAAGATTTACCAAGTATGTAGCTACTGAATTAGCACATGATAGTGGTATTAGTAATGAGCATATTTTGAAAGCTATTGAATGTGTGGAACC
>JAZNQD010000046.1:0-6649 GCA_045589955.1 Bacilli bacterium | reverse complement strand
TTCTTTATTATTCTCATACCATTCTTTATTTAACCTTGCTTTTTTTTCTTTATTATTCTCATACCATTTATTTGATGCTTTCCTATTTTTTATCTTTATATTTTCTTTTTTACATTCATTACTGCAACATTCTGCTCTTCCTTTTGCTACAAACCATTTGCCACAAATTTTGCATGCTTTAATTTTCATCTTTATCATCTCCAATAAGTAATAGGGATGCATTATTTATATAATGCATCTAAAATATCATATCCTCCCAAATATCTTCAAAATATTCATCACCACAATCTATATCTTCTATATCTTCATCTGCATAATGCCAACCATCTTCATCATAATAATCTACATCTATTGATGAACCCATTAATACAATTACATTACCATATTTATCCAATACATCATCTCCTCCGATTAATCCAATATTTTCATTAAAATATTTTTCTTGACATGCTTTACTACAACATGATTCATTATTTTCAACTGCTTCAAATTCTTTACCACATACTTTGCATATTTTTTTAATCATTTATTTCATCTCCTTTTTTTAATGATTTTGGGATTTTCTCCCACAGTTATTATATAGTATTTTATAGTATATAAATATTTTGGTAGGGGATGAATAATATTTATTCATCCATATTATATATGATTGCTAATTTATCACCTACTTTGACATATTTAACTAATCTTTCACTAATTGCAACATGCCTTTCTCTATGATTTATTACTAATTTACTAAATGCATTTTTACCTTCTTTGCGATTTACTTTAATATAATCATATGCTTTGCTTTCTTTATTGAATTTTCCAACTCTAATTGCACCATTTAATTCACTTGCTACATATACAACTTTTGAATTTTTATCTAATGCAACTTTACTACCCATTTCTCTTTCTGCTCTTAATCCACCTTTTTCAACTGAATATTTACCTGCACTTTTACTTAAATAATCTCCACCATTTAAATATACTTTACCTTCATCTTTGAATTTTAATTTACAACTTACTAATTCATCATCATTTCTTTTCATGATATCTAAATCTTCAATGATGATATTCATTAAATTACTTCTTTTGAATTCTTTAATTTCAACTACTTCTTCACTATCTACTTTTACTTCTTCAATGCATCCATCACTATTATTTCTAACTGCTACTTTTTCTTCTTCAATGACATTATCTTTGACATTTTCGATGATTTTATCTCCTCTAATATTTTTACTTCTTCTGATGAATACATCTGAATTTCTGCGACTTACTGCAAAATCATTTGCAACTTCATGAATATTGCTTAAATCATATCTATCTGCCATGACTTGACCGCTTAATACAAATAATTTTCCTTTTCTGAAATAAAACATATTACCATCGATAACACATTTTTTATCTTCATCATATTCACCAATTTCAAATATTTTGACAATATTTAATCTATTATTTTCAATCCATTCATTTACTTCATCATATTTCCTATGACTTACTAATTTACCATTCCATTTACCATTACTGATGCATTCATCTACTTGAACACTTTCAACATTATCAACATTAATATCTTCTAATGCTTTTGCTTTTCTTTCAATAACTTTAATGCTTTTACCATTTCCACCATTGAATCCATCAAATTTGCCTGCATGATGCATCATTTTGATATCATCATTTTCATTAATTAAATCTTCACGACTTAATACATTTTCTCTTTCATATATTATGCCTTCATATTTACCATTATCTAAATATTTACCGACTTTGCTTCTTGCAAAACCTTTACCTACTTTCCTTGCTTTTTCTGCATCTGCTCCTTTTGCCCTTTTTGCTTCGCCATGATTATTGATTTCATCTGCGAATGCTTTTAATTCATCTCTGCTGATTGCTTCATATTCATCTCTTAATACAAATTTTTTCATATTAATCATCTCCAATATATTATTTTAATGGGGCTAAAGAAGTTACTTATTTTATTCAAATTTTCACTTCAATGCCTCTCCATTTTTTTGTCTGACAATCTTTGTCGGTTGTCACATCTTCTCCATGTATGGTTCCCACCAGCCCATGGTAGCTGACCCCAATAATGAGGCTTTGGGTTTTCGTCTTACAGTTATTATGTTGTACTTCATAGTATATAAAGTTTTCGATTTTCGAGAGACATTATATATTTTAATGCCTCTCATATAAAACACAGGCATCTATGTGTCCATATTGTAATTGAAATGTATTGCAAAAAGGATTATTTTTCAATAATCCTTTTAAATTTCATTGCTTTTGATTCTAATAATAACATTATAATCTCCTCACTAATTTTGCTTTATGACTACTCATATTATTCTGATTGCGAGCATCTAAAACATTTCTACCGATTTGACCACATTTACTTCTATCAATAACAATTTTTCTTTTCATATTAAATCATCTCCATTTATTTATTTGATGGTTGAATGTTAAAAGGCATGAATTTATAACATGCCTTCTTTAGGAACATTTTCATAAAAATAACGAGCTTGCTCCATATCATATTCACTTTTTACTCCATTAGCTTCTCTGACTGCTAAATCTCTTTGGATATTAACATCAATTTCTGAATCAGATAAACCTGATTTATGAACATTATCAGAAGAAGAACTTTCTTCTTTATTTACTGATTCAACTTTAATGGAATCATTATTAGCAACACTACTATTATTAGCAACACTACTATTATTAGCAATGCTTTTATTTTCAATAATTTTTACTTCTTTAGGGGAAGCATTCATCATACCATAAGCTATAATTCCAGCAGCTGCGATTATAACTACACCAATAATTATTGCAATTAATACATTATTTTTCATATTAAATCATCTCCATATATTATTATTTAAAGGTATAATAGTTGAAGCTTTATTTGAGATTAGCTTCAACCATTCTGCAAATTTCATCAGGACTGAAACCAGCATATAATGCATTTTCCATCCAGCTGGTTTTTTTGCCATTTTCGATTTTCATTGCGATTTCATATATATTCATTTTACTTAATTTTTTATTTAATCCTTTCATGTTCATTTTAAACACTCCTTTTTTTCTATGGGACTTAAAGTTACTTCCCTTTGTCATTCAGGTTTCACTTTGAAGTCTCTCCATTTGGACTGAGCAGTTTAGTGACACTTGCTTAGGTCAGGTCGCCTCACTTTTTTTTAAGTCCCAAGTTTCAGCGACTTCAGGGACTTTTTTTTTACTTCCTATATAATGATTGTATTTAATCATATATAAATGTTTGCATTTTTTTTGTTTCACTTTCAAGATGTGTTATGCTTCACATCTTGTTGTTTCTTATTATGTTTTTTCTTATATATAAATGTTTCGATTTATTGGAATGGAATATTTTAATAATCAAAATATTCGCATTCCATATCATCGATTAAATCATCGCATTCGTTATAAATTTTATTTGCATCAAATCCATCAATTTCATTTTCATATTGATATAAAAATAATTCATCCCAAATTATATTCATATCATTATTATATTTTTTTTGAATTATATTTATAATTCTGCTCCGCATTGGGAGCAGAATTTAGAACCTGCCTGAACAGGACTTCCACATTGAGGACAAAATTTAGCATCCTCATTTACTTTGGAAGCATTTATTTTTTCATTTAATAAATCAATGACAGGCATTACATCATTTAAGCTTCCATTATCAAATTTAATATTATAATAATTATCATTTGCATTAATAGAAACTTGAACATGCTTTACTAAGAGACCGCCTTCTTCACCAACATTGATACTTTTGATTTCATCAAAAGGAATAATTGCAAATACACCATTTTGGATGAATGCACCTTTTTTGATTTCGATACAATTTTCACGGATATATAATTTACCGACATCTTCTCTTCCTAAGCAATCTCCTGCATAGAACCATACTTGGAATCCTTTTTTCATGCCTTTTTGCATATATTTTATTGCATTTTTTTCATTAATTTCTTCTTTAACTTCTTTATAACTTTTATTATCTCTGAATAATTTCATTTAAAACATCTCCTTTAATTATTTTTTTGGATATCCATCGGAGGAGTTGAACCTCCGCCTAATTCGTTCCGTGATGGATGTTTTCTTCGCCTCTGGGTGCCACCCAGTCCAGCTCAATTAGTGCCCCTTGGAAATATTTCTTTCCCGTCGGTTGGAAGTAAGTTTTACTTCCTTGTTTATTATATTGTACTCAATAGTATATAAATGTTTTGGTTGTTCCATGTCTTCCTTGTAGTGCGGAACCAACCAATCCATTTCACCTGTGTACAATATTATATTGTACCTCATAGTATATAAATGTTTCGATTTTATGGATATTAAATTGATGATATATTTTATATATCATCAAAATCTATATCTTCCCACAAACATGAATATGCACCATATATATAATCATACCAATGCGCACATTCATCTTCATCCAAACATGATGCTTCCATATCATCCATTAATCTACAACAATCCAATACCTCCAAACCGATAACATCATCTGACCATGGATAATATATAACATGACCTTCATCATCATATTTGAATCTATCAACTATAGGACATTCCATACTTCCAACTACAGGGATTTCATGAATATTATCATTATACCATTTGACATATTCACCAAAAACACATAATGCGAATTCTAAATTATCATTAACTTCTGCTTTTCTTATTTTATTTAATGCTTCATGAAATAACATTTTAAATACACTCCTTATTAAAAAAGTAAATATATGGGGCTCACATGAAATGACCCCTATGATGACTAACAACATAACCGAAAATTTCCTTTTCGGCTTGTTGAAGATAACATAATAAATCGCCACCACATTCATGATTTAACTCAATCCATTCTGCTAAACAAATAATAGCATATGGATTAACGATATCATCGACATCATAATATGCATCGAAATTATAACGACCCATTGAATTATCATAATGACTTTTAACCATATCATAAACATCTGCCACATCATATATGTGGCCATCCATATTAACAATACCATGATTTAATAAATTGAATTTCATTTTAAATACACCTCTAAAAAAATTATAATTAAAATACTATACTAAAAAATAGGATTAGCATTCAATAACAATATCGAATAATTTCCTATCTTTAGTACTAGTATTTATTTGGACTGCATTTTGAGGAAGAGCAGCACGAATATTTTTGCATACTCTAACATCAGCAGTTCTGATTTGAATGGCATAATTAGCTCTTTTGAAATGAACCATTCTACCATTGATATTAAATTTAATATCGTCTGCAAATTCATAAAGGGATGCAGGAACTTTAAGAATAGATTTAATAGCTGCTTCTCTATCAGCAACAGTTTTTAAATTTGCTTTTCTTAAAGCTTTAATATTTGCATCTTTCCTTTTAATGATAGCTAATCTTTTGGATAAGCCATTAGCTTTGAATACTTTAACAAATTTATTAAAGTCTTCAACTTCATCAACTACATCACGGATAGTAGTGTAGTTGTTTTTATCATATGCTTTAAATTCATGATAAGCACGATGTTCATCATGAGTTAAGTATATGATATTATTAACATCACATGCTAAATTTAAGTGATGTTCTACATCTCTGATGTGATGTGCTTCTAATTTTCCGCCTTTGCCAGATAATTCAGATTTGCCACCAGCTCTTACAAATGCAGCATCTTTTGCATTTGTGTAAGCTTCTGAATTTCTAACTTTTGCGACTTGATCTCTTGATGCTTTGAATTTAATGTTGTTCATAATAAATCTCTCCTAATTTTTTCTACGGGGCTTTGAACTTACTTGATAGCCACGGTTCGTTCGGTTCAATGCCTCTCCGTTTTTGGGAGTGAAGCTGTTTGGGCTTCCGACATTTCTGACCTCACTTTTTTTTGAGTCCCAAGTAGTCAGCCCCAGGGACTTTTTTTCTGCTTCTTGTATATTACTTTGTTTTTATAGTATATAAATGTTTCGGATGAAATGTAAAAGAAGCCGAATTAGGGCTTTTTTTAAGTTGTGTGTAAATTGATTTT
The DNA here is from genome assembly GCA_045589955.1 of Bacilli bacterium. Lineage (GTDB taxonomy): Bacteria > Bacillota_I > Bacilli_A > ML615J-28 > CAG-313 > CAJGCS01. The sequence goes on along the minus strand of JAZNQD010000046.1, from coordinate 619 downwards.
AAATGGTATCTATTTGATACCACCATATTTGCCATCCCATATATCTGATAATAATGGGATGTTTTGGATTATTCTGGATTTAATACCATCTTGATAATCTAATTCAATGGTATGTGCTGCGATTTCATCAATGAATTCAGTATCATTATCAAATTCATATCCAGCAGATACCACAAGAGTATTAAACCATGCTTCAATATCCCAATAATCATTTTCAAGATTGAATCCAACCCAATCATGAAGTTTTTCATCCCAATTATTGAAAAGATAATGAACTGCTTCATGTAATAGAGTTCTTCTTTCGAAGTTTTCTCTTAATACGATTTCATTATCATCAATATTAAAAGCTCCGTGAACGTCGTCACCGAGTGTATTTAATAGTTCATCGTCAATTATAATATTTAAGCCACCTGCCACGTGGAAAGCATTTTTTGCTTGATTTTTAATAGTGTTGTTCATAATAATCATCTCATTTTAAGTTTTAGTTTTTTTTTTTAGGTTCTGGTTAATATTTAGGTGAGTTCAACTTCAGATATACTACTGGTGAGAGAAGAAGACAGACCCGGGCTGATTCCCGGATGGGTCTTGTTGTACTTCTCTATACTATTATAAGTATGAA
>JAZNQD010000045.1:0-8431 GCA_045589955.1 Bacilli bacterium | reverse complement strand
CCCAGTTCTATCTACAATGAGACAATTCAAAGATGAATATATCGCTCACGTAGTTGATAAACAATGTCCTGCACATATTTGTAAAGATCTAATGCAATATGAAATTCAACCTGAATTATGTAAAGGATGTTCAAAATGTTCACGTGTTTGTCCAGTTGGTGCAATCAGCGGTGTAATTAAACAACCATTTGTAATTGATCAAAGTAAATGTATTAAGTGTGGTATGTGTATTTCTTCATGTCCATTCCACGCAATTATTAAGAAATAATGGAGGTATAATCTAATGGCAAAAATTAATATTAAAATCGAAGGCGTTGCTTATCAAGTAGAAGAAGGCCTAACAATTTTAGAAGCTGCAAGAGAATGTGGTTATGAAATCCCTTCATTATGTAGCTTTAATCATGGTGAATGTAGCTTAGCTTCTTGTCGTGTTTGTTTAGTTGAAGCAACAGGCGCAAGAGGTTTAGTAGCATCATGTGTATATCCTGTAAATGAAGGAATGGAAATTAAAATTAACACTCCTAAAGCAGTTGAAGCTAGAAGATTCAGTGTTGAATTATTATTATCAAATCACTCAATGGAATGTCAACAATGTGAAAAGAATGGTAAATGTGAATTATTACACGTTGCTAAAATCACTGGTGCAAGACCTGAAAAATTCTTAGGTTCTAAAACTCCAGTTACAGTTGATCAATTAACTCCAGCTATCATCAGAGATACATCTAAATGTATTTTATGTGGTCGTTGTGTAGCTCGTTGTAAAAACGCTCATGGTTTAGGTATCTTAGGATTTGAAAACCGTGGTTTCAATACTATCGTTTCTCCTGCAGAAAATAGAAGTTTCCAAAATAGCCCATGTATCCTTTGTGGTCAATGCGTTAGCGTATGTCCAACTGGTGCTTTAATGGAAAAGAGTGAAATTGATCTTTACGATGAATACAGAAAAGCTGGTAAATATATGGTTGTTCAAACTGCTCCTGCAGTTCGTGCAGCTTTAGGTGAAGAATTTGGTTACAAAATTGGTACTCCAGTTACTGGTCAAATGGTTGCAGCATTAAGAAGATTAGGCTTTGATAAAGTTTATGACACTAACTTTGCAGCTGACTTAACAATCATGGAAGAAGCAACTGAATTATTAAGCAGAATTAATAACCAAGGTGTATTACCAATGATTACTTCATGTTCTCCAGGTTGGGTAAATTATGCAGAATACAACTATGCTGATTTATTACCGCACTTATCAACATGTAAATCTCCTCACCAAATGCAAGGTGCAATTATTAAATCATACTTTGCTCAAAAACAAGGCTTAGATCCAAAAGACATTTGTGTAGTTTCTATCATGCCTTGTACAGCTAAGAAAAATGAAAAAGAACGTCCTGAAATGGAAAATGAAGGATTAAGAGACGTTGACGTTGTATTAACAACAAGAGAACTTGCTAAGTTAATTAAACGTAGTGGTATGAACTTCACTAAACTTCCTGAAGAAGAATTCGACCAAGACATCATGGGTGAATACACTGGTGCTGGTGTTATCTTCGGTACTACAGGTGGTGTTATGGAAGCCGCTTTAAGAACAGCTTATTATGTATTAACTGGTAAAGAACATGAAGCAGTTAAATTTGAAGCAGTTCGTGGTATGGATGGCTTAAAAGAAGCAGCTATCGAAATCAACGGTAAAGAAATCAAAGTTGCAGTTGCATCTGGTATGAAAAATGCAAAAGTATTATTAGATCAAATCAAAGAAGGTACAAGCCCTTATACATTCATTGAAATCATGGGTTGTCCTGGTGGATGCGTTAACGGTGGTGGTCAACCATATGTTAAACCTGTATTCTTACCAAATGAAGATTTAAATATCTATGATACATATCGTGAAAAACGTGCACAAGCTTTATATTCTGAAGATGAAAGACAAGCATTACGTCAATCTCATAACAATACTCAAATTAAAGCTTTATATGATGAATTCTTAGGTAAACCTAACTCTCATAAAGCACATGAATTATTACATACTTCTTATACAGGAAGAGTAAAATTCCCAACTGAAGAATAATAATAAAATAAAGTTGAAATGTTAATCATTTCAACTTTTTCTTTATATTTGATAAATTTATTATTTTTTGATATAATTAATTACATATAAATAAAATAAGTTAATTTTAAGTAGAAAAGATATAATTAATCTATAAAAGAAAGAGGTAAGTATGAAACCGCTATTTGGTTATAACAAAACAACAAATCAACCTGGATATGCTCATAAATTTATTACAAAAACAATTAGTAAAAAATTAGAGGCAGAATATGATGAAATTGTTCAAGTTTCTAATAATATTCACAAAAAGATGGAAAACAAACTTCGTAAATATTCAAAGTATATTATCTTCTTTGGTATTAGTTTATTATTAGTATGTTGTGTTTTCTGGTTTAAAGATGGCTTTTCTAAAATGTGGGAAGATCGCCAAATGTTATTTATATTAGGTTCTATTTCAACAGTTATTGGTATCGTATTAGTAATAGTATCTTTATTCATTAAACCAAGTAAGGAATTACTAGAAGACTTAGAATGGAATAAAAAAGAATTAGTTGAATGGAATAAAAAACTTGATGAATTTTTTGCCTTTGGTGATAATACATATCAAGTAGATATCTTATGCCCTCAATATAGCGAGAAAAAAGGTAAAGTAAAACTTGAAGTTATGTTTGGTTTATTTAATAATATTCCAACAACAATGTTTATAGAAAATGATAAACTATGTGTATCTGATAAACTAAGTTTATATGAAATTCCTATGGAAAATGTTACAGAAGTTAAATTTTCTAAAGAACCTCGTCCTTTTTATAACTGGACACAAGATGAAGAATATAGTAAAGAATATTCAGAAAAAGTTGGAAACCAAATTGTTAAAAGTGGAGCTGGTTATAAAGCAATGTCTTGTGGTAGAGTATTCTTCAACTTTGAAGGAGAAGAATATTATTTCGAATTCTTACCTTATGACTTTTATAAAATCAATGAATTATTTAAAGATGTTCTTGAAAAACAAGAGGCAGAAACTTTAGAAACACCTCTTTTAGAAGAAGAACAAACTCCTCAAGAAAACAATGAAACAAATGAATAAAAAATAAGGAATCCTATTGGATTCCTTATTTTAATGTTATATAATGTTTCTCTATATATATCTTTCCTTCTGTTTCAATTTTATGCAAAACACGAGACAATGAAGGACGAGGGATAGAAAGTAAATGAGCAATATCTGTAACACTCTTAAAATAGACTTTATTTCTTTCAACTTTTTTTGCAACATGATTTAAATAATATGATAAACGTTCTTCAATATTTTTATGAGCAAACAATTTATTTTTTTGTTTTAAAAGAATACCTTTGTTTGTTATTAAAGTAAGAAAATTGGTTAAAAATAAAGTATCTTCCTTAAATAGCTCAATTAATTTATTTTTTGATAAATAATAAATAGTTGTATTTTCTAAACATGTTGCAATACCAGGATAATTTGGTTCACTTGAAAAAACAAGCAAGTCACCAAAGAATTCATTTGTGCCTAAGAAGTTGAAAGTAACTTCACCTTCTCGTTCTGTAAATGTTGATATTTTCATTCTGCCTTTAAGAATAAATCCAACTTTGTTACATAGATCTGATTCATTAAAAACAACATCATTATTTCTATAATGAACTTCTTTCCCATACTCTAAAAAAATATTTTTAATTTTATCCATAAATACCTCAAAGTGTAACAAATGTTACATTATTTATATTATAATACAAGTATAATATAAATGCAATTAAAAAGGAGATTTATTATGAAAATTAGAAAAATATTATTATCAATGGTAATAGCCATTGTAATGGCATTTACTTTAAGTTCTTGTGGAGGATTTACTATTATCAAACCAAAAGATAAGATTTCAATTATTGCTCCTACAGGAACACCAACACTTATTTTAGGACAAACTATCGAAGAATATGCAAATACAGACACTAAAATTGTTAATGGACCAACAGCTCTTGGTGCAGAATTTGCAAAAGGAGAAAAAGACATTATCGTTGCTCCAGTAAACTTAGGTGCAAAACTTGCGTCATCATCTCAAGATTTTAAATACGTACTATTCCATACAATTGTATGGTGTAACTACTATATTGTTTCTACTGAAGAAATTACAAGTTTTTCTGAATTAGATAACAAAAATGTTGTAGTATTTGGAAAAAACTCAACACCAGATATTATCTTTAACTCTCTAACAAAACATTATGGAATTAGTCCAAAAGTTGACTATGTTGCGAGTGTTAATAATGCTAATAATGAATTATTAACAGGAAAAGCAAATATCATTGTTAGCGCAGAACCTGCCCTTAGTGCTCTTCTTACAAAAGGATCATTCCATGTATACTCACTTGCAAACGCTTGGACAGAAATGGCAGGATTTGATGGAGCTGACGTTCCTCAGGCAGCAGTCTTTGTTAAAAAAGAATCATTAGAAAAAACAAAACCATTCTTAGAATCACTTGTTAAAAATATTAATTCTGCAAATGAAAACAAAGAAGAAGTTGTTGCTTCTGCAAAACGCGTTGATGAACTTCTTGCACCAAGCGAAGAAGTTTTAGTAGAAGCTCTTGAAAGATGCAACTTCAAAATTAATGAAAACGAAAAAGAATCAATTAATATATATTTTAATAAAATTATTGAATTAGGATTAGGCGATAGCATCGGCGGAAAGCTTCCTGATGAAGAATTCTATTATCAAAAGTAAATATATTTTTTCTTTATCAACAATAATCTTTATTGTTCTATTATGGATCTTGTTATCATCAATTATAAAAAACACATATATATTTCCAACACTTCCAATGATATTCAAAGGAATGAAATATGTAGTAGTTGATAATTTTTCCATTTTAGTATTTACGTTAATAAAGATTATTTTAGGAATGATTATCGCATCACTTATCGCATCAGTAATCTTTATTATATATATATTAAAAAAAGATCTAATTGGTATTTTCACACCAATCCTATCATTTATTCATGTTGTTCCTGTAATGGGAATAAGTTTATATTTATTTTTCTTCTTAAGCGATGATATCATTCCTTTTGTCTTAGTGGTTATGATTACAGTTCCAGTTATGGTACAAGGCTTAACAACAGCTTATGATAATATCGATAAAGGAATAATGGATGTATTAAAACTTGAACAAATATCTTTCTTTAAGAAAGTCTTCAAAGTATATATTCCTATTATGTTGCCATATATCTTAATGATTATTCTTCAATCTTTTTCACTAGGATTAAAAGCACTTGTTATGGGTGAATATATATGTATTTCGGAAAAATCAATTGGTGGTTTAATTTATGATGCTCAAAGTATTTTAAATTCTGAACACATAATTGCCATTTTGATTATTCTTTTTATAATCTCTATTGGATGTGAAATAATAATCAAATTTATCCAATCAAGAATTAATAAAAACTTATTAATAAACTAAAAACCTCTCTTTTTTGAGAGGTTTTATTTTGCTTTTATATATGTGTTAAAAACTTATTGTAATAATATAGTATTAAAAATGTTATTATATAAGTCTTGTTTAAAACAAAAAGATATGTTATAATAGATATATAAATTAAAATTAAGGGTGTAATTATGTATTATATTGGAATTGATGTAGGTGGAACTTCAGTAAAACTTGGATTATTTAAAGAAACAAGTGAACTTGTATCAAGAACAAACTTTCCTACAAAAACAATTGAGTTTTTAGTTGGCGATATTGTTAAACATATTAATAAAATTTTTAAAGATAATAATATAGATATTAAAGAACTAAAAGGCATTGGAATTGGATTCCCTGGACACGTTGATGGAGAAAGTGGCATTGTTGTCTACTCTAATAATTTAGTAGCACATAACTTTCCAATTGTTGAAAAAATCCAAGAACACATTAATGTTCCTATTAGAATATCTAATGATGCTAACGTAGCGGCTATGGGAGAATATACATTTGGTATTGGAAAAGATTTCAACAATATTGTATTTGTAACTCTTGGTACTGGCGTTGGTGGAGGTATCATTATTGATGGAAAGATGTTAGAAGGAAAAAATGGAGCTGGAGCGGAAATTGGGCACATGGTAATTTCAACAAATGGACAATTATGCTCTTGTGGTAGACGTGGTTGTTTTGAAACTTATGCCTCAGCAAAAGCACTTGTTTCAAATGCACGCGTTGCAATGATTAACAATCCAAATAGTAAACTTTGGAAAGAAGTATCAAGACCAGAAGAACTTAATGGTGAAAAATTTTTTAATGTTTTACTAAAAGGAGACAAAGTTGCAAACATTGTTTTTGAAAGTTATATTGAAAACTTAGCCGAAGGGTTAACTAACCTTGCTAATATCTTTAGACCAGAAGCAATTATTCTTGGCGGTGGTATTAGTTATAGAGGTGATGCTTTAATGGAACCTCTACAACAAAGACTTGCTAAAATGATCTATGGTGGTCAATGGAATGCACGAGTTGAACTTATGATCTCTGAATTAAAAAATGATGCTGGTATTTATGGTGCTTTTGCAATGGCAAAAGAATATTTAAAATAAATCAATACTTTGTATTGATTTAATATGGGCTAGTAAAGGTTTCGACAGGATTTGTGAAGTGATGTAAGCATACCGTGGTGATTCACGTTAAAACTCAACGTTTAAAAATAAACGCAAACAACAATTACGCTTTCGCTTGCTAAGCTTATAAAGGCAAGTAACACATAACATGTGTTTATCTCTTATAGTGCTTGTCTGCGTGTGCTATAAGGGACAAAGAGCAGACTTTGATGATCTCTTTAGCTTCGGGGAAGGATTCGAGATTTAGAGCTGGTAGATATTAGGATTTGTTTGTTGAACTAATATTTACAAGATTAACCAATAAAATAAGTATGTAGAAAACAAAATGAATCGGGTTTTGGACGCGGGTTCAATTCCCGCCTAGTCCACCAAATAAAACAACTAAACTAATATTAAATTATTAGATAAAATAATAGAAGAAAGGGGTAATAGTATGTCATATTTTTTAAAACAATATGATTACAATTTAGCATCTTTTGATATATATTATGATATCGAAGGCTTTAGAGTTGAGAATTTTAAGATTTTTAAAAACAATAAGCATCTATTGCCTTTAAACTTAATACAAAATGATGCTGGTATGGCTAAATGGCTAAAAAGCAGAACTATACCGAAAAACAGAGAATTTGTTGATAAGTTCTTAAGTAAGTTAGGACTTAATCATAACAATACAAAAGGCATTATAGATATATGTAAAGGGTTGTCATTAAATGATTCTTATTGGGTTGTGGAAGATACATTTACAAAAACATTTAAAGAATGCAACTTATATGAAAATAGATTTAACAATATTCTTTCTTTAATTGCCTTTACTGGATATGGATCAAGTATAAAGTCTGCATTTATGTCATCACCAGAACTTACAACAAACGGAATGCTTGCAAAATGTTGGAGAAGAAGAGAAGGTAGTATTTATCTTTATAAAGCAGGAACAAGCGGCTTTGCAAATTCCGGGAAAGAGCCATACTCAGAGTTCTATGCATCTCAAGTTGCTCAAACTATGGGAATAAAACATATAGACTACAATATTCGAAAATGGAAAGATAAACTATGTTCTACATGTCCTATTTTTACAGATATTGACCACTCATTTATTCCAATTGGTCAGTTGGTAGAAAAAGGTGGTTTAAAAGCAGTAATAGAATATGTTAAAAATTTAGGTGAAGATTACTATCAAGAGTTAATAGATATGATAGTGTTTGATGCGATAATACTTAATACAGATAGACATTATGGTAACTTTGGTTTAATTATTAATAATAAAACAAATAAGCCAATATCATTTGCACCACTGTTTGACCATGGAGCATCATTATTTGTATATGCTATGGATAATGATGAATTCCAATCTATTGATACACTATTAGAATATGCAAATACGCGTTCAGCTGTAATGTATTCTGATTTTGTTGAAACAGCTAAAGTATACATGACTAAAAATCAAATAGAAAAAATAAAAAAACTAATAAACTTTAGATTCAAAAAACATTCTAAATATAATCTACCTGATAAAAGATTAAAACTAATTGAAAAGTTTATTCAATTAAGAATACAAGAATTGTTAAAATAATAATAAGTGTCACAAATTTAAAATAATTAGGAATTTGTGGCACTTATTTTATATTCTGACTAGGGTTCTATAAGCACCTAGTCCACCATTAGTACCCACGTCCGCTTTATTGAAAAATAAGGCGGCTTTTCAAAGTAGTAGTCAATTTTTGATATATATGTTATAATTAGGTAAGCAAACTTATGGAGGGAAATATATGAAAAATAAAAATATTATTTATATATCGTTATTTTTATTCCT
>JAZNQD010000044.1:0-2087 GCA_045589955.1 Bacilli bacterium | reverse complement strand
TATTATAATGCTTTTTTGGTTAGACCGCCTTTCTTGGCTTTATTTTTTCCATGTCGATTAGGTTAAAATTTTTTCCCAAACAAACTCCAAGGGAAAATCACCAAAAAAAATGATATATGATGATTTTGTGTGACAATATATATTTTTTAAAAGTAATAAGTAAAGGGAACGGCAAGGCTTTCGCCTTGCCTATGCCCTGTTTTTTTAGTATACTCGTTCCTCGTCGGGTTGTAATCATTGAAATTAACGTATCTTTTAGGACGGCCTATTTTACCGGTTTTAAGAATTTTGACGGTTATACCGGCAAAATACTCAGAGTTCTTTAATATATCATTAACGTGTTCACTATAGGTACTAGAACTAATACCAAGCAACAAACCCTTAGTATACTCGTTCTTCATCAAGTGGAAGGTTAAATGATTCATTTTCATAAGTCCATGTCCCGCATACATCGCAGGTGTCTCTCCAGTCTGAATATTCATTTCCGCAATAAACACATTTTATTAAAGTCATGAAGCAACAACTCCTAATTGATTATTAATATTATATTAACTGGTTATACTATATAAATGTTTTTATCTGTTAATAACAGTTAATTATATATACTCGTTAAAACAGATATATTATCAACAAGACAATAAAATCGAGGTGATTAATATGCAAGATTTAATAGCATTAGAGAAAGAAGTAGAAAAAGAGTATAAGGAACTTAAAGAAGAAAGAAAGACAGTTAAAACAGAGGCTAATGTACATATAAAATCCATAATTGATTTAGCTCAAGATTTTATAAATATGGACATTTTAAATCCCGTAATATATAACCATTTAGTGGCTAAATTAGAATATCACAAAGCGGCTTTAGAATTTTGTAAGAATGTATTATATATAATTGATGAAGAAATCCTAAAAATTGATGAATTATTTAGGGTGCTTGAGTTAGAGAATATAAAAACATTTTAGAGAGCTAAAAAGATTACAGGAAGTGTTATAAAATGGCTAGAGATTTAGTAAAGAAAACTGTATTCATTACAAGAGAACAGGACGAAAAATTTCAAGAGATAAAAGAATCTACTGAAATCCCGTTTAGTATATTTATGCGGAAGCTATTACAAGATGAATTAGATACGTGGACTTTTGACTAAAACGGCGATATTATCGCCGTATTTACTTATTTTTTTTTGGTTTTAGTTTCAAACCTTGAATACTTTTATATAAATCATCTGTTTACCCTATATCAAATAGGTTATTTTTTATAAGTTTGAATAGCTATTTTAATATATTTAATGCAAAAAGCATCATAATAGTCTTTGCATTATCTTAATTGATACTTGAAATGATACTATTCTCATATACTATATATCAAAGTTGATTTTCCATGCTTCTTTTCTTGATTTGGGTTATTTGGTAGTGAGTTGTTGGGTGGTTTCAACCTCTTAATTTTAATGGAACTTTCATTTATTTTAACACTTCTGGTGTTAAGTATCATTTTAATTAACCATACTTTTAGTTATATTGATAAGGTCGATTACTTTAATTTTAATCTGCTGGCTCATGGGTATCAAACCATATAATATTTAGTAAATAGCCCTTTTTAGTACCCACATTAAACCCTTATATTCATGCATTGCCCCAATGCAATAAGGAGCATTATTTATTAAACTAACAAATGATTATAAATCATTATTTTTTTTTTGAGGTACCATTTCAAATGAATAGAATCCACTATAAAGACTTGGTCAGCCCCTATTTAACCAATAAAGAATGATTGTTAAGTTAATTGAATACAGGTTATTTAAAGACTAATGGTGTTTGCTTTTCGGCTAATGAATATGTTAGCTTTCTTTGTTCCATTGTTACACTTGCAAAAGTACCCTCGACTAACCGTTTCAACTGTAAAACTTGGTAACAATTTAATCACAAATTTCCGCACAAATATATATAGTAGGTATTGTAGGTATTGTAGGTATTGTAGGTATTGTAGGTATTGTAGGTATTGTAGGTATTGTAGGTATTGTAGGTATTGTAGGAATTGTAGGTATTGTAGGTTTTGTAGGTATTGTAGGTATTGTAGGTATTGATAGTATTGA
>JAZNQD010000043.1:0-5088 GCA_045589955.1 Bacilli bacterium | reverse complement strand
GCAGATATTATTAATACATTTTTTAAAAACAAAAAATAGGAGGAATGATATATAAATGAAATATAATGTTAATAAAGATTATATTGAAAACTTAATTGAAAATAGTAACAACGACAATGCAAATTTAGGATATAATCCAGAGGTAATAGCTAAATATGTTCATGATAATGTAATGAAACAATACGCATTAGACATAATGCCATCTGAAGTAGCAGAAGCACACAAAGAAGGTTTTATCCATGTTCATGACATGGAATACTACGCACTACGTCCAAACTGTTTTAATTTTGATTTAAGATTTTTCATTAAAAACGGTTTAATTATTGATGGTAGTGTGGCTTCTCCTGCTCGTAGTTTAGAAGTATTGTTAAATCATTTGTTACAGGCTTTTATGGCAGGCGCTCAAGTATTCAGTGGTGGTCAAGGTTTGGCTAATTTTAACACTTTTCTTGCGCCCTTATGTCGTGGTAGGAGTTATTATGATATTAAACAAACTATTCAGGGTTTTATATTCAATTGTAATATGAGTCTTGTAGCGAAAGGTGGACAATGTATATTTACAAGTGTTGGTTTGGATATGAGTGTCCCAGACCATTTAAAGGACTCTCCAGCAGTTACTTTTGAAGGTGAAACTATCGGAGTTTATAGTGATTATCAACGTGAAGCAGATATGATTTTCAAAGCATTCTTAGAAGTATTAAATGAGAAAGACGCGAGTGGGCAATGGCATAGATTCCCAAATACATTGATTAATATTCAATCTGGGGATTTAGATAAATATAATGGTACGTGTAAAGTATTACATGAATTAGGAGCAAATAATCCAACTTTATATTATACAAACCAGTCTAATTATGTTAAAACCATAATGGGATGTAGGACATCCCTCCCCGATAATTTTACTGGTGTTTATGATTTGGATTGTTTGAATACTGGTAATTTTGCTTATACTACTTTGAATTTGCCTTTATTGGCTTTGGAAGCTGATTGTGATGTTGATAGGTTTTATGAGTTACTTGATAAGTATTGTGATATTGCAAGAGAGGGTTTATTAAACCGGCGTGAAATTGTGAAAGATGTGATTTACAATAAGCATATGAGTGATTTCCTATTGCAAAGAGATAAAGTTACTGGTATTCCATTATATGATATAGACCGGACGACTATTACTTTAGGTTTTTGTGGATTATATGAATGTATGGAAATTTTAAATTATGGTTTCGGTGAGAATATTATACAATTTATCAATGCAAAAACCAAACAATATAAATTAGAGGATGGTTTAAGATGGAGTGTAATCGCCAGTCCTGCTGAGTCTGCAAGTCATCGTTTCGCAATGATTATAAAAGATAAATATCCTGAAGTTGAATTAAATGGAATTGAAGGCAATTATTATCTCACAAATAGTAGCCATATACCTGTTAGTCATGAATCCGATATTGTGGCACATATCCGGAACGCTGATAAATACCATGGCTTAACCAAAGGTGGAAATATATTACACATTTGGCTTGGTGAAACTTATCACGACCCAATAGCTATTTGGAAGTTGAATAAAAAAATATTAGAAACAAATACTAACTTCTGGGCTTTCACTAACGATTTTACGTATTGTAATGAGTGTCATAATACTTTTAATGAAGCTTTAGATAAATGCTCTATTTGTGGTTCAGACGATTTAACTGTTTACTCAAGGATTACTGGTTACTATGTACCTGTTAAGAATTGGAATAATGGTAAAAAAGCTGAGTTTAAAGATAGATTTAGGCATAAGAATATTTAAGAGGTGAATTAATGAATTTTAATGAGTTTTCAAGAATAATTCAAACAATAGATTATTTGTTAGAATTAGAAGAAAATGGAAAGGATATTTATCCTGTCCTAATATCATGGAAAGTCGCATTAAAACGCGACAATCCTGAGTTTACTGAAAGATTAGATTAAAAATAATATTTTATGTGAGGTGAAATAAATGAATATTAAAAAAAGAAGCAATGAACCATCATTAAAGAAAATCCTCGTAGGAGGAAGAGATGGGAGTGGAAAAAGCACATTTGCTTATGAATATTGTAGAAAAAACAATTTAAATGAAGTTGTTGTAGATATTGAGGATACTAATTTCACTGATAGTCCTTTAATCACTGATTTAGATATTGGGAATGACCGCAAAGCGTTAAAGAATATTGACATGGTTTTAAATGATATTAAAAAAGAAGGTTATGATTGTTTTGTGCTTGATGGTGTTGATGTATTCATCGAAGCTTTAGTCTCTAATGCTCAGGGTTTAAAGGCTTATAGTGATAGGTCTAAGAATTTTAGTAAGTTTGTTAAAATGTTAAGAAAATCTGGCTTACATTTTATTTTGATTGGTCAGGCTCCTATATTACTTGATTGGTATGATGGGACAGATGAAAATCCAAATAAACCAATCGTGCGTTGTAATGCTATGGCGAACGAGGTATATAAATGTGTTAAGACTAATGGTAAATTTGAAGTTGAGACGTTAAAATGTAGAAGGTGATATATGTGGGTAGAATGAAAGATATGGCAATAGATAATTATGGAAATGAATTCTGTCGGTACGCATATTATGGTTTGGGGATACTGCGCTGTTCTTATCAAGGATTAGAAGGTTATGAATGTATTGGTCGAAAGAATTGTATTCATTTTGAATATTGTGTTTTAGAAATAGATTAAGTATTATAAATATTAAATGGGAGCGTGTTTAAAATGTAATCTTATAGCTTAACTAATTGAATTCTTTAGGAGTATTATTATTAAATAATATAATCCTATCAAATTTAAATAATTTTAGTAAGTACATATATATTAAATGAGGTAGATTATTTATGTTCGGAATAAAAACAGCAAATAAAGAAGTAAAAAAAAGCGTAAGTGGAAAAGATTTAAAATTAGATAAAGAAAGAGAAATCTTATATTTAAGAGATCTAGGCCAAGGAGAAACTTATACTGGCAATCCGGTTGTAAGTATTTTCAAGAATGATGAAAAAACTTATAATAATGTATCTATAAGATTAATTAGTTCTGATGAATCAGAGGAATTAAGATTGTCTGTAAATTATCCTAAGAAAGATTGTCCACTCGTCAAAAACTTAAATGAAGACTTCGGTTTTTATTTGAATGCTTTTAACTTAGTTAAAGATATAGCAATCCAGAATAATGTTGAAGGAGTAGATGTCTATACTAAAGCATTTAAAGAAGTTAATTTCAAAGAAATCATAGAATATGTCGATTCTTTAGATGAAATGCTGATACAAGCTTATTATCCTGAAGACAGTGAATATATGAGTTTCAGAGTGGTTAATTGTATATAACCATATTCTTTTTTTTTCTTTTAAGGAGGTGAAAAATTTATGGGTAAATATACTATAAAATTTGATACGATGACATTTCCCACGTCTGAAAAGTATCGAGTGTTTCGGGTCTTGCGGGGTGTGATATGGCAAATTATAAGTCCAAGGGCTTATAATATAGATACGGGTGAAGTAGAATATTTCGACTTTATCTTTGACGATATGGTGACGGCTGGGATAATAGCTGATTACTTAAATGAAGCGGAGGATGATATAAAATGATTAAAGAATGGTTAATTAAACACATACTTAAAAACAATATTTTTTTCATAAAAAACAATGAAAATAAAGAATATTTTTTGATAAAAGATATTGTTTTCGATGAAAGCGACTTAGGAATAGTGATATATGAAACTCAAACAGATAAAAAATTAACTGACATGATGGCTGATTCATCTTAGGAATAGTGATATTTGAAAGTCAAAAAATAGAAAAATAAAAGATGTGATTAATTATGACTGAACATTATTGTATAGGTTGTGATGAAAAAATGCCTTGTATTGCTGCGAATCTTGCAAGTGATTATAGTTTATGTTTGAAAGAAGAAGTGGAGAATGATATAAATGGATGAATATAAAATAAAATCAAATGAGAGTGTGGCAATTCTCCCACTCTCTGACCTACATGTTGGTAGTAAACAGTTTAATGAAGACTTTTTCGATGAATGGTTGAAAATGGCTGAAAGAACTAAAAACAAAAGGATTTATTGTTTAGGGGATATGATTGAGTTTGCATCTAAAAAAGTTGGGGATTCATCATATAATCAAATGGTTAATCCTAATGAACAAATAGATTATGTTGTTGATAAATTAGAACCATTAAAAAATGATATAGTCTATTTTACAGACGGGAATCACTGCCAAAGGGCGACTAAGGAATTTCAATTAGATATTGCTAAAATCATGGCTGACAGGTTAGGAGTTCCTTATTCACATGGATTTATCGATACATTCAAAGTCAATGGTAAAAAATATGTTGTTAATGGTTCACATGGAAATACAACTTCTGGACGTAGAGACCTGAGTATTGGTGCTATAATAAGAAGTACGAAAGATATAGAATCTGATTTCTATTTGCGTGGTCATAATCATCGACTATTATATTACTATGATTTTATCAATACAAATGAAGGCTTAAAAAAGAAACATTATTGTTATACTGGTAGTTTTCTTAATTATGCTGGTTCTTATGCTGAAAAAGCTGGTTTAAATCCTTTACCTGCTGGGTATATGGTAATAAATATAAATAGAAATCATAAAGTTAAAATTACTGAGACTTATGATGAATCATTGTTTTTTGAGGGAGTGTAATATTTAATGAATTTTAAGGAAATTTTAATGCAATTGGCTGATGATTTTGGAATGGAATTTGAGAATTTATGTTTCGCTGTTTCAACGAGGGATTTTGATTTCCCTTTTAGCTTTTTTGCATTTGAGGATGAAGATTTTCTAGGTCTTCTTGTGACTGATGAGGAAGGAATGGAAAAATTGCATGTGATTGTTAAATCTGAAATCGTGTATTTCCGTATTCATTATCTCGATGAATTACAAGCATTGTTTGAAATTGATGATAATGAACATGTCCATAGAAGTTATAATTAAAACGAGGTGATTATAAAAATGGATATTGTTTGTACTATTGATAGTAGAGAGCAAATTCGTATTCCGTACGCTAAACGTTTTTTTAGTAAATATGAACCAGTGGTAGTTGAATT
>JAZNQD010000042.1:0-5756 GCA_045589955.1 Bacilli bacterium | reverse complement strand
ACAGGTTATGTAGGATTAAAATAAAGGCCCTGTGAATTAGTTTAGGGTTCAAGCAATTACACCTGTGAATTAGTTTAGGGTTTTAAAACCTGTGAAAAACTTTAGGGTCAAAAAATACGACTATTTCTAGTCGGATTTTTTGACCCTAAAGTTTTTCACAGGTTTTAAAACCCTAAACTAATTCACAGGTGTAATTGCTTGAACCCTAAACTAATTCACAGGGCCTTTATTTTAATCCTACATAACCTGTTTCATTAATAATATATTGACCTTCTTCAGAAAGAATAAAATCAATTACTTTTTGAATATTTTCATTTTTGTTATCTTTTCTATATACTGCATAAAAATACACTGAGTGAGGATAAGAACCATTTATGATATTTTCACGATTTGGTTCTATTCCATCAATCGATAACATTTTTACTTTTGAATTACCAACTAATCCTTCAACATAATATCTAAAGGAAAAACCAATTGCTGCTCCAAATACTTGGAAAGGATATTTCTTTATTTCAGTTCCTTTCATAAAACTATTCATTGCTGATTGAGAACCACTTGCTTCTGGTCTAGTTAGTGGGTAGATTAATCTTTTAGGACCACCAACTTGATTCCAAAATAAAATTTTCCCACTATAGATATCTCTAACATCTTGAGTAGATAAGTTTTTAACTGGATTATCAACATGATTTAAAAAGACAAATGCTTCTTTACCTATTGGTATAAGTTCTAGTTCAACATTTTTACTTTTAGCATACTCAAGTAGATTTGCAGAAGGGTATGCACAAAAGGCAATATCAACATTTCCATCAATCACACCCATATAGGCATATTTAGTATCTGTAAATTGTACACTACTACCTTCTTCATATGATTTAGTTTCATAATTAAAATTAACTGAATTATTTGGATAAATAGCATTGGCAAAAGCACTATAAACCGGAAGAAGTGCTGTAGCTCCATCTAAGATAGGTAAATCTCCAGTAATCTTTGTCTCTGAATCAATTTTAACAATTTCTGCATTTTCATCAAATGGAACAAAACGTTCAGGTTCAATTATTTTAGCTTGCATTGGTGTATCTCCAAAGTTACTTACACATTTAGAAGTGAAAATTGCATAAATTGAAACATTAAAAAAACCAAAACAAAAGATAATAATACAAAATGATAAGATTTGAATTGTTAGTTTTAATTTTCTTGACATATTACCACCACTCTTTAGATATAAAAGCAATGATTGATGCATTCTTAAAAATATAAAGAGTGTACCAAACTAAAATTAATGTTGATAATATTGATAATGTGGATATTATACTTAATAATATAAAATATATTTTATTACTCATATTACATACCGGCGATAATTAAATAAAATGTTGAACATATTAGGAAAATAGCAAAGCCTGTTACACAAGCAATTGTTATAAAGATTAAAGTTAATAACAAAAAGATCGTAAATGGTATTTGTTTTTTGCGAAAACAAATTGTTAAGATTAAAAATATCAAATATAAAATAAATGATCCTACGGGAATTCCCAATACAAATAATATTGGACCGTATGTTAAAATTAAAGATTTAAAAAGAGTGAATAAATTCATATTTTCTCCTTTATTGAGTAAATCTAAG
This sequence comes from Bacilli bacterium, assembly GCA_045589955.1. Taxonomy (GTDB): domain Bacteria; phylum Bacillota_I; class Bacilli_A; order ML615J-28; family CAG-313; genus CAJGCS01. The sequence goes on along the minus strand of JAZNQD010000042.1, from coordinate 4,132 downwards.
TATTAATGTTATTATAAATGAATAACCAATTGTAAATAAAACAATAATACTTAAAATTGATATTGGTGAATAAGTAATAAGAAATGTAATACTTACAACTAATAAAGCTAAAAAGATCGTTCTTACCTTAAAGTTTTTTCTTTTTCGAATTACAAAAATTAAAGAAATAATTGCAAGTGGCAAGAAAATGATAATTGGCGTAAATCCAAAGCAACCCAAAACGGCCATTGCAATCAAGTTGATTAATAAATCGATAAAATCCATATAATATTCAAAAAATTTCTAAATTAAAATGTTTATTTTATATTAAGATGCTAACGATTATTGTCGCTATAATATCTGTTAAGGTTATTAAGATAATTATTAGACTAATAATATAAATAACTAAACTGATAATACATAAAGGTAAAAATACTTTAAAAGCTTTTTTAACTTTTCTTTTAACAATTGTTAATATTAAAAATACAATATAACTAATAAAACTTCCAAAATTTATTATTAAAGAAAACAGTAGAAATAATCCAATAATAATTAAAAATAATAAACCAAGTATTAAAACAATCATTTTATTGCTCATCATAACCGTTCCCACCGTAATCATAAACGTTTCCTCCCTATTTGTAAAAAATATTTAAAATCAATAAGTAATTACAATTTATTATAAAATTTAAATTAATTAATGTCAAATAATATATTTATCGAAAAAACAATAAACAATATTTCTTGATAAAATAACGTAAATATTATATAATATATAGCGAAAGAAATAGTAGAAAGAAGGAAAACTTATGAGAGCTAGTAAAATGTTAATATCAACTTTAAAAGAAGCACCAAATGAAGCCATTATTTCTAGTCATGTATTATTAATTAGAGCAGGTATGATTAGAAAACTTGTTGCTGGAGTATATAATTATTTACCTCTTGGTCTTCGTACTTTACAAAAGCTTCAAAAAGTTATTCGTGAAGAAATGGATAATGCAGGAGCACAAGAAATTTTATCTTCTGCAATACAACCAAAAGAATTATGGGAAGAATCAGGAAGATGGCAAAAATATGGGCCGGAATTAATGCGTTTTAAAGATCGTCATGATCGTGATTTTTGTCTAGGCCCAACTCATGAAGAAATATTTACTGATTTAATTCGTAATGAAGTTAAATCAAGAAAAAATCTTCCTCTAAATATTTATCAAATTCAAACAAAATATCGTGATGAATTACGTCCTCGTTTTGGTTTAATGCGTGGTCGTGAATTTATTATGAAAGATGCTTATTCATTTGATCTTGATGAAAAAGGTTTAGATGTTTCATATCAAAATATGTATAAAGCATATTGCAATGTTTTTGATCGTCTAAATATCAATTATAAAATTGTTTTAGCTGATACTGGTGCGATTGGTGGAACAGGCTCTCATCAATTTATGGCATTAAGTGATGTTGGTGAAAGTGATATTGCTTATTGTGATTGTGGGTATGCGGCTGACGTGGAAAAAGCATCTGGATTAGTTGACGAATATAAATTTAATGAAGAACTTAAAGAAATGCAAATTGTCGAAACTCCTAAAGTTAAAACAATTGAAGAAGTTAGTAATTTCTTAGGATTAACTGCTAAAGACATCGTTAAAACTTTAGTCTATATCGATATGTCTGGTGAAGTAAATGTTCCAGTTATTGGTATGGTTAGAGGCGATCGTGAATTAAACGAAATCAAACTTGTAAATGCTTTAGGCATTGCAGAACATGAATTACGTCTTGCAACATATGATGAAATTTTAGCCGCAGGTTTAGTTGAAGGTTTTGCAGGCCCAGTTGGTGTAAATGTTAAGACTTTCATTGATGAAGAAGTTGCAGGAATGAAGAATATTGTTGTTGGAGCTAACAAAAAGGATTATCATATTCTAAATGTTAACTATGGACGTGACTTTAACGGGACAGTTTTGGATTTAAGAACTGTAACAACAGGTGACTTATGTCCAGTTTGTCATGCCCCTTTAGCGATTGAACGTGGTATTGAAGTAGGTCAAATTTTTAAACTTGGTACAAAATACTCTAAACCAATGAACTGTACTTATCAAAATGAACAAGGTGAAAGTGTTCCAATGGTTATGGGTTGTTATGGTATTGGCGTAACAAGAACTATGTCAAGTATTATTGAACAACATCATGATGAATTTGGTATTAAATGGCCTTTAAATGTGGCACCTTATCATGCAGTTGTAGTTCCGATTAATTATCAAGATCCTATTATGAGAGAAAAAGCAGACGCTATTTATGAAGAACTTAAAAAACAACATGTTGAAGTTATTTTAGATGACCGTGATGAACGTCCAGGATTTAAGTTCAAAGATTGGGAATTAATTGGTATTCCATATACAATTGTTGTTGGTCGTCGTGCATCAGAAGATATTTGTGAATTTAAACTTCGCGAAACTTTAGAAAAAACTGAAAAACCTTTCGATGAAGCAATTAGTGAAATTGTAAAAGCTGTTAAAGAAATTTAACAATAATATGTAATATAAAATGGGACAATCACTAAGAATTGTCCCTATTTTTTATGGAGGTAAATGTGAAATTATCAGATTCGTTTACATATAAGAAATTATTAAAATTTACGTTCCCAACAATAATCATGATGATTTTCACATCTATCTATTGTATTGTTGATGGATTTTTTATATCAAACTTTGCTTGTGATTCCTATGCTAGAAGTCAAGATGCATTTGAAGCAGTAAATTTAATTTATCCTTATTTGTTAGTCCTTGGTAGTTTTGGTTTTATGTTTGGAACTGGTGCAGCTGCATTAATATCTAAGTATTTTGGAGAAGGCCAAAATGAACGTGCTAATAACACTTTTTCGTTAGTTGTATATTTTTCAATTATTGTTGGTGTTGTACTATCTGTCCTTGGACTTATTTTTCTTAAACCATTTTGTTTATTATTAGGAGCAGAAGAAACTTTATTAAGTGACAGTCTTCGTTATGGGCAAATATTACTTTTATCAATTCCCTTTTTTGTTTTGCAATATGAATTCCAATGTTTGTTTACTGCAGCTGAAAAACCTAAGTTAGGTTTTATTGTTACATTAATTGCAGGTATAACAAATATGGTACTTGATGCTTTATTTATTGTCGTCTTTAAATTCGGTTTAGAAGGAGCTGCAGTTGCAACTGCACTTGCACAAGTTGTTGGTGGTATAATTCCAATTATTTATTTTGCAAGACCTAATAGTAGTAAGCTTCGTTTGTCAAAAATATCAATGAATTTTAAAGATTTACTTAAAACTTGTACAAATGGATCAAGTGAACTTGTAAGCAATATTGCGATGAATTTAGTTAGTATGTTATACTCATTTCAATTACTTCGTATTTTACCTAATGGTGAAGGAATTGCAATCTATGGTGTATTGATGTATGTCTGTATGATTTTTCAAGCTATATTTTTTGGCTTCACAACTGGAAGTTCACCAATAGTAAGTTATCATTTTGGTAGTAACAATCATAAAGAATTGAAGAATTTATTTAAGAAGAGCGTGGTCTTAATTTTAATTTTTTCTTTTTTAATGTTTGTAATAGGTTTTATTTTTGCAAAACCAATTGCCCTTATTTATCTAAAAGATGCTGAACTAATCGAAGCAACAAAATATGCTTTTAGAATTTTTTCTGTTTCATTCTTATTCTTTGGCTTTACAATATTTGCATCAGCATTTTTCACTGCTTTAAATAATGGATTAATATCAATGTTAATATCAAGTTTAAAATCATTAGTATTTTATATTTTATCAGGATTGATTATGCCCTATCTTTTTGGTATTGAAGGTGTTTGGTGGTCAATTGTTGTTGCCGAAGGATTGGCATTTATTACATCATTAATTTTTATTGTTTGTTTTAAAAAGAAGTACAAATATTAAAAAATGAGGCTGATAAAGCTGAAATGATAAAATAAACGTAGACACAAAAAAAACGTGTTTACGTTTTTTCTTATGGTATAATAAAGTCAAAGGAGATGATATTATGAGTAGACCAAGAGGTGGAAAAAACAGAGAATGGTCAAAAGAACAAAAATATAAAATTATACTGCCTATAATTAATGGGGAAAAAAGTATACGTGAAACCGGAAGAATGACAGGCATATCACA
>JAZNQD010000041.1:0-2490 GCA_045589955.1 Bacilli bacterium | reverse complement strand
TTTACAAACGTCTTCTTTCTGTTTATCAGTAAAATTAATATTAGTATATGTATATAAAATTTCTAAATTTAAGAAAATTTCCATTTTTCCTACATTATAAAATTTCATATCATCTGCGCCCATATTAATAACTCTACTAATCATCTCTAATTTATCATTAATAGGTAAATATTGTTTTACTTCAATCTCTTGGTCATTCATAATAAAAGTTTTAACTTCAGTATTAACTTTTAAACCAAGTTTTGCAAAACTTGCTTTTGCCATAATAGACCTCCTTTGTCTCATCTCTTTTATTTATATTGTAACAAAAATTTTTTTATTTGTCAAGTTTAAGATTTTTTTACAGGCTTAAAAGAATAACTTCTACGCTCACTTAAAAAACTATTATTAACTCTTCTAACTGCAGGATTGAATTTTAACATTTGATTATACATTTCCATCCAAGTAGAAGCTGTGATAAAACCATCTCTTGTAAAATATATTTGATTTGCAGTAATATTTGTCAATAATACACTTTTACTTAACCAATAATTAGCTAATCTTTCTAAAGATTCAGATTCCCCATCTAGCCACCCTGTAACTTGCAATTCATGTAAACTTTCTAAAATTTGTTTATTCCCTATATCTTGTAAGCGAATAGTATTTCTTTCTGCGGTTTCATTTAATAATTCTTGTAATTTATAACCAGATTTAGCTTGCGCCGCAATCGCACTATGTTTTTTTAAAGCATCATATAGTTCATCTGTCAAATATACAGAAACAGAAGTTTCTAAGTCTTTAACCTGGTCTACAAAATCATATAAACTTTTAACTATATGAAGGTCACCTTTTCCTTTTGACCCTTTGCTTTTGGTATAAAAACTTAGGTCGCTACTAAATACAAAATCTACATCAAAAGCAAAAGCATCTTCTAATAACTGTTGACTTTTTGGGTCATAAAAACTACCTGTTTTCACAGCTTTTTCATATAAACCACTTTTTAACAATGCTTCAACAATCAAATTTTCAGCTTCATCAGCTTTATATTGTTTATAAGAAGAGAAACCATCTTTAATACTTTTCTTTTTTACACCAAAACCTTTAAATTCATATTTTAGTCTTGTAGACATATTTCCTCTATTTGCCATATCCATCATTTCAGTTAAAGTTTCCAAATCCTTAATAAGAGCTTGTTGGTCTTGTTTTTGAGTTTCTTTATTTTTACCAGGCAAATAAGAACGTTTTCCATCTTTGGGAGCTGTTAAATTTTTTGTAACTGGAGACATAGGAGAAGAGGCTAAACCGGCATTTAATATTTCTAAAATTCTTTTATAAATTTTATTTTCATCAATATCACTCTCTTGTAATCCACCTACTCCTAAATATTCAGGTTTAGATTGATTTATAGCTTTAAGAAATTCATTTGCACTTTGATATTGTTTTTGTTTACTCTGTTCTAACATTTTTAATTTAATTAATTGTTTTTTAAATAATATAGAATCAGTCATGTTAGACGTATTTATTTTATTTAAATATTCAAAACGTCCCCAAAATCTAGTACTTTGTTTAGCTCTTTCAAGATTCAAATTTACCAGATTATATAAATCATTTTGTACCATAATATACTCCTTTCTCTCTAAAATAAAAATAAGGGGAAGATGCTTTAAAGCATCTTCCCCTTTAATTTATATACCACTTAAATTAAGCAAATACTGTTGCTTTTCTATGGTCATCAGCTTCAGTAATTTCAGTATTACCAATAATCTGAATAGCTGCTAATACTTTCTTAGAACGGTCAAATCTTGTATAATCTGGGAAAGCGTCCATTGTGAAAGTAAATGTTGATGGGTCTCCTGAAGACGCCATTGTGAATGTGAAGTTAGACTGAATCTTACAGTTAGGAATGATAAATTCTGCAGGCAAGTCTTTACCATCCTGTGTACGGAATAATGTAGAAGATTCTAAGTAGAAGTTTCCACCAAACTTATCAGCTGTAATTTCAATCTGCTGTGCGCCACTCTTATGCTCTACATAGTAATCAACTAACACTGCGTCGAATTTATCTGCGCTAGGAAGAGTAACATCATAATCATGCTGACCAGCAGTACCATGAATATCCTTAACATCCTGAATACCGATTACATTACTTTTACCTTCAATTGTAGCTGTTTGAGTAATAATGTAAGGTTCAGAAATGATTTCGCCATTTTTCATAAACATTACATAAATATAGTTATCAGCTTTATTTGTTGGAATATAAGGGACATTAGATAATGCAACCTTAAGAACATGAGAGTCTCCATCTCCCTCAAATACGCAATCTGCAACATCAATAGTTTCAGTTACATGCTGATAAACTGGAGTGCTATTTGTAGCTGTTACTAAACCAGCACCTGAAAGAATCATAAATCCTTCTGGAGAGATTAATGCATCTTCCATTGTGAAAGTTACAGTTCTTTCACCTTCCCATGCTACTAAACGAGAGTTACCACGACCACCCTGTGCATATAC
>JAZNQD010000040.1:0-30007 GCA_045589955.1 Bacilli bacterium | reverse complement strand
AATCATATACCACATTCATTCTATTCTCTAAATCAAAACTTTGTATGTATTTAGCTACCTTCTTATCAATGTTAACAATATCACTATTCTTCATGTCAAATAAATAATCAGTTGTTACATTAAAGTATGTTGCTATTGATGGAACAAGTTCCAAGTCTGGTGATCCACCATTTTCCCATTTTGATACTGCTTGTGTTGAAACTTGTAATGCTTTTGCAAGTTTTTCTTGAGTCACTTTATTCTTAACTCTTAATTCTTTTATTTTATTACCTATATTCATAAATAACTCCTTTATAGTTTTAAGTCATTGGCCATTGACAGTGTAAATTAATTTACATCTACATTATAACTCAAATATTATTTTAAAACAATGGAGGCAAAATTGATAATATCAACCATTGTTTGATGTTTATAATAATTATACACTAAATTTGAAATTATTTCCACCATTATCTCTTATAGGTTCGAGTCCCATCAGAACTTAAGGTTCGACACCCGTAAGACAATGGTTCAAGTCCGTGGTCAGTCTCACCTAGTTTTTAAATCTAAATGTTTCATAAATGCATAAAAAAATAGGGTATTCTAGCCTTTTTTGACTAAAATGCCCTATAAAACACAAAAAAAATAAGCCTTACTAGAAGACTTACCGATTTACTTCAATGGAGCGAGTGATGGGAATCGAACCCACGTAGTCAGCTTGGAAGGCTGAAGTTCTACCGTTGAACTACACCCGCATAAATGGTCGGGACTGCAGGATTCGAACCTGTGACCCTCTGGTCCCAAACCAGATGCTCTACCAAGCTGAGCTAAGTCCCGAAATTCAACATATAAATTATAACATTTTTTTGTTTTTGTGTCAATTAAAATGGCGCGCTAGGCAGGATTCGAACCCACAACCCCTTGATCCGTAGTCAAGTATTCTATCCAATTGAACTACTAGCGCAAAATGGCGGTTCCAACGGGACTTGAACCCGCGATCTCCAGTGTGACAGACTGGCATGTTAACCACTACACCATGGAACCAAGAATGGTGCGGGCGACAGGAATCGAACCTGCACTCGTGAGAACTAGAGCCTAAATCTAGCGCGTCTGCCAGTTCCGCCACGCCCGCTTTATTATGCTTTAATATTATATCATAAAAGATGTAGTTATGCAAGTTTTTAACTTATAAAATTTTTAAAAGGATATATGAATTATCATATATCCTTTATTCATTAATTTCTCTTTTTAAATAGTAGTAATGCAATACTCATTACTGATATTGTTTCAACAAACAGCATACTTGATGATTTTTTACATCCTTTTTTAGATTCATCTTTCTTTCCACCAAGAGGAGTAAATAATGCTTTTAATACCATTCCATCAACAGTGTTTGTATAATCTAATTTTTGAATAACTTCACCATTATATTCCCATCCAACAAAAGCATGATTACCAAGATATGGAGTTGGTAATGAATTTATTACAAATGAAGTTTCATTAAAATATCCATCATTAACATCAAAAATAACTTTTGGAAGTCTAATTTCATCTTCTTCAAATTGTGATACTGAAGAATTTAAGTTATAACCTAGTGTAATAATAACATCATTAATATTAAGTTGTGATTTATCATATATTAACAAATTAGAATTACTGTTCAAGTTATTGAAATATGATCCACTTGAAATAGAACTTAAACACATAATGTTAGCAGGATTTTTAATATCATAATTTATATAAATATTATTACCATTTTCAAAATAGTATCCTTGAGCAAGGTATGGTTTATTTACACCAGTTTTAAACTGAATAGGGAAAATTTGTTTAGTCTGAGTCGAATTCTTATATGTTAATTCATATTCCGCTTGTAGCTCATAGCCTGTTGATGGTACAAGTCCTTCCCAAATATATGGGAATTCACTTACTTCTTTTGTTACATCGTCAATAGTTAACTTAATGTTTTCAATAGTAACGTCTCTTTTAGGAACAACACAATCAATTTCAACTTGAGTGTCAGTCACTTTCTTAATATCTAAAGACATTTCCGGAACAACAATTAATAGAGAGTTTGAATCATGTCTTTCAGAGTTGTCACTTGGAGAATTCATAACATCAAAATCACCATAAGCGTTACGAATAATCATTGTTGTTGAACCACCACCATCTAAGTTATAAGCTTCATGGCATCCATAGTAAAGCATTGTTGCACTCATTTCATTGTAAGCCATTCCATGCATATTACGATTATCTTGACGGCCATCAATTGTTACAAATACTAAAGTTCCATCTTCTTTCATACCTACACAAGTACGTGGGTGTGTATCCATATTTGAAGTATTATCAACCGCTTCACCATTACGAACTAGACAAACACCGCCACCAGTAATGTCTGTACATTCTTCATAATCACCAATAACGTGTTGTTGAACTCTAATTTCTGTACCAACTTTCAATAAATCTTGAATCTCTTTGTTACTTGTTTGAATACCAAAACGACCAAAGAACATTGTTCTTTCTTCATTTATATGTGTAATTGTACCTTTACCATAAACATTAGTCGGTGTCATGGCAAGTAATCTTTCTGGAGCATTTACGTAATAAGTATTTTCACCTGGTAGAGTAATTCTTACATCATTGCCTTCATTATCGCGATACGTAAACCAAATTGATACTTCACCTTCAACAGGTTCTTCGTTAAAGTGTTTTACTTCTGTTTCATAAATCACATCACCTTTGTCGTCATAGATACTTAAAATATGATTTGAAACTTCAAATTTCTTTTCAGCAACTAATGAATCTTTACTAGCATCATTTTTAAATCCAATTGTTTGACCATTAGTAAATGGACGATATACTTCACCATTAGATACACAAACTCCACCAGTTTGATATGGTAAAGCTTTATTTGTACCATTAATATCAAAGAAATCACCATTTACTGCAGCAACAACAACCCAACCAGGATTTTTGTTTTCAAAGTCTTCAGCCATTCGGCGAACAGTGTTTTTTGTCCATCCAGAAGGGTTTGAAAAAGTCCAGCTAACAACTCTTACTTGTTCTGTAGAAGGAACTTCAAGAACATTAACAGACTGAGGGTATAATTCATTATTCTTTTTAGAACTTTGAGCTATATCCTTAGTATGTTTAATATTATAACCAATATCTTGTGATATAGCATTTTCAGTTACTTCATAAGTTGCACCTAATACTTCTAATTTATTCTCATTTGCAAAACACACATTAGTAAAAGTGATAATTGAAAATAAGAATATTGAAATGATAACCTTAACTAATTTTTTATTCATTTTTCACTCCTATAATTTTATTATATATATTTTTAACTAAACCAATTGGGGTAGATGTTCCTGATGCAATAAAGATATTTTCATATTCATCAAGATTAATTTTTTCTAGTTCTCCTAAACTATTTAACATTACTACATCCCCCATCCTCTTACGAAGTAGTAGTTCTTTAAGTTTAGTTGAATTATTACTTTTTTTGTCACCAACAACAATTGCTAAATTATTGGTTTTTGGAAAAATATACTCTCGTATTTCTTTTTGCCTTTTCTCCGGAAACATGCATATTTGTTTTAAAAGTTCAACATTTTTATACTTTTCTAACACACGATCTAATGTATGTTTAACATCATATTCAGAAAGTGTTGTTTGATGGGCAAGTATATACTTTTCTTTGGTTAACTTAGGGAGTTCGTTATTCTCCTCAATTATAATTGCATTAGGAATATCATCCATAATTGTCTCTGTTTCTGGATGATTCTTTTTCCCAATATATGCTAGTTGATAACCCTCATTAATTTTATTTTTTATGTTTTCAACTGTTTTTGTTACATAAGGGCAAGTAGCATCAACAATATTAAGGCCTTTCTCACAAGCTTTAGCAATTACTTTTTCACTAGCGCCATGAGCTGTTATAATAACAGTACCATACTCTATTTGGTCTAACATATCATATCTAGAGCCATCATTTAAAACATTGACACCTTTAAGTTTGAAAAAATCATTTACCCTTTTATTATGAACAAGACTTCCAAGTAAGTAAATTGGTCTTGGAGTAGCAACATCACTTAAAATATTTTTTACAATTTCAATAGAGCGACTAACACCAAAACAAAATCCTTGTTCCTCAAATAAAATTATATTTTTCATTTTAATCACCTTTATTTTATTATATACTAATTTACTATTTTTTTCAAGTGAATTATTTATGAGTCTATATAACTTGAATTTTATGAATATTTTTGATATAATAATAAAGGTTTAAGAAAATATATATTTGAAAGGATTTATTTATGATTACTACTGCTGATTTTAAAACTGGTATGACTATATTATATAATAATAATATTTACCAAATCATGGACTTCCAACATGTAAAACCAGGGAAAGGCCAAGCTTTCGTTAAAACTAAATTACGCAACTTAAGAACTGGCGCTACTACAGATTATTCTTTTAATGCAGGTGAAAAACTAGAACAAGCATTAATTGAAAAAAGAAAAATGCAATATTTATATTCAGGTGATACTTACTGCTTTATGGATATGGAAACTTATGATCAAGTTGAAATTCCTGCCGAAAGATTAGAATGGGAATCAAAATTCTTACTTGAAGGTATGACTATTGAAATTGTATTCTATCAATCTGAAATTTTAGGTATCAATCTACCTGAAAAAATTGCTTTAGAAGTTACTGAAGCTTCTCCAGCTGTTGCAGGTAACACTGCTACAAACGCACAAAAAGAAGTTACTTTAGAAACTGGTTTAGTTGTTAAAGTTCCAATGTTTATTGAACAAGGTGAAAAAATTATCGTTACTACTTGGGATGGTAAATATTCATCACGTGCATAATTAAAAACTCAACGGGAAACCGTTGAGTCTTTTTTATTCATTTTCTTTATCTAATGCTTCATGAATAGCATTGACTAATGTTCCATTTTTATCTTGAGTATAATCCCAGAACATTATGCCACCTAATTCATTTGCCAAAACAAAATTACATTTTTCTGTAACACTTCTTACACCATCATAAGTAATAAAGCGACCAGCAGTATTTGAACCAGATGTAATGATGTAGTTAGCTCCAGCTTCTTCATCATACATTTCAATATATTTACCACTTTTAATGCCTTCTTCAATTTGAGTATACGAATATGTTTGTGTTAATTTTGTTGTTAATTGTCCACCAAGAACAGCTTGTTCTCTTGATGCAAACGGAGCAGTACGTCCATAGAAGGCAGCACCAATAACAATTTTATTTGCCGGAACGCCTTTATTAAGTAGGAAGTTAACTGACCCTTGAACACCTGTATGAGCATATTTACCAGTATATAGACTAGAATGATGTTTTGCAGTTGAATCACCAATTGAGTGGTCATATGTCATTAGATTAAAATAATCAATATAAGGATGAAGATTTTTAAAGTCAAATGAATTATATGGACCAACTGCCATTGTAAGTAATGCATCACTTCGATATTCTTTAATCTTAGCATACAGTTCTTTACAGAATAATGTTAAATTTGCAGTATCTGTATGATGTGATGGAATACCCGCAGTACTAGAGCCAGGATATTCCCAGTCTATATCAATACCATCAAAGTTATACTTTTTCATAAGTTCAATAATAGAATCGGCAAAAATAGTACGCGCTTCTGGAGTTCTTACCGCATTACTAAAATCACCAGATCCCCATCCGCCTAAAGCAAGTCCAACACGAACACCTTGATCACGATAAGATAGAACAGTACGTAATGCCGTTTTATCTTCAACAACAGCTTTTCCGTCAACTACGCCACCAAAGGAATAATTAATATAATCAACATGTTGCAATGATTCTTCATTAATTCCTGAGAATCCATCTGATGCATATAAATATGCAACAACAATCTTCTTATTTTCTAATGGTTTTAAATGGAATCCTTTTACCACGGCATTAACAATCCTTTCATAAACTTCTGTTTCACTATACTTAATAACAACTCTAAATGAAACAGGAACATCTTCATATGTTCTATTAACCTTACCACCACTTGTGATGGCATCTTCATTTGAAGAATACCAATATAAGAAAGCTAAACTTTCATCAAAACCACGTGGTAAACGAATATCTGATGTAATTTCATCAGGAACAACATCATCAATCATTTGATATAGTTCTTCTAAACTAATGTTATCAACAAATACTGGAGGATCTACTTTATCTTTTTGATCACTAAATGCAATATTACAATGATCACATAAATTATCATCATTAGCATCGCGATGAGTACAAGGTTCAGCTGGCGTTCCACCACTTGGTTTTTGACAACTAGATACTAATAATAATGATCCTAGCACGACAAATAGCAATGTCAATGTAAATAAACGATTTAATAATTTTTTCATACTAACCTCTTAATGTAATATGGAAACGATATTCAAGTGATTTAAGAATTTTATTAATTTTGCCTGTGATGATTTCTTCTGTTAAAGTTTCGTTTGATTCAAGTGTAATTCTAAATGCCACAGAAGCTTTATCTACACCAATCTTTTCATCTTCGAAAATATCAAAGATTTCTACCTTAGTAATCATCTTTTTATCTGTAGCCTTAATAGCATTAATAATTTCACCTAAAGGTTGATCTTTAGAAATTAATAAAGCTAAATCTCTTTCAACAGCTGGAACTTTAGAAATTGGTATATACATCATTTGTTTCTTTGTTAATTCAAAGATTGGATTAAGTAATACTTCAAATACATAACCACCATTTACTTCATGTTGTTTAGAATAGTCTGGGTGTAAAGCACCAAAATAACCAATTAATTTATTTCCTAGATAAATACCAGCTGTGCGATAAGGGTGTAATTCAGAAGGAACTTCTTCAAATGCTTTGTAATTAACTTCAACTTTTAGTGAAGAGAATAATTCATTTAATAAACCTTTAACATAATAGAAGTCAATCGTTTCTAAATTTGCTTTCCAAGTAGTTCCAGCACCTTTACCACATAAGTAACCTGTTAACATCATTTCTTCTTTGATGTTTTCTGGTTTTAAGTCTTCATTTATATAATAATATCTCTTACCAACTTCAAAGAAAGCAAGATCATTAATTTTACGCGCTTGGTTGTAGCTTGCAACATTTAATAAACTTGGAACTAAACTTCTTCTTAAAACTGAGTGATCTTCACTTAAAGGATAAATTAAAGCTAAATCATTTTGTTCTTCATTCTTAATAATATTGCATTCCTTTGCTTCTTTAGGACTTACTAATGAATATGTTACAACTTCATCTAAACCAAGATGAGTAAATAAATTCTTAATTTTTCTTCTAATTTGTTGTTCTTCTGTTAAGGCACCAATTGTATTCATCATTGGTAAAGTTTCATTTAATTTATGATATCCATAAATACGCGCAATTTCTTCAACCAAGTCTTCTTTAATAGTAACATCTAATCTTCGATTTGGAACTAATACTTTGACTTCTTTGTCACAAATAGTAGAATTAAATGAAAGAGCGTTTAAAATATCATTAATTTCTTCTAAAGAAATATCAACACCTAAATAGTTTTGAATGTATTTAGCATCTAAAGTGAATTCTTTATCTTCGATATGTTTTGTACCTTTATGAACGTATCCTTTTAAGACTTTTGCATCAGCATATTTTTCTAATAAGTAACATGCATAGTTTACTGCATTCAACGAATTATTTAAATCGACGCCTCTTTCAAAACGAACACTTGATTCACTTCTTAAGCCTAAACGGCTTGATGTTTTACGAATATTGATTGGTCGAAAAACTGCAGATTCTAAAACGATATTTTTTGTATTAGGAGTAACTTCGGTATTAGAACATCCCATAACACCACCAAGACAAACAACGCGTCCATTTTCTGTTTTATTGTCAGTAATAACAATATCATTAGTTTCTAATTTTCTTTCGATATCATCAAGAGTAGTTGTAATTTCTCCTTCTAGTGCATTACGAACAATAATTTTTGAACCTAAAACATCTTTATCAAAAGCATGTAAAGGTTGACCAAATAACATTAATACATAGTTGGTAATATCAACTACATTGTTGATTGGACGTACACCTGATGCAATCAATCTTGCTTTAATAAATGCAGGAGAATCTTTAATAACAACATCTTCAACACATCTTGCATAATAACTAAAACAATCTTCTGTTTGGATTTCAACATCAATTTCATCTTTTGTTTCTTTTTCAATTTCTGTAAATTCACAGTCTAATTCTTTTAAGCCAAGACGATACATTGCGTTAACATCTTTTGCAACACCTAACATTGATAATAAATCCATACGGTTTGGAGTTAAACCAAGTTCAATTAGATAATCATCATATCCTAAATATTCAAGGGCATTTGTTCCAGGAATAGCATCATCACCAAGAACATAAATTCCATGAGCAAATTCTTCCGGAATATATTTGTTTTCGATTCCTAGTTCTGCTAATGAACAAATCATACCATTTGATTCAACACCACGAATAACTGATTTTTTTATTTCAATTCCAGGAAGTTTTGCACCAGGTATAGCAACAATAACTTTTTGCCCTGCATCAACATTTGGAGCACCACAAACAATTTGATCAACGTGATCGCCAAGATTAACTTGGCAAACATTTAAGTGGTCAGAATTTTCATGAGGTTTTTTCTCAAGAACATGACCAACTACTAAATTAGTTGCTTTAACCATTTGATAGTCTTCTTCAACTTCAATTGAATATAAAGACATTTCTTTGGCAAGTTCTTCACCACTAACATTTAAATTTACTAATTCTTTTAACCAATTATAAGATACTTTCATATTACTCACCTTTAAATTGTTTGATGAAACGTTTATCATTTATATAGAAGTTACGAATGTCATCAACACCATAACGTAACATTGTTACTCTTTCAATACCAATACCAAAAGCAAATCCGCGATATACTTCTGGATCATAACCAGCACCTCTTAAAACATTTGGATGAACCATACCTGCACCTAGTACTTCAATCCAACCATTTTGTTTACATAAAGGACAACCCTTACCACCACATTTAAAGCAGCTTACATCTACTTCTACACTTGGTTCAGTAAACGGGAAGTATGATGGTCTAAATCTTACACTTCTATTTTCACCAAACATTTTTTGTGCAAACAGACTAAGTGTTCCTTTTAAATCTGACATTGTGATATTTTTATCAACTACTAAACCTTCAAATTGCATAAATTGATGTGAATGAGTTGCATCATCATCATCACGGCGATATGTCTTACCTGGACATAAGATTTTAATTGGTTCACCATGAGCTTTTAGCATAGTTCGAACTTGAACTGGTGATGTTTGTGTTCTAACTAATAGATTTTCAGTAATATAGAATGAATCTTGCATATCACGAGCAGGGTGCCCTTTAGGTACATTTAACATTTCGAAGTTATAAACATCTTCTTCAACTTCAGGTCCTTCAGCAATATTATATCCCATACCAATAAAGATATCTTCAACTTCTTCAATAATCATCGATAATGGATGTTTATTACCACCATTAAAATCTTTACCTGGTAATGTGATGTCAATTTTTTCTTTTGCAAGCTTTGCAAGAGTAGCTTCTTTTTCTAAAGCAGTTCTTTTTTCAGTGGCACATGCTTCAATTTCGCTTTTTACTTGATTAGCATATGAACCTAATGTCTTTTTTTCTTCAATTGATAAAGTACCCATTTGTTTTAAAATTTCACCAAGTGGGCTTTTCTTTCCCATATAATATGCTCTTGTTTCATTCAATTCATTTTGCGTTTTGACAATAGCAATTTTTTCTTTAGCTTCAGCTAAAATGTTTTGTAATTTTTGTATCATAATTTCCTCCAAAAATAAAAGTCCTTAAAAAAACATATTGTTTTTTAAGGACGAACTCATTAATAGCGCGTGGTACCACCTTACTTCAAAATCAAAGAAATTTGATTTTCTCATTATGTCTTTAACGCAGACATACGGGTTTTCTTAGGACCACTCCAGGGTGAATTCAACACATCTATCTATAAGTAGACTTTCAGTCAAGGTCTACTCTCCCTAAATAGTAGTTCTATGTTTACTACTCCCTATCAACGTATTATTATATCATTAATATTTTATCATAATTAATAAAAAAAGTAAATAAAAAAATCTTAAAATCAAAAAGAAAGTCACAGCTTATGCTGTGACACTTTCATTAATTGAAGTTATTATTTGAACAACTATTTTGAACTTGTTCATTTACATGCTTTTCGCATGTTACGTAACGTGGAATAAATTCATTTTGTAATACATGATGATGAACAACTTCCGTTACAAAAGTATGAATGTATGGTTGTTTTGTATAATGATATTGGTTAACAACTTGTTTTGAACATGATTCAATTGGTTTGCATTCTGTATATGTTGGAGGACATTCTTTTACACAACCATTTTGGTTATTCATTTGATTCATCATATTTTCACCTCCTATAGTAAAGTATTCAAAACTTTTTTAAAAATATGTGTTTTCACATACAAGAAATGACAAAATACGCGTTTTGAATGTTGTATAATAATATTGAAAGGATAATCTTATGTTAAAAAATTCTTTAAATTTAACTCCGGTTGTTATTGAACAAACTTCAAGAGGAGAAAGAAGTTATGATATCTATTCTCGTCTTCTAGAAGATCGTATTATTTTAATATTTGGAGAAATCAATGATTTGACAAGTGCAAGTGTCATCGCGCAAATTTTATTTTTATCAAGTATTGATAATACAAAAGATATCTATATTTACATTAATTCACCGGGTGGGCTTGTAACCGCAGGGCTTGCCATCTATGATACGATGAATTACGTCAAATGTGATATATATACTATAGGCATGGGAATTTGTGCTAGTATGGGAGCATTTTTACTTTCTTCTGGCACTAAAGGCAAACGTGCTGTTCTACCAAATACAAAAGTTATGATTCACCAGCCCCTAGGTGGTGCTAAAGGACAAGCAACGGATATCATGATAGTTGCGGAAGAAATAATTAAAACAAAGAAAATGTTAAACAAAATTCTTGCAAAAAATACAGATCAACCATTATCAAAAATAGAAATTGATGTAGAAAGAGATTATTATCTTGATGCAAATCAAGCACTAAAATATGGTCTAATTGACAAAATATTATAAAAAACTAAAAGCTAAAGCTTTTAGTTTACCAGTTTGGTTTTGATTTGAGAACTATTTTTTCTCCTGTAATTGGATGATTAAATTCTAAATAACAGCTGTGTAAGTGCAGAATTCCATCATCTGTTTTTGTACCATAAAGTTCATCTCCCACAATTGGATGACCCATTGATGAAAAATGAAGTCTAAGTTGATGGGTTTTCCCAGTACATAGGGTAGCTAGGATTAAAGATGTGTCTTGTTTTTCTCCTTTTGTCTCATATATAGTTTTACTATTTACGAATTCGTTAGTAATGCATCTTTTAATTATGCTACCCTCTTGTTTGATAATTCCTGTTTCAATAACACCATTTTTCTTTTCAATATGCCCGATTACTTCGAGCATATATTTTTTTACAATTCCTGCATCTTTTAACAAAGTTAAAACATAACTATTTTTAGCAAGCATGATTAGACCACTAGTTGGAGCATCTAATCGGCTAACAAAATGAATATTAGCAACAATTCCTTTTCTTTTATAATAGCTCATAACAAAGTTAGCTAATGAATTATTATAGTGTTTTCGAGTTGGTATTGTTGCAATACCACTTTCTTTATTAATAACTAAAAGATATGAATCTTCGTAAACTATTTCAAAGTCACCTTTAATACTTACAATATTTTCTCCTTGATGTGTTGCTGGAAAAACAATTTCAAGTAAATCACCAGGACTCATCACAAAGCAATTAGAAACGGTTTGATCATTTACAAGCAATTGACCCCTTTCTTTTACATCAGTTATTACATTACTTGGAAGATTGATCTTCTTCAAAAAGTCTTTTATTTTAATATTTTCTTCAATATTATATCTAAAAATCATAACTACCAACGCTTAAAGTTATTAATAGTAACTTCATCTTCTAAACTATCATCTATTTCATTATTTCCAACACCAAGTTGCTCAAGCTCATCCATAATAGCTTTAATACTAGACATTTCGTTATCAAGTCTAGCGCTGACTTCTGAGGCTCTAAACAAGCGTTCCTTGATTTCAAATGGAATTTGTTTTTGATATTTGTACTTTAAGGAATGTTCAATACTTGCCCAAAAATGCATAGAGTGGGTTCTAATTTGAAACTCTAGACGAATAATTTCAGAACCATCAATAGTTTCGACTTTATATTCTGTTATTAAGTGTAAACTACGATACCCTGATGGTTTAACATTTTTAATATAGTCGCGAACTTCAAGAAGTTTAATATCATGACGATTCTTAATCATCTCCGCAACTTGATAAACATCTTCAATATATTTACAAGTAATACGAATGCCACCAATATCATATAATCGTTCATCAAGATAATCAAAAGGGACATTCATTCTTTTGGCTTTATCGATTATACTTTTTGGCGATTTTACACGACCAGAAACAATTTCAATTGGACAATATAATTTTTTCATATGATATTGTTTCTTTATTCCCTCAATTTTTAAAATGAATCCTTCCACTGCCAGTTCATATGGTTGCAAAAATTCATTCCAATTAAAATTCTCATTATATTTAATCATTTTTATCACCTATTTATATTATACCATTTTTACATCTTTTTCTCTAATAAATACAACTATTTCTTTCTTTATCATATTTCTTGATTTTAAAACAATTTGGTGTATAATATTACTAGTTAAATTTTAAAGAGGTATATTATATGGGAAATCCAACAAATGAATTCACATTTAAAACTTTACTATCTAAAAAAGAATATGACAAACTAGCAGAGCAATTTAAAAACGAACATAGTAACCTTCAAACAAACTATTATTTTGATACAAGTCGCTTTACCCTTAAAGCATCTAAAATTGGTTTAAGAGTTCGTAAACGTGACAAATATGAGTTAACTTTAAAAAGAAAACGTGGATATGCTCTTCAAGAAATTAATGAAATCATTACTGAAGAACAATTCAACAAATTCTTACAAGATGGAATCATTCCTTCTGAAGATATTAACACTGCTCTTGCAGAAACTATTAAAGGTCAACTTGTTAAAAATTATATGACACTTGCTACATTTAGAATTACTTTCCCTTATTCAAATGGAAAATTATCAATTGATAAATGTACTTATGTCGATACAACTGACTATGAATTAGAGTATGAAGCAACTTCATACGAAGAAGGTAAAAAAGAGTTTGTTGCTCTTGTTAAAGGTTTTGGTATTGTTTATAAAAAATCACAAGCTAAAATCCAAAGAGCTTATGACGCTTTAAGAACAAAAATTTAAACTGGACTTTTTAGTCCAGTTTTTTGTTAAATATTTATAAAATCACTAATTTTTTAATTATAGTAATTTATTTTTTATTAACTAACATATAGCAAAAAAAGGAACGGATTATCCGTTCCTTTAAAATATAAATTAAGACCATTTAGCAATTAAAGTAATATCCTCAGTGATTTCATCAACACTTTCATATTTGTTATCACTACTGTCATACCAACCTAAGAAAGTTGAACCAGGTTTAGTCGCAGAAAGTAATTCTCCACCATTATGATAAGATTTTGTTATTTTATCTTCAGAAATGGCGCTTTCAAAGAATCTAATTTCAACTGGTGAGCCGCTACTAGCACCTGCAACATCACTTGCAAAAACAGCTATGTCGCCAACACTTACATTAGCAAATGAACCTTTTAAGCCATTATAGTTATTATGGCTACCTGAAAGTACAATTACATAATCTGCACCTTCTGGCCAAGCATTAGTAACACCACTTGCTAATACACTTACTACTTCATATAAACCAGTTTCTGTGTTTAAATTAACAAAAATTCTTTCAGAATATAAAGCTTTTGGATCTTTATCTTGCGTACAGATGAAAATACATGTTTGATATTCACCCCAGAAATTACCATTGTAACTTGTGCCTTCAATTCTTGAAGTAGAAACACCATTTTCAAAATATAATTCTTGAGAAAGACCTCCATTGAAATCATAAGTAACGTTTACAACATTTGCACTCCATTTAGCAACTAATGTTAAATTACCTGTTGTACCTTGTGCTACTTTTTCTACTTTATCTTCTCCTAAATACCAACCTAAGAAAATACATCCATCAACAGAAAGTTCTGGTAAAATAATATCTTCAGATTCAACAGTGTATGCTTCAGGTAATTTACAGAATCCAAACATTGCATTGCTAACAGCTGGATCGCTATAATCTGCAGTTATGTAATTACTATTCTTAGTATACTTAAATTGTCCAACCCAACCACGTAATTCATAAGCAATTGAATAGATATAGTTGCCATTTGCAGCATTTAATTCAGCTTGAGAATTGTAATTATTGAAGTTTTGATAAGCTTTCTTATTTGCAGAACCAGCAAAATTAGAAATGTATTCAACTAACCAACCCCATTTTGCTTTATTTGCATATAAGAATAATGATGCATCTGAAATTTCTCCCCAAGAACCAAGTGCAGCGAATGTTTCTGGAGTATGTGATTTTCCTCTTGCAACATTATAATCGGCTAAGAAATCAGCTATTGCTGCATCAACTGTTGGATATTTAGCAACATAACCATATTCACTTTCGTAAGTAATTGTATATTCTACAAGATTCCATGTTGCTTTGATTTCAACATCTTCAGCTGGCATCTTAGCAGGAACTGCTTTATCCCAACCTGCAAATGTGTAACCAACTTTTGCAGGTTCTTCTATAGCTTCAACTGCTTCGTTATAATCATATTCAACTTCTTGTTTAACACCATCAACATTAATTGTTAATATATATTGATTAATTGTCCATGTTGCAACAACTTCTAAGTCTTCTGCTGGCATCTTAGCTGGAACTGCTGGTGACCAACCGGCAAATGTATAACCAACTTTTGTTGGAGCTTCTAAAGCTTCAACTGGTTCATTATAATCATATTCAACTTCTTCTTTAACACCATCAACATTAATTGTTAATGTATATTGATTTATTGTCCATGTTGCTTTAATTTCAACATCTTCAGCTGGCATCTTAGCAGGAACTGCTTTATCCCAACCTGCAAATGTGTAACCAACTTTTGCAGGATCTACTATAGCTTCAACTGCTTCATTGTAATCATATTCAACTTCTTGTTTTACACCATCAACATTGATTGTTAATGTATATTGGTTAACTTCCCAATCTGCAACTAGTACCAAGTTACCAGAAGTACCAACTTCAATACTTTCAACTTTATCACCATTTAATAACCAACCATTAAATGTATAACCAACTTTTTGAATTGCTGGTAAATCAACTAAATCTTCAATAGTGTATTCTTCTGTTGCCTCTTCTAAAAGCTCACCATCATTTAATTGATAAGAAATAGTATAAACAACTGGAGTCCATTTCGCACTTAATGTAACATCACCAACATGTTCTGGATCAATTGCATCAATTAATTTGCCTTCTAACATCCAACCATCAAAAACATAACTATCTCTACGAGCAACTGGAAGTTCTGCTAAGCCAACGCCTTCAGCATAGTTATCAGGAATTTTAGCACCATCATAGAATGAACCACCATTTAGTTCATATGCAATATCATAGTTAACTGATTCCCATTTTGCAACTAAAGTTAATGAACCCATTTGAGAATTTGAAATAGAATCAACTTTTTCACCATTTAAGTACCAACCTAAGAAAATATAGTTACTACGAACAGGTTCAGGTAATTTATTTAGACCAATACCTGAAACATAAGTTGTTTCAACTTCGCCTACAAACTCACCGCCATTTAATTGATATGTGATTTCATATTTTGCATTATCAACATATCTAGCTTCAAGTTCTAATTCACCAACTACAGGCATTTTATTAAAGTCCCATTTAACATCGCCATTGAACCAACCTGCAAAAACTTGACCAACTTTTTCAGGAGCTTCAACAACTTGAACTAATGTACCTTCTAAAACTTCAAATGAAGCAATTACATTAGCGCCGTCAACTAAGACAACTTTGTATTTTTTCACTTCAGGGTAATTTTCTTCTAAATCACCACAATCACATACACCATCTTCAAAACAGTGAATATGTGTATCATCTATGACTGTACAAGATGCAAGTGCAATCATAGCAAAAGTAAATACAAATATAAAAAATATATTTCTTACTTTTTTCATTTTATCCTCCATAATTTACTTTCAAAAAGGTAAACCTTTTCATACACAATTATTATAACATAAAAACAGTCTTTTTTTCAAGTATATGGCGTAAACGTTTACATCTTTCTTCAATTTTTTTAGTCAATAAAGGTTTTATCTTTTTATACTATTATCAAATAAAAAAGTAATCACACTATCATCTGTGATTACTTTTATTCATCTTCGTCTTCTTCCTCATCATCGTCATCTTCCATACCCTTAGAGAAAGAATTAAAAATTTCACTGTTTCTTAATTCCTTAGGCAAGAAAATAGTAATATCTTCGTTGTTATATCCAACTTGTAATTCATTTTCATTAATGATGATTGGTCTTTTTAAAACACTAGGATACTCAATAATAAAACTAACAAGGGCTTGAACAGACATACATTCAGGTTCTAACTTCTTTTCTCTAAAAATCTTTGATCTTGTTGAAATAATATCTTCAAAACCATTTTCGCTATTTGCAAGCATTCTAAAAATATCTTCTTTACTTAATTTAATACTGAAGATATTTTTTTCTGAATATGGAATATTATATTGATCAAACCATTTTTTTGCTTTACGACAAGATGCACAACTTGGAGTTGTATAAATTTGTATCATTTCGCATCACCTCAACAGTATTATATCATAATTGCAGTAAAAACACAATACTTTTTTTTATCTTTTTTAGCTTTTTTTGTTATTTATTTGACTAAAACATTTGAATATTATATAATAAGATAAACAAATGATAAGGAATAGTACCTATATTTTATTAGTTTAAGAGAAGGAAATCTTGATGTGCGAATTTCCACTGATAGATATAGCGAATGGACCTTTGATGTGTAATGAGGAAATGCATTACCGTAACTTATGCGTTAAATAGAAATGAGGAAAACAAAGGTTTTTTGTTTTTAAATTAAGGTGGTACCACGGTTTTATATATAAGTCGTCCTTAAAAAGCATTTATTGTTTTTTAAGTTTTTTTATTTTTAGGAGGTTTTATGAAAACAATATTATCAGGAATTCAACCTACTGGTAAGTTAACTCTAGGAAATTACTTAGGCGCTATCCAAAAGTTTGTTGAATTACAAAATAATTATGCTTCTACTACTGATGAAGAAGTTAATATCTTTATTTTTATTGCTGACTTACATTCAATTACAGTTCCTCAAGACCCAATTGAATTAAGAAAGAATATTAAAAGTGTTTTAGCAACATATCTAGCATGTGGTTTAGACCCAGAAAAGGTAAGCTTATTTATTCAGTCTGAAGTTAAAGAACATGCCGAACTTGGTTATTTAATGCAAACAATTACCCATATTGGTGAACTTGAAAGAATGACACAATTTAAAGATAAAATGGCTAAACAAGTTCAAGGTGTATCTTCTGCTTTACTTACTTACCCTGTTTTAATGGCTGCTGATATTCTTCTTTATAATGCAGATTATGTTCCAGTTGGTGAAGACCAAAAACAACATTTAGAGTTAACTAGAAATCTAGCAGAAAGATTTAACACTCGTTTTGGTGATACTTTTACAATCCCAGAACCACTGATTGCAAAATTTGGTGCAAAGATTATGTCTTTACAAGATCCAACAAAGAAAATGTCAAAAAGCGATCCGATTGAAAAAGCATCAATCTTTTTAACAGATCCAGAAAATATTATTAGAAAGAAAATTGCTTCAGCTGTAACTGACAGTGATGGATTAGTTAAATATGATGCCATTAATAAACCAGGCATATCAAATTTACTAACAATTGCTTCTTGTGTTACAAATAAATCTATTAAAGAATTAGAAGTACAATTTGAAGGCGCAGGCTATGGAGAGTTTAAGAAGTTTGTTGCTGATGCATTAATTGCCCATTTGGCCCCAATTCAAGCCAAATATCAAGAGTTATTGACTAGTCCTACCTTAGATGCTATCCTTGACCAAGGGGCTCTTAAAGCAACATACTTTGCGAAGAAAACTTTAAGAAAAGTTCGAAACAAAATGGGTATCGGAAGAAAAATTAAATAAAAAAAGACGTGTATTTCAAACGAAATACACGTTTTATTTTATTTCAATCTGACAAGATTTCATAACTTCAATAGCTGAATCATGTTTTTCTTTTGTAACACCTGCACATAATTTTTCTAAAACGGCGATTTTTAAATCTGGATAAAGTGCTTTTAGAAGTAAAGCATTAGAAACAACACATATATCAGTACAAAATCCAAGTAGTTCAATTTCACCAGAAAAATCATCATTTTGTTTCAACTCATCGATAATTTCAGACCAATCATTTGGGTTTGCTCCAAAAGTAAGTTTTGTTATTTCTTTTTTTATCCCTTTATTATCATACTGATCAAAGACTTCTTTTACTTCCTTATTCATAGCATGACCTTTTGTTCCTTTAACGCAATGAGTAACTGGCAAGTAGAATCCTTCTTGTGTATCTAAGTAATTATCATAGTGTGTATCATATGTCGCAACAACATACGCTTGATCAAGATTTTCTTTTAAATAATTTACAATACCTGGAACAACTTTAATTGCATCTTCATTACGCAAAGATCCATCAATAAAATCGTTTTGAACATCAATTACACATATAAGTTTTTTCATAATATCACCTTCTACAAAAAATTAAAAGCTGACCTAATCAGTCAGCCTATTTAAAATTCTCATCAATAATCTTTCTGATTTCGTTTCTGAATTCAACTGTGTTATAACCATGAGGGGCGTTTTCAACAATGCATAATTTACTATTAGGGTATAGCTCATTGTATTTCTTACCCACTTCAACACTAACCGCTTGATCGACAGAACCATGAATAATTAACACTGGTTGTTTGAAATTAGGACAATGACCCATTAAATCTTTTTGGAAAGAATCAATAAATTCTTTACTTAAATAGAAACCACCTAAGTCAATTAACTTATCTTCAGGAGTTTTCATGTATCTTTCACGATTTTTAGCGTTTTTGTCCATATTACCTGCAGGAGAAATTAAAACGATTCTTTCAACAATGTCTTGTTTTTGATAAGAAATTAATGAATTAATACATCCACCCATTGAAAAGCCAAGAGGAATAAGTTTTTTATTTGAGATTGAATATGCATAATCCATAATCGCCTCTGCTTCGGCCATTAATGTATCATATGTCATATCTTCAAAATGACCATCACTATCGCCGTTACCACTAAAATCAAATCTAATTGTTGCATAGCCTAAACCAACCATTTGTTCTGTAAGTTGTTTAAATAAATATGCATGTTCATTTTTATGTCCTGTAAAACCATGGAACATTGGCATTAAATTCTTATATTCACCATTATCAGGTGTAGACAATAAACCTCTAATAATTTTACCATTAACGCATAATTCTTGATATGTAACCTTCATTTTTATTCTCCTTTACTAATTTCTGCAATAGCAGAACGAATATTTCCTTTTACTTTTACAAGTACTTGATCAATAAGTTTGATATCCTCACAATCTGTAAAATAAGCAATAAGAGCTTTTTTAATTGTGCCGTACTTATTGATTTTTTCTATTGCTTCTTCTAAAGAACATCCCGTAATCTCCGAAACAATTGTATATGAACGAGCAACTAGTTTTTCATTTGTTGCTTTTACATCGATCATATAATTTCCATATACTTTGCCCATTTTAATCATCGATGCTGTTGATAACATATTACAAATAAGTTTTTGAGCCGTACCTGATTTCATTCTTGTTGAACCAGTTATTACTTCTTGACCAGTAACAGCTTCAATAGGATAATCAACTAAACTTGCAAGGATGCTTCCTTTACTTGTAGTAATACATGCAGTTGGTGCACCAACCAATTTTGCATACTCGATTCCACCTAAAACATACGGTGTTCTTCCACTCGCCGCAATCCCAACAACAATATCATTTTTTGTTAAGTTGATCTTTTTTAAGTCAGCAATGGCTAAAGTTTTAGAATCCTCGGCACCCTCAACAGCTTTAACAAAGGCATGTTCGCCTCCTGCCATTAGACACATAACCATATCACTAGAAACACCATAGGTTGGTGGACATTCAACAGAATCTAAAATTCCAATTCTTCCACTTGTGCCCGCTCCCATATAAATTAAACGCCCATCGTTCATAAATGACTCAACAATTTTATCAACAACAATCACAACTTGATCAATAGCGTTTCTAACTGCACTTGCAACTGTTAAGTCTTCGTCATTTATTTTTAGTAACATTTCTTTAGTTGATAATAAATCAATATTCTTTGTGCTAGTATTACTAGCTTCTGTTGTTATTTTTTTAAATTCATTCATATTGACTCCATTTATTTTAAAGGTGCTTTAGTAATATTCCCTAAAATAACGTTATCACGAGCTCCAGTTACTGATTTAACATTACTAGGGATATTGTTTAATGTCGCATATCCTAGTAAAGCAAATCCAATTGCTTCCATTTCATCATTGATGTCAGACTTAACAACCTCATAATCTAAATTATCTTGTAAATATTTTATAATATATTTATTGTTAGCCCCGCCGCCCGCAATAACAATTTTTTCTATTCCTTTGAAAAAACGTTTTGTCTGGTCGATAATTGTTTCTGCCGTATAGGTAGTAATAGTTGTTATAATGTCTTCATCTTTATCTGAGTATTTTTTAGACATTGTGATAATATTATTTAAATAATCTTTATTATATTTTTCTCTTCCTGTACTTTTCGGATAAGGAAGAGATAAATACTCATCTTTTAGCAAGTATTCAAGTACAGGTTTTATTACTTTACCAGTTAAGGCTATATTACCATTTTCATCATATGCTTTATTATATAAGACTTTCATCGCCCCATCAATTAACATATTGCCTGGGCCAGTATCAAAAGCTATGATATTTTCATCATCAATGTAGGTAATATTACCTATACCACCAATATTTTGAATAGCAATTTTCTTATGTTCATGTTTAAACATTAAGTAATGAGCATAGGGCATAAGAGGAGCCCCACTACCGCCAGCTGCCATGTCCATTGTTCTAAAGTTACTGACAACATCTTTGTTAAAAGCATATGCAACAACGCTTGGGTCACCGATTTGTAATGTTGATGAACAGTAGCCATCCATTTGATTAGGATTATGCCAAATTGTTTGCCCATGCATTGCAATAAAAGAAACATCTTCAATATTAATATTATATTTCAATAGTGCTTCTTTAATGGCTTCTACATAAAGGTAACTTACCTCAACATTAAGACTACATATTTTTTGAACATTCGATTTTTCTAAATCAGAACACTCTAATATTCTATTTTTAATTTCTTCTTGATATGGAACAGTTATAAAACCAATTGTTTTAAAATTGTTTTCATTAATATCGATAATTGCAACATCAATACCATCTAAGGAAGTTCCACTCATTATGCCAATTGCTATCATAAATAATCCTACTAATATAATAAATATGGTTTACGAATTTCTAAGAATTCTTTTTTGTTTTCTTCTAAGTGTTGTAATTGTTGTTCTAAAGTTTGATTTGGAACAATTACATTATCATGTCCTGCTTCAAAATGGAATAAAGTTGGACGGCCTTCAACATAAGGTTTATTAATTTTGAAGTGTTCTTTATAAGTAGTTCTGATATGATGTAATAAAGTCCAACTTGTTTTAATAGTGTCAAACTTTTCACGATTTGTAACATGAACATATACACCACCACATAATTCGTCTTTATATTTTGAGAACGTTGGAGTGAAGTATTGTGGTCTAAAATGAACACCTTCAAGATTATAAGCATTTAATTCTCTTGCAAGAACTTCTGATTTTACCCAAGGTGCACCAATAAGTTCGAACGGTGTTGTTGTTCCTCTTCCTTCTGCAAAGTTAGTTCCTTCAAAAATGCAAGTTGCATTATAGGTATAACAAGTATTAATTGTTGGAATATTTGGTGTAGGTACTACCCAAGGAAGACCAGTGTCTTCAAAACTCATATGGCGTTCCCACCCTTTCATTGGAATAACTGTTAATTTACAACCTATTTTATATTCCTCATTAAATAGTTTCGCAAGTTCACCAATAGTCATACCATGACGTTGAGGCATTTCAAAATACCCAACAAAAGAACGATATTTTTCAGTATCAAGTTTATTTCCTTCAACTTTAACTCCACCAATTGGGTTAGGTCTATCAAAGACTACAAACTCTTTACCACATTCAGCACAAGCATACATTGCATATGCCATTGTATAAATGAATGTATAATATCTAGAACCATTGTCTTGAACATCAATTGACATTATATCAATTTGATCCATCATTTCTTGAGATGGTCTTTTATGTTTACCATATAAGCTGTAAACTGTAATACCAGTTTCTTCATCAACATATGTTGGTAAGTGCATACCTGCTTGAATATCAGCTCTAACTCCATGTTCTGGCGAAAACAAAGCAACAAGATTTGTTTTTTCTCTTAATACATCAATTGAAGAAACAAAATCACTTGTTATCCCAGTTGGATTTGTGATTAAACCAATTCTCTTTCCTTTAAAAAAATCTTTATATTCATCAATTCTTTCAATACCTAAAACTACTTTACTCATATAACTCCTCTTCTTCTAAATCTTTTTCAACTTGACTATTTATTTTATCAAAATCAACTTTTTCTAATTCACGATAATTAACCTTCGAAAATCTAAGTCCAATTAAGATTGGTAGGCTTATGCCAAAGATAATCCAAATCGGGAAAAATGCAAATCCAATAATACTAACAATTAACATTGCAAATAGGACAATGGTGTTTAAAAAATAATTAATTGCCATAAAGACATTTGTTTTTAACATATCAATAACACGCATTCTTGGAAGTGTAATTATCACCATTGGAATATGTACAACTAATAAGCATAGTATAATTGCAAAAAGTAATATAACAACGAATCCAGCCTGAAACATAAATGTTTGGATTTTTGATAATACTTGTGCAACATTTTCTCCAAACACATTAGAAAAATCCATTAGGTTAGCATTACTATAAAAATATAAACAAAACCAAACGATTAGAAATAAACCACTATAGATTAAGCCTATAAGCATTGATTTTAGAAAATATCTTTTAAATGCATAAAACCATGATTTAAATACATTCGTTCCAGATAATCCATCTTTTAATACATCAGTAGATGCAACAAGGGAAGGTAGGATTAAAAAAGGGAATGTGCCGATAAATGAGGCACTTGCAATCCAGAATAATAACATTAGTTTATTCATATCATCAACATTAATTTTAGCATCGGCTCCATAACGGCCTAAATCAATTAATAATAAAATGAATATTGCAACAGGAATAGCCATTGAGGCTACACAAAGAATATTGCAAATAAATGTTCTAAATAATTTTTCAAAAAAGTAATATGCTTTTGATTGGGTTTTCTTTTCAAATTCCATACATATTCCTCCAATATATATTATTATAGCATATTCTTCAATTTATTTCACTAGATAAAATAATATTTATAAAAAAAGATGAGAAACAAAAGTTTCTCATCTAATTTGTTAAATATTAACGAGGGTTATAACCCATGTCAACCATTGCTTGACGATATTTATCGTAAACAGCGTTGAATTCTGTAAATGGATCTTTAGAAGCATCTCTACAGATAGTTCCACATAATGGCCAGAATGCATCTGTACCGAAGTGAGAACCACCACCAACTGTCATAGAAACAGTTTCGAATAATTCGAAGTAAGTGCTATTATATGTAGACATAACAACTTCGATATCGATAGGACGGTCGAATAATGATTCTAAGTAAATTCTGAATCCTTCTTCTTCTGTTAATGTTTCAGTTTGAGCTGGATCAGCACCTTGACCTGCATATAAGTCGATTAAGATGTTAGCAACGATTTCAGCGTTGATACCATTTTTACCGTTAGAGTAGTCAAGAACACTGTAGCAAGTTGTTGATGCGAATGGAATCTTGAATGAAGCACCACTCATATCTAAACCTGTAACGTAAGCACCATCTTTAGTTAATGGTTCGCCATTTGAACCGATGATAGCTTCGTCAGCATCACTTGAAGTAATAACACTAATGTTATCACCATCTGCAGCTGGGTAAGGAACAACACCTAATCTTAAGTTGTTAACTTTAGCATTGAATCTGTCGTCAGCTTTGATGAACCAGAATTGACCAGAGTGAAGAACTGTAGTACCAGAAATGAATTGGTCAGTAACGTCTTGTGAACCACGTGCATTATAATAACCATCTTTGTAGAAGTTTTGGATAACTTTGATAACGTTAGTAACACCATCTTCTAACATGTTGATTTTTTGGATTGGGCTTACAGAAACGAATTGGTTACCAGTTGAAGCAACCATACCTAAAGCAAATTCAGGGTAACCCATGTCTAATACATAGTGTTCAGCAGGTAAGTTACTTTGAGTTGTTCTAACCCATTCTTGGAATCTTGATAATGTCCATTCACCTTTCATCCATAAATCAGCTGGATCTTCAGCGTTAGCTTTTTCAACTAAATCAACGTTATAGTAAATGAAATGGTCAGGAGTTGATTTACCTGTAGAAATACCATAAACTTTATTTGATGCAGATAATGCTTCATTGATAGTTGGGTCTTGGATATATTTATCGCCATCACTGTTGAAGTTAGCTAAGATACCTTCAGTAACGTTACCATTTCTGATAACTGCTAATGGAGCTAATGCACCAGATTTAACGATTGTAGGAATCCAGTTACTTGAAATATTAACTACATAAATATCATCTGCTTGATAAGCACCACTTGTGAAGTTACTTACTACTGCAGCAGCACGAACAGGTCCCCATTGTTCAGAGTCATCCCAAGCAACATATTTAATTTTAATATCATAAGCTTGAGCAACTAATTGTTGATGTCTCATTTTAATTTCTTGGTTGTCACCAGTATAGTTAACATCAAATGGGTCAAATTCAGAAACTGGTAAACATTTAATTTTAACGTACATACCGTTACCTTTCCAACCAGTAGGATTTAATTCCCATTTAGGTTGGTAAACAGCTGGTTGTTCGCCGCCGCCTAAATCTTTACCACATTGGTCACATTTATTGTCACCATTATTATCTGCGCATGTATGAGTTGAAGGTCCAGGTTGTTCACCACCGCCTCCAGTTCCACCTTGAGGTTTAGGTTTACATGCAACTAATGAAAGACAAACTACTAATGCAATAACAAAAGTAAAAATCTTTTTTAATTTCATTTTAAATCTCCTTTTAAATTTTTTTGTAAATAATCATAAGTTTTATAGACTTCAAATCCGAACTTTCGGTAGAAGTCAAGTAAATTTGTCCAGTCTATTATGATATTATCAGCGCCTGCATCGATCAAGATATTTGTTGCTGAAGCAACTAAATCATAACCGATACTTTGACCTCTGTAGCTCTTATCAACACCTAGCGGGCCGATTCCTCCTAAAAAATCGAATTTATCACGCCAAGTTAGACTGTAGCTAATTAGTTTTGTTGGAGTATCAGGAAAACCAAGTTTAGCGAATGCACATATCTTATTTCCATCCAAACCAACTAAATATTCTTTTCCCTCTCCGCCACTTTCAAAATAATCAATTGCTTCTAATGTCCAACGACCCGGCCAATTAGACTCAATAAATTCTATTATCTTTGCTCGAGAAACTTGATTTCCTAAAACAAATTTAATCTTATTATTTCGAAGTGGAATTTTAATATCCTTATTTTTTATTAAATCACAAGTATTATAAAGTCTTTCGTAACCTCTTTTTTGAAACCATTCCAAATTCTTTTTAAGATCTATTGGAAGTCCAGGAAAGAAATTATAAAAGTCTTTTCCAATAAATAAAGTTGTTTTATTAAGTTTAATAAATTCTTCTTCAGAAAGCTTTAGAAGTTTTGTTCCTATACCATGTTTACGATATTTAGGGACAACATATATTAAACTTATCCATCCTGTTTGTTCATAACTTTCATTATGATATGTATAATCATATATTTTTGAAATTATAAATCCAGCAATTTCTTCATTCTCTTTTACAATGAAAGAAGCTTCTTGATATGCATTATTGGTATTTCTTTCCATCAATGCATATGATATAGGAAGAACTAGACCAAATTCTTTATTCCATATATCAGTTATTTCTTTAAGGTCTGTTTTAAAGTCTATTTTTTGAAATATCATAATTTCAGTATATAAGGGTGGAAGCAAAGCACTCCACCCTTATTGTTTAATTAATTAGTGTTTTTTTCTTAAAACTACTACTAATAAGCTTGCAGCACTTAAGATTGAAACTGCTAAAGCACCAGAAGATTTAGCGCATCCGCCTTTTTGGCTGTCTAACTTAGTGTTAACAGCAGTAACTTGGTTGATTACACCATTGATAGCTTCTTTAGCTTCTTCAACTAGGATACCAACTTCTTCAAGAAGATCGCCTAAGTCTTTAACTGCATCGTTAGATGCGTAAGCAGCAGCAACAACTACTTTGTAAGAAACATCTGTGTGGTTACCAGCTTTATCGTAAACACTAACTTTAACTGTATATTGACCAGGTTTAGTTGTATTTACTGGAGTATCTGATAAATCAACACACCAACTAAATGGAGCAAGTTTTAAATTGCCATCAACTTTGTCATATGCAGATACGATACCTACAGATGCATCAAATGTTGAACCATAAGCAATATTAACTGTTTCAGAAACAACTTCAACTTCTGGAGCAGTTCTGTCTCTGATAACTACTGTAAATTGAGCAACAGCTTGTTTTGTAGCAGAAGCAGCAACTCTTGCAGTAACTAAGTGAGAACCTTCAGTAGGGTTATTGAAATCTAATGTGTCAGATTCCATTGTTACTTTATAAGTAATATCTCTACCTTTTAAGTTTTGAGCTAATGTGTTAGTTAATTCAGTGTATTTACCATTATAAGCTGTTAATAATTGAGCAGCAGTAATAGGTTGACCACCATTGATAACTAATGCACCATCAACTAATTCATTAGAAACATTTAATGCAGCTTCGTTAACTTCAATGATTGGAGTATAAACGTCAGTTACAACATAAGTAATTGAAATTGAAGATTCGTTTTCAGTTGCAGCATTAACAACACGGTATTCAACTTCATAAGCTGTATCTAATTCTGCACCAGTTGTGTCGATAGCATATTCACCCCAACTTGGATATAATAAGTCTGTAGCAGCATTAGTGAAATCACCTTTGTTGCAAGGCCATCCAGAACCTTTAGGAGCTTGTGATAAGAAACCAGCCATTGAGCAAGTCCATTGACCAGGAGATGAAGCTTTGTTAGTGTTGAAATCGAATGTTACACCAGAACCAGTTTGTTGTGCAACGTATTCATAAACCCAACGCCATTTTGCATTGTATTGAGGTTGAGCGATGAAGCTATTAGCATCACCATAGAAACTACAGAAGTAGTTATTGAATGTAGTATAGAATTTACTACTAGAACCATTAGCTTCAGCTTGAGTTGGAGCAGGAACATCTACATATGTAGCTTGATCAGCTTCAGATAATAATGATTTACGCCATGCGTTCATGTCTTTCATGAAGTCAGTTACTAAATCATCAAATGAAGCATATAAGTTAGGCATAACAACTGTTGAACCATTAACTTTAATATAGAATTCACAAGTTGAATCAGAAGAGATGAATTTAGTTACATCGTTTGATTGACCATCTTCACCTTTATCCCAGTAACGAGTTAAACCAGTGTAAACAACGTTTGATCCAGGTTTAATAACTGTACCAGGCATAACTTCGATAACATTATTTTCCATTAAACGTAAACCAGTGCCTTCGCTAGCGTAATCTTGAGCCATTAAACCACCAGCAGAGAAGTTAACTGTTCTTTGTGCAGAATAGTTTTCAGCTCTACCATATGCAAATGAGTTTAAGAAAATTGTATGATAAATAGGATATAAAGCAGTACCTCTATCTAAGTAACCTAAGTCATAAGTGTAACCACCAGCAGGTACATAGAAATGAGTGATAACGTTTCTTGATACTGTACCAGCTGCAGCGTCAACATATTCGCCTTCACCAGTCCATGCAGCTTTTTGATCTCTATTATAAGCAGCTAACATGTCAGCGTCTAATAATTCTTCGCTACCATCAGTTCCCATGAATGCGATACACATCATACCACCATCTTGTTCCCAAGCGTAGTCCCATGCATCTTTATCCCAACCTTCTTCAAGGTATCCAACAGTGTTAATTTTAACGTGTTCAGGTAAGTTACCTTCAGCATCTTTTTCAAACCATGCCCAAGTAAATCTCTTGTAAAGCATTGCAGGTTTGTCAGTTTCTACCATTTCTGGGTTACCTTCTTCGTCAAGAATAACTTCACCAGTTTCAGGGTCAACTTTAGCTTCCATCTTCTTATCAGGAATAGTTTCACCTTCAACATATTTAACAACTTTACCATCAACGTAGCAGAATAAAGGAGCCATTAAGTTTGCAGCAGCACCTTCAGTTCCAGGTTCTAAGAATACTGAGTTACCAACAGAACCACGGATTGCGCGACCTTGACCATCAAATACTAATGATGCTAAGTACATACGACCATCGTCTGCACCGTCACCAACTTTTTTGAATGCTTCTTGCATATTGAAGTATAGATCTTGTCCACTAATGTTTGTGTTCATGTGAGAAAGAGATGGGTCAGCAGCATTACGGTTAGCGTATTTTGTGCCTTGATCATATCTTGATAATTGAACTTTACCTTCAGCGTCTAGTTCATATACTAAAATGTTTTTACCAGCACCAGGTACTTGGTCGTTTCCGCTCATGTGAGTAAGTGCACCAGTAAAATATACAGCGTAGTATTTACCAGTAGGTTGGCCATTTTCGTATTGAGCGATACGTAATTTTAATTCGTTCCACGGATACATACGAGATGAACCTTGCCATTTTTCATCTGGTAATTCTTCATTATTATAATAATTTGGGAAAGTACTATAAATACTATCCATGATGTACATTGGAATTTCATCTTCAGCTAAAGTAGGGTCTTCAGTAAAAATTTTACTTTCAGCAGCGTTTACTTGAGCTTTAGTTAAAAAACCAAAACATGCTAAAGCGACTAACATTGTAGTCATAACAGCAAAAGCTTTTTTCATAATTTTTCCTCCTATATGTTTTTGAAAGCGTTTGTACTATAATTATAACATAACTATATTATTTATGCAAGCGTTTTACGAATTTTTGCCTAGATTTTTTATGGTAAATTCTAGAATTAATATTTATTAAAACTAAATTAAAAATGAGGCCTTTTAAAAGATTATGTGAATTAGTTTAGGGTTTGAGTATACCAGTGAATTAGTTTAGGGTCTCCCTATACTTATTCATTGGAAAGTCGAAACAAAAAACTCCTTCATTAGATACCAAGGAAAGAGACTTTCCAATGGTCCTATTGAAGGAGCTAATTCAAGAATCAAAACGATTCTAAAATCTGCTAATGGATACACAAATTTTAATAGACTACGAAATAGAATTATGTATTCATTAAACAAAGACATTCCTATAAAAGGAAACCCCAAACGTAAGTAAACTTACGTTTATATTATATCATTTATTGTGTGTTTTTGCAAAGAAAATCCGACTATTTCTAGTCGGATTTTTTGACCCTAAAGTTTTTCACAGGTTTTAAAACCCTAAACTAATTCACAGGTGTAATTGCTTGAACCCTAAACTAATTCACAGG
>JAZNQD010000039.1:0-37237 GCA_045589955.1 Bacilli bacterium | reverse complement strand
GCTTTTGTACCAGTGATTCTTCTAGGTAAGATTTTTCCTCTATCTGAGATGAATCTTTTTAGTAAGTCAGCATCTTTCCAATCAATTTTTTGAACTTTGTTATCAGTAAAGTAACATGTTTTTCTTCTTTTCTTAAAAACTGCCATTATCTAATTCCTCCTAAAATGGTAAATCATCATCTGTAATATCAAATTGAGTTTTAACATCATCAAACATACTAGATTGTTTTTCTTGTTTTGGTTCTTGATATGCAGGACGTTGTTGAGGTGCTGGTTCATATGATGAATAATCATTATAACCACCTTGTTGTTGTGTTCCTCTAGGTTCTAAAAAATGAACTTGATCACAAATAACATCTGTCGCATAACGATTTGAGCCATCTGGTGCTTGATATCTTCTTGTTTGTAATTTCCCATCTACACCAATTTGTCCACCCTTTTTGATAAAACGAGCTAAATTTTCTGCTTGTTTATTAAATGCTACGCAATTAATAAAGTCTGCTTCTCTTTCTCCATTTGCGTTAACATTTGTTCTGTTAACCGCAATACTGAAAGCAACGAACGAAACACCTGATGGTGATGTTCTAAGTTCGGGATCTCTTGTAATTCTTCCTACAAGTACGACTCTATTCATAAGTTACCTCAATTATTCTGCTACTGTAATGTAACGAATGATAGCTTCTTTGATGTTAGCAACACGTTCAAATTCTTTAACTGCTTCAGGTGTAGCGTTTACGTTTAATAATACATAAAAGCCTTTCTTTTCACCAGCAATTTCGTATGCTAATTCTCTAAGTCCCATGTTTTTAACATTTAAAACTTCAGATGCGCGAGCAGTGAAAACTTCACTAACTTCTGCAACTAGAGCTTCTCTAGCTTGTTCGTCTAGATTAGGACGAATGATAAACATAACTTCATACTTTTTCATTTATTTTACCTCCTTTTGGTCTATCGGCCTAATTATTAAAATTAAGCAAGGGGAGAAAACTGCGTTTTCTCAGCTTTATTATTATATCACATTTTCTGTTCTTTGTAAAACAATAAACATTTTTTAAATATCATATTTTGTAATTAATTGTTGTGGTATTTTCTTAACAATTCTTAAGATTGGAAGTAGTCCAACTGAGACAATTATTAACATTAGTAACGCTAAACTACCAAAGATTGTAATAACATCAATTGAATAAGTTGCAAGAACACCATTTGTTAAAATCATAAAGATTATTCCTACAAAATAACCCGGAATTGCATATAGTGAAATAATTGATAATAGTTCAAAAAATTGAGTTGCAATTACAGTTCTATTTCGCATGCCTAAAGCTCTAAAGATTGCAATTTCTTTTATCTTACTGATTGTGCTAGAACGCATTAAGAAATATAACATTATTAATGGAGCAATGAAAACAATTAAACTAACTAAAGTCATGGTAATTGTTATTCCCATATAAATACTTAAATAATGTTGTTTATTATTTTCATATGTACTTGTAAACTTAAAAGCACCATTATCTCTATAATCTTTTAATAATTGTTCATAATCGTTCGTATAGACATAGAATTCACATTTTCCTAAAGCGCCTTCACGGTTTAAGATTGTTTCAAACATTAGGGTTTTGAAATAATCTCTAGCAGTTGCAAGATTCATCCCATATGTTGCTAAGTCTTCGCCAATAATCATATATTTAGTCTTATCAATTTTATATTCTTTTTTCACATTTTGAAGTGTAAAAGTATAACGATAACTATATTCATGGAATAAACTCTTTGGAAGTCTTATATAGCCATCTTCAAGATCTTCGATTACTTTTACGACTTCATTTGAGTGATTAAGACTTTTCGCAACGTCATCTAACATATAGATATTAAAGTTTTTTTCATTTGTAATTCCAACAATTGAATACTCTTTAGCATTTATAATAATCTTTTGTTCTAAGATTGATTTTTCTGTTTGGAAATAATAAGAATAATCTTTTAATAGGTAATCAACTAAATATTGGTCAATGATTACACTATTATCATCTAATTTATTGACTAACTCTTTATTAATCTTAAAATCATTAACACTTTGAATTAAAGCATTAATAGCAAATGAAGATTCAAAAGTATCTGGTGAACCTTCATAAAGAGTAGCTGTGATATGAACATCAGTTGTACGATACACTATCTCATAGACATCTTCACGGTTCATTAATTCATCATACATTGCTAAGAAAGTTTCTTCTTTAATATCATTAGCATGAACACGAACTAAGTCACGATTCGTTTGCATAAACTTCTTTTCGTCAATTTTACTAAAACCTCGAAGTAAACCAATCGATACTGTTAGTAATAAAGCCGAAATAGTAAATGCCATTAAAACAAAACGTTTAATTGAACGTCCTTGGAATAACTTGATAATACCTTCATACATTATTTTGAATATATTAATCGGGTATCTTCCTTTTAAGCCTTTTTTATCAAGCGGATCAATTTTAATTTCTTCTTTATCAACTAAAGGTGTTTTGAAATCTTCTTTTTTAGCATAATCAAATTTAACTAAACTATTTTCATCAACAACACGAATTTCAAGAGGTGATGATGTTTTAACTAAAACTTGATTATCTTTGATAACGAATTCAATTTTAACTTTGCCTAAATCATTAGTATAGTATCTAGTAACTTCAACATCTTCATTATTAACAAGTTCATCTTTATTATAATCGCCTAAATGAACAATGCTTTCATCATCATATGAATATTCTTCACTTAGAGCCTCATTTTCAATATCTTTAATAATAATACCATCTTGAATTTCTAAGATACGGTCAGAATATGCATAGGCTAATTCTCTTTCATGAGTTACCATAACAACCAA
The DNA here is from genome assembly GCA_045589955.1 of Bacilli bacterium. GTDB lineage: Bacteria > Bacillota_I > Bacilli_A > ML615J-28 > CAG-313 > CAJGCS01. The sequence continues at coordinate 34,384 of JAZNQD010000039.1, read as the reverse complement.
GCAATCATTAGCAATTTCTCTTAAAATACTCATAATGATTACAGTATTCTTACGGTCTAAGTTACCTGTTGCCTCATCTGCAAGGATAATTTTAGCATCTTTAACAATGGCTCTAGCAATCGAAACTCTTTGCATTTGCCCACCACTTAGGTTTTTCGCAAGTCGGTTTCGGTATTTATCCATCTTAACGATTTTTAGAGCTCGCATTGTTCTTTCTTCGATTAATGCCTCATCCTTAATTCCTAAAAGTTTAAGGGCAAAAGCAACATTTTCATATACTGTTTGGTTACCAAGTAGGTTGTAGTTTTGGAAAATATAACCAAAATATTTATTTCGAATATCATCCATTTTTCCTGCTTTGTAATCTTTTATTACTGTTTTATCTATAATAATTTCACCAGTATCAACTTTATCAATCCCACAAAGTGAATTTAAAAGAGTTGTTTTCCCACTTCCAGAGTGACCTAGTATTGATACTAGTCCTTTATCTCCTAGTTCAAAAGTTGAATCATTAATAACATGTATTTCATTTGGTTTATTTTTATTGTAGTATTTATTTAAATTCTTAATCTTTAGCATAATCCTACTCCATTTCCTTATTTACGATTGATGAGTGAATTACACTTGTCGAATACTTAAATCCTAAGAATGCAAACACTGCCGTCGAAATAATATAGATTAAAATAACAACTAGGAATGATGAATTATGAATTCCGACGAAGAAACCGCCAAAGTTTCTTAGTTTTAATAATAACCACAAAAAGAATATACCGATAAAACTAATTAACAATGTAAATGCAAGCATTACGTATATTTGAATAGAGATATTCTTTCCATCAATGCCGAGTGAACGCATTATCAAGAAAGATTTTTGTTGAGAGTTTAAAATATTTTTTAAAATAATATAAACTATTGCAGATAGGCCTAACGTTAATGCAACAATTGCAACACCAACAATTGTTTCAAATGTTGTTGCAAGAAGGACTTGTTGTTCATTTTCAATTAAGCCCTTAACACTACAATAATATGGACTATCTTTACCTTCAATTTTCTTAACAACTTTTTCTAAATTTTTCTCATTATTAACTAAAACAGAAATTTGGAAATGTTGTGTTTGGAATTCTTTTAATAAATCATAATTCTTTTGGTTTAAGAAACCATTTGTGCTTGGAGTACTAGTACGAACACAAACATTATATACATATTGTTTACCTGTTTTACTTGATGCCTCAACTGGTGGGTATGTATATTTATGATAAATAAGATTAATGTTATCAAGATTTAACCGGTTATTATTTGATTCAAAATAAAAACCTAAATCATTGTATCTTTTTTCAACCTTGTTGTTCTCACCAGAATCAGATTGGGTAGTGTGTGTTTCAACACGAATTTCATTATCACCTAGAGAATTATCAACATACCAGTCATATTTTTGAGCAAGCATTGCAAGATTATTATCAAGTGGTAGACTTTGAAAATAAATCATTGTTTTATTCATTTCCAGTCTTTCAACAATTGTATCAACTAAACTTTCATGAACATAGATTGAATTATCTGCATTTGTTGGTAACAACCCAACCACCTTACAAATACGTGGTTCCGCATCACCATCTAAAGCAACATATACATCTTTGTTAAGATATTTACGATCTAAAACTAAAACTACTTCATCTTTATTTTTAGGTAAACGTCCATATTTTAAATCAGTAAACTTCAAGTTTTCTGCAGGTTGTGCTGATGATGCATAATAGTTAATGTCAACATCTTCATCAAATGCATAATAGATTTTACTGTCAAAGAAAATATCATTTTCAATAACTGCAGATACATTTTTAATATCTCTAAATGAATCAATTTCTTCTAAAGTAAATGGTTCATTATTTTTCTTACGAATAATAACACGATTGTTATATGTTGAAAAATCGGCAGATGTCTTTGTTTCAACAAGATCAAAAGATATTTTCTCCATATACAGATATGTTGTAATACCAAAGAACAAAAACAACGTAAAGAATAAAGAAATAATAAGTAACAATGTAAATTTACCCGGAGTTGAAACAAGTGTTAATATTGAAAGTCTAATTGTATCTTTAAACTTTACTTTATTAACTACTCTTTCTTTTGTTTCTTTTGAATCTTGAGCAATAATTTCTTTGCCACATTTACGACATTTCATATTATCACCCCTTTACCAGAAAATTCCATACCAACTTAATACTGTTGGAATGATAAATTTGATTATAATAATTAAGAAAACAATATCAAAAATAATTGAGAAAATAATAGCTATTGTACCAATTATTTTTGCAACAAGTCCAAGTTTTCGTCCTGTTGTTCCAAGTGACTTGTTTCCTAAAATTATGGCTAAAATCATAAATATTATATTATTTGTCATTAAGCCTAAAATACTTAAAACAAGGGAAATAATACCTAATTTCTTTGTTTTCTTTAATTCTTTATTTTTTCTTTCAAATAGATTTTCTTTTTTATAACCTAAAAGTTTTTCTGTAACTTCTTCTTTTAAACAATCATCGCATATATCTTCATTTGCATTAACTGGATAGTCTTTATCCACACTTCCATCATGCATAATTACTACTCTTGTTGCATAGTCAATAGCTTCATTGACATCATGGCTTACAAGAAGGACAAGTTTTCCTTTGCTTAATTTTTTAAGTAAATGAATAATCTCGATTGAAGTTGCCATATCTAGGTTACCTGTAATTTCATCACAAGCAATTATTGGCGCATCACTACATAAAGCACGAGCAATCGAAACACGTTGTTTTTCCCCACCAGATAACTTTGTTATCTTGTGATTCATACGTTTTTCTAAACCAACTTGTTTTAAAATTTCTATTACTTCTTTCTTTCTTTCTGATGCTGGAATGCCACGAGCAATCAAGGCTAATTCAACATTTTGATATGCAGTAAAAGAATCCACCAAATTATAATTTTGGAAAATAAAACTTACATATTTTCGGCGAAAGTTTTCGTAGTCGGCAGTTCCATAATATGTTGTGTCTTCCCCATCAACAAAAATAGATCCTTCTTCATAAGTATCCATGCCAGTAATAACATTTAACAATGTTGTTTTACCTGATCCTGAAGCACCAGTTATTACGACAAATTCACCAAGATTAAAAGTTAAATTTACTTTATGAAGACCAAGACCAACACCATTAGTCGAAGTATAGTATTTAGTTACGTCTTCTAATCTTAATAAATCATTACCCATAACGACCTTCCTTTCTTTTTTATAGTAGTATTTTATTATAAATAATAAATATATGCAATAGAATCTAATCTACTAATAAGCGATTTTCTATTATTTATAATAAACAGAGTTAATTACCTTTTTTGCTAATTCTTCGTTTTCTAAATATTTAATAATTTCATAAGCAAAATCAAAGGTTGTTCCAGCTGCTTTAGATGTAATAATATTACCAACAACTTCAACATTACTTGAAGTATAATTACCTAAAATATCATCCTCACAACTTGGAAAACATGTAAAATCTTTATTTTCTAAATATTTAGAAAGCACTTTAGGTGCTGCGCATATGGCACAAACTAGCTTATTTTTATTCATAAAGTGTTCAATAACATTGTTTGTAACATTACTTGTTAAGTGTGTTTCAAACACAGCCTTACCACCTGGTAATACAACAAAATCATAATCGTCTAAACATACTTCATCAATTGTTTTTTCAACCATAATAGCTAAATTACTTTGCGTAATAAGTTGTTTTTCTTTAGTAACACTTACTAAGTCAATTGTAATTTTCGCTCTTCTTAACATATCAATTGTGCATATTGCTTCAACATCCTCAAAATGATTAGCAAGTAAAATTAACCCCTTCATATTTTCTCCTTTTTAAATAATACGTTTTTTCTCTTTTTATTGTTTCATACTATGAAACAAATATTGACCATATAATAGTTTAACTATATGAGTAAATATATCAATTCGAACAACAAGATTATTAGTAAAATATCCTATTGCTCCTTCTTTATGTTTAATATCAAGTGTATTAAAGTATGTTTCCATAGCATCACTTAATTCCATTTTATCTTCTAAAATTAGTTTTGCAATTTCTTTAGGAAGAACTATTCTTGTTCCCCCTGCTTTATAGACATTATTATTAGGATCAATTAATACACCAAAATTAGTAAGGTACATTTGATTATCCAAAATCTCAATACCAGCTTCTAAACCAATACGAAACTCATTACTTGGTAAAGCCTTAGCACGGTTATACGCACCTTGTAATGTTTCAGCGTCACATTTTGGTTGAGCTGATACTTTACTATCTACATCAACCCCAATTACTTCAAAACCATATGGTTCTAAAACTTCTTTTGTTGCATTAATTTTAACAATATTTTTACTACCTAAATATACTTTCATACTATCTTTTCTTCTTTATTTCTACAAAGTAAATTGGTTGTCCTAAACCAATAAATCTTTTTTCATATTCAGTTTTCGCAATTTCTTCTGTATTATAGTCAGTATGTAAATCTAAAGTTAGGTTTAACATCTGCCAATTATTTTCATTAAATGAAATCAAACTATATTCAAATAATCCACGATTGTCAGTTTTGAACTCAATTGTCCCATCTTCTTTTAGAATATCTTGATAGATACTTAAAAATAACTTCGAAGTTAATCTTCGTTTTGCATGTCTTGCTTTAGGCCAAGGGTCACTAAAGTTTAAATATATTTGATCAACTTCATGATCTTCAAAAATATCTTTTAAGTTTGTTGCATCAAAACAAATTAAACGGATATTATCTAATTTGCTTGCAACAACCTTATCCATAGCAACAACAATAACACTTGGGAATTTTTCTAAACCAATATAATTTATATTAGGATTACGTCTAGCAAGTTCAATAATAAAATCGCCTTTACCCATTCCAATTTCAAGATAAACTGGGTTATCATTATTAAATAACTTACGCCATTTACCTTTGTATTCAGTTGGATTTTGAATTAAAACCTCAGGATGAGAAACAATTCTTGTATCTAGATTTTTAACTCCTCGTCTACGCATCAATTTCACCTAAGGCAATAATAGCGTCAATGTAGATTAGAACGCTCATAAAGAATGTTGACAAACTAAAGTATTCATCACGTTGATGGGCCATTACTTCTTCATTTGGCATTTCAGGACCAAAGGCAACGGCTTTTGGCATCATACTAGCATAAGTACCACCACCAACTGTAAATGGTTTATTTACTGTATCATGACTATGTTTTACATAAGCTTCATTTAGTAAAACAACAAGAGGATCACTTGGAGATACATAGTGAGGACCTTTATTAGTTGATGCAGTAATGATTAAATCATATTTTTCAACAATTTCATTAAATACTTTATTATATTTATCTAAATCATAGCGAACTGGATATCTTAAGTCAAGAGTAACTCTTGAGTTGTTTTTATTGATATCGATAATACCAATATTACAAGTAATTGGACCCATTTCATAGTCATTATAATATAGTTCATGTTTTTCCATATTATGGGCTAAGTGATGTAGTTCTCCTACATACTTAACAAGTTGATTTTTAGAATATTCTTTAAAGAAGTTACACATATATGTTCCCGCATTTCTGCCTTTTTCTGGTTCCATTGCGTGTGCAGCAACACCTTCTAAAACATAACGATATAAATCATTTTCTTTTATAACATCACCTTTTAAATTATTTTCTTGAAGGTATGTCATATATTCACCTGATAAATCAATTTTAGCTAATGTTTCAACATGATCTAAAACAACATTATATCTTTCGCCACCTTTCATTGATACAATAATGTCATTTTGAATTTGGCAACAATCATGATGTTTTAAACTTAAATCATATGACATTCTTCCTTTTTCGCCATAGATTAAAGGAAAACTTGAGTCAGGGGCAAAACCAATTTGAGGCATTGGATGTTTAGAAAAGTAATGGGCAACACCTCTCCAACCTGTTTCTTCATCGGTTCCAAGAATAATTCTGATTTGTTTTTTAAGCTTGATATTAGCGTCTTTTATGAATTTTAAAGCATAGTATGCAGCTACAGTAGGGCCTTTATCATCAATTGCTCCACGAGCATAAATTTTATCATCAACAATAGTTGCACTGTATGGTGGATAAGTCCAGTTATCACCTTCAGGGACAACATCTAAGTGACATAGTACACCTACGATATCTTTTTCATTTTCGCCATAGCTAATATGTCCTGCATAACCATCATCATAAAGAGTATCAAAACCATCTACTTTTGCAAGGTTTAACATATACTTAAGTGCATCATCTATTCCTTTACCAAATGGATATTCTTTCGTTTTGTTTTCTTCATCAAGAACACTCTTGATTTGTAATAATTCTTTTAATGTTTTTAACATTAATTCTTTATTTTGTTCTACGATATTTTTAAAATCCATAATTTCCTCCTAATAGCAATTAAGACCTATGCACAGGCAATAGGTCTTATTATTATCTAAATAAATTGGCATACTCTTCTGAAGAGCATTTTACTACATTACCTGTAATTAATATTCCGATATTTAATTTCTTTAATTCTTCGAAATTAACTAAATCAACATCCTTAACTTCTACAATAACTCTCGTCATAACTGTATCAACAGATAACACATTATCTTTACCAAACAAAGCAAGGAATGCATCTTTAGATAGATTAGGTTTTGCAGGTTTCTTTGTTTTTCTAGCAATTTTAATGATTTTCTTAATTACAACAATAATTGATAAAACAACAATTGGAACTAAGAAGCATATACCTGCAATAATGAAAGCTAGTTTAGCTAGTTCTTCTGAATGATTTGTATTACTTTCTAGGAATCTAAATGTACTTAATAATAAATTCATAATTTGATTCTCCTTTATATGTGGTTATTATACTATATTATTCAATTTTTATCAACTAAAAAATATAATAATTATAATTCAAAATCTCATATACTTTAATGGTGATTATATGAATATAATATATTTATTAAAAATGGCATTAATTGGATTTGTTCAGGGTGTGACTGAACCTCTTCCAATTTCTTCTAGTGCACATATGATTATTTTCCAAAAATTATTAAATATTAGTACATTAAATATCAATATTGAAATTATAATTAATTTTGCATCATGTCTTGCGATTGGAACATTTTTTCGTAAAAAGATTTATTACTTAATTAAGAATTCGATTACAAATAAAAATGCAAAATATCCACATTTAAATAGAACATTTCTTATAAAGTTGTTGATTGCTAGCATTCCTATTGCTATTACCGGTTTTTTATTCAAGGACATAATCGATATTTTCTTTTCAAGTACATTACTTATTGGTATTTTTCTACTTATAACAAGTTTAATGCTATTTGGAATATTTCAAATGTTAAATAAGAAAAAGATTTTTAGTGATGAAATATCTTATTTAGATAGCCTTATTATCGGCGTATTTCAAGGTTTAGCAATTTTTCCGGGAATTAGTAGAAGTGGATCGACTTTCTTTTCGGGAGTTACAAGAAATATTCACCTAAACAGTTTGTTTGATTTTTCTTTTTTTCTTTACCTAATTGCAAGCATCGGGTCATTAATTCTTTCTTTTTTTAGTTTTGATATTATTTCTTTTGTTAAAAACCAAGATATTGTTACTTTATTAATTATTTTTGGTATTACTTTTGTAAGTACTTTATGGAGTATTAATTTATTTCAGAAAATCCTTTCTAAAAGAAGTATCTATTTCTTTTCCATCTATACCTTTCTTCTTGGATTATTTTTATTAACTACTAATCTTTTATTATTTCTACCTATACAATTTTAATATTATTATCATAATGTAATAGTGAAAGTGAGGTGCTTTAATGGCTTGTTCACAAACTATTACCACAACGCAACAAAATGCAAGTAGCATTTTAGGTTTATTAAAAAAGATTGATCAAATGCAAAAAGAAGCATTAATAAATAATGCTAATGCTTTATGTGAATCATGTTTGATGTCTGCAATGTATAATACGAAACCAATTTCTATTTATCTAGATGCTAATCTATTTGAGGTTAATGTTGGCCTAACAAATGAAACAACTGAATATTTCCGTGTGGAAGAAGTTAGAGGAAACGAAACAGTTGTTTTAAGATTATTAATTTTAGATAATGGAGTTTTAAGTTGCACTAACTACACAATTGTTGTTAATATTAACTGTATTTGTTGTGTACAATGTTTTAATCCTATTAATTGCAACTTCTCAAATTGTAATTGTTTGATTGAAGCATAAAATATGTAGCTGCTTTAAGCAGCTACATATCAAGCTATTAAACTCATTTTTAAAAAATACGCTGGTTATCCAGCGTTTTTATTTGACGATTTTTTCCTATGTGTAAGATAAGGTTTGAATATTTATTTCTAGAACATTATTTAAATATATTTTCTTTTCATCTAACAAAAAAGAATCATCATTTATATTACAGATATTTCCAACTAATATTTGATCATCATCAAGAGTAATTTCACAAACCACTTTCATCTTTTTTGAAAGAGCATTTTTAATAATTTTCACTCTTTCTAAAACGTCATCTTTAATCGCCAAAGTATCATTTAAAGAAGGTTTTTTATCTTCGTTTTCGACTTTCTTAACTTGAAATCGAGAATCAAAATACGATTGATTAGGACAATCTTCTTTAATATTTGAGATAGTTTGAATGAACATTAGTGGTATAGTACTCGCATCTTTTTGCATAAAATCACCACTAAATTATATTATTAATATACAAGTTATATGTTCTTATTATAAATATTTAATAACCCTTCTAACAAGATATTTGGTTCATAATAATATTCATGTTCAATTAAATCTTTAATTAAATATGAAATACCACCAGTTAAGATTACCTTAACATCGTTCGAATTTAACTCCTTTTTCATCTTAGTTAATAAGCCATTTATCATGCAAGCATGGCCAACTAGTGCACCACTTTGAATACATCTTGTTGTTTCTGTTTCAATTACCTTAGGAGGAATGGCTAGATTAATGTTTGATAGTTTTGCTGCTGAAGCAACTAAACTATTTAGCGAACCTAATATTCCTGGCGCAATTGCACCGCCTAAGTACTCTTTATTCTTATTAACAGCAAGTAATTTTGTTGCAGTTCCCAAATCAACTACAAGCAAATTACCGGGATATTTTTCATATGCACCAACACAATCACAAAGCAAATCAGCTCCTAATTGTTTTTGATTATCAATTTTAAGTTTTAATCCACTCTTAACTCCCGATGCAACAACCAAAGCTTTTTTATCATAATATTTTTGAAATAAGTTTTCAAACACATGATCCAGTTGTGGGACAACGGAAGAAATTGCAACACCTTCTACATCTTTTTTATCAATTCCAAAACCTTTTAACTTACCCGCATACTCATCAGAAGTTAAAGATGCATCAGTTGAAATGCGATAAGTATCAACAATTTCATTATCTTTAGCAATACCAATCACAATATTTGTATTACCAATATCTACTAGTACAATCATTTTCTCACCTACATTAGTTAAAAATTCTACTACTTTGTTTCTTCACTTGTCTTTGGCATAAATTTACTAACATCTTCTTCTTTAATAAAAAGACCACAACGACAAATGCCTGTTTTTATAAACTCATCACAAGGACAAAGCGTTTCTTCATTAACATCTTTTCGACAAGGGCAATGTCCTTCTCTACGATGAATTCCTTCAATGATGCGGTTTACAAAATCACGGTTAGGGTTTAATCGATAACCTTTCATTACATATACTCCTTGATTGTTTCAATAATAACATTGCTTTTTACATAGCCATCAATATTACCAACTAATTGACCATTTTTAAAAATTAACATTTCAGGATAAAATTGAATATTATAGTCACGGGCAAAGTTTACAGTCTTTTCTGCATCAATCTTAACAATCTTTAAGTTTGGAAGTTCTTCTTGTGCTTCCTCTAATTCAGGTGTTAACATATGACAATATCCACACCATTCTGTAAATACATCAACAAGAACAATTCCTTCAAATTCTAATACTTCTTTTTGAAATTCACTTTCTCTAATTTGTTTCATTTGCTACCTCCATATTATTTTAATCTATAGTTATATTATAACAAATTTTTAAAGTTTAATTAAAATATTGCTTTTTTAAATCAACTAATAAACATTTTTATTTTTTTTGTGATAAAATAAGAATTAGAATATTATAATTATTATAGTAGAGGTCATAGTATGAACAAAACAAAAACAATAATTATTTTAATTTTTAGAGCAATTTGTTTAATCTTATTCCCACTTGCATATCTTCCAATACCATTCTTTAATAAGTATGTTGGGGAAATAACTTTTTTTACTGTTCAAAGTAATATTTTAGTATTAATAACAATGGCTATTATATCTATATATGATATATTACAACTATCTGGTAAATTTATCACAACTCCAAAATGGATTAAACGACTAAAGCTTGTTTCTACAACTTCGATTACTTTAACATTTGTAGTATTCGGAATTATCCTTACTCCAGTTTTAATAAATGAGGGGCAACAAGCTGTTGTTCTTTCATATTCAAGTATCGTTATGCATCAATTTGTTCCTCTTATTGCTATTATTGATTGGTTTATAGATGATCCAAATGAAACAATTCATTTTGGGAATACACCGATTTCCCTAATTTTCCCATTATATTATTTTGTATTTACCTTAATTGTTTCTAATTTAGGTGTTACATATCCATCGTATAAAAATGGTCAAACTGTTCGAGATGATTTCCCGTACTTCTTCTTAGACTATAAAGAAAACTCTTGGATACAAATTACACCTGGTGAAACAATAATGGACTATAAAATAGGTGTTATATATTGGTTAATTGTAATGATAATCATTTTATCTTTTACAAGTTTTATGTTAATTTTAGCCAAAAATGGTCAATACTTTTTAAGAAACAAAAAAGCTATAAAAAATATGTAGGTCAAAGAACCTACATATTTTTTTATAATTCAATTAGTTCATAATTAATATCGCCAACTCCTAAAGCATAGGCTGCTTCAATCGTTAACTTACCATTTCTTGATTCAATACGTTCAATTAAATGATCTTTACCAGGATCGCTTGATGCATATACTAAATTAAGGCATGCTTTATCAATCGCAACAGGGTCAGTAGAAATTAAAATCCCAATATCTTTCATACAAGGGTCTTCAGCTACACTACAACAATCGCAGTCAACTGACATATTTTTCATTACATTGATATATATAATTTTACCCTTAAAATAATCAACAATTGACTTTGACGCATCAGCCATTGACTCTAAGAAGCTGTTATGATCAGCTGTCCATATTTTTTTTGGATCTCCTGCACCATGAATATAAGCTTTACCATATGAAGAAGCAACACCAATCGATAATTGTTTTAAAGCTCCCCCATATCCACCCATTGGATGTCCTTTAAAGTGAGAAAGAACTAACATTGAATCATATTTTACAATATTTTTACCAATATAGTTTTTCTTAATCACTTTACCTTCAGGTATATCAAGTTCTAAGTCTGGACCATTTTCATCTAATAAATCAACTTTAAAGAATTTTGTCCAACCATGCTCTTTAAGTGTTTCTAAGTGTTTTTCAGATGTGTTTCTTCTACCCTCATATGCGGTATTACATTCAACAACAGTTCCACCAACTTTATCAATAATCGGTTTAAAGAAATCTGGACCTATAAAATTTTGATTACCCGGTTCTCCTGAATGTAGTTTTATAGCAACATTTTGTCCTAACTTAACATTTAAATGCTCATATAATCTTAATACTGCTTCTTTAGTAATTTCCTTTGTAAAATATACTTTTGCCATTATTTAATCATCCCTACTTCTTTTAATAATTTTTCAAACTCATCAATATCTTCTTCAATGAATTTTAAACTTTCAATCCAAAATTCTTTTTTAGTTACATCAATATTCATTGCTTTAGCAACATCTTCGACGCTCATCATACCAGTATTTCTTAACATTTGGTCATAGTTTTTAACAAATTCTTCTTTATTCTTAATATATTGTTTATATAAACCTTTACCATATAATAAACCAAATGCATATGGCCAGTTATAGAAGTTTAATCCAGCACTATAGTAATGTCCCTTACATAACCACATATAAGGGTGACGATATTTCTTATCTAAACCATCACCATAACTTTCATCTTGAGCTTTTAACATTAATTCACACATGTTTTCAGCGCTTAATGGTTGTTCAACTGGTGTTTCAAGTACACTAGTTTCAAATAAGTAACGAGACAGAATATCAATAACACATTGAGAATCCTCTTGTAATGATACTTCAAGTACAGTTAGTTTTTCCATTGGATTTTCCATCTCACTAATCATCTTCTTAGCCATTAGAGTTTGACATAGAATTGATGCTGTTTCTGCAAGAGGCATCGGATAATCGCGATTAAGAGGCGCATTTTCTTGAATTACTTGTCCATGATAGGCATGACCTAGTTCATGAGCTAATGTTTGGACATCACTTAAAGAACCTGTAAAGTTAGTTAGAATTCGGCTTTCAACATGATTATCTAAACCAGCGCAGAAGGCTCCACCAACTTTTCCTTCGTGAGGCAAAACATCAATCCAACGATTTTCAAATGCTTTTTTACCCATTTGATATAAAGATTCACTAAATGAACGATATACAGATAGCACTTCTTCTTTAGCATCTTCAAACGAGTATTGTTTTGTAAACGCTCCAATCGGTGCAAATAAATCATAGAAAGGAAGACTTCCTTTATGACCTAGTGCTTTGGCTTTAAGTTTAAAATAATCTCTAAAACGTGGAGCTTCTTCTTTAATAGCATCAATCATTGCATTAAGTGTTTCTAATGACATATGTGATTGTTTTAATGTTTTTTCTAAGGCACTAGTATATCCACGCAAAGGCATCATAATATTAACTTCACGTTTGATGTTGTTAAGGGCCATTGCAACACTTGCATCAACCTCTTTATATGCTTTAATCTCTGCTAAATAAGCATTCTTTCTCACATTAGCATCACTTGAATAAGCAAGATTACGAACAGCCGACAAAGGCATTCTTTCTTTAAAACCTTTAACTTTAATCATTAAGTTTGAAGTAAGATTTGATTGAACATCACTCCATGCAGAAGAACCAACTAAGCTAAGTTTACTTGCAAGAATTTCTTCTTTTTCGCTTAGCATATGACTAGCACTTTCTTGTTGATTTTTTAAAATAAATAAATATTCTTTAATTATTTCGCTTTCTTTGGCAAGTTTTTCTAAATCAACCTTAAGTAAAAATTGTTGAAACTTTACTCCACAGCCAACTGTTTCATTAAGCATGATTGAAAGCTTAGCCATTTGCATTAATGCATCAGTATCATTAACATTAGTTGAACTTCTCAAACTTGAGTAAGTGTATAATTCTAATATTAAAGCATTGAACTGTTCTTCAAGTAGTAATTCATTTTCAATACTCTCTTTTGCATTTTCAAGAGATAGTTCATCACAAGCTAATTTTAACTTTTTTATCATCTCTTCTGCTTTTTCTAAATCATTAATATATTTTGGATCATCATATCCTTTATATAAAATATCTAAATCCCATGTCATATTCATAATATAATCCTCCTAATAATTTAAATTTATTATACACTAAAATTTTATTTTTTATAATACATTTGCAAATTTATTCATATAATACATATATGAGTAGTAGTTTATTTTCGTTTATTTTTTTTGTTGGTCTTGTCATTGTTTTCATTATTGTTTTATTATTCATTGATTATTTTGAAAAAATTAAATTAACCACAAGCGAGCATGTCAAAAAGTTTTACCATAACCTTAATTTAGTCTCAGAACCTGAATTAATTAATTATTTTAAAGTAAACAATTTGATGAATAATTACAAACAAATAATAAGGAAAACATTTTACAATAAACAATTATTTTACTATAAAGAAAAATTAGTTCTTAAAATTTCTTTAAGAACTAATCGGATTAATTATAAATTTAAAAATAAATATTTGTTAAAATAATTATTGTTCAGGAACAACACAAAACATCACTAAATCTTCATCTTCTTCATTGCTAACAGAATGCATATTGCCTTTCTTACAATAGTGGCATTGGCCTTTAGTAAACTTAGAGATTTCTCCATTATAGTTTAATGTTGCAACACCTTCTAAAACATACATAATTTCACTACTTGTTTCATGAAGATGATAACCAATTGAAGATCCTTTTTTTATACGAGCAATAAAGATTCGATTAAGTCCGTCAAAGAACATATTTGCCTCAATATATCCTTCTCCACCTTTAAAGTTATCAAGTTTTACAAGATCAATTTTATTAAAATCTAATATCATATTTTCACCTCATGAACATTTTATCATAAAATTAATTTTTTATAAAGAAAACCGATATTAAAATTTAATATCGGTTTTTTGAAAATATTATGAATTTTTAATTACTAAATTTTGGGCAGATTGACCTAATAATTCAACTTTATTAGCATCAGTGATTAATACATCACCAACATAACAATTAACAAGTGTTGATGTTGCACATGTTGCATCAAAGCTAAAGCCATCTTCGAATACACAGTTTGTAAATGTTGTATCATTATATGGTCTTAAATATGCATATTGATAACTTCCTGTTCCTTTACCAAACTTACATTCTTCAAAACTAACTGATTTATATCCTCCTGTGTAGCTTGTCCAACCATTAAGAGTAGAATTAGTAACAATTACTGAGTAGTTAGAATTTGCAGTATCAGAACTAAATGTATAACATACGTTATCAATTATAACATTATCGATAATAATATCACTTGAACAACCTGCAGTAAAGATGCCTCTAAATGCTCCTTCAATTGTAACATTTTTAATTGTTCCCCCTTGATGATATACAGCACAATCCCATGTTCCATTTGCACTTGTAACAGTTAGTGTATTACCAGCACCATCAAATGTACTTCCACTAATAACTAAGCCTGCTTTACTATAACCACCCGATGCTCCTTCAACATTTACATCAGTCTCAAGAATAACATCTTCTTTATTTTTTAATGCATCTTTAATATTTTGAGAAGTCAATGCTACCAATTTGATTTCTGTGTTAGTTGATGTATTACTTGTAGGAACATCAATTGTTATTCTTTGGGAAACGATTAATCCTGCAGCTGCGTAAGATTTTGCAGTATGGTAAACAATTTCTGTATTTTCGACTGTATTGTTTTCAAAACTTAATAAATTTGATGTAACCCCTACAATACCTGCAACATCTCTTTCAGCCTCAATATAACATTCTTTAACTGAATTGTTATTTAAAGTATATAATTTTTCTCCTGCAAGATAGCCGGCAATACCACCTACTTTATCACCATTGTCATATTGTCCTGTTAAGTTGTCCATTTTGGCAACTACTGCAGTATTTTCGACAGTGCAGTCATTAATACTACCATATACATAACCGGCAATACCACCAACATAACGATTACCTGCTACTTTTGAATTTTTTACTGTTACATTATTAATACTTCCTTTTATGTAAATTGATCCAGCAACTACTGCTGTGCCATTATCTGTTGCATTACCTGATGAAATATTACTAATGTTTGCATTACTAATTACTAAATCTTGAACTGTACCATTTAAAGCGCCAAATAACCCAGCACTGTGATATCCTGCTTCTTGATGAACATATAAATTTGAAATTTGATGATTATTACCATTAAAAGTTCCTTTGAATTTGTTTGTTGCATCGGCATTAGGGCCAATTGGTTCCCAAGCTAATCCACAAAGGTCAAGGTTTGCAAGTAATTCAACCGTATATCCTTCATATGTATTTCCTAAGTTTACTTGATTTCTGAATCCTGCAAATTCTTCAGCTGTCAAAATTTTTACAACCTTATTTACTTCATCAGTATTTGCTTTTAAACTTTCAACATCAGCTGTGCCATCCCAGAAATTTACAAGTTCAACCTTTTCATTATCAGTATATCCTGCATTTCCTTGAACTGCTTCAACAACAACTACTAAATTTGTTGTTAAGTCTTGATACATATTTCCGGCATCTTCAGGAAGCATTACTTCAAGATGAACTGTTTCAAAATTGTCTTTTTCTCCTAGCAACATCCATTTTGAAGTATAACTTTTTAAACCTCTATAAATTTGATCATTAATAGATACTTCCAAACCATCCATTAGTAATAAATTAGTATTTTCCGCACATTCAATACGATAACGATATAAAATCGTAACATTACTATTATTTTTACCAGTAATATCAAAACTTACTTTATCACCAGGAATAATTTTATCGATTGTTAATAAATTATTTTCAAATTTTACAAATCCACCTTGAGTAAATGTTCCATCACTTCGCCCTGGAAGAGATAAATCATCTTCTAGTGACCAAGTTTCTAAATTTTCAACAGTTGATAACATTTCAACCTTACCTGATGTAATAGAAATGTTATTTTTTGATTCGCTTGTAAATAAGGCTAATGTAGCTCCTGAAATTAAAGAGATACAAAGGACAATACTACAAATTGATCCAAATAAAAATCGTTTCTTCATTTTACACTCCTTCTTAATTATTTATTTACTTTTTGAACTGCGTAGACAGTTAAGTCAAAATTGACTTCTTCCTCCATTGCAGAATTATTCATAATATCATGAACAAACTCTACTCTTACTTTGAATGACCTTTTATCATTCACAAAAACACTATCTATTGGAAGTTTCTCATTACCAATTTGAACTCCCTCATTTAAAAAACGTATATATTCTTTCTCAATACCATTTTCGTTTATTGTTACTGTTACTTTTATTTGTTTGCTCAAATTAGTTTTATCTCCCTTAGTCAGGTTGATTTCTAACCAATAGTCAAATGCGACATCACCTGAGTTTTCTAAACTCATTGTTGCCTCATAATAGTTTCCTGGAACCAGTTTAACATTATCATTTAAATTAAAAATATTATCATCTTTAGCACTAGTATTTGTAAAATTTTTTCTTTCATTATCTTCTAAATTAATTAAAACTCCACTTGTATCAAGTTCATTATATTTTAAATTTTCACGAAATAATGAAACATCTAATGTACCTGCTTTTAAATGGGTTGAAACAATGATTGTTTCAGAAAACAGTGCATATGTACCAAGTGATATGATTAATAGACATAATGTTGCGATAAATGATGAAATAATAACTAAATGTATTCCTCTGCCCTTATACACATTTACCTCCTTCTTCACTATTCTCAATTTTTTGAAGTTTTGATTTTAACTCTTCTAATTCTATTTTTTGCAAATTCAATTCATTTTCCGTTTTCTTTTTCTTTAATGAATATATATAACTAGTTATCTTAATAACTTCAACAACCATTATAATTATACTAGGAACAATGATTAATAATGCCATTCCCAAAGGTTGTTTTAACGAATATAGTAAGATACCTAAAATATGACTTTTAGCAATAACTTTACCAATAACGTAATTAGGACTGTTTTCATCTTGTGTGTTAATAAATTGACTAGTTGTACTTACTGAACTATTGGAGCTGATATTGTCTCCTTTTAATTCAAATAAATAACCATCTTCTAGGTCACTAATATTTATTACCCGGTGAGTGATTGTTTCTTGTTTATTACCTATAACATATCTAAATGTTAATACATCTCCTATTTTGATTTTATTATAGAAACTATCTTGCTTAATCTTATTATCAGGAATTGTTTTAATCAGTACAATTGACTTGACCGGAATACTTTTAATCTGATATTTTTTAATTGTCGAATATGTCTTATCCGACTTAGCCATTGATTCCGATATAACTATTCTAATTTGGTAGCCAAAAAGGTTTGTTGCACCATCATTATCTTTCTTTGAAGTAATTGTACAAAATAACAATATCAAACTTATTGTTAAAAAAGCATAGGTAAATATATTCATTATTAAATTAAAGATTTTAGTTGTTTTTTTCTTCATATCCTTACTCTTATTTTATTGTAATTTTAATATCAAAATTTGTCATTTTCCCTTCTGCTTCATTCCCGACATTTTCTGGCATTTCAAACTTAAATTCTAAATTCATAGAATCATCTTTCTTAAAATCATCTTGAATATAAAAGTCATTATTATCAAATAAGACATTTAAGTAGTCATTAAATACTATTTCATCATCTTTGATGATTGTTAATAATACATATTGATTTATATCTCCTATTCCTTTTTCACTAAAGTCAAAGTCAATATAATAATTTCCACTCTTCTTACAAATAAATTTTATGTTTGAACTTTTTGATAATCCAGGTTTTAAATTTAAATTACTAATGGAAATAGTATTATTCTTCATAGGTTCATTAGACTCAATCGAAAAAGAAGACTTTTTAGTATTATTATTTATAAAGGGAATGAATATAATTAATAAGGAGAATGTGACAGCTATTGATATTATTATGAAAAGGATTTTCTCTTTTTTATTTGTGTAAATCATAATATTATCCTCTCCTAATTAATTATACTTATTTGCTTTGTCTAAATATGTCACTTCTTGAAAGAAGGATAAAAAAGTTTTCTCCTTATAACGACAAAAAAAGTTAACCTTTTATAAGGTTAACTTTATTATTTTATTATTCAGCAAAATTTAAAGTATTAATAGTTTTAACGCCTTCATAAGTTGCAGAAATTACACATCCGGCATAGTAGTTTTTACCATTCCAGTTACAAAGTGCAAGTTCTAAAGATACAACTTTGCCATTATATTGTTTCAAGAATTGATATTGGTTAGCGCTTGAACAGTATAAACTCATTGTTGTTTTACCATCAACACTCTTTATTTTAATTGATGTATAGAAACCAGTTTCAACAACTTCAACAATTGCATCAACAACATAAACTTCTGTTGAATGGTCCTCTAAATGAGATAGAGCATATAATTCAGCTAAAGTTTTTGAATTATCAAATGTAGAAGTTGAATATTCATGATTGCCATAATAGTTTACAAGAATAGTTGCACTATCAATGTTAATTTGACCGGCACCCATATATCCTTCTTTAATACGATGTGTTTTAGTACCTTTAATAACAACTTCATCTCCACTAGAAAGAAGACTAACCTCTGATTCTGGAGCCACAACCGCAATCACACCTGTTTCATCAATTAAGTAGAAACCAGATTGGTTAACAAGTGATGATGCAACAATACCTCTTAAAATAACTTCAGTACCATCTTCTAAGGCAATTGCTTCTTTAACACTAATATGTTCATATTCAATCGGAGTAGAAACATTGATTGTTACACTTGCCTCGGCTTCTTGACCATTATACTTAACTGTGGCAGTAACAGTTGCAACACCATCACCTTGAGTATGCATTACTACTTTACCATCAACAGTTTCAAAATATACTACTTCTTCATTATCTGATCCATAAGAAATGCTTGCATTAGCAATACCAATTAAGTCATTAGAAACTTTTGTAATTAGTTCTAATTCTGGATCTGATTCATACTTAGATAAGAATTGATCTTTAACATAGTATTTTGCAACAAATTCAGCACCTTTTGTTTGATCAAATTTATATCCTTCATCGATCACTTCAATTGGTAAGAAACGCCAAATACATCCAGCTGATGTTGATTTTGCATTGATAACTGATAAATAAACAGTGCAAATTTTACCATCAAATTCATCTAACCATGTAAAATCAGCACCACTACAAGATGTATAAGTATAACTACCAGTTACACCATCTAAATCATCAAAATAATAGTTTGTAAAGCCTGTTCCTTCAACTTTTTTAACTAGGGCATTTACTTTAAAGATACTTGTAGTAATATCAACTGTTGCAGGAGTATCCATAATATCTTTAACTGTTGTTTCTTCAACCCATGCTTTATTCCATTCATTAACTTGATTGTCATTTTCAACTACAGTAGCTTTTTGAATTTGGTTACACCCTGCATAACCATATTTTTGAGCATTATATTGTTCATTTTCAAGAATATAGTGTGTCTTTTCTCCAATAAGAGTAACTTTATTTCCTTCACGAACTTGAGCAGTTGCATCAGTACCATAAACATAAATTGATCCAGTTTCATCTACTAAATAGAATCCATTAGGTAACATACCATTTGCGTAAGTAATTTGGGCAACAACACCACTGATGCGAACTAATTCACCTTTTTCAAGTTCACGAACACTTGCTATATCCATTACTTCTTGTGGGTAATTAGAGTCATCTACTTCAACTTTATTATGTTTTAATGCTTGTAAGTAACCACGGTCTAGTTCTGGAGTGTCATTATATGTTTTTAGTACGCCATATAAAACTACTTCATCACCAACAACAGGACGATCTTCTAAAGCATCATATCGAGTAGTTAAATCGCTTCCATATACACCATAAACATATAAAGAGCCAGTTTCATCTTCAATTGTCATTGAACCATAAGTTGCATTAGAAACTTCAGTAACTTTACCATAAATATAGTATTTTTCATTTGTACCTGCACCGCCAGCTTTTTGTGCTAGTTCAATAGCTTCTTTAATTGTAATGCAATCAAACTCATCTTTAATTGAAGGTTCTAAAACTTCAACTTTTGCTCCACAATGATCACATAACCCATCATTATTTTGATCAGTATGTTCTGTACATTCTGGTAAATATGGTTCTAATTCTTTAGAACATATATCACATACCCCATCACCGTCTTCATCAACATGCTTAATACATTCTTCTTTTTGTTCAAGAACTTCAAAACATAGATCACAAACTTTATCACCGTCTTCATCTAAGTGTGTACATGTTTGTGTACAACTTGCTAAACTTAATGCAAAAATAAATGCTAAAAAGCTTAAAAATATTTTTTTCATTTTTTTCTCCTTTATTTATTAAATAACAATATTATTATAACATAAAATTTTTGTCTAAATATTGGATTTACACATAAATATTAAAATTGTATTTTCAAAACTCTATGTTTAAAATTATGATATAATAATTAAGTTTTGAGGTTATAATTATGATAGTAGAGAATAGCACAAAGAAAGATACCAAATTATTATTAAAATTAGCCTTACCTATTTTCTTTGAGTTAATACTTCAAGTATTGCTCGGAAATGTAGATAAGATAATGGTCAATAACACTAACTTAGCTAATGCAATTACTCAAGCAACAACTATTATTGATATGTTAACAGTCTCAATATCTGTCCTTGCTGCAGGAAGTTTGATTCTAATTAATCAATATAAAGGAGCAAATAACTTTGAAAAAGAAAAGAGTATCTACTCTGTTGCTTTTTTCTTTAATTTATTACTTGCTTTAATACTTGGATTATTGCTTGTTATTTTTGGTAAATACATCCTAATATTAATGAAAGTCGAATCGGGTTATTTTGATGAAACACTTTTATATCTAAGACTATGCGGTGGTTTACTAGTTTTTCAAGCAATTATATTAACCTTCTCATCCTTTTTAAGAAGTAATACTTTTGTTGTTCAAGGATTTATTGTTTCAATATCAATTAATATTTTAAATGTTGGTTTAAATGCACTTTTCTTATACATATTAAAGCTTCCAGGTATTTTAGCAGTATCTTTAGGAACAATTGTTTCAAGATTTATTGGTTGTATTATTTTATTAATTTTAATTTATCGTTTAGCTAAAATTAAATTATCTATTAAAGACGCGATAAAAAATAGTAAAACAGAGCTTAAAAAACTCCTAAAATTAAGCATTCCCTCAGCCGGTGAGTCAATATCATACTCTCTATCACAAATTGTTATTTTAACAATTATAAATATTGTTAAAGATGAAATTTCTCCTGGTGCTGATACCGCAAAATCATATGTTAATATAATGGTCCAATTCTCCTTTATTTTTACATCAAGTGTGACACAAGCTATGCAAATCTTACTAGGGCGATACTTAGGTTCTAGGGATATGGAAAAAGCCGAGAAGTTAATTATTAAAACACTTCTTATCTCTATCATATCTTCAATTGCAATTGCTTTAGCACAGGCATTACTTGCAAGACCAATCTTTTCACTATTTATTGATGATTATGATATTGTCACGTTGTGTGTTAAAATTATGTTTATTGAGATACTTCTTGAAATTGGTCGAGCTATTAACATTACCTTTGTTAGAGCCTTACAAACAAGCGGTGATGTTTTATTCCCAACGATCCTCGCAATTATCTTTTGTTGGGGTGTAGCTGTTGTTGGCAGTTACATTTTAGGTATTAGCTTTGCACTAGGGATTATTGGTATATGGATTGCAATGACAATCGATGAATTATGTCGAGGAGTTATCTTTATTATTCGTTTTAAAAAAGGTAAATGGAAAAAGTATAATCTTGTAAAAAATAACTAACTTATTACTAAGTTAGTTATTTTTTTATATCTTCAAATAAAGTAGAATATTCATTTAATGACTTGTAATATGTTCCATTATAACTATATTCACCACTAGCATATAACATCGAATTGAGAATAGCTTCTTCTGTTGCGTCAACAACTGCTTTAAAGAAACTATTAATAAAATCATCAGAGAATCTTTCAATTTGTTCTACTGGCTCTTTAGCATCATGAGCAACTTTATTCCTTGTTGAAAAGGCAACCATAATATCTCCACTTCCATTACCCGCATAAGAACCAGTACGAGCAATTCCAAGTTCTGCTCTTTTACAAAGTCTTTTTAACTGACGATTATCTAAAGGAGCATCGGTTGCAATAACAACAATAATACTACCTTTATCCTCTTCTTGTTTATTTTGATAATCTTTAATTAAACTGCCCATATAGCGGCCTTTAAAAATTAAGTCCTTTCCATTTGATGAACCAAAATTGGAATTTACTAAAACACCAAGTGTATATTTATTGTCCTTAATGTCAACAATTCTTGACGAAGATCCAATGCCTCCCTTAAATCCATGACATTTCATACCAGTTCCTGCTCCGACTCCGCCTTGTTCAAAATCTTCTTTAGCATTATTAATAGCAGTGTAAACATGTTCTTCCTTTAAAATACGATTTTGAATTTGATTAATTGAACCATCATTACACTCGAAAACAGAGCAATTAACTGTCGATGTAGTTACCCCTATTTCTTTATTTTGATTAATCATATATGAAATTAATCCATCAGTTACTTTTCCAACTGATAATGTATTTGTTAAAAGAATTGGTGTTTCTATTGTTCCTAACTCATCTATTTGTAATAAACCAACTGATTTTCCAAAGCCATTATATGTATATGTGCTTGAAACTACTTTTTCTTTAAATAGATTACCTTGATGTGGACGAATGCATGTTATGCCTGTTTTATTTGTTTTATCTTTAAATGTATAGTGACCAACTAATACTCCAGGCACATCACAAATTGTATTTTTTTCCCCCGTTTTTAAATTTCCAATAACAACTTTTCGGCATTTTTCCATAAATATCACCTCTTATATTTAAATATATTATAACATAAGATGGAGGAAATTGCGGAAAATGTACCCCCATTTCTTTTATCTACATTGTTAAAGTATTATATATAATAAGGAGAGGAACAAAAATATTATTGGGAGGAAACAATGTAGATAAAGTAAGGGTTCACGAGGAAATTAGTTAGGTAAATTTAAATGCGGAATACCTAAACTAATTTCATATTGTTTAAATATCTATTGTTTATAAAACAAATAGATATAATTTTTTAACTAAAAGTCTGCGTCAGTTTAATAATTATAATAGAGAAGGAGGATTTTAAATGACTGATGTTCAATTCACAGACAATAAAATAAGAAAAAAAATAATGTTCTCGCGAAAAACATTATTTATAAATATATTATATAAATTTAATTTATGGTATTTTGATATCTATGTTTAAGGCAAGATAAAGGAGGTTTTAATATGACAATAAGAAAGATAGTAAACATAGATATAATATATATAAACGGTTAAGATATTAGTTATTAAAAAAGTTAATGAATAATATTTCTTAACCTGGAACAAAAAAAGGGCATAGTCTGTGTTAGAAAAATAAAGCTATTTAACACAGGCCAAAATAAAAGGGAGGAACCATTTTACATAAGTAAAATAATATTAAATAAGGCTTTCTATTTCGTCTAAAGCATGAGTAATGATCATCTTTTCATTCTTAATTAATAGTTCAGGTGCCTTAAGAGAAATAAGACCTTTTAGACGAAGATAACGAGATTCCAAACTTTCAATAAGATTACTGCTGCGTAACTTATCACTATACATATTCGATAGTTTTATGAAATCAAAAACAATCTTCATTTCGTCGTTGGATAAGATATAATCATTTTCACAAATTAATAGACTTCGACATACTGTACTAAAGGTATTCTTATATTTTGAATAGTTTCCATTTTGTAATTCGATGACACCGTTTGATGTAATTTGTTTAATAGTATTAATTATTTTTAAGATTTTTTCGTTATTCATGTTTTATTCCTTTCAAAAAATGTGTATGTATACCATATATTGTAAATAATTTAATCTAGTAAATAATGTGTATGTATACCATATATTAAAAAAACCTAATACAAGTTGAATACATATTTCAACTTGCATTAGGTTTTTTATTTAATTAATAAGCCATCTTTAGAAAGAATGTAATGATGATACTCCTCACCATATTTAAAATCAAACTCCACTTGATGAATTTTACTTTTATCAAAATAATTATCTTCATTACGTGCTTTAAACATTTTGGAATTGACTTTTGTCGTTGTTTGTCCTACATGTCCAAGTAGTACTTCTTCAGTAAGAAGAGAAATAGGTTTTTTTAATGAATAATCATTTGTGTGAATAATATTATAAATCATATAGCCAAAGATTGTGGGAATTGTTTCGCGAGTTTTTTTAGCCCCGATTGTCTTAGTCACACCTTTTTCCTCATATTCTAAATCAAAGTTTAACAACATATTACTAAATTCCAAAGGAGTAAATTTTATTTCAAAAGCAACCGGTTCATCTTTTGAATTTATATCTGCAATAATACGATCAATTGATGAGTTATTTTCATATTTTTTGAATTCATAATAGAAAGGATATACTCCCTTGAAAGTAAAAAAATGATTATCTTTTGATAATAATTTTCTCACCTTGTTAGGATTGATTTCATAGACGTCTTTTCTCTCCAATTTGTACTCACTTAAATGATCAATAAAAGTGTTAAGGTTATTATTGTATTCTTTATTATTTTCAAAGTCAGCATTAAACAATGCTTTATAAACATCGACATCTTCAATTTGTAAACTGGAAAGTGTATCAATATTAATTCCCTTTTCAATTAGTTTATCAAACTCAGGAATTAATAAATTGTATTGATATTTTTCTTTATAGAAATAGTAAACAACAATTAAACACCATCTAATAATTAACTTTTCACAACGATATGGTTTAATCTTTTTAACCTTAATTAAATACTTAACTAAATGCTCAAGCATTATAATTACATATTCTTTTACAAACAAATAACGGTACAAAAATCCACGTGTTTTTAAACTGAACTGGAAGAACTTTTCGAGAATTAATTCTTCATTAAAATTACATAAGATTGAATCATTTTGCTTTGCCATAGATATTCTTTCCTTTATTTTTGTTTAAATATGCTAATAATTGTTTTGCAAAAATATCAATTTCAAATTCATCACAAAGAGCATTTTTAAAAGTTAAGTATATTTCATATGAATGTTTTTCACACTCACTTCTTAAATAATTATTTGTTTTTTCTAAGATAATTTTCAAGTCGTCTTCAACATCAAAGCTTAAATTATGTGGTGGAAGATCATTCATTAAATATAGATAACGGTTTTTAATCTTTACTTTTAAGTCCTTTTTTTCATCATCATTAAGTTTTAAATAAGCATGCAATGTTTTATTACAAGAATTAACAAGATAATCTATTAATTTTTCATCAATGTAGTTTTTGTTTGGAGCTTTCATAAACTCATTATATAAGTAATATAAAATTAAATATAATAATAAGTAACCATCATCTTTAAAATCACATAAGATATCTAGTTGTTCAGATGTTAAATCCTTAACACCTAAAATATTTTCAATATACTGTACCTTTTCATTATAATTTGACAAATAGTGGAATTTGTTATATTTTTCTTCACAATAGATTTTTAATGTAGTTTGATAATCTGATATACTTAATGCAACAGAATCAATAAATTTCATTATTGAAGTATGATCGCAAAATATTGCTGGGTATTTTTTTTCAAGAATATTCTTAATCTTTAAATATACAAAATCATCGTTTGAATAATTATTCATAAATAGTTTTCGTTTTGTTTTATTAACTAATCTTAAAACATATTTATATGTTACAAATTTTTCAATTAAATCAATTACTTCTTCTTTTTTTATCTCTTTAATATTATATACTTTTTTTATTCTAATCTTATTATTACGAATAATTTTAAAATTAAAAGTGCGCGATAACATATCAAACACGGCATTATTATCTTTATATGAAGCAATTAAATCTCGAGTCTTTTTTGATAATGTACTTGTTGCATCGATTTCATCTTTAATCTTCAAATATTCCTTTGCGAGAGCATTTTCACTGCTTTGTTGAATATTTGGCTTTACTCCTTTTTTGGCACTATCAATTTCTAAACCATTTAAAATAGTGAAGAAGGCAATTCCATCTGTGTCTTTTGCTTTATTATCATAAA
The DNA here is from genome assembly GCA_045589955.1 of Bacilli bacterium. Lineage (GTDB taxonomy): Bacteria > Bacillota_I > Bacilli_A > ML615J-28 > CAG-313 > CAJGCS01. Next base: position 7,632 of record JAZNQD010000039.1, on the reverse strand, counting down.
TATTGAATGCTTCATTTAAAGCAATATTGGAAATTGCACCAACACGACTATTAAATGTATCAGCTATCGAACGAGCGCGATTTTCAAAATTGTAGGCTTTTTTAGGGGCATTTAAAGAAGGAATGGAAACAAGTGGATACTTAAGTTGATTATTTTTAAACATTCTTGAAATTGTCTTACTAAAATATTGTTCTGATAAAATTACAACAGTATCACCATCATAGTCTGCTCCACCTAAGCGTTGTGCTAACATTGATAATGGATTATACATAATAACACCAGTTAAATGCTTAAAGTACTTTCCTCTTTCTGTAAACTTCTCCTTGCTATTAACCATAATTCCAATTTCATTACGCGAGTAATGAGGATTTCTTAAGAATATACATTTTTCATTTTCTTCAAATGTTGTATTTGGTGCATAAAACTTATTTAAAGGCAGATATTCTAAAGTCGTATTATCCTTACTTTTATGAAATGCACAATGATATAATAATTCTAATAAGTCAGAGCATAAATACTTACGATAACCTTTAGCACTATAATTTAAAGAATAATAACGTTTTAAATAATTACGACGAAGAAACTTTCGTTTGATATTAAACTTTTCAGTTGAATAATATACTTTTGGATACTTTTTCAGTAATTCCATTTCATTTTCGTTATTGGATTCTTTAATGATTTCTTTAGCAATATTTTCAACTTTGGTCATTTGTCTAAAATCACCATAGTTAATATTTCTAATAAAATGTTTTACAGAATTATTAAGAGGTAAAGTTGTTAAGAACTGATAATTTAAGTTAACACGTTTATCATGTTCAGGTTCTAAATTAGATACACCCAAACAATATTCATATTTATCAAGTAGGCGAACAAAAGTATCAATAGGTGCTTCATTAGGAAGAGACTGATCTTTAATATTTTGAATAATGGAATTACATTTAAATTGACTTTCTGTTAAAATCATTTTAACTTTATTAATGTCAATAGCTCTTAGCTCTTGACCATTATACGTTTTTCCATAGATGTACTCAATATTTTTTTCTTTGAAGAATTGTTTAATATCACATGAACTAACAATTCCTTTAATAAATGGTAGACGTATTTGATAAGTAAATCCAAATTTTTCGTTTTCATTACCAGAAAGATTCTTTAATGCTCTATTAATTTCTAAGCAAAGTTCTTTAGACATCAAGCCCTGACCATCAAATTTATTAATTGTCATTGGTAAATTATGAACATTATATTTAATCCATTTTATTTCATGTTCTTTATCCATATACTTACTTAAATAATCTTTAAGTTGAACAAGTTGATGTCTTTCATCAAGAATACTATTACCTGAAGTAAATACATTTTGGCAGTAACCTATCAAATAATTAATGATGTCTTCAAAGTTATTAATTTCTGTAATATTTAATAATATTAAGTCTTTTGGGTCTTTAAAATCTTTTGAATTATAATAACAATTAAATTCGTCAATTATCATTTGTAAGTTTTTAAACAAGTTGCGTAGTATTGATCGATCTTTATTATTAGAATTATTATTTAGTAGATAATGGTTATAATTTTCTTTAACACTTTTATTTGAGTTAATGTATTTTTCAAAGTCTTGTAAGTCTTTTAAAAGCTTAATATATTCTGATATTTTTTCATAAACATAATCAATTGATACAGCCGTAATACAATTTATTTTAGTATCTTTTTCCTTATCTGGAACAATAACAATTTCATCTTTACCAAAACGTATTGTATCAATTAACGTAGCATCAGAAATTAATAGACCAGAATAAGCATACCACTTTGACAATACATATTCTCCTTTATCAAGGCCAAAGGTAAAACGAGGTTCTAAATACGATTTATAAATAGTATTAACATATAAGATACAACAATTTTTACTCATACTATTCGATTTTAAGAAATCAACAAAATGAATAAATTGATTATTGATATATAACTTAATACCATTTCTAATACTTAGTAAGGTTCTATATAATTGATTACTATTTGTCTTGTCTAAGTAATTTTTAAAATCAATTACAACATAAACATTAGTAAAGTATAAATCGTTATCAGGAATTGCAAAATAATCAAGGGCTTTTTTTGTTTGATCAAATAAGTGACAATCACCTTTTTTATCCAATTTATTTAAAAAAGTGTTGTTAAAAATCTTCGTACTATTTTTTAAATTCAAAACTAAAGTCTTATCAAGTATTTCTCCATTTTTATATAAATCATAAAAATCTAAATGATAGATATAATATGAACGATATGGTAACTTTCCGTATGTTAACATCATTCCTCACCTCTTTTCTTTTTAATCATATTTTACCATTTAAATAAAAATATGTCAAATATGTTAATTTCTTGTCAGAATAAATAATATATGCTATAATAGTAGCGAATAATTGGCAATAAGCAAATAAAACAAAGTGTAAAAATTATAGAGAAGAAGGTATATTTAAACTTCGGTTTAAAATTGTTTAAAACTAATATTCAGAGTTTTTTATTAACTTGTTTTTCTTGTATTAGAAAAATCGGTGAGATAGATTCACAAATAGAATCTTCATTGTAGGCTGCTAGTTTTACTAGCAGCGATCTTTTTTTTACAATATTAAAAGCCTGAGAAATTTTCTCAGGCTTTATCTTTTTAGATTTTCTTCCAAGTTCTTGGATTAAATAAAATTAACACAGGTAAAATTTCTAATCTACCAAGTATCATTGTAAATGATAAAATAATCTTTGATAAATAGCTATAATTTGCATAACTCATGTATGGACCGACCGCTTCAAATGCAGGACCAATATTTGATATACATGCTATAGTTGCACTAAAGTTAGAGAAGAATCCGTGTTCTACTTCATATTCTCCCGCATCCGAAACAACCTTTAAAACTTCACCATTAATTGGATCAAATGACAATAAGAAAATAACAATCAAAACAATGAAAAAATAAAGTGTAATAAACGCAAAAACATCATTAACAGTTTTTTCTTCAAGAATTTTTCCTTCAAATCTTGCTTTAGGCACGTAGTGCGGATTAATTAATTTTCTTATATTAATATAAATACCTTTAAAGGCTATAATTACTCTAGATATTTTGATTCCACCAGCTGTTGAACCAGCCATTGCTCCAAATACCATGACAACAACGAGTACTGTTTTAGCAAGCATTGGCCAAACATTAAAATCGGTTGTCGTAAAACCGGTTGTCGTCATAATCGATGCTACTTGGAATAATGTATGTCTAAATGTTTCTTCTGTTGTGTAATCTTGAGGGTATTGACCAATTTTGAAGAATAAACTAACAAAAATGATAACAACAGCTGAAACAATTATGATAAAGTAAGTTCTAAGTTCTTCACTTTTAAATAAAGCTTTTACTTTTCCTATTAGTATAAAATAATATAAACTAAAGTTGACACCAAATAAGATTAAGAATATTGACATTACATATTGAGAATACGGATTAAAAAAAGCCATACTTTCAGGTATAAAACCAAATCCTCCTGTACCAGCACAACCAAATGTTGCTAATAATGAAAAGAAGAATTTTTCCCCTTCGTAACCTGGAATTGGTTTATCAAACATTAAGATAATAATTTCAAGAATAGTCATTCCTAAATATATTAAATATAAAATTCTTGTTGTTACTTTCATTTTTGATACAAGTTTACCGACTTGAGGCCCTGGGCTTTCGGCACTTAATAAGTGCATGGCCGATCCATCATTACTTTCTGGAATAAACATTAATACAAATACTAAGATTCCCATCCCACCAATCCAGTGAGAAAAGCTTCGCCAAAATAAAATTGAATGTTTAATGGTAGTTATATCTTCAATAATACTTGCACCTGTTGTGGTGAAGCCTGATGCGATTTCAAAGAAAGCATCAATATAATTTGGAACATCTCCACTGATAACAAAAGGAATAGCCCCAAATAAAGCCATAACAAACCATACTAAAGCAGTAAGGGCAAAGGCTTCTTTTTGGTAAAAATTATTACGTTTTGGTTTTAAAAGTTGTAATAAGAACCCTCCAACAATTAAAATAACAATTGGAACAACGAATGCCAAGATATGTCTAAAATCCTCTTTATATACAAAACTCACGATAAGTGGCGCTATCATTAGCACCCCTTCAAGAATCATGATTTTTCCTAAAATTTTTAATAACTGTTTAAAATTCATAGCATCACAACTCTTTATTCAAAAATATCAGTTAAGTCATCAAAGTTTTGATGAGTTGTAACTACAATAACATTATCTCCTGCTTGAATAGTTGAATTACCATCAGGGATAATAACTTTGGAATCTCTAATAATACATGCTATTAAGCAGTTGTCCTTAGTTTTTAAGTTACGCAAAGGCTTATTGAAGATTTTTTCCTTTCCTTTAGCAAGAAATTCTAAAGCTTCAACTTTATTATTAACTAAGCGATATAATGTTAAAATATTACTACCACGTGTATTTTCTAAGGCACGTAAATAACTAATAATGTGGTTAGCCACAATATCCTTAGGAGAAACATTATTGTCAATTCCAAGTTCAGATAGCATCTCTAATAAATCTTCATGAACAATTTTCGTAATTATTTTTCTTACTTTCATTTTGTTAACGAACATTGAGATAACCATATTTTCTTCATCATTATTAGTTAAGGCCACAAATGAATCCATAGACTCAATTCCTTCTTCAACTAAGAAGTCATGTTGAACACCATTTCCATGCACAACGGTTACTTTATTCAACTTTTCAGCTAACTCTTCTGCATATTGTTTATTTTTTTCAATCAACTTAACTTTATACTTACTCTTTGATAATTCTTGAGCTAAATAATATGCCACCTTATCTCCACCAACAATCATTACATTCTTAATTGGTTGCTTAACAACGTTAATTTCAGATAAGAAATTAGTTAACTCTTTAGCATCTGAAGTTAAGTGAATTCTATCTCCTTCTTTGATTTCAAAATTACCAGATGGAATAAAGACATCATTGTTTCTTTGAACAGCGCAAATTAAGACACGTGTGTTAATTTTTTTACCAATTGAAATTAATGTTTCATTAATTAACTTACATCCTTTTTCTACGACAATCTCAACCATTAAAACTTTACCTTTAGCAAATTTTTCAATCTTTGCAATTGCTGGTAAACTAATCATATTGTAGATTTCGTTTGATGTATCTTGTTCTGGATTAACAATCATTGAAATACCTAGTTCTTCTTTCATCTCGTGAATTTGATTACGATATTCAGGATTTCGAACACGAGCAATTGTATTTACAACACCTAATTTTTTAGCCACCATACAAGCAAAAACATTAAGTTCATCTGTTGTTGTTAATGCGATAAAAACATCTGCACCTTTAACTCCAGCTTCTTTTTGAATGTCTAATGAAGCACCATTACCTACTACACCTTGTACATCATATTTCTCAATAAGTGTTTCTATTAGTTCTTTGTCTTCATCAATAATTGTAACAGAATGTTTTTTTGATGATAGATTTTTAAGAATCGTTTTACCGATTGTTCCAAGACCAATAATTACAATTTTCATATTCTTAGTACTCCTTTGCTATTTTCCTTATAGATATTATACAATATTTTAAATTTTATTTCCACCATAAACCATTATAGTTTTTTAAGTATTTTAAAATGAATTTTTTTATTTTTTATACTTTATAATAGAAAATGTGGACTCAAAAGAGTCCACATTTATTTTTTACTTATTTGATGAATCATCAAAAATATAAACAGATTACGTTATAGATAGATGAGTATTAAAATATTATAATACTTACTTCAACTTACTGAATTTTTAATGCTATTTCATTATATTAAAAAAGTACACAATTTTACCTATTTAAAATTTACTTCTAATTCAGATAAACCATTTGTATTTTCTTTTGATATTTCAATAACCATTATCCATCTAAAAGCTTCAGTAGTAAAAAATCCATTTTTTTGTTTTTGTTTAATGGTAACAATTATTTTATTATCCTTGGCATCTACCTTTTCAACTTTCGAAATAATCCCGTTTCCAGTCTCAAATTCAATAATAATTATATCATTTTCTTTAAAATACTCTTCATCATACGTTAATAACAATCTTTCAAGGTTAGAGAGTTCACAAGATTGTTCATATGTTTTATTATTCCAGTCATTACATAATGTGATTAATTGTTCTTGAGAAGTAACGTAAGCATTACTAAAAAGTTGAATACCATTATCTTTATTCTTAAAACCAAATGCACTCATATCATCATATGAAACTCTAAACTGAATGCCTTTATCTATGCATGATGTTAAACATAAGCTCATTACTAGTACAAATATACAACCTAATATTTTTTTCATTTAACTACCCTCCCAATAATAATGATAATATTATTTTTTAAAGTTTGCTTAATTATACCTATTTATATATAAAACGAATTAAATGAATTGAAAGTGACAATTATTAAATTAATACTGATAAAAATTAATTTAATTATTTTTTATATGAAAATGTTACATTCTTTTCTTTATAATATTTATATATTTTTCATTGTGTATCCATATTTTAGCTTCTTCAATATCAATGGAATAACCATTCAATATATATCCCAATACCACTTCTGTATACAAAACTTCTGGATTAGTTTTAACGGTCTCCTTAAAATCAAAGTTCATTTTACTACTAATTCCTTCGACTATTCCTTTATAGAAATAGCTTTCCTCTCCGAATGATTCTTTTACTTTTTCTAGGTAATTAAAACCTTCGACAATTGCTTCAACCTTAATAATTTTTCTGTTTATATTTATAATTTCACCTCCATTTAACAACGTATCAACAGTTATGCATAATTCATTAGACAAAGGAAGAAGTATATTTGTGTCTGGTAATGTTTCACCATTTTCCCATTTTGATATGGCTTGGAATGAAATATTAAGTTTTTCAGCAAGTTGCGTTTGAGTAAGACCTTTTTCTTTTCTTAATCTTTTTATAAATTTTCCTATTTTGTTCATAAAGACTCCTTTTAAAATATGTTAATGTAGCTACACAATAATTATATCACTTTTAATATTATTAGTCGATAACTAGAATATTGAATTTATTCTCATTTAAGTTGAATTTATTTTTAAATCATCATATTATTCATTAACTTAATTTAGCTTTCTTCTCTTTTAAAAGTGTGTTATAAGCTTACACTAGTAAATAGATTTTAAAACACGCATAAAAAATAGATCTTCATTTAAAGAAGATCTAAAAATTTTGAAAAATGCCTAACTGCTACGATATATATATCTTTAAAAGGTGTGTGGAACTATAATTCTTTTCTAAATATTACTTAATAATTTGGAAATTAAATTACTATCTGATTCACTTATAGAAAATATCTTTTTACCTAAATCTTTAATAGAATGTCCTAAGTGATATATTTTATTTTGATCTATAATAATAATTGCAAACTAGTTTGCATTGCTATCATGCACATTACTTATATATCTTACATCTAATCCACCATATTGACTATTAAATGTGTTTATATCTCTACCTAATAGTATAGAATTAATACTAGTATAAATGATTACTTGTACATTGGTATTTTTAACTACTAATCTATCAAGTATTGTTCTATCTACA
>JAZNQD010000038.1:0-28217 GCA_045589955.1 Bacilli bacterium | reverse complement strand
CTATCTATTATATCAAATTTATTAAAAAGTCTCAAATGACTTAAATTGTTAATTTTCTTATCGACTAATACATAACTATGATTCATACATGTTTTACCTAAAAACATGTATTTTTTATTGTTTAAATATACATGTTTTATTAGTGAATTATCAAAATAGCCAAAATCAAGCAAAGCAATATTTTCTTTATTACTTGTTTGATATAAACCTTCATATCCAACTTTACTATCTTTTTCTAGTTTTAAAATATTTATTACTTTCACATATCCATTAACTGATGGTTTTAAATCAAGTTTACAATGATATCCATATAAAGCCATTCCTACTCTTACATAATTACCAATGATATTTTTATGAAGTGAAGAACTTGCATTACTATGAATTATTTTGAAATCATATAGCTTAAGAAATTCTTTAAACTTTTCTTGTTGCAAAGAAAAATACTCATATTCATCTTTGCTACTTGCATAATGGGTATAAATTCCTTCAATATAAATTTTATCACTTTTATTTTGAATTATCTTATTTACTTCTTCTTTTGTTCGAATACCTATTCGATTCATTCCCGTATCTACTTGAAGGTGGGCTCGAAGATTCATATTTGTTTTTTGATAATTTATTAAATCATCATAGTTATTTATTGTTAATATCATATTACTTGTATAATATTTACAAATATTTTCTACTGATAATGATTCAAATATCATTACGTTACTATCTTTAAGTAATTCTTTGACATTTAAATATTCACTTAACTTATTAAAAAAGAAATAATTCACTTTTTCTTTAAGTAAAGTTTTAATTATTTTAGTTGCTCCTAATCCGTAGGCATTTGATTTAACAACCGCAATGATTTCTTTTTTAGTATGTGTTTTAATACTTCTAATATTGCTTTTAATATTTTCTAGGTTAATCAATAAATTCATAACATCACCATTTAATTATATGACTCTATAAAAAAAATAAGCCATAAGGCTTATTTTATGAATAAATTGATAATTGCAAAAATTACTAAATGAACGGGATAGTACAAGTAGAAAAACCATTTTAAGAAATTATTGACTTTCTTATTTTCTCCTCTTTTACCATTATACATCAGAAGAATTGGTATTGCGAAAACAACTCCAAGCTGAATAATACCATATATCTTATCTAAAGCAAAGAAATATACAATTCCATAGATTGTAACATACAAGATCATCCATAACATTTGTTTCCAAAAATGTCCCCTATTTGTTCCAAAAGCTAAGATACATAAGCTTGCAATACAACTCCAATCACTTGGTAAAGCAACAATACAGATTAAAATAATTAACAATGCCTTAACAAAAGTATTTTTGATTTTTTCTGATTTATCAATTCTTAGCATAACAAGTCCCCATGCAAGTGACCACATTACACTTGTTTGATTAAGAATCTGACCATTTGAAAATGGTATAAAAGAAATTAGTCCTTTAAAATCCGGTGACCAAAAAATATAAGCAAAGTGAGATATTATAGCAAAGACAAATAATCGAATAGTGTATTTTTTAATATCTTTTGTATGATGAAATCCTTCAGCAACAAAATAACACATTATTGGGCATGTTATTCTACCTACAAGATGAAGAATTATCGCAATGGGTTCAGTCGAATATCCGGGAAAAAGTAACCATGTCAAATGGTCTAGGGTCATAGCAATTATTGCGATAAGTTTTAGCAGATTGCTATTTAATACTTTTTTCATTTTTATTTAAATGCTTTCACTAATCGATGTAATCCTTCTTTTAATTGTTCAAAAGGACAAGCAATGTTGAAGCGCAAATATGATTCATAATCTTTAGAAAACTGTACTCCACCAGAACAAATAATATCATTATTAGAACATTTAGCAAGAAGTTCTTCAGTTGATAAATTTGTATAAGATAAATCTAACCACACTAAATATGTACCTTCTAGTTTTGTAACAACTAGCTCTGGTAACTCTTTATTTAAAAACTCTTTTAAATATTGATAATTTGCTTTTAAATGTTTATTTTGTTCATCAATCCAGGCATCACCATTTGTGTAAGCATTGATTGTTGCATAACAACCAAAGACATTTGGTGAATTTAAGAACTCTTTATGACATAATTCATTATATTTATTACGTAAATCAACATCAGGAATAATTAAATATGATGCATGTAGTCCAGCAATATTAAAAGCCTTACTTGGGGCATTACAAATAGCAATGTTTTGATATTCATTAACAAAATCAAGTCCACTTACAAATTTACGATTTGAAATATTTAAATCACTATGTATTTCATCAATAATAACAAAGGCATTATATTTTTTAGCAATTGTAATAACTTTACAAATCTCTTCTTTTGTCCAAATACGACCTACTGGATTATGAGGAGAACATAAAATCATTACTTTATGACCCTTTCTAAATAACTCTTCTAAATTTTCATAATCCATTACGTATGTATCATCTTTTTTAATTAAATGATTTTCAATGATAACACGATTATTATTATTTATAACATGATGGAATGTATGATACACCGGTGTTTGAAGGATAACACCATCACCTTCATTTGTTAGAATATCCAACAATACACGAATTTCTAAAATAACACCTGTTGAAGGAATTACCCATTCCTCCTTAACAGTTGTATCATATCTTTTTTGATACCATTTAACAATCGATTTATTAAATAATTCAGGTACTTCATTATAACCAAAAGCACCAAGTTTTGTTGCCTCAACTAAACCTTCTATTACTGATGGGGCTGTGGGATAATCCGAATCAGCAATCCAAAAAGGTAGATCAGTTTCTTTTGGTTGCATATCCCATTTAATAGCTCCTGTATTTTTTCTATTTACACCTTGGTTAAACATATTATTCATATAGCACCTCTTAGAATATTTTATAATACTAATATACCATTTTTAAAATATTTTTACAAACAAAAAACTAGACCAAGTGGTCTAGTTAATTATTCGTCTTGATCGGCAACACTTAACATCTTTTGTTGTTCGTAAGTAATTAACGCTTCAACAACACCATCAAGTTTACCTTCCATAATACGGTCTAATTGTTGAACAGTATAACCAATACGATGGTCAGTAACACGGTTTTGAGGGTAGTTATAAGTTCTAATTTTTTCACTACGATCGCCATGACCAATTTTAGCTTGACGTTCAGCACCTTCTTGGGCTTCTCTTTCTTGTAAGATTTTATCATAAAGTCTTGCTTGTAATACTTTTAAAGCACTTGCTTTATTTTCATGTTGACTCTTACCATCTTGACAAGAAACAATAATACCTGTTGGGATGTGTGTTACACGAACTGCTGATTTTGTTGTATTAACACTTTGTCCACCAGGTCCTGATGAACAGAAAATATCAATACGAACATCATTCATATCAAGTTGAACTTCAACTTCATCAGCTTCAGGCATTACAAGTACTGTTGCGGTTGAAGTATGAATACGTCCTGCAGATTCTGTTGATGGAACTCTTTGAACACGGTGTGAACCAGATTCATATTTTAAGAATGAATAAACAGAATCACCATTAATCATAAAACTAATGTAACTAAAGCCTCCTGCTTCACAATCTTCTGAATCTAGTAGTTCAATTTTCCAACCTTTTGATTCAGCATATTTAACATACATTCTATATAAGTCACCAGCAAAAATATTTCCTTCATCACCACCAGCAGCGCCTCTGATTTCAACAACAACGTTCTTTTCATCATTAGGGTCTTTTGGTAATAATAGAATTTTTAATTCTTCATTCCATTTTACTAGTTTTTCTTCTGCTTCGACAAGTTCCATTTCAGCCATTTCTTTAATATCCGGATCTTCATCATGAACCATTTCTTTTAAATCTTCAATTTCTTTTTCCAATTTTTGAATGTCACGATATTTTAATACTGTCTTTTCAATCGAACGTTGTTCTTTAGAAAGTTCAGTAAGTTTTTTAATATCACTAACAATACTCATATCTGTTAGTAATTCATTAATTTGATCATATCTTTGACATATAATGTCTATACGACTTGCCATACATAATCTCCATTATTCATCTTTTTTTGCTTTTAATTTTTTTGCTTTACTTGAAATTAAAGCTTTAAATTCTTTCTTTTCAACAAAGCGGCAGAAGTGTCCATAGAAATGATAGTCAATATTGGCAAGGGCACCTTGACGGTTCTTAGCAATACTTAATACTAATTCTTGTACTTCATTATGACGATCTTCACGCATATTCATTTTGCCTTCTTCGTCTGTTTTTTCAACACCTTCAACGTCACTTCTGCGATATAAGAACATAACAACGTCGGCATCTTGTTCGATAGAACCAGATTCACGCAAGTCGGCTAATACGGGACGTTTATCTTCACGTCCTTCAATACTACGTGATAATTGTGATAAGGCAAGTACAGGAACTTCTAAGTCACGGGCAAGAGTTTTTAAACTTCTTGAAATTTGTGATACTTCTTCTTGACGGCTTCCACGATTATTTTTCGTTGTGATTAATTGTAAGTAGTCAATTACAACAAAATCTAATTTACCTTCATTTTTTAATTGACGACATTTAGTTCGAATATCAGATAAATTATTTGAACTAGTTTCATCAAAATATAAATTTGTAGTTGATAATTCTTGACGAGCTAGACCAAGTAAAATTAAATCTTCAGGAGATAAATTACCTGTTCTGATTTTTGTTAAAGCTACTTCAGCAGTTTTAGCATATATTCTCATCATTAATTGTTCAATACTCATTTCCAGTGAAAAGAATGCAACATGGGCATTATTTTCTTTAGCAACATTAAGTGCTAGGTTAATAGCGTAAGCAGATTTACCAACAGATGGACGCGCCGCAAGAATCATCAAGTCACCTCGTTGCAAACCTAATGTAACTTCGTTAATACGGTTAAATCCTGAAGATAAACCAGTTAAACCACTTTTTTGTTCTGTGAACTTTTCGATTTGGCGATATACTTGTTCACTTGCTTGACTCATTGAAATAATATCAGAAGTTTTTCTTTTCTTGATTACATTTATAATTTTATCTTCAGCTTTGTCTAACAAATCTTGAAAAGATAATTTATTAAATAAAATGTCATCAGAAATATTTTTCATATCTGATAGTAATTTTCTTTCAAGAGCTTTTTCTTCAACTAATTCAATATATAGATTAGTTGTCGAAACAGTTGGTACCGATTCAATAACATCAATAACATAATGTTTGAATTCATCAGTTACTTGAAAATTTAAGTGTTCTAATTCTTCAACAACAGTTAATAACTCAATTTTTTTATTATTTGTGTATAAAGATGTCATCGCCTTAAATAATACTTGATTTCTTTCATCATAGAAATCAGTATCAGCTAAACGACCTACAAGGCCAGAGATAATATTATTATCAAAGAAAACACTACCTAATACGTATTTCTCGGCATCAACATTATATGGGACAGTACGAGTAGATTCCATATAACTCTCCTATTCTGCTTCAGTAACGTAAACAAGTACTTTTGCAACAACAGTTTGATGTAATTGAACTGAAACTGTATGTTCACCAACAGAATTGATTGAAGAGTCTACTTCGATTTTTCTCTTTTCCACTTTTACTCCAAATTGTTGTTCAATTGCTTCGGCAATTTGTTTAGAAGTAATTGAACCGAATAACTTACCATCAACACCCACTCTAACTTTTAAGTGAACAGGTTTACCTTCAATCTTTTCTTTTTCTTCTAGGTGTAATTGAATTTCTTTGTTACGAGCGTCATTTTCTTCAGCTTGTTGTTTTTCTAAGGCTTTAACGTTTTCTGGAGAAGCAACAATAGCAATGCCATTCTTGATTAAGAATTGACCATGCCCTGGAGCAACTTCAATGATTTCGTTTTTCTTACCATATTTTTTATTTTCTTTTACTAAAATTACTTTCATAGTTCCGTCCTCTTCTAAGTAACTATCTAATTTTTCTTTAAGAATACTAATAACTTCTTTAACAGTTTGATTCTTACGTTGTGCGGCAGCATTATTTAAATGACCTCCACCGCCCATTTTTTCCATAATCATTTGGCAGTTAATACTACCTAAACTACGTGCACTTAAACCAACTTCTTTTTCACCAATGTAACCAACTGTAATACCTAGCTCAACTCCAGAGATTGAAATTAGTTCATCAGATACTTTTGCAAGAGTTGCTCTTTCATGTGGTCCATTTTCTTCAGAGAAAGCGATAGCAACACGGTCATGATAGATCTCTAAATTATTAATAAATCCATTTCTAATAATCTTGTCACGATAATCTTCTTTTAAGTATGTTTTTACAATATTCATATCAGCACCATACTTTTGAAGTTTTGATGCAATTTCAAATGTAGTTGCAGAAGTACGATAAACAAAGTTATTTGTATCAACTACCACACCTAATAAAAGAATTGTTGCTTCAAGTTCATTAAAGTCAAGTGGTTTTTCACAGAATTCAAATAATCCACTAATTAATTCAACACTTGAAGAAGCTGATGGAGATGTATAATAATACTTAAGATTTTGTACGCCTCCAGCTCCCTTACGGTGATGGTCAATTACACCAATACGGTCAAATTTCTTGATGAATTTTGAATCAGCAAGTTGTTGTTCTGTTTGACAGTCAACAATCATAAGTAGACTGTTTCGATCAACTTTTGATACTTTTGATGGAGAAACAATATCATTTGTTAAAGAAACATATTCGCGTTTAATTGTATCATAAATACGATGAACAGTTGAATCCATACTATTTTGATCTAAAATAATATATGCTTCTTTGTCCATTGATTTAGCAAGACGATAGATTGCAAGCGTAGCAGCAAACCCATCAGCATCCAAGTTACGATGTCCAATTGCATAAACAGTTGATGATTGTTTAATAAGGGCTTGTAATTCTTCACTTTTATTACGAATACCAACACGTGATTCTTTTTGAACCGGATCGGTTTTGGCCCCAAAGTATAAACATTTATCATCAATTTTAACTACGGCTTGGTCACCACCACGGTTTAAAGCCATATCTAATTGTTGTTGTGCCTCATCAGCTAATTCTTTAATACTAACATCAGCACAAGCAATACCAATAGTTAAGGTAATACGAACAATACGACTAGTTGTAAATAATGTTTTAATATTATCCAAAATAGTAAAATTGTCTTTAACAACTGCACCTAATTGTTCTTTATCCATTAAAATCATGTATTTACTATCACTATATGCTTTTACATAGACACCGAAACTATCAGCCCAGCTTTGAATAGCATTAATAATTTCACCTTGGTATTTTGTTCTTTCTTGAACATAGAATTCACTTAATGTTTCATCCAAGTTATCAACATTAATATACCCAATAGCAGTAACACGGTTATTATATTTAACACGTAAATTTTCAAATTCAGTGATATTAGCAAAGTAAATAGTATCAAATTGTGGTGAATAATCTACTTTATAAATCTCACCATAAATATTTTGAACAAAGCTAATATTACCATTTTCATCTGGTTCAGTTGATAACATCTTATCATGAATTGGAATATCTAATTCACGTAGATTAGTATTTTGTAATGGCCCCATGAAGATTTTTCTTGCATGTTCATTAGCCCATACAATTTTATAATCATTATCAATAACAGTAATACCGATTGGTAGTTTGTTAAATGCTGTTTCACCAGCCTTTTTTACACGATAACTAATTGTATTCCACATTGATAAACGGTTTTCTAAAGCACTAATTTTCTTTTGGTGACGTCTATTCATAAGATGCGCAATCAAAATAGATAACGATAATAATAGGGTAATAATTGGAATATAAATTATTAATTGAATCCAGTCTTCTGGAAGCTTAACTTCAAATAATGCACTTGGTAAAAGAATAATTGCTACCAAAGAAATAATAATAACTATTATTAGCATTACAATTAAAAAACTGGAATTCTTTTTCTTCTTTGTATTTTTCATAAGTCCTCCTAAGAGTATTATTGTTGATATTATTTCATCTTATTATATCATATCTTTAATTTTTTTGAAAGTAATAAAATTATTTTTTATTTTACACCCAATAAAATATATTTGTTAACAAACAATTTTTTCCTATATAAAAAGAGTTGAAGATAAGCATTTTATCTTCAACTCTTTGTTTTACGCATATGTTATAGCAATGAACGCCATCAATTCTCTTTTAGTTAAATAACCATCAATTCGATATTCAATTGATCCAGACAAAGTTTTAATAGTTGAATTATCATAACGAGCAATAATTTTACCACTTAATTCTTTAATTGTATCATTAGTAACTATTAATAAAATACGACCTGATGTTGCCTTAATTTGATCATAATCAAGACGATAAATTATTCTTCCTGTAACTTCACAGACACTATCGTTATTGATACGATAAAGGTTTCTTCCACTTAATTCTCTAATATATCCGTCTTCAATTCTAAGTAAAATTGATCCTGATAATGATTTAATATAAGCCATAACTACCTCCATTTTTGGTATTTGAGATTATTGAAAAAGTGATTATAAAAACGAGTTAATCGTATTCTATAATCACTAATTGATAAATTATAGTTCTGGACCAGCTTTAACTAATGCTTTACCAGCTTCATTACCTGTGTATTTAACAAAGTTTTTAACGAAACGTTG
Organism: Bacilli bacterium; assembly: GCA_045589955.1. GTDB lineage: Bacteria > Bacillota_I > Bacilli_A > ML615J-28 > CAG-313 > CAJGCS01. The sequence continues at coordinate 19,554 of JAZNQD010000038.1, read as the reverse complement.
TGCTAAATCTTGAGCTTTTGCTTCCCATTCAGCAGGATTTTGATAAGTATCACGAGGATCTAAAATATTAGTGTTAACGCCTGCAAGTTCAGTAGGAACTGATAAATTGAAATGAGGGATAACTTTAGTTTCAGATTTTAAGATAGAACCATCTAAGATTGCATCAATGATACCTCTTGTATCTTTAATAGAAATACGTTTTCCAGTACCATTCCAACCAGTATTAACTAAATAAGCTTTAGCTCCACTAGCTTCCATTTTCTTAACTAATTCTTCTGCATATTTAGTAGGGTGAAGTTCTAAGAAAGCTTGACCGAAACATGCTGAGAAAGTTGGAGTAGGTTCAGTAATACCACGTTCAGTACCAGCTAATTTTGAAGTGAAGCCTGATAAGAAGTAGTATTGAGCTTGTTCAGGAGTTAAGATAGAAACTGGAGGAAGTACTCCAAATGCATCTGCAGATAAGAAGATAACATTCTTTGCAGCAGGAGCAGCAGAGATAGGACGAACGATTTTTTCGATGTGTGTAATAGGATAAGAAACACGAGTATTTTCTGTAACAGAGTCATCAGCAAAATCGCAAACGCCTTCAGCATTAACAGTAACGTTTTCTAATAATGCATTACGTTTAATTGCTCTATAAATATCTGGTTCAGATTCTTTATCAAGATTAATAACTTTAGCATAACATCCACCTTCAAAGTTGAATACGCCTTTGTCATCCCATCCGTGTTCATCATCACCGATTAATAAACGTTTAGGATCAGTTGATAAAGTAGTTTTACCAGTACCTGATAAACCAAAGAATAATGCAGTGTTTTCACCATTCATATCAGTGTTTGCACTACAGTGCATTGAAGCCATACCTTTAAGAGGTAAAAAGTAGTTCATCATTGAGAACATACCTTTCTTCATTTCACCACCATACCAAGTATTTAAGATAACTTGTTCACGAGAAGTGATGTTAAATACTGCAGCTGTTTCTGAGTTTAAACCTAATTCTTTATAGTTTTCAACTTTAGCTTTTGAAGCATTGTAGCAAACGAAATCAGGTTCGAAGTTTTCAAGTTCTTCTTCAGTTGGATTAATAAACATGTTTTTAACAAAGTGAGCTTGCCAAGCAACTTCCATGATAAATCTAATAGCCATTCTAGTATCCGCATTAGCACCACAGAATACATCAACAACATAAAGTTTTTTGTTAGAAAGTTGTTTAACAGCAATTTCTTTTAATTCTTTCCAAGCAGCTTCGCTACATGGATGGTTGTCATTTTTGAATTCATCTGAAGTCCACCAAACAGTGTCCTTAGAGTTTTCATCCATAACAATAAATTTGTCCTTAGGAGAACGACCAGTATAAACACCAGTCATAACGTTTACTGCACCTAATTCAGTAACTTGACCTTTTTCATATCCTTCTAAAGTTGGATCTGTTTCAGCTTCGAATAATTGTTCGTACGAAGGATTGTACACGATTTCTTTTGCGCCAGTAATACCATACTTGCTTAAGTCGATTGTTTTCATAATTTGTAATACTCCTTGAAAATTTTATTTTTTGACTATAAAAGTCTTTTTATATTGTAGGAATAATTCGCAATATAAATTAATCTTTATATCAAACATAAAGATTGCCCTTTTTCCTCAATTATATTATATCATATAATTAATTTTTTTTATTAAATAATGAATATTTTTTTATTTACGATATTTGTTTTAACTTCTCTTGCTTTTTCATTTTAACGAATCGATATATTCTTTTTCCTGTATCTTCTAAAAGAGTAAGGGCAACGATAATAATAAACATTCCCCATATATTATTATACCCAAATTTTTCAATTGGTCTAACCACACATTGGAAGGCATAAAGACCAAACGATAAGGAACCCAAATAATTAAATATGCTATTATGAACTGTCAATTGGAAAGTAAAATAGATAAGCATTGGGTAAACAACTAAAAATGCTAATTTCTCAATAGCAAGATTTGTTGGTAATATTAATATTGACAGTGTTAATGCCATTAAAAAAACAACAATTAAATACTTCCAGAAATTATTTTTAATCTTAAGCGGTGGAATATGCGATATTAAAACGCCCAAAGATATAGCCATTACTGCTCTAATAACTCCCCAATCATAGAAGAATTCAGTCATATTTAATATTGTTGCAATAATACAAGCTATACCAATAACTAACAAGAATTTATTATTATTTTTTATGAAGTATCTTACTATAAAGAAAATGGGAATATAGATAAGCATTTGATTTACATACCAAAGATAGCCCCAAAGGTTCAAACCATCTCCATCTAAATAAGAATACCAAAGATTAAATGGAATTGCTACTATTAGAGGAATTAAAATACTTTTCAGTTTTGACCAAAAGAATCCGCGAAGTCCTTGCCAAAAAGGTTTATCTAAGTATTTATTAACTGATCTTGCTAATAGAAAACCAGTAAGAATAAAAAAGAATTCAACCGATATTCTGCCCGGACCAAAATATGGCCCTTGATATGGAAAATAACCATGATTTTTAACAACATTCATTGCAAAGATAAATCGATATAGTTCAACAAGGCTATTTCTTTTTTTCATAAGACCTCCTTATTAAAAAATACCTTGAATCTTCAAGGTATTTAAAATTTTTTATATACTATTTAGTATCTTTTACAGCTTCTTCAGTTCCGTACCAAACAACTTTGCCGATTCTACCAAAAGAAACTTCTTTTTTGATTTCTTTAATTTCTTCTTTACAATCTTTAATATCATCTTGTAAATCTTGAATATCTTCAAAAATATCTTCAAAATCTTGAGATTCTAATTTAAAAGCATATCTAACCATTGTATGAACTAAAACTCTAATTTCAAGTTTATATGCTTTGATTTCAAGTTTAATTTCATCAATTTCAGCTTGGCGGCGAATTTTTAAAGCTTTAATATATAATTTTGCAGTACCAGCATCCTTGAATTTGATCATTGAAACTTCTTCATCACCATCATAAGCATATAATGATTCTACCATCATCATTTCATCATAATCATCTTCATCGAATTCATCAGTATAACTTACATAATAATCTCTTCTTTCAAGGTTATCAGCAGCTTTTTCTAAGTTTAATTTTGGTGTAGCACCACATGATGCTAATGTTAATGTTAATACCATTAAGCATACAGCAAAAACGATTTTCTTTAAATGTTTTTTCATATTTTTTCTCCTTTTATTTTATATACATAATATAATATTACCAAAACATCTATTTGTCAAGAAAAAGAAACTAATAAAAGCACCTTGATAAATCAAAGTGCTTTTGTTCTTATTATTTAGTATTTATTATTTAGTATCTTTGATAGCTTCTTCAGTTCCGTACCAAACAATGTTTCCAATACGTCCGTATGAAACTTCTTTTTTAGCTTCTTCAAGTTCGTCTTTTAATTCATCGATTTCTTCTTGTAAATCTTCTTTTTGATCGCTATCTAATTTACCTGCATATCTTAATTTTTCCCATTGAAGAGCTCTGATTTGTAATTTTAACTCTTTAATTCCAGACTCATGTTCAAGTTTTAAAGCCTTATAATATAATTTGGCCGTTCTTAAGTCATTAAATTTCATAATTGATACAGATTCACCAGATTTACTTGCATATAAAGATTCTTTATAATAAGGTTCATCTTCATCATAATCATCTTCATAATAAACCCTATAATCTCTTCTTTCTAGGTTTTCAGCTGCTTTTTCTAAATCAAATTTAGGTGTTGCACCACATGATGCTAATGTAAATGTTAATACCATTAAGCATGAAACAAAAAATACTTTTAATAAATTTTTCTTCATAAATTAAACTCCTCTCATGTATTTTATGTACTTATATAATATAACCAAAAATAATATTTGTCAAGCAATAAGAAGTAAACAATTACTAATTGAAAAAATACCTTGAAAAAGTCAAGGTATTTAATTTATTATTAAATTATTTAGTATCTTCAACAGCTTCTTTAGTTCCGAACCAAACAATGTTTCCAATACGTCCGTATGAAGCTTCTTTTTTTAGATCTTCGATTTCATCTTTTAATTCTTCGATTTCTTCTTCTAAATCATCCATATCATCGCTATCTAATTTACCTGCATATCTGATTTTTTCCCATCTATATGCTTTAAGTTCTAATTTTAATTCTTTAAGTTCAGTTTCATATTCAATTTTCATAATTTTATAATATAATTTAGCAGATCTTAAATCATTAAATTTGATAATAGTGATAGATTGATCTCCATCATGTGCACTTAAATATTCTTTAATTTGAGGTGCAGTTTCATCATCATAATCTTCTTCATAAGAAACCCAATAATCTCTTCTTTCTAGGTTTTCAGCAGCTTTTTCTAAATCAAATTTAGGTGTTGCACCACATGATGCTAATGTTAATGTTAATACCATTAAGCATGCAACAAAAAATACTTTTAATAAATTTTTCTTCATAAATTAAACTCCTCTCGTATATTTTGTACCTTTATTATATAATTTTAGCTGACAATTGTCAAAAAATATGAAATTTTTATCTTTTTTTAACAAAATAGTTTCTTATAAATCGTAAATTAATAAGCCTACTATTACTGCGCAGATAGTTAAAACCAATAACGCAATTGCAAGAATACGAATGATAGTTGTAATAATTGCAATAATTAATCCAGCAACGCCTTGTTTTTTCTTCGCACATACTGAGCCAACAATAATTGTAATCAATGAATAAGTTAGATGAATAATTACTGATAACAAATATACGAAGGCGATTACGCCAAATAAAACCCATGAAGTAATTACAACATTATCACGTGCATCAAAATGATTTATAAAGGCAACAATAAATCCTATAATAGTGATAACTCCGTTAATTAAACCTGGTAGAAATAACAAAATCGAAAAAATAGACATTACAATTGATGCTATTTTTAACCATTTACTTTTTTTACCCTTTTTTTCTAATTCCATTTTTTACTTTTCTCCTTATTTCACATTAAGATTTAATTTTATAATATAGTTTTGTTAGTTCCTTAGCATTAAGAAGTTTGGGTACAGGATAAAGAGGATTGGCCTCTTTATCAGCATGTTTTGCCATTTCTTCTACATCTTGATTTTGGATATCATTTATTGATGTTGGAATATTCATTTTTTGATTTAGTAATATTATTGATTCAATAAATCTATTCGCACTTACTTCAGCGTTATCATCCTTTGATGATATTCCAACTTCAACAGCTAATTGGTGTAATTTTTTGTATACACTTTTACCATATTCTTTTAATACAATTGGTAAAATTATTGCATTAGCAAGTCCATGAGGGATATTATATTTTCCACCAAGCGAATGAGCTATCGCATGTACATAACCAACATATGATTTTGAAAATGCAATTCCCGCAAGGTATGATGCATAAAGCATATTAGCTCTTGCAACAACGTCATTTCCATTATTGTATGCTTTTTCAATATTCTCATAAATGAGTTTAATTGACTGAATTGATTTACTTCTTGTTTCTTTGGTAGTTGACTTTCCAATATAAGCCTCAATTGCATGAGTTAATGCATCCATTCCAGTAGTTGATGTTAAATGTTTCGTCAATGAAACTGTACACATTGGGTCTAATATTGCAACATTTGGAATTAAATTGAAATCCATCAATGTATATTTATGTTGTTTTTCACTATCGGTAATTACACTGGCAAGTGTGACTTCGCTTCCTGTACCGGCAGTAGTTGGAATTGCAATTAACATTGGAATTTTTCGTCTGATTTTTAATAATCCTTTTAACTTACCCACTGATTTTTTAGGATATGCAATTCTAGCACCAACTGCTTTAGCACAATCCATTGAAGAACCACCACCAAAGGCAATCAAGGCTTCACAGTTATTATCCAAATATAACATTCTTGCCTCTTCAACGTTATTTACCGTTGGATTGGCAAGAGTATTATCATAAACCGTATATTTAATATCATATTGTTCCAATAATTCTTCTAAATTTTTGGTCAAGCCAATACTTCTAATTCCTTTATCTGTCACCAACATCACAGATTTAATATTTTTATCCTTTAAAATATTAGGGATATCATTTATACTTTCATATATTGTTGGTTCTTTGTAAGGCAATAATGGATGAACAATCCGAAAACATGTTTGAAATACGCGACAATACGCTTTTTTAAAAATATTCATTTTCTCTTCCTTATATTATATAGTATTTATTTGGTTAAAACATCAACTAGTTCATTTTCATAAAACTCACAGGTTTCACGATCAATAATCGCAAAATCATGAGCATCATCAAAAATAAACAAGCCTACTTTATATTTTTTAGCTATCTTCTTATAATATTCTAAGTATTCTATTCTTTCATCTAAACTTATACGATCAACAACACCAAATTCAGTAATAATAAGTGGGATCTTATTTTTTTTCATAAACTCATTTACTATTTTAAATGCATCTACAAGTCTTTCTTTATCACTTAAACTTCCCCATTCATATTCAAAGTCTGTATTACCTAGATTTATTTCATTGAAGGTAAAACGAACAGGGTCATAGTAATGGCATTCAAAAAGCAAATGATTATAAGTTGAATCTTCTGGAATTACAAATTGATCTAACATATATTTGTTAATACCTGTCCCATAACAGGATAATAATAAATTACGATATCTGTTATTTGCCCCTGATGCTCTAATAGTATCAACAAATATTTGGTAGAGTTTATTCATATTATTTAAACAATTAAGATCAGTAGTTCCCCAATCTCCATTAGTGTTTCTTATTTCATTAAATGGGGCAAATAATAATTTGTCATCATATTTACGAAAAACATTCGCAAGTTGTTTCCAAAGTGATATATATAAACTTACTGATTCGTCTGTTAAATTATCAACATAAAGCCCATATGTTTCAACAATATCAATTAGACAGTACATATCTAATTCCATACAGTAGTCAACAACTTCTTTCAAACGATTTAACCAAAGTGAATCTATCTTTCCTTGATCATTAATATGATTATACACATCAAAAGATATTCTAATTGCATTAAAGCCTTTTTCCTTTAAAGAAATAAAGAGTTGTTTAGATGTTTTAGTCTTACCCCAAAAGATTTCATAAAATTCTACTTTTTCAAGTGTATCATATTCATAAAATTTGTGTATCTTTATATTAACACTTAAATCTTGATAATATAATGAAGTGTAATTATCTAAGCAAACGGATACTTTTCCATCAATTACTTCACTTTCAAATAACTTATTAACAACTACTTCTTGATTGTTAAAAGATAAATATTCAATCGACCACGTTAAAATACCATCAAGTGCTGTATATGGTATATCAAATATTAATGTTGGAGAGCTTTTTGTTTTATTTGTTAAGTTAATAGTATTTACTTTTAAAGGATCTAATAAATCGGTTTTAACATTATCAATTTCAACATAATATTTAATAATTTCGGGATATTTAATATTTGAGGAAAAAGACATCCCAAGGTTCCAACCAATATTAAGGTTTTGCTTAAAATCCCATGCACTTTCCATTTCAGTTTCTTCTACTAACATTTCATCAGTAATTTGAATGCTTCTATCTCGAAAAGCAAAAGAACAAATAACTATACAACTTATAAAAACAAATAAACATATACAAAAATAAACAATTATTCGTTTCATAATTCTCACCAAATACCTTTTATTAAATATATTATAACATATTCATTATATTTTAGCAATCTATAAAAAACATGACAACTAATAAATAGTTGTCATGTTTAGTTTTAACGAAATTTTTATATTCAAAACTAAGTATTAAATAATGTATATCTATTCAAAATAAAACGTTTATTATTCGTCCATATTAGCTCCCCAAACAACTGGACAATTATATGAATTCCATCTATAATGCCATTCTCTAGGTTCTGAAGGTGCTTCACAATATATTGTTAAACTATAACATTTATTAAAAACAGATTCACCAATTATACTTACAGAATTCGAAATTTTAATACTTTCAAGATTATCACAGTATGAAAAAGCATATTTTTTTATTTCAGTTAATTGACTATTTTTTTCAATTTCAACTTTTTTTAGATAAGTACAAAGGTAAAATGCAGATTCTCCGATAATTTTAACAGTGTTTGGAATATAGACTGTTTCTAAATATGTACAATTATTAAAAACACTATTTCCAATTTCTACGAGACCTTTTGGAAGCACAATATTTTTCAAATTATCACAGCTTGCAAAAGCATAATTTCCTATTGTTTCAACATTTCCAGAAAATTCAACATTTTCTAACATAGAACAAGCACTAAACGCAGAATCACCTATTTTAGTAATATGTTTAGGTACTTCAAAATTTACTATTGCAGTATTAGAAAACATAGAATCAGAAATTGTAGTTATATTTTCAGGGATATTAACACTTGTTAGGCTTGTACAAGATGCAAAAACACTATATCCAATTGTGTTTACTGTATCAGGAATAATAACTTTTGTTAAACTGCTACATGACATAAACGCTTCATCTCCTATAGATGTCAATCCATTTGGAAGGGTAATATCTATCAAACTTTGACATTTATAAAATGCTCTTCTTCCCAAAGAAATAATATTACTATTCGAAATCACAATTTCAACAAGATTCGTGCATTCTTCAAATGCATTGTCTTTTATTGCTGTTCCATCAGTAATAATTACTTTTCTTAGTGATTCAGGAACAGAATCTCCATTATAACTTGGCCAACCACCACCAAACAAATATCCTAAACGTGTCTGACTTGAATTTTCTAAAGTATCGCCTGTATAAGGAATGCTCAAAATTTTTAAACTAGATGCTTTACTTAACACATCTTGTCCAATTTTTTGAACGCTATTTGGAATAATTACCTCAGTAACATTGCTAAAACCATAAAACTGATAATTATTTAAATATGTGACTGAATCCGGAATTACAAGTTTTGTTACTTCGATATACCTATTAGCATTATTTTTAATATAAAAATGACTTGCATAACACATTGGCGTTGAGTCATAAGTGTTAAATTCAATATTGCACCAATCTTCTATTGTTCCAGCAAAATAAACATTTTCCAAACTAGTACAATTATAAAAAACGCCATATGAAATATTTTCTACACTATTTGGCATATAAATGTCTTTTAAATTTGTACATTCTTCAAATGCATATTCTTTTATAATTTTTATATTATCAAAGAATTCAATTGATGATAACCATTCACAATTTTTAAATGATGCTTCACCTATTGATGTTACCTTATATATCTTTCCGTTTAATGAAACTGTGTTACTAATTGTTACATTATCATCATTGCCAACATAGTTTACAACCTTTGCTTGATCGGTTATTAAATCCAAAATATAATGAATACCTTTTTGTTCTATAAAATTGTCTTTAGTAACTCCCCAGTATATATTTGCACCTGAATAAGTAAACCAACTATCCGACCATTCTTCCGGCTTAGTTTCAGGTTCACAATAAATTTTTATACTTTCACAATATTCAAAGGCAAAACTATCAATCATCCTGATATTATCATGAAGATATATATATCTTAATCCATAACATTCTGAGAAAGCTTCGTATCCAATATTTATTACTGAATATGGTATTTCAATTTCTCTTAGATTTACACATTTTTTAAATGCTTCACTTATAATAATTTTTGTTTGTTCGTTAATGTCGCACTCAGTAATTGAGTCATCTATTGATTCTAATAATGCAAAATATTGATTGCTTTTACTACTTAGATATTTTGCATTATCATAAACATTATATTTTAGTTTTTCGCATCCTTTAAACGATAAATACCCAATCTGTATTACACTATCTGGGAATACAATATTTTGTAAATTGGAACAATTAAAAAAGCATTCATTTCCTATAATCTCTAACTCGCTATTATCTTCAAAGTTTACACTTGTTAAATTCAAGCAATTATAAAATGCAAATCTTTCAATATTTGTAACTGTATTAGGAATCGTAATACTATTAATATTAAAATATGCAAATGTACTTTCTTTAATAGTAGCAATTGTATTGGGCAAAATTAAATCTTCTAATTCGGAAACATTATAATATTGTGAGTATTCATTTTTAATATATACATTCTTTACACAACTTAATGGTGAAGATGAATAATAACTAAAATCTATATTGCACCAATCTTCTATTGTTCCATCAAAGTAAACACTACACAAACTATCACAACCAGTAAACAATTCTGAATTAATCTTATTAACATTAGAAGGTATAGTTAATGTTACAAGATTAGAACATCCATAAAATGCTCTATCGTCAAGTTCATTTACAGAATCAGGAATTGTTATACTTGTTAATCCAGTACAATTATAAAACATACCTCCGCTGATAATTGTTAAGTTATTTGATAATGTTACATCTTTCAAACTTGTAGATTCATAGAAAAGCATCCTACCAATAGTAGTTACACTATCAGGAATTCTTACACTTTCTAAACTTGTACAATATCCAAGAGCTCCTTCTCCGATAGAGACAAGTTTACTTGAGAGTTTAATATTTTGCAATTGATAACAATATGCAAATGCATAATCGCCAATTTTTGTAACACTATTTGGAATTACGATGTCAGTTAACTTCTCACATGAAGAAAACGCCTTGTATTCAAGGATTTCTAATTTAGCTGGTAGCTTAACTGTTTTTAATTCAGTACATGATTCAAAAGCATTTTTACCTATTCTAGTTACTTGATCTGGAATTTCTATTGAAATTAGTTTTAAACATCCACGAAATGCTTCGTTATCAATATATGTAATATTATTTGGTAGTTCAATATTATTAATATTGCTACACCATCTAAATACTCCCTCGTTAATTCCATCAATTTGACTATTTTCTTCAAAAATTAATGTTTCAATATTAGAGCAAGAACAAAACGCATAACTGCCAATTTCTTTTAATGAACTTGGTAAATAAACATTTACTACACTAGTACATTTATAAAAGGCTTCAGCTCCAATTATTTCTATACCACTCGGCAATAATACGCTTTTTAAACTTGAACAGCCATAAAATGCTCTGTCATCAATTTTTCTCAACGTATCAGGAAAACTAATATCAGTTAAACTACTACATCCTTCAAAAGCTGAAGTACCAATTTCTTCTAAAGTATTCGGTAGAACAACAAATTTTAAATCACGTAAATTGTAAAACTGACGCTCTTTAATGGAAATCATTGAATCAGGTACTATAATTTTTTCAACATATTGTAATGAACCATCTAAAATTACTTGGCAATTAGGATTTATAATGCAAACTGTTTGTTCTGAATCAACCTTTCCACATAAAATGTAATAAGGATTTTGCTCATTACCTAAATATTTATATCCTTCATATATATTATATTTAAGATAAGATAAATAACTAAATGTATATCTGGAAATATCTGTAATAGTATTCGGGATTGATATACTTGTTACATGAGAACTACTTCCGTATGCAAATGCAGTAGAATTAATACTAATAACTGGTTCTCCCTGATAAATAGATGGGATAATTACTGTATCTGATTTACCTTCATATAATAAAACTGAATATCCTCCAGATGTTTTGGAAAAACGTAATCCAGCAGTAAACTCTTCAGAACAATATCCACAAGTATTGCATTTACCATCAACATAATCATGGCCCGGAGCTTCAATAAAATCTGTATAACGTAGTCCACAGTTACAAGTATAAGTATAATAACCATCAGTAGTACAATTTGGTTCCTTAGAATCTATTACTGTATATTCATGAGTATGTTTAATATTAAACGTTAAAGTTTGTTCATAACAAGTGTCTGCAGCAACAACATAAAACTTTAAGATAATTTGAGTTTCTGGATTTGGTAAAATCTTTAATGTATTATTACCAATAATTAAATAATTTCTTCTGCCTTGAACAATTTCTTTTAAAACATATTTACATTCAACATCTTCTGTAAATATTTCAAATGTCTCTAGATTTTGTTTAACTATTTTATTAATGATATAATCATCTAGATTAATCTCCTGATCATATTCAATCCAAAGCTCTTGTTCTTTACTATGCTCTAAAACATATAATAATATATCCTTTGTTCCCAATGAACCTATTACTTGTTTACCAGTTGAAATATTTTTTGTTAACTCACTTCCTATAAATTCAAATCGGAAATCAATTTCTCTTTTAATACCACATTCTAAGTACCAACCAGTACTAACATCTAATTCTTCACCATCTAAATAAGTCACATTTGCAAGTCCACTTGCAAACACATAAGGTCCAATGTCAACTGACGCACCAACTGCTAGGACATTATCAATACCAACCGATAAACCTACACCTATATACGGATGAATCTCAATTTTACCAGCTAGAGTTGCAGTTATAGAATAACTCGATTTAGTATTATATTCTACATCAAAGCCTTCAAATAATGATCCATAAACTAATATATCAAAACGAGAGTTAATTACTCCTTCAATACCAAATTGACCAAACACATCCCAATCTATACCTGAATGTAAATCAATATATGCTGGAATACCATAAATTGATATAGGAAGCGAATATAAAGTCTTTTCTTGATTATCTTTAACATCACTCTTACCTATAGTTTCTAACCCTTCTTCTTCAATCTTATCAAATATTTTTTTGAATTTTCTAATTGAAATTTCGTCCACATCTTCAGTTGAACTATAACTATAACCTTTAAGAACGAAAACGCCCATTGTAAACGAATTATCAATTGTTAAATTCAAATTTGCATCAAATCCATCAATATTTACGCTTCCTTTAACTATAAGAGTGTCTGTAAGATTTACAACAATTTTTATATATCCTTCTTCATCATTTTCAAATTCTGCAGTTATTTTGATTCCAATTTTAATAGTACTATTATTAATCTTTTCAGCAATTGGATCATATTTTATATCTTTATATTTAAATTTACCATCATTTGTCTCAGTTGCAAATGCTCTAAAACTTTTAATCAAAACTTCATTAGCACTAGATAATTTAAACGTTTCGATCATTTCTTCTTCGATGTGTCTTGGAAGAGTAAATTCTGAAATTTCAATACCATCAGCAATAGCTATATCTAATTTATCAAATATTTCATCATATTGTGGTGCACTACATATATAGACTCCATTATTTTCATCTTCAACAACTTCATCAATTTTATACATACCTAAAAGCATTTCTTCAGATGAAAATAAGATGAATTTTGAATTAACTTCAAGGCCCTTCATGTCTAAAACAACTAACGTTTTATCACCATAGTTTTCTTTTGCTATTAGTAAATGTTCTGATAATTGGTAAACATCGTCTTTATATATTGTATTGTTATGAGTATCAGATTCGACCATAAACACGAATTTATCGGTTTTGTTATTTTCTATTTCAATATTATTACTAACAACGACTGTATAAACGCATCCATTTTTAAGTCCTAAAGGAGAAATCTTATATTTATTACTACCTATTTTTTGATAATTAAATTCATATTCTTTGCCTGATGTATCTGAAATTGTGATATTTGATTTAACACTTGATTCACCTGTTGTTGTAATTACATTGAAAGTGAAATTTTTAGGAACATTTACACTAACTAAATTATCATTAGTTTCTCCTGTTATATATTCCTTTTCGAAGCGTGCGTATAAGGTTGTGTCTTCATATATACATTGATCAATGTATGGGATTTCCAAATCACTATCTATATACCAGCCAATAAATGTATATCCTTCTTTTTCAAGTTCAACTAATTCAGCTTTTTCCCCATATTTTACAACAATTGGATTTAAAATATAATCACAATTTGTAACAAAATAAACGTTGTAATTTTCATCATCATTAACTACCTGATAAGTATAAGAACAATAATTACATGTATAAAAAATACTCGTTCCATACATAATTGATGAATATTCATGATTGACTAATTCTAACTCTATTTCTGAAATTACTTCGTCACAATTCAAGCATAAAACTTCAATACAACCTTTTTCTTTACATGTTGATTCGTGAACAACCTCTTCTCCCTTAATATGACCTATTGGTGCAATAGTTTTTTGATATGAATCTCCACAAATTGAACATTCATAAATTTCCTTACCAAATTCAGTACACGTTGGACTTACATATTCAACAGAATAATGATGTCCGAACATTGAAATTAATTCATCGCAATCGACACAATATATTTCACCAATAGGATTATTATTGCAAAAATCATCAACATAACGTAACGATGGTTGATGATCTGTCTTTTCAATTATCTTTGTAAAAGTATCAAGACATATCGTACATGTTGCTTCCATTAATCCTTGTTCTGAGCATGATGATTTTTTAACTACTTCATATGATAAATCATGTTCAAGAGTAGGTTGATAATTATCAGAGTATGATGCTGAACATACCTTACAAGTATATAAAGTATAACCTCTTTCCGTACAAGTTGAAGGAATTATAGAACTATTATATTTATGTGGTATAACTGATATCATTTTAGGTTCGATAATCCATTTTCCACAATCTTCACAAATCATACCTGAAGTTTGACCAGGTTCAGAACATGTAGGGTATATATATTCAGTAGATTTAATATTTTTATGTCCTTTTTCTAAAACTTTTTTTGATTCCGATTTACCACATTTTTCACAGACCATTCTTTCATAGCCATTTTCAGTACATGTCGAATTTTTTCTTTCTAACTTGTAAACATGTTCACATTCATAATTAACATTACGAAAAAAATAAGGGACTATTCGAAATCCAACTATAAATGCAATACCTAGAAGAATACTCCCTAAAATTATAAATATTTTACGTTTTACATTCATGCGCCACCTCCGTTGTGATACTAATTAATATTATAGCATATACTAATCTATAATTCTAAATTTTAACCTTTTATTATTCTTATATAATAATAAAAAGATAACTCACTTTGGAAGTTATCTTTGATAAAATAATTGAAAATATCAATATAAATATCAATATTTAAAAATAAGTTAATAATCAAATACAATAACACAATCAAACAAATACTTGAAAAAATAATAAGCAAGATGTTAAATACTTGATAATTCTTCTTTATCGTTACCACAACAAATAATATTGAACCTATTAACCCACCAATAACATTAAGAACCAAATCATTTAACATAAATGCACCAATAATTACAGTTAATTGAAACAATTCTATTAAAAGAGTACATGCTAACGTAACTAAAACAGCAAATAGTATTCTTGCTTTTTTAAAAAAGTGCGTTACTAAAAAACCAAATGGTATAAACACAACCAGATTAAGTGCATCTAGTATAATCGTTTTTTTAATTACACCTATTTTATATTCAATTTGGTAAAACTCTAATAATTTAACACCTCTTAAAAAACGTTCTTTCAAGGTCATTGTTGATAAAAATTCATAATTACTTATTAGTCCATTAGGCATAATGGTTTTTAACATTATTCCTAAAACCAGAATAAAAATAAATATTACAAATGTTACTATCATTAATATATTAAACCACTTTTTACTTTTCATAATTATACCCTATTCTTATATATTTTATTATATAATGCTAGAATCACACTGTCAATCTATATGAGTAATGAAATTGATAATACTATTTTTAAAAATACTGCATTGATTATAACTATATTCTTTATTTTAAAGAAAAGAGAATAAATATTTTTATATCGTCAAAAGTGATAAAGAATATATAGTTTAAAGGTGTGTAATTTTACAATTTTATTCTCTTCATTTTTAATTCGCTATATATCATTTTAGCTAAATAATGAACATTTGCTAAAGAAATCCCTTACTAAAAAAGTGAAAACCTTATTTTTAGAGGTTTTCACTTTATTTATTATTTAATTATTCGTAATCAGAAACATTAATCCAAGATAATAAGAATTCTCTTTCTTCTTTGATTCCCTTAACACTTTGAGAAGCGGCAACAATTGGTAACCATTTTTGAATGTTCTTCTTTTCGATACCAGATAAGTTACAATAAGTTTCCAAATATAAATCTGCAAGTTCAAATTCTTTATTCAAAGAAAAAGTTAGATAAGTTCTTGCTGCATCAGCACAAGGAGCACCTTGTGTTGCATGAGCCCAGTCTAAAATATAAACACTACCATCTTCTTTAATGATAATATTTGAAGGGATAAAGTCACCATGACATAATTGATTTTGACGATGAATTCCTTCTAAACGAGTTCTTAGTTCATATTTAGCAACCGGATCAATATTTGCACTTTCAATTTTATTAATCATCTTGTCCTTATGTTTAGTTAGCAAAGTACATTTTTTCTTACTAATTTCAATTTGTAGTTTTACAAATTGTTCAATTAGTTCAGGTGTTTTGTCAGGATTTTCATTCATTATTTCTTGTAAAGTTTTACCTTCAATATATTCAGAAATAATTAACCATTCACCTTTATCGGTTTGAGCAACTTCAACAATTTTCGGAATATTAAGCCCTGTTGTTTCAACACGTGCTTGGTTTAAAGCTTCATTTAAAACATCTACTTTTGAAAAATCACTATTAAATACTTTAATGGCATAATTACCGTCACGATAAACTTTTTTATTTGATCTTACCGCAATAACATTTTCAAGTTTTAAACTATTAATCATTACTTTACCTCCTTACCATAATAAGCTTTTAAGTACATTTCTTTAATTTCACTCATTAATGGATATCTTGGGTTAGCACCAGTACATTGATCATCAAAGGCTTGTTCAACCATTTCATCTAATGAACCTAGGAATGATTCTTCATCAGGAACATATTCTTTAATTGATGCTTTGATACCAATTTTGTTTTTAAGATTACTTAATTCTTGAATTAAACTTTCAAATAGTTCTTCATCATTATTTCCTTGTAAATTTAAATATCTAGCAACATCTGCATATTTTGCAAGTGTTTTTGGATAAGCGTATTGTGAGAATGTCCCCATCTTAACCGGTGTTTCTGAAGCATTAAAGCGCATTACTTCCTCAATTAATAAAGCATTAGCAACACCATGAGGTAAATGATGGAAAGAACCAAGTTTATGAGCCATTGAGTGACATACACCTAAGAAAGCATTAGCAAATGCCATACCTGCCATTGTTGCGGCATTGGCTACTTTTTCTCTAGCAACATAGTCAGTTTGACCATTTTCATAACAAGCAGGAAGATATTCAAAAATCACTTTCAAAGCTTGTTTGGCAAGGCCATCAGTATAATCAGTTGCAAGCATTGAAGCTATTGCTTCTAAAGCATGTGTTACTGCGTCAATACCACTAGCTGCAGTAAGTCCACGTGGTGCACTCATCATAAGGTCTGTATCAACAATTGCCATATTAGGTAATAATTCATAATCAGCAAGAGGATATTTAACACCTGTAGATTCATCAGTAATAACTGCAAAAGGTGTTACTTCAGATCCAGTTCCTGAAGATGTTGGAATAGCGATAAAGTATGCTTTTTCTCCCATTTTAGGGAATTCATAAATACGTTTACGAATATCAATAAAACGCATTGCCATATCATAGAAATCAACTTCTGGATGTTCATATAGAACCCACATGATTTTTGCAGCATCCATAGCTGAACCACCACCAAAGGCAATAATTGCATCAGGATTAAATGATGTCATTAGTTTTGCTCCTGCTTTAGCTGATGATAAAGTAGGGTCTGGTTCAACATCAAAGAATACAGTATATGTGATATTTAATTCTTCTAATTTCTTTGTAACTGGTTCTAAATAGCCATTTTTATATAAGAAATTATCAGTAACAATAAAGACTCTTTTCTTATTCATTACACCTTTTAGTTCTTCTAAGGCAACTGGTAAACATCCACGTTTGATATAGATTTTTTCCGGAGCTCTAAACCAAAGCATATTTTCTCTCCTTTCAGCTACAGTTTTAATATTTAATAAGTGTTTAACACCAACATTTTCAGAAACACTATTACCACCCCAAGAGCCACAACCAAGTGTTAATGATGGGGCAAGTTTAAAGTTATATAAATCACCAATACCACCATGTGATGATGGAGTATTAACTAGTATACGACATGTTTTCATCGCACTAGCAAACTTGCTTAACTTTTCTTCTTCAGTTATTTGATTAATATAAATACTTGATGTATGTCCCATACCACCATCAGCAATTAGTCTTGATGCCTTTTTGATTGCATCTTTAAATACTTTAGCATGGTACATTGCAAGAACTGGTGATAATTTTTCATGAGCAAATTCTTCACCTAAATCAACATTACGAACTTCACCAATTAAGATTTTTGTATTGCTTGGCACTTCAATTCCAGCAAGTTCAGCAATTCGAACTGCTGTTTGGCCAACAATACGAGCATTAAGGGAACCATTAATAATGATTGTTTTTCTAACCTTTGCTAGTTCTTCTTTATTAAGAACATAACATCCTCTATTAACAAATTCTTCTTTTACTTGCTCGTAAATATCGTCAAGAACAATAACTGATTGTTCTGATGCACAAATCATACCGTTATCAAATGTTTTTGAATGAATAATAGAGTTTACAGCAAGTTTAATATCGGCACTAGAATCAATAATTGCTGGAGTATTACCAGCACCAACACCTAAAGCTGGTGTACCACTTGAGTACGCAGCACGGACCATACCAGGGCCACCTGTTGCAAGAATCAAATCAGATTCCTTCATAACCATTGTTGTTAATTCAAGGCTAGGAACATCAATCCATACGATAATATCTTCTGGAGCACCTGCTTCAACTGCAGCTTCTAAAACAATTTTTGCAGCTTCAATTGTTGATTTTTTAGCACGAGGATGAGGACTGATAATAATACCATTTCTTGTTTTTAAAGAAATTAATGTTTTAAATATTGCTGTTGAGGTTGGATTAGTAGTGGGAATAACTGCACCAATAACTCCGATTGGTTCAGCAATCTTTTTGATACCATAAGCTTTATCTTCTTCGATAACACCACAAGTAACAGTATCCTTATAAGCATTATAAATATACTCAGCAGCATAATGGTTTTTGATTACCTTATCTTCAACAATCCCCATGCCTGTTTCTTCAACCGCAAGTTTAGCAAGTTTGATACGAGCATTGTTTGCAGCTAAAGCCGCTGCTTTAAAGATTTTATCTACTTCTTCTTGTGAATAAGTAGAAAACTTTTCTTGAGCAGCTCTTACTCTTTTAAGTGCATCTTGAAAAGTTTCAGGCGAATCAACAATTAAGTAATTTTTCATAATAATCATCCTATCTATTGTTTTATAAATATTATTTCCTATTAATATTAATTTATCACAATTTTTCTTTTTTCGCACTAATATAACAACAAAAAAGTGATAATTGAAAACCATTGGCTCTCTCAAAAATTAGGGTGATATATTAACCTCTCAAAAATCGTGGTGATGATTTTTTATCACTCGAATTTTTGAGAGGTTATTTTAAATAAAAAAATCCTTATGGTATAATAAAGTTGGCTAAAACAATATTTTCC
>JAZNQD010000037.1:0-3217 GCA_045589955.1 Bacilli bacterium | reverse complement strand
GTTCCAACATTATAGTCTGGATTAGTTCTTTGCAATTTTACCAAAGTTTCATTAGTCTGACCTGTATAAAACTTATACTCTGTACTATGTTTTTCAATATCCTGCAAACTAATTAAAGAAAGCAATGTATATCTACCATTCTTACCATGTACATGAATGATTAATGGGTTGCCTATTTCACTTAATTCATCTGCATATCTTAGAATAAATTCTTTTGTAACAAATAACCCAATACTATTAAAACCATCAGTTACAGAAGCATGTGCATAATCCTCTTTCAACTTAAAATCACTAGATAAGACTTTAATATAGAAATCCTTATACTCTTCAGTATTAGATTCCAAATCCTTAATAGAAGAAATCTCTCTAACTATACCAAGCTCATTTAAATCAAATAAATCAAGAATATTACCATTAGGATTTATCTTTATCCTATTAAACTCCCTAAACAAAGTTTCCTTCTCATCCCAGACACTATCTTCACCAGTCAAAGTATTATATAACTCATATCTAGGAACCTCGAAACGATCAAAAGCACCAGCCTCAATCAATGCTTTTTTAACCCTTTTATTAACTTTACATCTATTACAAAAGTCATCATAAGAATCAAATGGCTGTGCTGCTAAAATATTTTTAATAGCTGCTTCACCAACATCCTTAATGAGATTAAATGATAAATATATTTTACCATCAAAACCCATAACAGTAGTTTCTTTTGAATTATTAATATCTGGGTTTGCAATTGCATTTTCCATTTCTTTAATTTCAGCATATACTTTCATTCTTTTATCTTCATCTTCAGTATTATTTAAGATTGCAAGATAAAACTCTATCGGATAGTATGTTTTTAACCAACCACATATATATGATAGACTTGTATAAGCCACACAATGTGATTTATTGAACGAATAAGAAGCAGAGGCTTCCATTTTTTCCCATACAATTTCGGCAATATCCGTATCTATACCATTATTATTACATGCTGTAATGAATTTTGGGTGATATTCATCAAAGATAATTTTAATTTTTTTACCAATACCTTTACGAATAATGTCAGCATCTGTATTAGACATCCCAGCAAATTTTGTGACTATATCCATACAATTTTCTTGGTATATAATTGTACCATAGTTTTGCTTGAGAATAGGCTCCAACAATGGATGGTCATACACCACTTCTTCTTCACCATGTTTCCTTGCAATATAACGGTCAGTGTCACCACTATCCATACTTCCAGGTCTACAAAGTGCAACAACCGCACATAACTCTTCAAAAGAAGAAGCCTGTAATCTTTCACATACATTAGTTGCTCCTGCACCTTCTAATTGGAAAATACCAAGTGTAGATTTATTTATAGTTTTAAACACTTCTGGGTCATTGTATTTTTTTGGCAAATTAACATTTGGTAACAAATCAATAGTATCAGATATAATATCCAATGTATTTAACCCAAGAAGGTCATTTTTGAGAAACCCAAGTGAATCGGTGGTTTTTCCATCATTATCAATACAATTAACAGAATTAACTCTAACAATAGAATCATATTGTTCAATGGATTTATCGAGTGTTATCACACCACCCGCATGCACTCCCAGTGCTTTTATTAATCCAACAAGTTTTTTATAATTGTCACGGATAAATGGATTCTTTTCAAGGAATGCTGCTACATCTGGAATATCTTCAGCACTTTGGTCATCAGATATCAATTTCGTAATTCTGTTAACATATTCAAATTTTAAACCAATAATTCTCCCAATATCTTTAATAGCCGTTTTCTCTGACCACTTTATTTTGTTAATGATTTGGAAGGTTTTATCTTCACCAAATTCCTTTTTTACCATTTCAAGAATTTTTTGCCTATCTCTTCTGGAAACATCCGTATCTATATCTGCTGAAGCTATAGAATTTATTCTAGTTGGATTAAGGAAACGCTCAAAGATCAAACCATACTCTAATGGATCTATCTCCGTTATACCAAGACAATATGCAACCAAACTACCAGCAGCCGAACCTCTACCATTTCCAACCATCATTCCTTCACTTTTGATTTTCAAAACAATATAGGCTGTGTTCAAGAAAAAATCCTCCAAATTTCCAGAAAGTATTATATCAATTTCATGATTCATCCTATCTAAATATTCAGGTTTTCCTGCGAGATTTCGTTTTTTAAGCCCTTCATAGCACTTAGATATGAAGTAATTTTTATTATCCATATTAATTCACCTCCAAAGATTCGATTATTAAATCATTTATTAATTCTGCTGTATAAAAATCCAAATTATTACCGATATATAAATCTTTGCCATTATATTTAGAAATAAAACAACAACGAGGACTCATACCATTATTACCATTGCGGAACATATGATTTTTACTATATTTACATTTCGTAATATCCCATAATGTATATTTTGCATTTGGATTATTTTTGCCAGATACATCTACCTGATTTTCACCAATTTTCTTTTTAGTTTCTTCAGAATGATGTTTTCCATAGAATGGATTATTTTCACCAGACATTCTTTTTGAATGTTCAGGTCGTTTTTTTCCATACCATGGATTGTTTTCACCAGAATTTGCGTCACTAATTTTCTTTTTACTTTTTTCTGAATGAGTAAATCCACACATACCTTCTCCACCATCAGTAAAATTAAAAACATGTGAATTAGGATATTTATATCTATTCAATTTAAATAATTTAATAGTTTCCATTTCTAATTGATTTAAATCATTATCAGATATATCATCAAATTCACAAAATATTACTGATTCAATCCTACTTGGATGATTTTGTACATATTCATTAATTTTTTGTTCATGTCTCCGAGAGGGTGAAAAATGTTCTTGAATTCTTTGTCTACTTGCAAAGCGACCAGCATAAATAACTTGTTCATATTTTTTATCCCAGAATAAATAAATACCTTTAGTTACCATTCTATCGCCTCAAACAAACCATCTAATTCATTGTGTTTATCAAATATAGGAATTCTTCTTTCAGGAGCCTCTAATTCAGCATTACACATACTAGCAATTTTATTAGTATGCTTTATAGCATCACCAACCACATGCATATAAAGGAAGTCACTTTCAATAGCAAATTGTTTTACAAGACTACTATTACCGATACAATTAGATTTTAAAGACTCTTCAACCTCTTCATATTTTTTGTGCCAGCTAATTGCCTGTACGATTCTTCTTAAATCCCTATCATTCTCGT
>JAZNQD010000036.1:0-10613 GCA_045589955.1 Bacilli bacterium | reverse complement strand
GGAAAATTTGTCAAAAAATAGTGAGTAAATACGTAATAAAATTCATGTTGTTTATATAAAAAATGCTACTTATAGATAGCGATAATACTTGTCTATTTTATCATTTATTGACATTGTGTGTCAAATTTATTTTAAGTAAATTTTAAGTTTTATAAAAGTAAACGTTTTCAATCATTTTTTTTTTTTTTTACAGAGGCATTTGTCTGACGATTATTTCCGTTATTTTAAAATTGATGTCCTATCAAAAAAGCTCATGGTAATACATACCATGAGCTTATAATTTCAAATATTATAACAATAATATAATATTGTATTTTAAAAATAAAGTTGTTAAGAGTAAATTTTAATTTGATATAATTAATAATAAATTGCTTAATCAAATACACCACTTTGAATAACTACATTTAATACTTTATAGCTTCCTCGTAACTAATTTTTTAAATAGAAGTTTTTCAGTATTTTTTTAATAATCTTTTTCAATTATTGATGGGGAAACATTAAAAAATCTACTCGTCGCTCTAACAACAATATCAAAATTATCTTTATCGTTGTGTAAATCCATTCAAAACTCCACTACATAATAATTTTTTTGTTGTTTTAGCAGGAAAAAACTTTAGAAGAGAAATTAAGTCATAATCTTTTACTTTATTTACTTTCATATACTTAACAATTGATTTACGAATTGATTCATCTACATTTTTTAAATTGTCAACATCAGAAATCAATTGTAAAATAGAATAAGCATATACATTAGTACTGTCAATTTTGCAACGTGATTTTCTAAGAATTATAGTTCTTCCATCTATATTTATTTTTCTACATCTTGTTGACTCATTATTAGTGATAATTTCAATCGTATTTGGCATTTGTGTTGTAAGCGAAAACATGTTATACAAATTCAATCCACTGTATACACCATAAATATCACCATTAAAGGTAATATATTTTTTTAAAACAACATCTTCCACAGTTATTGTTGAATCACCTATAATGGTTTTGGCAGGAATATAATAAATACCAGTATCAAAACAAATTAGTTCACCATTTTTTTCTGCTTTATCTATAAGTCTAAAAACATAAGCTCGTGAATATTCACTAAATGTTTCCAATATTTCGCTTGTAAATATTGGCGAATTAATTGCAAATTTTTCTTTTAAACGTTCTATCAACACTATTATCACCTTTATATATAATATTAACCATTTCATAAATAGTATACCATTTTATACATTTTTTGTCAATATTCATAAACAAAGAATTTGAAAGTTTAGCAAAATGATTTACAATTGATTTTTATTTATTAATATATTCCTTTATCGCATTACTTAGCATATCATCTACATCTTGACCATACTGCCAGTACATGATACCTGCAAGTCCAAGTGTATTAATATAATCACATTTGATCATAATACTTCTTTCATTATCATACGAAATAAAGACTTGAGTTGTTGGGTCATAACGATATGGTACACCACATTCTTCATCGAAGTATTCTTTCATAGTGTTTGATAATGGATAGTTTGCAAGCATTTTATCATACCAAACTGATTTTCCTGATCCTGTTTTTGAACCAGGTCCACCTGAAGATGTTTGAACAGTTGTGTAAAAAGGAATACCAACTAAGATTTTATCATTTGTAATGCCTAAGTCATTATAGATTTTTATACTTTCATCAATTGAGCAACTTACTAAAGTAGCCCCTTTAGTTGACTTATATAAACTATTTTGGTAATAACCATTACCAGTTGCCATTGAGTATGTCATTAGGTTTACATAGTCTAAGTATTTTCCTGAGTTTGTTAAGTCATATTTTGGTGGAGCCCACATGCCACCACCAATAGCAGCTGTTACAAGTAAGTTACTATCATATGCTTTTACTTTATTATAAATCGCTTCCATAAGAAGGGTAAAGTTTGTAGCTTCACTTGATGAAGGAGTTTCCCAGTCAATATCAACTCCATCAAGTCCAAGTTCAATAATAAAGTTTAAGATATTAGTTGCAAGTTTTTCTCTTAAATCAGCGCTTTTAGCAACACTTGAAAAACAGCCACTTGTGCTTTGGTTTACAGAGACTACTACTTTTGTACCGGAAATCTTTGATTTTGGTAAAATGTATGTTTTTAAATTTGAAGTCATTCTTGAAAGGTTAGTCCAATTAGCATTAGCATCAATTTCTAAGAATGCTGGATAGATGATATCTAGTACATCCATCGCGTTTTGCGTAATAGAATATGGTGTATAAATATATCCAGTCGCAAGCGCATCACTCGTTTCCTTTTCGCCCGATACTTTAAAAGTGAAACTGTAGATTTCAATATCGCCAACACATGCCGTAAGGGTAACAGTTCTTGTTACATGTGGCATCGTATATTTACCAGTTGTGCTAATCGCTTCGCGATTACTTGTTTTCCAAGTAATCGAATAATTTAAAACTTGGGTTACAAGGTTCATATTAGCTGAAACTTCTTCAACATCACCATATAGCATCTTAAGTTCATTTTCTAATTTTTCAATATCTTCATCAATGTTAGGTTTTACAAAACTTACTTGGATAGTGCAGCTACCAGCATCTTCCAAACTAGGATCAACTGTAAAATAAACATTATAACCTATTTGATAGTTAGAATTAACAAAGCTTGAATAATTATCATAATCAGTATAGCCTAAGATAACAAAGTCATACTCACCAAGTGTAGAAAGTCCTTCCCCATTATTGGCAATAGCACTAATCATGTATCCACTTTCACTTTTTCCAACACCGACTTTATGCCAGTATTTAGAAGTAAAGCCTGATTTAGAACTATCAAACATCGCAAGTTCTGAATAATCGCTTGCATGAGAATTAAAACGTGTAATTACAAACTCACATACTAAGTCGTTTGAATCATATGTGTATTTCGCATATAACACTTCATTATTATAAGATGATGCATTAAGTATTTTTACTTCTTTTGTAAGTAAGGTATCACTATACCAACCAACAAACTGGTAGTTTGTTTTTTCAGGAGTTGGTAATATGATATTACCAGATAAATCAACTGGTGCTTCTTGATCTACCTTACCACCAAAAGTTTCTAAGCTTAAAGAAACAGTTTGGCTCTTATCTTGCCATACGGCACTTAAGGTAATATCTTCTAAATATAAATACTTGCCTTCTTTAAATTCATTTCCATTATAACTCCAGTAAAGGAAGGTTGCACCTTCTTTAACTGGTATTGGAAGGGTAAAGTCTTCATTATACTTTACATCTACTTCATATGGGGTGTCAATGTTAGTAAAGCTTAACTTATATGTTTTAGGCATTAATAAAGGTGTTAACTCAATATCGGTTGGAATATCATAAATCGTTTTATCAAATAACTCACCATTATAAAGCCAACCTAATAATTC
This sequence comes from Bacilli bacterium, assembly GCA_045589955.1. Taxonomy (GTDB): domain Bacteria; phylum Bacillota_I; class Bacilli_A; order ML615J-28; family CAG-313; genus CAJGCS01. The sequence goes on along the minus strand of JAZNQD010000036.1, from coordinate 7,220 downwards.
ATACCCTTCAATCTCTACTTCTAACAAGTTAATCTTGCTATCAAAAAGTTGTTTTACAACTTTTGATTTACCTTCATAAAGATAAGTTATTTCATATTCATTAGCTTCATAAATTGAGCTAAACTCACTTCCTAAATCTTTATGATATTTCTTACCATTTTGAAGTCCATTTGTAAAACCAACAAAAGTGTAACCAGTTTTATTCTCTACATTAATATCAATAATTTCTCCAGTTTTAATTGAATATTCTACGTTATCAACATAGATTTTATACTCAATAGGAGTGCAAATTGGGGTGATTGTTGCGGGCTCAGTAACTTGTAATTCATCAAGTAAAACTTCATTATTTGTGGTAAAATCGCTCTTATAATTGATTTTACCATCCCATTTGTAGCCTAATTCTTCAAGTGAATTAGTGATTAAAGTTTCAAGTTTTTCTTGATATAGTGAACCAATTAATTGGTTTGTTTTCATTTGTGTACCATTTGGTAAAACAATCTTTATTTCAACATTTTCATTTTTGTAAAAGTCTAAACGATAGTTTTTATCTTCTACTTTGATAAAGAATGTCTCAACATAACCTGACACATCAAATGATGTTTTAGTATCAGATGAATAAACATTTTCTTTATAAATAATCTCATATGTTTTATTACATACAACATAATCATTAATATTTATTGCACTACTATCAAAATAGGCAAAATATGTTGTATCTTCTTTTAACACCATATTTTTTATTTCAATGTTTGTTACTTGTTCGGCTGGTTGTTGACATGATGCTAAAAGCATCATTAATAAAACCCCGACAAATAAAAATAATCCTTTTTTCATAAATTCTCCTAGATATTTTTTTATACTATCATTTTATCATATCTAGTAATTTTAAGCAATTATTTTTTATATTTTTTATCATCTAGTAAATTTCTTTCAAAGGCAGTTCCTTCTAATCTATGACAGAATATCATTATTTCATTTGTAATAAACTCTAATTTGGCATTTACATAATCAACCTTTTTATGATAAACAGGACTTTCTAAATCATAATGAAATTCTAAATAACATTTTTCGGTAACAAACTTAAAATACTTTACAAGGTTATCAAATACTTCTTTATCTTTTCCTTTCAAGTTAGTATCTAATTCGGCCTTTTCATAAAGGTTGATTGTTTGATAAAAGTTTAATGTGTTGATTCTTGCTTTAGCAAATGGTGATCCAACAACATAGTTTCTTTTAGCAAGTTGTGCTTTAAATGTGTAGTTAATTCTTTGGAAATAGTTAATTGCGTTTGCAATAAATTCAGTTTTAATCATTTTATTCTTTCTCCTTTTTTTCGTAATTTTTGTTTACACGAGTATTATATCAAATCGTTTTGTCGAAATTTGTCGAAACTAGTCGAAAGCAAAAAAATTTTTTAAAAATTTTTAGAAAAAAATTCTGAAGGTAACTTCAGAACTATTTCTTCTTCTTTTTAGAACGACTTTCATTAATTAAAGCCATTTCTTTTTCTGTAATTAATGTGCAATTATTTTCCTTTGCCCATTTAACACAACCATTTAAAACAAGTTTTAAGAATGGTCTTGGAACTTTTACAATCATCTTTAAAGCATCATCGGAAAACTTGACAGTATCATCAGCTCTATCAGCCGCATATCTAACTGATGATAAATCAATTTCTCGGTTTGGTATTTCCACCTTGTCTGGTTTTACATAATCTGAACACCAGAAATACTGTGAATCACGATATCCCCAGTTTGTAGGCAGTGGACAGAAATTATTTTTGCTAACACCATTGATGATTGCACTATGGTATTTTTCTTTCATTAAGATGTGATCAATCTTTAAAATGAAGTGAGCGCCAAACTTTGATGTAATACCATTAAAGTCATGGTATGGACCATTATATTCATCTTGAATTTTATCATCACTTGCATTATCAAGTTCTCTTACCCAAGTACATTCAAAAACTTGTAAAGATTCACTTATAACTTTAGGATAAACTTCTTCGGGATGGTCTTTAGCACTCATACCATCTTCAAGGTGAAACTTGAAGTTTTTCATCTTTTCTTCCGGAGTATCACCTGGAAAACCTAACTCAACATGTTCTTTAAAAATCTTTTTTGAATAAGGTAAAAAGTTAATTGAACATTTACCATTTCGAAGTAACCCTTTAGCAGTGTTTGAATTATTTCTTACTTCAAGCACCATCGCATAATAGTCTTTACCGGCAATATAATAAGGAAAGACTAAAGAATAAGCCCCAAAACTTGTTTTACCGTTTTCATCAAGTGTCCCAATTAATGTAAGTGGCATGGGAAAAAATGATGATGACTGATAAAAGTTATCAACAATTCTTAAATCTTTTAATTGATCTTTCATAATATCACCTATTTATAGTTTAATTGTTAATTTTCCTTTTGGTGTAATTTCCTTTTTCAAATACTTAACAACCGTTTTTATTGAATTAGGTGTATATTCATACAAACATAAATAGTTATTTAAATTTTGATACTTATTAAAGTCCATTGGACCTTTTAAAGAAATAACTGTTGTGTTACTTTCTTTTTCAAGGACAGCATTAATAAATGCAACTTGTTGTTTTGATACAGCCGCATTATAACTAAAGATAATAACATTATCATAGTTTGGAAGAATCTTTATGATTTCTTCTTTAAATTCTTCTGAATTTACAAGTTCACGTACATCAACACTTGCAAACTCTTTTCTTAAAACTTTTGCAAGATTTCTTTCATCAAATTCATCTTCAATAATTGTTTTTGCATAAGCAACCGGCGCAATAATTAATGTTTTATCTGTTAACTTAGCATCGTTTCCAAGTACCTTTGTAAGTGATTCATCAACAATTAAACTTGCAAGTTTCTTGTTTTCTTCACTATAAACCATTTCTTGATTGTAGAAGTATTTTTCTAAGTAAGGAAGAGTATCTTCCTTTGCTTTTAAAATTCTTTCAACATGGGCATCTAGTTCTTCAACTGGTAATCTTCCGTCTTTTACAGCTTCTTCTAAAAGTTCTAAGGCTTTTACTTGATATTCTAATGTATGGGAAATATCACATAGGTCAGCACCAGCAAGGACAGCCATTAAAGCTCCATTAGCTGTTCCATACATATCAGCGATAGCTTTCATTTCTAAACAGTCAGTTAAGATTAACCCTTTAAAGCCAAGTTCTTCTCTTAAAACATTTGTTAAAATCTTACGTGATAAAGTAGCTGGGACAGTGTCATAGGCAGGAAACATAATATGAGCACTCATGATTGCGGGTACGTCAATGTTTTCTTTGAATGGGTGCATTTCGATTTTGTGAATACGATCTAAATCATAATTAATTGTTGGAAGGCCTAAGTGTGAATCAACTTCACAGTCGCCATGACCTGGGAAGTGTTTAGCACATGCTAAAACACCAAATTCTTTTGACCCAGCAATAAATCTTTTACCAAGTGAAGCAACTACTTCAGGGTCATCTGAGTAACTTCTAACATTAATAACCGGATTATTTGGGTTATTATTAACATCTAAGCTAGGTGCTAAGTTTAAATTCATCCCAAGACGAATCATGTCTTCTGCAAGCATCTTACCAGTATGGTAAGTTGCATCAGGAATACTTGCACTTGCGGTCATTGGACCAGGTGCAAAAGTAACATCTTTCATCATTCTTGTTACTAAACCACCTTCTTGGTCAATCGCAATAAACGGAATGTGACCAGTATGTTTGATGATTTCTTCATGAATCTTTTTAGTTAGCTCTCTGATTTGTTTGCCATCTTCAAAGTTTCTTGTAAATAATATTACATTCCCTACATGATATTCTTCAATAAGTTTTTTGATGTGATCATCATAATATGTTGAGTGAAAACCCGGTAAAATTAACTGACCAAGTTTTTCTTTTAATGTCATTTCTTTGACAGATTTTAATTTCATAAAGGACTCCTATTTAAAATTATAAGAAATAATATCTATTTTTAATAAACGATATTTTCCTATAATAGATATTTGTTTTATTTAAATAATTGTTTATTTTTTCTATTCTCTGTAACAATACCGCCAGGAACAAGCACAATAAACAAGTCAGTTCTTTCTTCCAAATTTACTATTTCTGAGAAATCTTTTCTAACAACTTCAACATAATCAGTTGGGTTATAATCAGTTTTACTAGAGATTGTTCCCCCACCAGTAACATTGCCAAAGATTTCTCCCCAACCATTTTGGTAGTTTAAATACTCTTGAAAGTCGTTATAATGGTTGTAAGTATAGAAGACATATTTTTCGTTTGGATCAATAATATTGTTACGATTAGCATCATAACGTGTATAAACTAAACGTGCTGCCCCACGCGTAATTGATGTTCCATTGTTATAAATTTCCGCTTTATAACTAGGATCACATGTTGTTCCAGTTGTACCAAAGTCGATTTCATAGTAGTATAAATCGCCACCACAACCACTAATATTTGGTAGTTCTGGTTCATAAGGATACTTAGAAGTACTACCACTAAAAGCAGTATTATTAACTCTTAAGTACTCTTGCCAAATTGATTCAGTTGGTTTTGTCTTTTTACTTGATGAATAGTTTGCGGGAGTATAACCAAACGCAAGCAAGTAAGCTGCCACTTCATCAAGAGAAATATAACCGCCATTTTCAAAAACAACGTCAACTATTTCGCCATAAGCATCTGTTATATAATAAGTCTTTTTATCCAAAGAATAATATGTATTTGTATTTCGAACAAAAGATTCTCCCTCTTTTGGTTGATAAGGAGCAAGGAGAGGTCTTTCATCAGGTAGTTCAATTGCCCCTGACATTAAACCATGAAGACTACGGTATTGTACGTCCATGGGGTTAATTGCTTCTTCATAGTCAAAGTAGAAAGACTCTTTATCTATATTTTGATACGGATCTTCTTCATAAATAGAAGGAAGAACCTCAATTATAATCTTATTACTAACAATATATTCATATCCTTCAACAACTGCTTCTACACTTATTGTTCCCGGATTAGAAGGAACAATAACATTTTTAATGATTGTTGCATCAATTGCATCAGTTACTAAAGTAACATTATTAAAACAATCATTTTCTGTTACCGCAACATCGACAATAATTGAGTCACCAACATAATATGTTGTATCACTTGTTGTTATTGCAACATCAAGATTTAAAGTAGGAACACTTGGTGCAGGAGTTTCACAACTTACAAGTATGGTTACAAGACTAATAAATAAAGTAATAATAAATAGTCTTTTCTTCATCTTATTTATCTCCTAAATCGTTATGAACACTACTATAGAACATATGACCACCAGCAAAATTATAAGCATCAATTCCATATCCATTTAGGATTTTACAAGCAACATAACTTCTAAAACCACTATGACACATTACATAAACTTTCTTTGTATGGTCTAGTTCATGGACACGTTCTCTTAATTCATCTAAAGGAATATTGATAAAGCCTAAAGCATGGCCTCTTTCATATTCTAAGACAGTTCTTGTATCAAGAAGAATTACATCTTCTTTTCTCAAAAATTCAATATCTTCATAGTAGAATTGTTTAACTACACCACTAATAATGTTATCTGCAATACAACCAATTACATTAATTGGATCTTTAGCACTTGAATATGGAGGAGCATAACTTAAGTCTAAGTCTTTTAAAGAAGGAGCATAAACTTTATAATTAATTGCGGTTGCTAGAACATCAATTCGTTTATCAACCCCATCAGCCCCAATGATTTGTGCACCTAAAAGTTGTTTAGAATCCATATCTAAAAGAGCTTTAATAATTAGAGGTTTTGCGCCTGGATAGTATCCTGCATGTGACATTGGACCACAAATAATCTTTTCAAAGTTATATCCTAATCGCTTACAAGTTACTTCATTTAAACCAGTTTGCGCAACAGTTAAGTCAAATAACTTAATAATTGATGAGCCTTGTGCACCATGATATGTTTCTTCAATCCCACAAATATTGTTTGCAACAATTCTTGCTTGTTTATTTGCAGGTCCTGCTAAACTAATAAGCGAAGCCTCGCTTGAAATAGCATTTTTAATTTCAATTGCATCACCACAAGCATAGATATTAGCATCACTTGTCATTAAGTTTTCATTTACTTTGATACTACCTTTAATACCAAGTTGTAAGCCTGAGTCTTTCGCAAGGTCACTGTTTGGCATAACACCAAGGGCACAAACTACAATATCTGTCTTGATTATACCACCATCTTTAGTAACTAATTCTAAGCCTTCACCATTTTCTAATACATCAACAACTTCAGTATTTAAGAATAATTCAAAGCGTTCCCTGCATTTCGCATGAACAAAGGAAGCCATATCTTGATCAAGGTTTGCAAGTAAATGATTACTTAACTCAACTAAAGATGTTTTAATACCAATATTAGATAAGTTTTCTGCCATCTCAATGCCAATATAACCGCCACCAATAACAACAGCTGATTTGACATTGTTATTAACAAGATGTTTTTTTAAAGATGTTGCATCTTCAACTGTTTTTACTGTAAAGATATTTTTCTTACCCTTACAAAAACCAGGAATAATTGGTTTTGCACCTGTTGCTAAAACTAAATAATCATAGCTTTCAACAAATGTTTCTTTTGTGTTAAGATTTAAAACTGATACAGTTTTATTAACTTTATCTATATTTAACACTTCATGACGAACAAAAACATCAATGTTAAAACGTTTCTTTAAACTCATTGGTGTTTGAACAGTTAATTTAGTTTCTTCTTTAATAACATCACCAATGTAATAAGGTAAACCACATGTTGCATAAGAAACATAGTTAGTTTTATCATAAATAATAATCTTTGCTTTTTCATCAAGTCTACGAACACGTGCTGCTACACCAGCACCACCGGCAACACCACCGACAATAATTACTTTCATATTCATACTCCTATTTGAATTTTATCTTAAATATATTATACCATTTTCCCATGAAATAATCTAATAAATTGTTTGTTAACAAATTAATTATAAATAATAAAAATTGAATAATCATGCTATGTAAATTATATCACATCTCGTATTTTTGATATTTAAAATTTTCTTAACATTATTATGTATTTCTATTTACATAAAATTTAAAAATGAAGAGATTAAAAATCTCTTCATCTTGAAATTATCTTAAAGACTTTGGGGAAGATCTACCAAGGTTAAGACTAATTATTACTTTAATACTATTT
>JAZNQD010000035.1:0-3835 GCA_045589955.1 Bacilli bacterium | reverse complement strand
ACTTTTTAAGAATCGATGTGTTGAATATCGATAATTTGCCGTTTGATATTACATGGAAGATTTCACCAACTCGCCTTGATGGAGCTAAACTTTCTGTTTCGGAAGATGTTGACGATGCAGCCCACCAAATTATATCCAATGCAAGTAGCATATACATATATGCAGGAACAGCAACAAATAACTACACCATTTCTGGGTGGATGGGTAATACGGAGGTAGTTTCAAGTACAAACATTTCTGTGCATGTATTCCCGTATGAGATTGATGCACCAGACCAAATTGTACGGTCGCACTCAATCAAGTCAGCCCCAATTAGTGTGGAAACATTATCGGCTTATGCAAATCATAGTTGGAAGCTTACTAAGACTGCTGATGTATCAAATCTACCATCAATAAGTGGGAAAGCTTATATTGGTTCAAACATTGACTATATTACAGATGACTTTATTGTTTCTAAAAGTGTTTATTTTAAATCAGACAAAGCGGGCGAAAAATATAACCTAACTGCTACACATGAACTATACACCAATGTGACCGACACCGTAGAGCTTCGCACTTGTGATATTTTCTTTAATCCAATCTCGTGTAAGATTTCTTCAAGTGGGAAAATAATAAATCCAAGATCGATTCTCCATGGTGATGATTTTTCAACTTATGAATTAACTGTGATTCCAAAAGATTTTTTAACATCAAAGGTAGAATGGGAAACTCATCAAAATTTGGTTGTTAATGAAGATAATGATAAAAATTTAACTGTTGGAATAAAATCTTTAATCCCATATTCTCAAGCATATAAAGCAAATTTAACAATAAATATACCAGATTATTATGAAGCACCACCTACAACTAAAATTTATGTCTACAATAAGTTAGATGTTGTAAATATTGAGTTGGTTATAGTGAAATACAATGATTCACAATACATCAATTATAATGAAGATAATGTAAATGCAAGTGAGTATGATTTTTCATCTGCAAATGATTTTTACTCTGTTTTTTCAACTAATTTTAATGAACAACTTAGCTATGCGAATAAAGTTTTTAGACAAGCAGGAGTCCAGTTTAAGGTTTCAAATACAAATGAAATAGTAAATTCTGATATTTTTTTCTTCTCAACAACTGCTACAAATACACCAATTCAATCATTACTGCCCGCTTATAATGGGATAAGAATTTTTGTTGTTGATTCTATTACCAATGCTAATTATTATGCGATTACAAGACATAACAACGATTGGTCTAAGCTCTATGGTATTGTTTTAACGAAAGATATGCCCGTACAATCTCTAGCTCACGAATTAGGTCACGCATTCTCTTTAAATGACATATATGACCACAATTCTACTGTTACTCTTCGAAGGATTCCTCCAAATGGTCACTTAACTCAAGATTTTACTGGGGAAATTAACTATTATAATTCGGAATTATATGATATTGTTACCGCATGTCTTATGAATGGAACAGATGGAGATAACCCTGACATTAGAAATACTATTTTACCCATTGGTCGTATCTTAGGTTTTAAAGCAATAAATAGCTCTGGGTGCGAAAATTGTTTCAATAAACTAGAAGATAATGAAAGCATCAATTGTACGACATGCTTAGGTGATATTCGTGTGGGCATTTCAAATATGATTCGAAATATAACTACTTATGGAGAAGGAAATGAATAAAATATTATTCTGTTTAATAATAAATTTTTATTTGATTTCGTGTTTTGCTGAAACCATACTATTTAACCCACATTGGGTTCTTCCTCGTTTTGCACGAGAAGAAAAATCCTATGGGGAAGAAATGTTTATAAAAAAGCTTAAAATAACAGGTGTTGAGCCATTAAGTGGTCACGAGTTTTATATGAACATTAATGAACTTATTGATTTGTGTAATTTATTTAATTCTTATTGTGTTAATACAGATATATTACACATTCTTAATTTTTATTATAATGAAGAAGAGTTAAAGAATTTTCTACATAATATGGATTCGAATAATTCTTGTTATATACAACGTTTAAATTATTATAAAATAGGTACTTCCAGTAATGAGAAGAAGTTAGAGACAACTCTAGATAAAATAAATAAAGCAGGAGCATTTGAGAGAGCTATTTTAATCCAACATTTATCTGAATTATATTGGAACGGTTCAAAAGAAGACAAAGAAAAAATTTTTAATTTTGTTTGTACTCGTTGGGAAAATACGCCATATTATGGTGATACTTATCCATTAATCAATGTTTACAATAGTATAAAAAGTGACTTTGATAGAAGTAACGATAATCGGAAAAACAAGTTTGGAGAATCTTTTATTATCCCTAAAAGAGTCAATCTAAAGAAGCCTTCCTTTTATCAAATATTGAAAGGTTTTTGTATAAAACCATGCTTACCTACGAGAATCATCTATAAGCCCAATAAAAGGTTTGATTTTTATTATACATATTCACAAAAGTATGATGGAGAAATAACAGATAAATCCAATCCTTGGCATATAAATGCTTATAAAGAATTAGTAGCTTTAGGGCATGCTTTGGATGCTGACTTTGTGTTGTTTTTTTTCAGGAATATCCACAATGAGGAATTAATTGATCTAGCTCGTCAGCACATTCAAAACCCAGACTTTAAGGATGCTCGCTAGAAGACGTTCTATTACTTGTTCAACCATGACTTTGATTATAGTTTCCCAATCTTGACAAATATGGTAAATAACAATAGTCTTCACATCAACGAGAAGAAAAACTTCTATCGTGGACTTGCTCGCTTAAATAAAGTATCGCATTCCGTTCTAACCAAAGAGCAGCAGCAGAAAGCAAACGATTATCTTCTATCTCAAATGCATTCCGAGCAGGACATTGTAACCAAATTGTATATAGACTTCTTGCTCTCCATTTGCGTGGATGAGTACGGCTTGTCAGATGACCGAACAGCATTTCTAAATAGCCTTAAAGAAACAGACACTATATCCCAAGAGGATATCGCACAAATAGATCGTCGCTTAAAAATAATTAAATATTCTATTTATACACACTCCCCATCTATATTTGACTCCTATGTTAATGGCTTAAAGACAGAAAAACCATTTGTAGATGTAACAAAAGTAGACATCCATAGACTACCAGTATATGAAGCTAAAGCAAATGGAGAAACTTGGTATTACCATGATGTAAATTCAGAGGCTTATATAGCTTATAATACTAATAAATATACATCGTCAAATCTGGTTGTTCCAAATAAATTAGATATCTATCCAGTTGTAGGTATTGTGAATGGTGCTTTTGCAGAATCGAATCAAAGTATTACCAATATAATAATTCCTAATACGGTTAAAATAATTCAATTTGGTGCATTTTCCTATAATACGAACCTCTTGAGTGTTGCAATCCCCAATTCAGTAACTAATATAAGTAAATCAGCATTTTCAGGTAGTTCAAATATGCAAACTGTATATTTAGAGGAGGACAGTATTTTAAATAATAATAATTTTATCGATTCTAAGTATCCTATTCATGAGAAAGGATTACACCCCAACTGCAAAATCATCCGCACAAAATTTGAGAATGGGCTTCCTGTAATCCCTCCTGAAGGAGAGTCCGAAGCTGAGTCACCATAATCGGTACGGCTGCGCTTCAACTCGCAATTTTATATAACTTGCTTAGGTGATATTCGTGTGGGTATTTCAAATATGATTCGAAATATAACTACTTATGGAGAAATAATACAATGAAATTCAAAATCACGTTAATAACAATATTAATTTTAATATTAAATTTTACTATCGCTAATGAAACAATTCTATTAAGTCATGAAACAGGTATTCATAAATTATCTTATTCTTTTAATAC
>JAZNQD010000034.1:0-30958 GCA_045589955.1 Bacilli bacterium | reverse complement strand
TATCAAATAACATATTTGATGAATTATAGTATGTATTAGGGTTCGATATAATATTATTTAATACCTTATCATTTGATAAATTAGTTTTATATCTATTATAATTTACAGATTCTTGAATATCTCTAATATCATTATATCTTTCATCTTTTCTATATTCATATGGTTCAATTCCATATAATGATTTATATGAATGATTTATAAAATCTAATTTACGATTTCTTGTAGAATGTTCACGACTACCGTTTATTTTTCTATCTAAAGTTCTATCAATTTCATATTGATGTCTTTCTTTAGGATTTTTTAAATCATATTCTTTTTCATTATATGTTCTAATAGGATTACCACTAATCGAAGTATTATTTGTTGTATATCCTAATTTATTTGAATTATAATTTATTTGATTAATAAACTCATTTTCACTAATACCTAATTGTTGAGAAGCTTGTTTAATAAATCTTTGATCAACTGATGAATTATTATTAACAACAGATTCAGAAACCATTGAATATCTATTCAATAATAATTCATAAATTAATTGATTATAATCTCTAATTTGTGCTAATACTGTATTTTTATCAGAAACTTCATCATTTTTTATTTCTTCTTGTTTCTTTTCTTCTTCAGTTTTTTCTTCTGATGTGGTAACATCACCAATAAAACTTCCAACTTTTTCACCAATCCAAGCTCCAGCAGTAGCACCTATAGCAGCACCAATAGGTCCACCTATCATACCTAATGCACCACCAATAACAGCACCAGCAGTAGAACCTACACCACCACCTTTTTCTTTATTTGCTTCACGTCTAGCTTCAGTTCTTTGTTGAGCCTTTTCTTTATCTGATAATGTATTATCATTATCAATTTCTTGCATTTTAGTTTTTAAATCTTTATTTGCTGTTGACCATGTATCTAATAACATTGCACCTTCAACTAATCCACCAACAACTGGAATACCTTTTGTTAATGTTCTTGCAGTTGCTCTACCAATAGACTTATTAGCAATTCTTTTTAAATTACTAGCAATACCTTTATTTTTTACCCATGTTGGTTTTCTAAATAATGGTTTTTTATTTGATAAACCACCTCTTGATGGCGTTCCTTGTGGTGTTCCTTGTGGTGTTACTTGTGGTTGTTGTGGTTTATCATAACCATTAGTACTTTGAGTAAGTCTTTTGTTAATACTGTTGAGTGTTATGTTATTTAAATAATTTCCAATTAAAGACATACTACCTAATAAAATTGTTTGCCAATAACCTCCCATATCATCATGAAGTGATTTAAACCAGTCTCTACCAAAAATACCAAAAAGACCATCAATACCAAAAATACCATCCATGACATTAGCACCAAACATTTCCATTTGTTCTTTGTTACCTTCATAGATTTCTTTAGTGCTTTTGGTTTCCTTTACTGTTTTATTCAAATAATCTTGTAACAAAAGTTTAATACCGTGAACATCATCAGCCATAGCTATTTCTGTAGTCTTTTCATCGGTTAAAAACTTTAAATCATCTTTCGTTAATTGATCAACACTTTTGGTAATTTGTTCATTGTCTTCACCATAAAAAGTTATTTGATGTTTACCATCTTTAAAAATAGATTTATTTGCAATTAATGCTTTATCTTCTTCAGAAAAATTATATACTGGATTTAAACTACGTTCAACATCTTTAATTTTAGCTGATTGAGTTGCCATATTCCAAGCATCTTCATAATTTAAACCAAGTTGTTTTGCTGCTTCTTTTAAGAAACGTTTATCAATAGCCGACATTTCAGCTTGTCCAGTTTCACGATTGAATATAGCTTTACCACTAAATGTGTCAACAATTTTATTTGTAAACCCTTCCATATCAAGCATAGCCATATTCATAGCTTCTAAAGGATTACCAAATTGTGAAGCAAAACTACCGCCTAACATTTGTAAATTAGCAGATGTACTAATAGCACCTTCAACAGTTTCAAATTTTTCAGCAGCATTAGCAATGGAATCCATGTTAAACTTTAATTTTTGTGACAATAATGTCATTTTTGAAATTCCATTGACACCTTCTCTAAAATTATATTTACTAGCTAATTTAATATTATTTGCAAAAGCTTCACTTGTTTTCTTAGCATCCAAACCATGCGCTTTAGCACGTGCCATATTTTGTGTTAAATATAGAGTGGCTGTATCAGTAGATGCACCAAAATCATCCATATTTTTCACAATATCTTCAACAGCAGCATCGCCAACAAGTTTAGATAATCCAGCCATAACCTCAACTTGTTCATTAGCTAATATAGTACCACGTCCAACATTTTTGTTATAATTTTCTTGAAATTTAAAAATTTCTTCCCAAGTCATACCTAAACGTTGAGCCATATTACCATATTCATTGGTAATATTTTCTACCATTGCTCTTGCTTGTGCTCCAGTCATACCAATTGTACGACCTACTTTATGCACTTTATCATCTATTTCAACCCACTTATAAAAACTATTTTTTGTAAAATTTTTAATTCCTTCATATAGGTATGTTACTGCTTCTTTTTTAGAGAACTCACCTTTTTTATCAAAATATTTATCAAGTTCACTACTAAGACTGCTTGTAGAAGCTTGTTGAGTATTTTGTTGTGTATTGCTATTTGTTTGTTGAGTAGTATTACCACTTGATTGTGTATTACCATTTGGCTGTTGAGGTGGATTAATATTGTTACTTTGTTGTGCTGCATTTTGCGCTGCACTACCTATATTATTATAGGATGTTACAACGTTAGCTAATTCATTAATTAAATTTTGTGTGTTTGTTACTTGTTCTGTAATAGCTGAAGTTATTGCAGATGACATTTCCTCAGAAGTTATTTTTACTTCTGATAATTTATTTTTTTGTTCATCAATTGATGAATTAATTGTTCCTCTTGTATTTTTTTCTTTTTCTAATGCATTATTTATATCATTAATAACATCAAGTATTTCACTTTCATTTATTAATTTATTTTCAACTTCATTATTAATATTTTCATGTTTTTCCTTTTCATCAACTAATGCATTATTTATTTCATTTTCAATATTAAGTATATCAGAAGTTAAACCACTAGTTTTCTCTAATGATTCATTATTATTATCTATAATGTTTTTTCTTTCAGATAAAATATCATTTAATCTTTGTTCATCATCTAAATTATTAATATCAGCCATTATAATCCACTTTAATTAAATATAAATATATTATTTTAATTTTTTTAACATATAATATTTTGATATTATCAATAAAATCATTACTTTTGCAGTATAATAATTAAAAACGTAATATATATGAAAGTAACAAAAAAATACGGTAACACTTTTTATACATTTGATTGTAGTGATGATTCAGATTTTTTTAGTGGTTTATGGTTTATTTTTAAATTATGTATTCTATTAGCTATTGCTTGTGGAAGTTGTTGGTTATTAGATACATTTGTTATGTAATTAAATAAAAAAAAGGATGGTATTAATTTACCATCCTTTTTTATTTATTATTCAATAATAATTTGAGGTGCTGCTCTATAATATAGTTTAGTACCATCATATAAAATATTTATTTCACCATGAGAATTTGCTGAAATAATTAAGTCTTCACCATTCATATTAACAAATGTTGTTGGTATAGTAATAGTAATTTCATTTGAACTTGTATTATAAACCATAATATGTACTTCTCTACCATCATCAATTGTACCATTCAAACCTAATGTTTGTGATGAAGATATTGTTGCAATACATAAACGTTTAGTTGTTGGAATACTTGCTAATGATGAAGTTGTTGTATGACCACTCATATAACTACACCAATCATTTAAAGCATTCAATCTATCGTTTAAATCGGTTAAAGCATAAGCAGTAACAGTTTCATTTTCTTCAACTTGATTATCTAATATAATAATAGCATCCATTACACTTGTAGCTGCACTAGTGTAGCCACTTGTTTGTGCTGTTGTAGGAGCGTTAAATGTTCCGTCTGAATTTAATCCAACACCATTAATAACTTCAGATAATTTATTTCCAACAATATCAACATATTGTTTATTTGCTAATTCTAAATTATCAGTTGGATTATTTGCTTTATAATTAGTAATTAATTCTTTACCACTTCTAATAACACAAGATGTTGATTTACAATAAATCGGTGCTCGTTTACTATTATCAGTAACATAAGTAGTTGAATCTAATGTTCCTTGTAATAAAGTACTGTTTGTGTCATATATTAATTCTAACTTTTCAACGTCAATTCCTATACCAATTTCATGTTTAATATTTGTTGGAACTAAAGAATCAGATGCTTCTTTAAATCCAGGGTTCATTATGAATGATGAACGGTTATTGCCAACAATATTTATAAATTTAACATTAGTAGATAAACTTGTTCCACCAGTATATGCTTCATATACAATACTTTCACCTATTGTTTTAACATAAGGTGTAAATACATTAATACTTCTACCACCACTAATTAATATACCATAACCGATAAAATATTCAGAATATTCTGTATTAACATCACTGATTTCCACTACTGATGTATTATCTGATGATAATGTTGTTAACCCTAAACCATATTTACCGCTAATTGGTTGTGATAATCTCCAAGGTGATGATCCATATGTTCTAGTTTCTTCTACACCAGGACTCATTAATGTAACATTAAATGCACTTCTAATCCAAAAACCAATACCACTATTTTCAGAAGCACAATTATTTAATGAAACATATGATGCACCATATATACAAAAACCAGCCATATTAGCAGATGAAGAATATACATTTTCTATCATTAATGATGTACCATTATTAACAAAAATACCATGACCACCACAATCAGATAACCTAATATTTTTAAATGTTGACAAGATAGGTGTATCAATATAAATACCATGTGCTTTAGAACCAGCAATCAATACATTTTCAATTCTAGTATTATTACAAGTATTAGATGCTTCAACAACTTCAGGTTTTGCTTTTTCAATATAGATACCACCAACACCATCAATAGGATATTGTGTATTTCCATATTGTCTACCCATTGTAGTTCTTAAACCTTTTAAAGTAATACCTTCAATTAAAATATTTTTATTACCTCTAGATTTAATATGATAACCATTTAAACTTGAATCTGGATTTATCATTCTAAAAATGGTAGCACCATTGTCAGTTTGTGTTTTATCAGTATTTCTATTTAAACCAACAATTGATATATTATTACAATTAAAAGTAAATAAGTTAGTATCAATAGGATTATCAAATGTTATATCAATACCACCAAAAATTAATTTTACTGGATTATTAATTTGAAAACCTTCAGTAACAATATGTTCTCCTTTGAAATAGGTACAATCTAATATAGCATCCTCACCTTCTTCTAATGATTCTAATGCTAATTTTAATGCGTTTTGAAAATTAACGTTATCAAATTGTTCTATGTAAATATATCCACCATATGTTTTTTCTGAAATTTCTTTTAATGCAGTATCTAATTTCAAATCAGCATCATTTAATGATGTTGCATTATAAATATAATTTGCAGTTGTATCAGGCACATATGTTTGTCCAGTTTGTCCATCAACAGCTTTTCTTGCTTTAATTTCACTATTTAATGATGAAAGTAATGTGTCAGTTTCACTTTTTCTGGCTGTTAAAGCATCGGTAATTGCTTTTTGTGTCATTGTATGATATATTGATGAACCCGTAGAACTTGATAATGAACCCAATTTTTGAACTGTTCCGCTTGTATCTTTAAACATAATAAATGGCGAATTTGAATTAATATTCATAGCTAATTCACCTTTAAGAATATCAGTGGTTGTTGAACCACTTGTTTCAGTTCTAAATAATTGTATTTTATTATTCTTAGCCATTTTAATTTCTATATTTAAATATAAATACTTATTTATTCAATAAAATAAGCCACAATATTGTGGCTTAATTAAAATAAATTATTTTTTAGTTAAAATGTACCACAGTCAACATCATTTCCAGTTACAATAACATCAGAAATTTTACCATCTGTTTGTTTAACTTGTACAGTGACTAGTGCAACATCATCACTTGTAATATTTGAATCTAAATTGTTTACTGCATCATTAATTGCTTCTTGAACACCACTTAATTTAATACCATCAGCACTAACTGATAAGAATGATTCTGAATTAGTATCACGTTTAACTGATATTACATGATTTACAACTTGTAAACCATCGGCATATTCATTTTCAGTTAAAAATGCAGAAACATCAACGTCAACAGTATCTTCACTTCCATCAGAATAAATATAAGTAAATTTTAAAGTTTGATCTTCAAATACTACAGTTTTTAATGAAGAATCTTTATAAATCTTAATGTAATCACCATGTTTAGTATTATTACCATCAATTAATTTATAAGCTTCTTTCACATTTGTACCTAAACCTGATAATTCAGTTCCAGTAACTTCTGTCATTCTCAAATTACTAATTGCATTGCTTAACTTAATATCAGCATCGTTTAATGAAGTAGCACCACTAATATATGTTGCTCCAGTATTTGCTGAATAAGTTTGTCCGCTTTGTCCATCAACAGCCTTTCTTGCTGCAATTTCATCATCTAAATCAGAACTTGATGCTTCACCTAAATTATCAATTTCATTTTCTAAATATTCTATTGCGTTTTGTAAAGCAGCATCTAATAAATCATCTGCTTCACTTAATGTTGTTGCATTACTAATAAAATTAGCATTTGTATTTTGAACATAATTAGCATTTTCATCAAATCCAGCACTTTCATTGTGTTTTGTTAATGCAGCAGCAACAACATTTTCATTATTTAAAACTTCTTGAACTAAAGTAGCAATATTTTTATCAAGTTTTTCAATTGCACTATCTAAAATATCACCAGCTTCAGCAGGTGTAAATGTTACTGAATCAACTGATGGATATGTTATAGCAGAATAATCATCAGATAATGCAATATCACTAATAGTCATTGATGCAAGTAAACCATTTGTTTGTACAACTGAAATATCAAGATTACCATTTGTATTTTCAATTGTAGTGTTCATTGCATTAACAGCATCTTGTCTAGCTTTTGTTTCAGCAGTTATTGCATTATTTAATTTAATATCAGCATCGTTTAATGAAGTAGCACCACTAATATATGTTGCTCCAGTATTTGCTGAATAAGTTTGATCATTTTGTCCATCAACAGCCTTTCTTGCTGCAATTTCAGAATTTAATTGTGTTTGTAAATCTAAAATTTCAGCATCTACACCACTAGAAGATGTTAATGCTTCAATAGTTCTATTAGCATTAATTTTATATGCTGTTACAACATCATTTTCAAATACAACAATTAATTGTCCTACATATGATGTACCACCTAATCCTCTACTATCACTACCATCACCTTTAGCATAGGCAACAGCATCATTATATGTAGAAAATAAGTTTGTTCTATCAATTGGGAATTTACCAGTTCTTTGGAATGGCATAGCCCAGTCAAGTTTACTATTAAAATCTTCAATATAATTAGCCATAATAATTTCTTTTAATTAAATTTTATTTTTTTATCACCATTCCATTATTTTAAAGTTATATCATATGTATTAGCACCTAATAATGCATCTGGCGCATAAATATATACTGTATAATTTTGAGCTGTATAACCATTAGCACCTTCTACAGAAATATTAGTTTTTGTGTTTGCCTTAAATGAAGCTACAATATCAGTACCAAAAGCACCTGTATCAGCAACTTTTACTAAAGTTTTATCTGAAGGTAATGCAATATATACATGTGAAGTATTATCAGGAATTGAAATACTAAATGTATTACCAAAACCTTTACCACCTAAAGCACGAACATTAGTACTTGTTAATTCCATTGAATTAGTTATACCAGTTGTACCTTGTTTTGTACCAGCAAATGATTGACGATCACCTGTAACTGATAAATTAGTTGAACTTGTTGGTGCTGTTGTTGTTAATGATTGTGAAGCAATTACATTAGTTTTAATAGCAGCATCTGTTTTACCTAAATTAGATACCATATAAACTGATGGGTTTTCTGGTAATGATGCACTATATGTACAACCTGTAACATTCCAAGTAATTTTATTAGCACCATCGGCAACTTGTAACTCTAATGAATATGTTGGTCTAGATGCATTAGTACCAGTTACATTTTCTTTAGTAATACCACCAAATCCAGAATTAACTGTTGTTTTTAATGTATATGTATCACTAGCAATTTCGCTTGTCCAATTTTTTGTAATTGTTGTTGCTGTTGTATCTGCTTTATCATCATCAGTAGAAGAATAACCCCATGTTAAATTACTTACAGTTGACTTAGTATTTGTAGTTTTTACTGCTGGAACTGTAATTGTAAACGTAAATTTAGTACCTGCTTCTACAGTACCAGTACTGAAATTACTAATAGTTGGAGCACCAATAGTATTACTAAAACTAGGAGTGCTATAAGAAACTTTCTTTTGATTTCCTAAAGCAGCTTCATCAGCCATATACCAACTATCACTTGTTGCATTATATGGATAAATTTCTTTACATAATAGTGTCATTAATAATGATTGAATATCTGTTCCAGCATCAATTTTATTAATACCAACATCAGTTAATAATTTAGCTAAAGGACCACCCATTACAGTAATTTCTTCAGTTGTATAAGTTCTATCTGTATCTACAGAGCGAACAGCCAATGATTTTGAAGAATCATCATCACCTTCTAAATCTAAGAAGTTTTTATTTGTTGCTGTATCTTCTCCCAATTTAGCAGAAATAACATGATTAACTACCTTCAAACCATCACCATATTCAGCTTCAGTTAAAAATGCAGAAACATCAACATATACTTGTTTATAAGTACCATCAGTAATAATATAAGTATATCTTAAATATTGTCCTTCTTCATTTTTTTCATTTCTATCAACTAAAGCGACATCATATAAAGTTTGATCTTTATATATCTTAATTGTTGAACCTAATTGTTCTGAATTTTTACCAACTAATTTATAAGCTTCTCTTACATTTGTACCTAAATCTGCAACTTCAGCATCAGTTAATTTTTCTAGAGATATTGTTGAAGTTATACCATTATCAGTGTATGTTAATACTTTATCATCTGTTTCAACTAATGTTTTAATAGATGCTGAAATAACTCCATCAGTTTCACTAACTGATGAAATATATGAACCACTTTGTCCAACTGAAGATGCATCTAATGCTTTAATAGCATCACTAATTTGTTCAGCTACTGGTTTACCACCTTCAGAACCAATAAATGATTCAATGGCATCAATAGCATCAGCATTTATTTTTGCTTGTTCATCTAATGAATCAATTGCTCCAACTACTGTTGTTGCATCGTTAATATAATTTGAATCTGTTCTTTTTATATAAGAACCATCTGCTGCCAAACCAACACCACTTTGTGAATTATCTAATTCAGTTTGTAACGAATTATCTTTAGCAATTCTAGCTGTTTCTTCTGCTTTAAGTGCTTTATCTAACAAATCAATTGCACTAACTACTGTTGTGGATGCATTAATATAATTTGAATCGTCTCTCTTAATATAAGAACCATCTGCTGCCAAACCAACACCACTTTGTGAATTGTCTAATTCAGTTTGTAATGAATTATCTTTAGCAATTCTAGCTGTTTCTTCTGCTTTTAATGAGTCATCCAATGAATCAATTGCTCCAACTACTGTTGTTGCATCGTTAATGTAATTTGAATCTGTTACTTTTATATAAGAACCATCTGCTGCTAAACCAACTGATTCTTCAATTTTATCAAATTGATTAGAATTATTGGTTTTCATGTTTGATAAAGCATCAGTAATTGCTTTTTGTGTCATTGTATAATATTCAGATGTACCACTAACACTAGACAACGCACCTATTTTTTGAATATTACCATTATTATCTTTAAACATAATGAATGGTGAATTAGGGTTGTAGTTTAATGCTAACTCACCAAGATCAATATTAGTTGTTGTAGCACCTAAATTATATGTTCTAAATAACTGTACTTTTCTTAATTTATTGTCAGCCATAATAAAAATTATTTTTTAATTATATATTTTTTATTCTTCTTTATTTGCTTCTGGTTCTTCATAAACAAATGTACCACAATCCCAAACATTACTTAATTCAAGATTATATGTGGTTGAACCATTTTCATCAACTGTTTCTGTTTTTTTAAGCATATCATTACCAGAAACAGTAACTTTACTTGATGCTGCTTTAGCTGAATCTTCAGCATTTTTAATTTTTGAATTAATTTCTTCAAATTTTTGTGTTAAAGTTAATCCTTCAGTTGTTACAACAGCTTCACCAAAATATTCTCTAGTTACTATAATTTTACCATCTACTTGATTAACACTTGAAACATAATGGTTTGATTTTGATGTGTCTGTATAATCTAAAGAATTTACTCTATCATTAATAGCTGTTTGAACTTTACCTGTTGTTGTATTAACGTCAGCTTCTAATTCTTCAATTCTATCTTCTAATAAACCTAAATTACTACCACCTGGTGTTGCATCACCTTTTATTTTTTTAACAGCAGTATCAATTTGACCAGCTACACTTGTAGGAGAATTTGATAATAAATCATTAACTTTTGTTTCTAATACATCAATATCAGAATTAATTACAGTAAGTTCACCTTCAATTTCACTTTGTAATTGATTATCGGCAGTTTGTCTATCAGTAATTTCTTTTTCTAATAATGTATTAGTGTTAGCTATGTTATTTTGTAATTCAGTTTTTGTGTTTTGCAAATCTTCTACTGAAGCAATACCATTAGCACAAACAGTAAATGTTTTTTCTTCTTTACTATCACTATTTGTAGTAATAGATGTTGATACTTTAATTAAATCTGAATTTGAACAAGCAACTACATTAGTTTTTCCTAATGCATTTACTGATTTTTTCAAATCAGAAATATCAGCAGTCATATTAGCAGCATTAGTTGTGTCACTTTCAATATATTCTGCAATTTCTTTTAACGTATCAAATTGTTCTGGAGCACTAGCAACTACTTCTGCAATAGCATCACTTACAGTTTTATGTACAGAACCTTCCCCAGTACCATTTAATACTGTAATTGCATTTTTATTTTCAGTAATTTGTATTTGTAAAGAATTATCAGCTTCTTCTCTTAATCTAGCTTCATTTTCAATTCTATCAATAATAGTAGTGGTATCGCTACCATCTGTCATACCAATAAAATCTTTAACTTCATCCAATTCACCTTGTGTTGCAATATCAGATAATGATACTTCATATGTAGTACTATTATCAATATTTGTCTTAGGTGTAATAGTTAATACATTATTAGGATCAGTACCTACAGCAACCTTTGTTGTTGCAGCAGCTTGTGCTTTTTCAATTGCAGATTCAATTCTACCACCATCTTCTAATGCAACATCAATTGCTTTATCAGCATATTTTTTTGCACCTTCTATTGTGTCAGAATCAGCAGTATCAGTAAATTTATCTCCAATTAATTTTACTTCTGATTGATATATTTTGTATGCAATTGAATTAGGGTTTGATTCATCTGCAATTAAATCATTTATAATCTTTTCAAGATCTTCAACTCTTTCTAATATACTTTTTGAACCTTCATTACCTTCACCAATACCAATTGTAGTTTCAATTAATTTTAAGCGTTCTACTAAAGCTTCATGCTCAATATTGTCGAATTCATAAATGGTCATAAGTTTACCATTTGTTAAATTAGCATTAACACCAATAACAGTTCTAATACCATGTTTAGCATCAAAATATCTACCTAAAACAAAAGAACCATCATTTGCTACGGATAATTGTGTTTTAATAGCTTCAATAGCAGATTCTTTGTTATTTTGAACACTACTTCTTAATTGTTGTAAATAACGTTGTTGAGACATAATATTATTATATTTAATATTTTAAATTATTATTTTATATATAAATATAAAAAAAAAACGATTAATAACATTAAATTATTAATCGTTTTTATATTACATGTATATTAATTAAAATATTTCACCATCTGTTGTATCATACAATTTTTTAATTGCTTCAGAAAGTCTTTCAGATACTTGATCTAAATTTTGTTTAGCAACTGGTAAACCTTGATTATAAGTATCTACAACATTATATCCATCACTTAACACAACACTTAATCTTACATTATTACTATTTCCATATTTTTCAACTTTAATATTATCACCAGCAATTATACTTTCAGAATTAAATGCTGTTTTCACATATTCATCAAATGCAACTTTAGTTAAATATGTAGTTGAAGCTTCAGATTTAGTTAATAATGTAGGAACGATACCGTTTAAATAAGTTAAAGTAACATATCCTTTACTATTTAATGCATCTTCAGTAACATATCTATAATTAGCTAATTCAGTTTTAGTTACATAACTATTAATATTAAGTTTATTAATTTCATTAGTTACATATGAAGCATCAACTTTATCTCTAGTAGCAATTAATAAATCAGTATTTGTTGCATAATCTTTAGATTCTAATGTGCTGTTTGTTACATAATCACCTTTAGGTTGATATTGATTTGCAGCAGTTGTAATATCTAATTTAGTATTTGATATTGTTGTAATATCAGTTCTTATACCATCCAATTGAGTGTGAACCCAAGCTTTAGATGCATAATCATAAGCCACTAATTCACCTTCAGTTACATATTCAGATGGAACACTTGTTAAATAATTACCTTTTACTTGGAAATTAGAAGTAACCCAAGATTGAGTTGCCATATCACTTATTGCATTACTTAAATCATTAGAATTTACATAATTCTTACCAATTAATTCAGAAGTTTTTATATATCTATCATTAACATCTGTTACAGCATATAACAAATCTGCCATATCTTTTGTTAATAATTTAGCATCTTGATTATCAACATAATCTCTAGTAGCATAATGATATGTTTCAAGCTCAGTTTCAGTAATATATTCTGAAGGAACACTTGTTAAATAATCTCCTTTCAATTGATATGTTTCATTAGCAACACTTGTTAAAACATAATCACTTACAGTTGCGGTTAACTTATCTTCATTGACAAACTTATATTCAGCCAATTCTTCTTCAGTAATATATTTACCATCAATTTCTGTAATATAATTACCTTTTTCTTGGAATTTACCATCAGCATATGCAACAGCATTGTTATATGCATTATCAGATTGTTCTTGTGCATATAATTTAGCTTCAGTTAATGCATTAGAAACAACATTTGCAACAGAACCTTGAACATCAGAACCACTCACTAATACTGTAATTGTAGATTCTAATTGAGCAATTCTATCCATTAAAGATTTAATTAAACCTTCAAATTTGTTTTCATCAATATCTTTTGTAATTTCATGGAATTGTCTATCAAGTTTATCAACGACACCAGTTTGCTCACCGTTAGTTAATGAAGCTA
The DNA here is from genome assembly GCA_045589955.1 of Bacilli bacterium. Taxonomy (GTDB): domain Bacteria; phylum Bacillota_I; class Bacilli_A; order ML615J-28; family CAG-313; genus CAJGCS01. Next base: position 17,503 of record JAZNQD010000034.1, on the reverse strand, counting down.
AAATGTCAGAATTTGCTTTAATGTTTTGAGACATTTGAGAGTGTGCTTCTGAATTAGCATTTTCATTATTTGTAATAGTTTCATTAACTTTAGCAATTTCTTGATTGACATATCCAGCAACATCAGCTTTAGCAATTTCTATTCTATTACCTAAATCAGTTTCAACACCTTCAGCTCTAGCTTGTTCTTCAGCAATCTTAGCTGACATTACAGATTCAGATTTAGCAATTGCACTTCTTAAACCATAAATTGTATTTGTTGTATCAGCATCACCTTCAACACCAAGTAATTCTGCTTTAACAGCTAAATCTTGTGAATCAACGTAGGTTAATGGTGCATATGTTTCTTGAATATGTTGATTATATGCTTCATAATCAGATGTAAAATCAATAAATTTACCGTTATTTACACCATTTTTACCAAGTAAGTCATATTTCCAACTTGTACCTTCTGGTTTAGATAAAACACCAACAAATTCAACACTACCATTTTCATTAATATCAATATATTTTGATTGTGCAATGTTAACACTAAATGTTTTACCATTTAATAATAAACCGTCACCAGCCAAATATACATCAACTAAATCACCAATATAAATACTTGTAGGACTTTGTGGTGTGTTTGTATTCCAAGTAAATGTTAATGTTTTTGTTTCTGAATCATAAGTAACACTTTCTACCATTTTATCAGCAGGAATATTAACTTCACCAGCAACATGCCCATCAACATATAATGTATATTTTAAATTATTGTTTTCGTCTTTTACTAATTTAATAGAATTACCTAATTCTTCACGTGAATTAATAATGTTAACTTTTAAATCTTCATCAACAGCTTTACGTTCCTCTCTTTCAATAGAAATTGCGTTTAATGCTTGATTATCACCTTCAATTCTAGCTTGTGCTTCATTATCAATTGCTACTTTAATTTCTCTAACTTGTTCAGTAACACTTATATTAGCAAAACCATCACCTAATTGTTTTTGAATTTCAGCATCACCTTTTTCTCTATTTGCAATTTCATTTGATAATTCATCTTTAATAGAATTTTCAGAATCAGTTGCTCTATTTATTTCAGCATCAATTTTTTCATTTAATTCAGCATCTTTTGATTCAAGTGATACAATAGCATCAGCAATAGAACCTTCCAATTCACCTTTAACGTCACCAATTTGTTCTTGTAAATCAGTAATAGCATCAGCAATAGAACCTTCCAATTCACCTTTAACATCACCAATTTGTTCTTGTAAATCAACAATAGCGTCAGCAATAGAACCTTCCAATTCACCCTTAACATCACCAATTTCTTCTTTGATTTTGCCAATTTCTTCAGCGATAGAACCTTCTAAAGCACCAGCAACATCACCAATTTGATTTTGTAAAGATTCATCAGCAGCAATACGTTCTGCCATTTCAACATTAATTTTAGCGTTTAATTCACTATCACGTTCTTCACGTGCAGCTTGTTCATCTAAAATCATTAATTGTAATCTAGCATCTTCTTCTTGTAAAGCACCTACTTCTTTACCAACAAACTCTTGAAATGACACAAATTCAGCAATATGATTATCAATGTGTTCACTTAATATCTTATCACCATAAATTCTATCATTAGTTTCAGCATTTAAATGTTCAACTGTTGTTTGTGCAACTAAATTAAGATTAGCAATAGCTTCATTAATTGTAACAAAACCATCATTTACATTTGTATTAATGATATTAATGCTATTATCAACATATTCTTTTAAAGAAGTTGTTTCTGATTGTAATTCATCTAATTCTTTATTAAGATTAACAATGTCTTCTGAACTAGCCAAAGAGTCCAAATCAATATCCAAACCTTCTTCATCTACAGTTAATGTACCACTTGCATCTTTAATTTTGATACTAATTACATTTTCAGTAATATCAATACCATCACCTGCTGTATATACATTTACTAATTCAGCAACATCTAAGCTAAACACAACTGCTTCGCCATTTGTTTGCAAAATAGTTAAGTCTATAGATTTTGTTTCGGCATCATATTTTTGTTCAGTAATTGCTGCCATTGAAGTTGGTAATTCAATTTGAGCAACTTCTAAACCATCTTTACCATTCAAGAAAAGAATATTGTTATCTAAAGCAAAAGATAACTCAGCAATTAAATCACCATCTTCTTCAATCTTAATGATTTTATCATCATCAGAAATTGAAACTTGATATGAAATTGCTTTCATATAAAGTTGTTCATGGTAATTGTATGTGTTTAAACTTTTCATATAGTTAAAAAAATTTGTTTTAAGTTTATTTTATTTATATATAAATATTTATATATTTTTTATAATAAAAAAAAAGCGTGATTTTTTTAATCACGCTTTTTATACATATTTACTATTATTAATTAATTTACCAATTAATTTTAGCATTTTCACTTATATTTACAGAACCATTTCCACCAATATAAGTTGGGAAATTAGTTGCACCACTAGTCCAATTAAAAGTACCACTATTCAAATTAATAATACCATCAGTAACATATGCCATATAATATGTTGATAAACCTTGTTTACCTAAACGGTATGTACCACCATTAACGTTAATTACACCAGTTTCTGCACTAAACATACCATGTGCATTACAATCAGATGTTGCATTATTAATTGTCATAATAGCATTGTCATCACCTCTATTAATAAAGACATATGCATAACCGTTCAAATTATCAGAACCCTTTTCTAAAGATGTAAATTTACCACCATTAATGGTTAATTGTCCTTTATTTTCAATAGCAGCACCTCTTTGTTCACTTGAACCAAATTCGCCATTTTCAATTACCATAATACTTCTATTTAACACTGCACAGCCACCTTGTGCTTCATTGTTTCCATTAACAATTTTACCATTAGAAATTGTCATAGTACCATCATTGATAATTGCTGCTCTACCTTTAACTTTATTTGTAAATGTATTACCATTTAAATTTAAATTAACTGTAGTATTTGGATTTATAAACATTGGTAAAGTACCATCTAATTCAATATCACTTGATAAGTAAACATCAGCAACATCACCATCTTGTAAAGAACTAATTAAATTACTAATTTCTTCACTACTTGAAACTGAATTACCCTTAACAACTGTATAAATAGTGTTTTCACCATCAATTGATTTAGATACTGCATAACCATCAGCTACAAAATTCATTGGTGGATTTTCACTATAACTCATTTCTGGATTATAATTTACAAAAGTACCACCTTTTACACTAATTAAACCATCATTTTTCATTTTATCAACATGATTTAATAAGAATTTAGCTCCATATGTTTCACTAGAAGCTGTAAAATATCCATCTTCAATGTTAACAATACCACCGTTAGCTTGGAATGCTGTAATATTACTTTCAAAAGTACCATTTAATACATTAACAACACCACCTACATTTGCAGACGCAACATATGATTTACCAGCAAATGTACCTTCACCACTAATATTTAATGTACCATTTACTCTAAATAAAATGTCAGCAAATTCAGTAACTATTGTATTACCATTCAAATTTAAATTTAATGTAGCTCCTTGTGGTATTTGCATTTTATTAGATTCTGAAATAATAATTCCATTATATAATTTAAGATCTAAAGTTTCACCTTCTTTTAAATTATTAATTGCTTCTAATAATTGATCACTAGAATATATGTTACTTTCTAAAGTTTTAATTCTATCTTGAAGTTCAGAAATTAATGTCATTAAACTTTCAATATCACTTAATTTAGCATATTCACTTAAATCTTGGTGTTCTGTCAAATAACCTTGTTCGCTAACCCATTGTTCAGTTGCATAACTATCTAATGAAGGAATATCACTTAATTTAGCATATTCACTTAAATCTTGATGTTCTGTTAAATAATTAGCATCATTTTCAAAAGCACTTACTTTAGTTGGAATTGTTGGTATTTCTGCTTTTACAGCATCAATATCACTCAAATAAGCAATCTTATGTGCTTCTTCACCACTTTGTCCAGCTTCTTGAACTGTTGGTCTAACACCACTAGGGGTGTTTAAGTTAATTGGTAACGATACACTACCCAAATCAACAACATCCCATTTTGAAATCATTGCAATATTAGATGTACTACCAGCAGTATCAGTACCTAACAATAAATCGTGATTTTTCAATACAATAGCTTTTCTATCACCATCTAAATCAACTAAATCAACTTTTTTAGATTCAACTGATATAGCTCTTTCAGATTCAGATTTAATAGCTTCTTTATAATCTTCGTCAACTTTCTTAATTGAAGCTGTTAATAAATCTACTGATTGTGACAATAAATTATCCTTACTTTCTCTTGTAGAAGCTTCTTTAGCAATAGCAGCTTTATAATTTTCATCAACTTTCTTAATTGCAGTTGTTAATAAATCTACCGATTGTGACAATAAATTATCCTTGTTTTCTCTTAAAGAAGCTTCTTCTGCAATAGCAGACTTATATTCTTCATCAATTTTTTTAACAGAATCATCAACTTTCTTAATTGAAGTTGTTAATAAATCTACTGATTGTGACAATAAATTATCTTTACTTTCTCTTAAAGAAGCTTCATTAGATAAACTACTTGCTAATGTTTCTTCAGCAGTTTTTGCTCTAGATTCTTCAAATATTATTTGTTCACCTAATACTTGAATTTTTGAAGAATTATTTAATATTGTTGGTTCATAATTTTCAACTTTAATTAATCTAGATGTTATGATATTTTCAGCAGTCTTTGCTCTACTTTCTTCACTTGAAATTAAGTCTAATAATTCTTTTTTATCATCTTTTGATTTGTTAATTTCAGCAATCAAATCATCTTTTAATGATTTTTCAATATCCATTGCTCTATTTGTTTCAACGGAAACAGCAGATGTAATTTCTTTATAAATGCCATTAATTGATAAACCATTATCAGAAACACTCAAATAACCTTCTGAATCTTTATTAATAACTACAGAGAATTGATTTTTATCAAGTGATAAACCTTTACCAGCTGTATAAATATCAATATATTTAGCAATATCAACTTCAATATCTGTTTGAACATCCGATACATTAAATACAAAATGTAATTTATTATCATCAGTTAAATATACATTTGTTAAGAAATTATCTTTAGGAATATCAATTGTACCTCTATTTACACCATCAACATATAAAACATATTGTAACGCTGACATTTGTTTCAATTCAACGCCATTAGCTTTAAATTGATTTAATGAACTATCAACAACATCTAATCTAGAATTTAAAGCTGTATCTGTTGATGATAAAATAGCTAATGTTGAATTCATATTAGATATACTTGAATTTAAAGATAACACAGATGAATCTATTCTTTCTTCTAATAAATTTTCAGCAGATTTTGCTCTTTCTTCCTCAATTTTAATTTGATTACTTAAATTGCCATTTGCATTTTCAACATCACTTAAATAAGCAATTTTATGTGCTTCTTCACCACTTTGTCCAGCTTCTTGAACTGTTGGTCTAACACCTTTTGGTGTATTTAAATTGATTGGTAAAGAAGTAGTACCTAAATCAACAATATCCCATTTTGAAATCATTGCAATATTAGATGTACTACCAGCAGTATCAGTACCTAACAATAAATCATGGTTTTTTAATACAATAGCTTTTCTATTATTTCCTAAATCAACCCAATCAACTTTAGCTTCTTCTACTGATTTTGCTCTTTCAACTTCGTTTGAAATTGATATTTCTAATTCAGCATCTTTAGTTTTAGCATAATCATAAACTTCTTGTACTGAAGAAACTAAAGTATTAACTTTTTCTGTTAATAAATTATCTGCTTTTTCTCTTAAACTAATTTCATTTGATAAATTTACATTTAATGTTTCAACAGATTTTTCAACTTCAGAAACTTTATAATCAATTTCAGTTAATTTTGTATTAACATTATTAGATAATTCATCAAATTGAGATAAATTTACTTTAATTGCTTCTGACAATTTATTATCAGCATCTTGTCTTGTAAGTGCTTCATTAGAAATAGCACTTGTTAATTCAACATCTTTAGCATCTAATGCTTCATCTTTTTTTCTTAATTCTTCAGCAACAACATCAAAACCTTTATCAGTTTCTTCGACTAATGCTCTAAGATTAGAATCTAAATCTGATATTTTTGAATTTAAAATATCGCCCATTCTTTTTCTTTCTGAAACTTCCGTTGCTAAATCGGCTTCAAATTTACTATCTAATCCAGATGAACGTTCAACTTCTTGACTAATTGCTTCAGTATTAGCAGCAATTTTTTCGCTTTGTTCAGCATCCATTTGTGCATTAGATTCAGCATCAGCATTAATACTGTCTAATAAATCTTCAATTTGGCTTTTTTTAGAAACAAAACCAACGTTTTCATTATAAAAACCAAAAGGAACTTTAAATAAATTATTACTCATTATAATGATTTTTTATTTGTTTTTATTTTTTATATAAATACTATTTTTTTCATTAAAAAAATAAAAAAAGCGTAGTCTTTTAAACCACGCTTTTAAAAAATTATATTTAACTTAAATTAAATATCATCAAATGAAACACTTTCTGGTGTAACAATGAAATCTAATGTAATATATTCTAATGCATTATAAGGTTTGAAATAAATCTTAGCTGGAAGTTCTCTTCTTTCTCTAGATTCAACTGTATCATTTACTTCAATCTTATAATCAGAAATACCTCTATTAGCTTTAATGTTATCCAAAATAGGAGTTATTGTTGACAAGAACTTATTTTTAGTTGTTGCATCATTTGGTTCAAAAATTAAACCAATACAAGAAATTGCAATTAATTTTCTCATTCTTAACAATAATCTTCTAACTGCAATTCTATTTAATTGACTTTCTCTAATTTGTAAGTTCTTTTGACCCCAAATTTTAACGCCATCAGAAGCAAATGTCTTAATAGGGTTAATTCTACCTTCATATAATACATCTTCATCTGCTAATTTAGTAATATAATGTGCTCTTACACAATTTACATCACCACGACTAACACCAGCAGGTGCAAACCAAGGATGTGTTGTATTATCAGTTTTAGCCATATTTCTTACAACATCTTTTGTTGGTGGCAACATAATATATTGATTGTTATCAATATCTTCGTATTTGATCCAAGGATAATATGTACAAGTGTAATTAGAATCAATTTCAGTATCTTCTAATTCATATATCATATCATCTGCTGAATACATATCATCAATATAATCACTAGCACCAAATGGTTTATCTGGTACAGTAGCAACATAGATTGAATCTGCTCTTTCTTCTTCAATCATTTCAATTACTTCTTGTGACAATAACTTATTATTAAATAAGTCAATACCTGGAGTTGCAAATACGTTAATGTCAACTGCTTCTGGATTAGCGAATTGTCTTGCAGCAGCAAGATAAGCATACCAGTCACTAGTAATACCTTGTTGATTCAAACCAAGTGCTTCTGGATTTTCAATCTTATTGAATGATAAACCTTCACCACTATATTCGTTATAATCACCTTTGTATTTTGTCATTTTAAAATCATCTGTATTACTTCTATAATTTCTATAAGGATCCCAACCATCGAAACCACCATAGAAATATACAGTAAACTTACGCAAATCAACATATTCATAAATAGAACCATTCATTTCATCTTCAGTACCAATAATTGGTGTATCTGATAATATAGATGTTCTATTTTGAGTTGAAACAGCATCAAAAGTATAACCTTCAATTCCATCAACAGTTATAGTCATTGCAGACCATCCATCACCATATGCTTCTTTATCCAATCTACTATCTAAGTGGAAACCTTGTGATAAATATTCTGGTTCTTGACTATAAGCAGCTTGTCCTTTATAATTAAACATGTCAATATCAGTACCAATCCAAGAAGATAAACCGAAATATTGTTTTCTATGTTTTACATCTTCATCATAATTCAAATTATATTTAATACTTGGTCTTTGAATTTCTTTATTTGGATTACCTACAATTGGAAGTCCTTCAAATACTGATAAAGGATAGCCTAAGAAACCAGATGGTGCTGAATTTTTAGTTGTTAAATTTTCATTAACTTCAACTGTAATATATTTTGATTTGCTTTCATAAGCTCCATCAAAAGAACCAATCTTATATGCAATATAATTAATATCACCAGGAACCAATGTACATTTACCAAATTTTTCTAATGGAATAATTGATTCATCAACATCATCAATCTTACGAACAATTACATCAAATGTACCTTCATCTGGTCTAATATTTTGAATTGAAATTTTAATTTCATTATTAGCTGAATTACCATCAGAAATAGTATGGAATCTAAATAACTTATTCAATTCAATTTTTTCATAATCACCTTTAATGTTAGATACAATCCAAGGTGTTGATGCAAATCTATAAGATTCTTTATAGTCATTCATATCAGTTGTAATCGCATAAATATCAGCTTGATTTTTTTCATCACCAGCCCAATATCTATAATATTTACCATCGGCATTATTCTTAACTAATGTTGGTAATTTACCACCTTTTGAATTAGATGATTCTGTATTTAACACTTTATCAACAATTGAATGATATTTTGTCCAAGCAATAATGTCATCAACAGTATCAGTTGGTTTTAATGTAGCACCTTTACTATCTTTAATAGTAGATGGGTCATAATATTTATAGAAATAATGACGTTTACCACTAGCATCAGTATATTGAGAAACAACAAAAATTTGTCCTATCATATCTTCTGTAATTGTTTTCATAACAACACCATCTACAATAACACTATTTTCACCACTAGTTGTTAAAGGTTTATTTGTTACATAATCATATGGATGACAATGGATCATATTATCAACAGCCCATCTATCAGCTAAAAATCTTTTACCAACATCTTTTCTAGATAATGATTCTTCTTGTTTAGAAATAAAATCATAAACTGGAATTAATGTATCATAGTCAGCTTTATGATATACTTGATAGAAAGTTAATCCACTTGAAATTTTATCAATTTTTTCAGCTTCAATTAATTGAGTTAATGCAACATCATATAATGCTTCAACATAAATTGGTGCTTCACCATTTTGAGGATCAGTACCTAATACCTTTAAAATATAATTTTTATCATTTGGATTTAATGTTACAGCATATTCAAAATAACCTTCTATTGCTTCTGATGGAGCTGTACCAATTGCATGTTTTCCAGTAATACCTACCAATTTAAATTGACCATGATTAACAGTTGAAACATCCCAAGTAGTTGCTGATGCATTATAACCATATCCAATACATTCATTACCACTAGCATCTAATGGTATATATTCTTTAATTTGTAATGCTTTTTCATTATATAATTTAGGTTCTGTACAAACTCTACTATCACTATTTGGTTCACCAACTCTATAGAATAAAGTATCATAAGTTTCTTGTGGGCAATCACAATTACCTACTTGATCACTATATTTGTGATATTTTTCATATTGACCTCTAGAACGAAGTACAGCTACAACCATTTTATTACCTTCATCAGAACCTTCAGAAGTAATTACCCAAGCTGGACCTGCATTATAACCACTTAAACCTAATACACGACAAACTTGTAATTGATTAGATTCAGAAAGATATGATTTTGCAATATATGGTAATTCATATTTTGGGTATTGACTACCTGCAAATTTTTCAGTACTTGTACCACCGAACATAGAAGTAAAATCACGCCAATTTTCAATCATCATAGGTTGAAAAGCTGGACCACGTTGTGTTTCACCTACAACACCTAAAGTAGTGATGCCTAAACTTTTTACTGCATAGTTTAAGTCAATTTCACGACTATAAATCCCTGGAGATACATGTACACCTCTTGCGTTATCTGCCATAATTTAATATATTTTATTTAATTATTTTCATTATTTAATAATAAATATTTTATAAAAATTAAGAATGATGTATTTATCATTATTTTTATTCAATATTATTTTCTTTCATAAATTTTTTCACCTCATCAATATTATATTCTATTTTAGAATTAAATTGTTGTTCTTTAAAGTTTTCAATAATTCTTGATTTGGCATCAAAATTTAAATCTTGTTTTGTTAAAATATCTCTATAATCTTTAATTAAAGAAAAATATTTATTAGTTATATATCCTATTTCATCAAGATACTTTTCTAATTTAATATAAACATCAAACTTAATTAAAAACTTATCTGTTTCTTCAAACTTTAATAATTTTTCTTCAATTTCAATTAATTCATTTAAATCAGTCATAACAATATCATTTATTTAAATAAATATAAAAAAATAAGGAGAAATAAATATTATATTTCTCCTTTTGCTTTATAAGTAATTTCTTCTTCAGAAATATCTTCATCTAATGATGATTCTGGATTATATCTATCATCCAAAATAACATTTGGATCAAAACCCTTCATTGTTATTAATGAATCTTTTGTTAAACAATCTCTTGTTAATTCGATATATATTTCATCACCATCATATAAAAATATATCATTATCTAAATGTTGAAATTCTCCATTAACACTTAATACAAAATCATATACATTTGATGTTTCAAAACTTCTTATTATCATATCAGTATCAATAACAAACTTTGCTTCATCTGTACATGATGGAAACTCAACATTAACAGTTAATAATTTATTATAATATGGGTCGTGTTCTTCTCTTAAACAACATTCATCTGCAATGTAATCTTCTTCACCAATTTGTATTTTAGGTTTTTTCTTATCAGTTACACCTAATAATCTTATTATTGCTCTTGAAGGTACTTTTGTTACTGTAAAATCTTCTTTTCTTATAATATATGCTTTTACTCTTATTTTATAAGATTGTGAATAATATTTTCTATCATCTAAAGAATATTCTGATTCATCTGATACATCTTCAAGTGTCATTGGCATAAAATGATCATTTGGTGCAATATAACAATTTATTGCTTTAAATTCAAAATGAACTCTCTGGTTCATATCATTTAACACTTCATATTTATTTGTTACTATTGTAACAGTATATTCTAAATCAACACAGAATGGTTGTTTCATTGAATACATGTCATATGCTTCTTCACCATTTTCTTGTAATACTGGAACCATAAACATAGGATAGTCTCTATTTCCGAGGTATATTAAATATATTTCCTTGATTTTGTCCTTGTTTTGGATTGTTTTCTCTGTTTATAGTTTTAAAATTAAGTAAAAGATTACCAGTTTCATCAAGATGTTGCCATGTTTGAGAATATTCATTTAATCTTTGACTACTAAACATTCTAAATGTTGGTAATTTCTTACCATTATATGATACATCCAAAGAATTTTCAACCCATTCTTTAAAAGTCTCATCAATATCTTTAAGTTCAACTCCGTTTTGGAAATGGTGTACCATGTTCAAGAATCATCTTGGACATATTTCTTCTTCTTTCAACACCATATGCTGAATGACGAAGTTTGAACTTATCTAAATTACTTTTTGGTATCATTTATAATATTTTAACAATAAATATTTGTGTATTATAAAATTAGTTAGTATATTTGTATATCAAATTAAAATATGTATTATATGGAAAAAATTACACTTAAAAAATTAAATGATTGGTTTGAACACCTTGATGAAAGAAATAAAATTATTGCTTTATTATCTATAGACATTGATATTAAAGAATTAAATGAAATGGATATAGAAGAATTAAAATATGAAATTGCATTACCAAATGATATTTCATTGAATATAGAATGGTCAAATTATGATGATAATGATAAATTAATTAGTTGGTTGGAATTTAATTCAATTAAATATAATCCAGACTTATTAATAGAATTTATTGATACCATAGATGCTAATAATTTTTCTATGTTATCAATAAATGAATTAGAAAATATATTATCAATAGAAAAAAACAAAAAAGGTTTTTATAAAAAAGAATGGTTAATAAATCTAATAAAAAAGGGGAGTAATTAATTCTCCCCTATATGTCTTGTTGTTCTTTCTGATTGTTTATAAATAGTAGGTGATATAGTACCCAATGTTATTGGTATTATATTTGCAACACCATATCTTTGTAATAATAAACATAAATCATCCATTGTTGCACCACTTGAAATATTATCATCAAATAAAATAATTGTTTTACCTCTCAATTTATTTTGTAATGATAAATATTGTGGATTTATTGTAAATAAACCTTCAATCGCTCTACGTGTTTTATCATCCAAACTTTTTATTTGAAAATCTTTAATATTACCAAAATCATCAACAGTAGAATCTCTACCTTGTTTTCTTAAAGCTTTAATTTTTTGATTATTAATATTAATCAAATTTTGTTTATTAATAAATTCTTTTGATGGTCTTCCTCTACCTCTATTTTTTAATGTTTCTTCAATTTCTTTTTTAAGAACTTCTATTTCCCTTCTTAAATCACGAATATCTTCATCTTTTTTCCATTTTTCAACTCTATTCATTAACTTATAAATTTCGTCATTAGTAAGACCTATTTGTTTAGCTATATCAGTATTAACAAATATACCTCTAACATTTTTCACTAACATTTGTGGAACTAATTTAATACCTTGACTATTAGGGTACATTGACAATAATTTATTTGTTATTAATGAATTGAACTCTGATGAAGATTGTGGATATGTAATATAATCTACTGGATTATTACCAATAATTCTTTTCATATATAAACAACTTCTGTTAATGAAATGTGTTATACTTTTTGAATAATTTGTATCACCATAATCAGCATAATCACTAAACCAAGTTATTGGAGTTTTATCCATTTTTTGTTTATGTTTCAAAGCTCTATTAACATCCATATTATTAATTTGATATAAATTATAAGATATAATATTACTTTTTGGTAATAAAACTTTTCTAACTTTTAATTCTTTAGAAGTATCATTAAAAATTCTTGTGTCAGCTTTAGAATCTTTATTTGGTTCAAACATAAATTGTCCAAATTTATTTGTTCTAAACCCTTCATCATCAAAGTTTTCAAATATTCTTTTAATTTGTGATTCAGTTAATTTAATTGTTTTCTTATTTTCAAATTGATATTTATCAATTAAATTATCAGAATACTTTTCCATATCATTTTCGTTATCTTTATAAGTTGGTTCAACAATTACTTGTTCTTTATAAGGTTTGTAATATTCTTCTCCATTACTTACGCCATATTCAATAATATTAGATAACACATACATGAAATCTTCTTTCATAGTTCTTACTTGATTAACTAAATTAACTGGATATAATACTCTTCTGCCATTTTCAACAATTTCACCATTACCGTTGATTTTTAATTTAGGTATTTTATAATATCCAAATAATTGATGTATATCATTAGCGTTAACTTTTATACCTTTATCTTTATAATCTCTGTTAAATATACCAACCCATTTATTTACACCATAATATTCTTTTCCTTTATACCACATAACTATATTTAATTATCATTAAATTCAGAAATATCTACAGATGCTGCAACACAAGTTCTCCAAGGATTTTTATATCCAAACACACTGTGTTGATTATCAAAATTATTCCTTCCATCATTTGTTATTGTATAATATTCTCTATGTGTTGGTGTAACTTGAACACCTACATAATCACCAACTTTAATATCACAACCCAATTCATCCAATGTTGCTTGATATACGCCAAATTCTAATTTACCATTCTTTATATAAGAACCAACATTCTTTGATTTATCATATGACATTAATTCACCGAGGTTGTATTTCATAAACAACATGTAATTCTACTGGTGCTTTGAATATTATTTGATTTGGCTTTGTTTCACCATATATTGAATCCCTATTTGTTTTTTGTAAATCAACTTCATATAAAATAATAGTTTGATTCATATCTTGTTCTAAATAATTTTTACCAATTTCCATTTCATATTGAAAATCTGATTCAGAATAAAATAAATTATTCCTTGAAATAGGAACTCTTTTCACATTATTTGTATTAAATTGTAGATTCGCCATTATCTATAATTTTTTTCATAATTATTATTCTTATTCATACTAACAATACGTTTTCTATATTGAGAATAATTATTAATTGCCCAATAAATAACTTCTTCCAAATCTTCAGTTTCGTATATTACTCTATTTCTTTGAACATCACAAACTTGCCATAATTCTAAATCACCGTAATATTCCGACCCCTTTGCGCTTTCTTTTCTTATATAAATTATCTCTTTTGCTGAAGGACCATAAAAAATAACTTGTCTTTCTTGGTCTTCATCATGATATGCTTCAACTCCACTTGCTCTAAATAACACAAATTCACTGCCGTATTTAGGTGTTTCCCAATTTTTGTTAGGTGTTACTAAAACATCAGTTGCACTATCAGCTCTATAAGCAAAATCATATCCCTCACCAAATTTACTTTCTATATCACCAGCACCACTATATGCAAGTCTATCTAATTCTTGTGTTCCATATGTAAACCCTTCTTTAGCAATATGATATGCATTATCTGAAAAATGTACTAACCATTCATTTTTAACAATTCTTGGTTGAGAAAAGAAAACAAATGCTGGAGCATTATAATAATCACCTCTAGCATAATCTGTTAAATGATTATATAAATTTATACATAAATTATAATTATTTTTAATAGTTCTTAAAAAACCATATATATCATATTCCAAATCAGAATATAATTTTTCAAGAACAAAATTTTGAGCATTTTCAAATTCTTCTTCATCATCAAACTCACCATATTTTTCTGTTACATAATCACTAGCATATTCCAATAGATAATTCATTCCATCTTCATTCTTATAATATTCCTCTATTAAATCATTATCTATACCCCATTTAAATAATGCATCAATTTCTTGATTATATGACATATTAAGGTATCTATATAAAGGAATACCATAATTTCTATCTAAATATTCATTTAAAAATATTTTATTAAATTGATTTTCTTTAAGTATAATTTTTTTCATAAATTTAAGCCATATTATTTAATGCTGTGAATCTGTAACATTTAGGACAATAATATAAAGCTATTGTTTGAACTTCTGAATCAACTTCTTTACCTTGTTCATCAGTAACTTTAATTCTTCCTCTACCTCTATTACCGTCACTTATTGACATAGAAAAAAACGCTTTACTTTCACCACAATGAGGACAATCTATACTATCTTCCCATTTTGCTTGTGTTGATTCACGTTTACCCCTTTCACCTTTATGTATTTTTATGCCTTCATTAACGTTTTTAAGCATTTCTTTTTTTAAAATTTCTTCTTGTTTTTCACTTAATATTATTTTCATAATATACCACAATATTTGTATATAAATAGTTGTTTTTCAATAAAAAAATATTATATTTTATATATAATGATATTTAGTTAAAAATACATAAAAATGAAAAATTCATTATTAAAAACAAATCAAGCATACGAAATATTAAAAAATTATAATGGTGATAATTCATATATTATAAATCTAAAAAATGACGTATATGCTTATAAAAAATTGACATTGAATGACTTTCATATAGAATATATTTTAAAAAACTATAATTTTAAACCAATTTATTTAAATAAAATTATTAAAATTGCCGATTGGTTTGGCGAAAAGAAACAAATTGAATGGAATTTAGAATTTTTACCTGAAAAATTACTTGTTGGATATTATCTTGGTGAAACAAATGACTTTTATCATATGTATGTTAAATACAGAAAGTCACAAGATAAAATGGTAAGTGCTTTTATACCTAAAAAAGCCCTTTTAAATCCTCTATTTTTGGAGAATTTCAATGATAAGATAGTGGACTTTGAAAAGTATAATAAAATGGCTCAAATCGTCTTAAAACCACAACAAGAGCAAGGTATTAAGTTCCTTACAACAAGGAAAAAAGCTATTTTAGCGCACCAAATGGGTGGTGGTAAAACTATAACATCAATTGCTGCTGCTTTAGAAGATAATTACGAAAAAATATTGATAATTTCTCCAGCATCGGTAAAAAGTATATGGGAAAAAGAACTAAAACGATTCGTTAATGATGAAGAAATGGTAATAGTTGAAGGTTCTAAATGGAAAGAAGCCAAATTTACTATTATAAATTATGATATTCTTGATAATTTTTACGAAATACCAACAGAAATTGTTAATAGACGAGTAAGAACTGTTGATGATAATGGTAAAATAACTTATAAAACTGTTCAAAAAGAAATTGTATCTAAAAAAGATGTCATTATTAATGAAGCAATGTCAAATTCTCAATTATTTCAATCAAAATTTGATTTAATTATCATTGATGAAGCACATAAATTAAGTAATGCTGATAGTGGTAGATATAAAATTATTTCAGATTTAATTAAAAGAAGTAATCCTAACGGAATTTATCTATTGACTGGTACAATGATTACAAATAACCCAATGAATCTTTATAATATACTTAAAATAATTGATGCTGATATAACAAAAGATTGGCAAAGTTATGTAAAAAGATATTGTGATGGTAAACAAATTTTTGTAAAAGGTGAAAGAGATAAGTTTACTAAAGTTTTCTTAAATAAAGTTAAAAAATCATCTTGGTATGATTTAACTTATGAAGAAAAAAATGAACTTAACACATATCTTGATGGAAATTGTAAAAAAATATGGTTAACAAATGGTGCTTCAAATCTTGATGAATTAAGAGAAAAAATTAAACACCTATATTTAAGAGATTTAAATGAAGAAATTTATAATAATTTCAGTAAAGAAGTAAAAATACTTGATTATGAACTAACAACTGATGAATGGATTCAATATAATCAAATATGGGATGAATATGTTAATTCACAAGGTGAAGAAAAAGATATTGATAAACTATTAGACAATAAAAAACTTATAGAAGTATCTGTTCTTAAACAAGCCACGGCACAAATGATGATACCATATACAATTAAACTTGCTGAAAATATATTAAATAAAACAAATGATAAAATGATTATATTTTGTGCATTTGATAATGAAATATATTCTTTACAAGAATACTTTGGTAATAAATGTGTTGTGCATAATGGCAAATTAACAGCAAAAGAAAAAGATAAAGTTCTTAAAAAATTCAATGAAGATGATGAATGTAGAATATTATTAGGTAATTTGACTTCAACATCAGTAGGGCTTAATTTAATTGTTGCTAATAAAATTATATTTAACTCCGTATCATGGTTGCCAGCTGAAAATCAACAAGCTGAATATAGAATATTAAGAATTGGACAAAAAAAAGATTGTAGAATATTCTATCAAAAATTTAAAGATACATATATGGAACATATATTTGAAACACTTAATGTTAAAAATGAAATAATTGATACTGTTATTATAGATGAAAAAAATAAAGGTTAACTATTAATTTAGTTAACCTTTTATTATATTATAATAATATCTGACTTCATATTTTGTTAATATAATATTGATTTTTTTTTAATATTTTTTATTTTTTAAATAAAATATTAATTA
>JAZNQD010000033.1:0-6755 GCA_045589955.1 Bacilli bacterium | reverse complement strand
CTTATATTAATAATAAACATTTTATTAAATTGTTTAATAATATAGCAATACCTTGGGCAAATAATAGTATAGGTTATGGATTTGAAGAACTTTATGAATTGTTAGATAATAAAATTGATGTTAAAAAATATAGAAGTTATTCTAATTTTAATAACATTATTATTCATGACATTAAAAATGTTGAAAAATTATTTAATTATTTTATTAATAATGGTATAGTTTGGGGTGGTGGTAATCAATGTACTATTGAGAGTATACCAAGAGGTTTTAATCCACTTGATAAAGGTTCTTATGTGAAATTATATGGTGATGATTGTAGAATATATTATGGTAGAAATTACAATTCAAGACTTGTATATTCTGAAATAACATTAACAGAAGAAGAATTCTATGAATATTATGAAAACTATAAAAAAAGAATTAATGATAATTTTGAACGTTTTTTAAAGAAATAAAATATATTATGAACGATAAAGATGAATTAATTGAACAAATAACTGAATGGTTATTTGAAAACACACATGAATTTGAAACAGAACATTGGGGTGGTACTATTGAAGAAGGTGTTAAGTTTTATGAGTTTAAAACACAATATGAAATGATTGATGCCTTAAAAGCATATCTTAATAAGTAATTAACATAGTGATGAAAAAAAAAGTAATATGAAAGCAAAAGAATTAGCCGAAAAACTATTAATAAAGCCAGATAGTGATGTTAAATTAAACTTTAATATTAGAGATAATAAAACTGATGAGGTTGAATTATATGAGTCAGAAGATATTAGTTTTGGCTATTTAGGTGATGATGCGATTGTTAGTACGGAAATTTTAATAAGTAATTAACATACATTAACGGAAATCTTTTTGGTTTCAGTTTTTAATTGTGTAATTTTGCATCGTTAAACTTTTAAATATTAAAATAAATGACATTATCAGAAGAATTAAAATGGAGAGGTTTAGTATCAAATATGATTGGTGGTACTAGTGAACAACTTGAAAAAGAAAGTACAACTTTTTATGTTGGTACTGACCCAACTGGAAAATCATTACATGTAGGTCACTTATTAGCTTTTGTTGTAGCTAGATTGTTGCAGCAACACGGTCATAAGCCAATTGTTTTGGTTGGTGGAGCAACAGCTTCTTTGGGAGACCCATCATTTAAAGCAGAGGAAAGAAAATTACTTTCACGTGAAGAAATTGATGCAAATGCTGAAAATATTAAAAAGCAATTGTCACATATTATTGATTTTGATTCAACAGCATCAAATAAAGCAATTATGGTTAATAACTATGATTGGATGAAGGATTTTACTTTTTTGGATTTTGCACGTGAAGTTGGTAAATTAATTACTGTCAATTATATGATGGCAAAGGAGTCAGTTAAATTGAGACTTGAACGTGAAGGTAGCGGTTTAAGTTTTACTGAATTCACTTATCAGCTTTTGCAAGGATATGATTTCTGTCATTTGTATCAAAACTATAATTGTAAAATGCAAATTGGTGGATCTGACCAATGGGGTAACATTATGACAGGAACAGAAATTGTTCGTAAAAAATTGGGTTCTGAAAATGAAACTTTTGCATTAGTATGGCCCTTGGCTACACGTGCCGATGGTAAGAAATTTGGTAAATCAGAAGGTGGTACAAATATTTGGTTAGACCCAACAATGACTACTCCATATCAATTTTATCAATTTTGGTTAAATCAATCAGATGATGATGCTGAACGTTTCATTAAAATGTTTACATTACTTTCAAGGGAAGAAATTGAAACATTGATTGAAGAGCATAAGAAAGCACCACATTTGCGTGTATTGCAAAAGAGACTTGCAAAGGAAGTAACTTGTATGGTTCATTCAGAAGAAGATTATAATGTTGCTGTAGAAGCATCAAATATTTTGTTTGGTAATGCAACATCTGATGTTTTGAAAAAGTTGGATGATAATACGATTTTGTCAGTTTTTGAAGGTGTTCCAACATTTGAGGTTAATAAATCAGTTTTTAATGATGGCGTTAAACTTACTGAATTGACTGTTGAACGCTTGAATGTATTCAAGTCTAAGGGTGATTTGAGAAAACTTATTAAGGGTGGTGGTATTTCAATTAATAAGGAAAAGATTTCTGATGATTTAATTGTAAATAACACACATTTGTTAAATGATAAATTCTTGCTTGTTCAACAAGGTAAAAAGAATTATAATTTGATTATTGCAAATTAAATATTTTAATGAGAGAACAAAAAAAGTTCTCTCATTTTTTTGTTTTTAATATTTTTTAATATATCTTTGCATTGTAAATTAAAATAAAAGATATGGAATTAAATGAGTATATTATATATGAAATAATGAAATTAGAATCTGATGGTTCTACAAGTTTATTTAATTCATTAAATATTTTAAACGGAAAAGTAAAAGTTGACCTTCTACATGATGAAAATAATAATTTATTTTATCAAGCAAATATAAAGGATATATTAAAATCTGATTTAGATGCTGATAAAATTATTCTTTTAAGAAATGGTGGTTGGGAAATAAGTGGTGATAATAAAAATATTGTTAAATTTTTTTAATTTTTTTACATGGTAAATTTAAATGTTATTGGTAGAATGGTTGCCGATGCTGAAATGATGACAAGTAAGAATGGCAAACAATTTATTAGTGGTAGATTTGCTGTAGATGATTTCAATAATAATGAAAAGACTACAGCTTGGTTTAGATTAACAATTGAAGCAAATGATAGAAATGTTAAATTGCTTCCATTTTTAACTAAAGGTAAATTATTAAATGTTATTGGTTCTGAAGGTGTGAATGCTTATCTTGATAAAGAAGGTAATCCACAAGTATCTAGAGACATTCGTGTTTCATTTATTGATTTCGTAAATGGTGGTTCAAGTGGTGAAACTGCAACAAAATCAGCAAGTGTAGAAACATCTGTTCCAACAAATTGTGGAACATTCAAGAAACCAGAACCAACAGTAGCAACAGCAGTAGTTGCTTCAGAACCAGAGGATGATCTACCATTCTAAAATTAAATTAAAGAAGAATTATTTATATAGTTCTTCTTTTTTTTACATTTAAGACTTATTAACATTAATATATTGCATATGTTATTTTTAATATGTATCTTTGCATAGTAAAAAAATAACATAATAATTTATAATAAGATGAATACAAAGACTATGACAGTTGAAACTCCTATTTTGGATGCGAATGTAGTTGAAATTCCTAGTGTAAAACCAACAGTTGATGTTGCTAGAGAAGTTACACAAGTTATTAATGAAAAGGGTGAAGTTAACCTATCATTGTTGTCACCAACACAAGTTGAAAGATGTAACAAATTGAATAAGAGTTTGGTTGTAACAGACATCAATTCAATTTCTAACTATGGTGCTGATTTACAGCATACTATGACAAGATATAGTAATGAATTCTTGAAAGCAGTTCGTGGTTCACAAGGTGGTGAAGTTGGTGAATTGATTAATAATTTGTTAACTGAACTTGATTATGTTGATGTTGATGAATTGAAAGAACCATCAGCACTTAAAAAGATTGTTAGAAAGATTCCTATTTTACGAAATCTTGTTGGTAGTGTTGAAAAGGTATTGCATAAGTATGATTCAATTCAAAAGAATGTAGATACCATTCAAAAGAAGATTGAGGTTACTCGTTTGACAGCTATGCGTGATAACAATGCTTTGCAAACTATGTTTGAAAATAATATTCAATATGGTAAGCAAGTAGATGAACTTATTATTGCAGGTAAGTTGAAACTTCAAGAAGTTAATGAACAACTTAATGAAATGATGGCTAATCCTCAAAATTATGAATCACATGAAATTCAAGATGTACAAGAATTTGCACACAATCTTGAACGTAGATTGAGTGATATGATGACATTGAGATATGTTGTTAAGCAATCATTGCCACAAATCAGAACTGTTCAATATAATAATATTGCTATTGCTGATAAGGCTCAAAGTATTATCGCAACAACAATTCCAGTATGGAAAAATCAATTGTCTATTGCAGTTGCTTTGCATAATCAAAAGGGTAATATTGAAGCACATCGTAGAGTTACTGAAACAACTAATACAATTTTGAAGAAAAATGCTGAAATGCTTCGTCAAAATAGTGTTGAAGTTGCAAAAGAAAATGAACGTAGTGTTGTTGATATTGAAACATTGAGAGAATCAACTCAACAATTGATTGAAACTATTAAGGAAGTAAAGCAAATTCATGAAGAAGGTGCTGAAAAGCGTAGAGCAGCAGAAGCAGAAATTATGAAGATTGAATCTGAACTTGATAATAGTATGACACAAATTCAGACATCAATGAAATATTTGAAGTAATGAATTATAAAATGCATTATCATCAAATTCATCATCCAACATATAAAAATAGTAAAGTGATGTTAGAAAAAGTTATTATAAATCCTGAAAACATTATTCCTTGTTTCCCACAAAAGTTCTCCTTTATTCCAAAGGAGAACAAAAATGTGGTGAAAAAGGCTAAAGTTGACGAAAAATTTAAAATTGGTGAAAAATATTCATTATCTGGAGTTGAATGTGATGATTTTGAAATGCCAAAAAAGGAATATGAATTAGTTGGTTTAGTTTCAAAAGTAAATGATGTTATTCTTGATTCTGTAATTATGAAACAAGTTAGTGGAACTAATGATACCATATTTTCTTTAACAAAGCATGATTGTAGAAATCTAAATATTGAATTTCAAAATGGATTACAATTATTTCCTAAGAATCTTAATTGGGTAAAACTAAAAAAAGAAACTGAGGAAGTAAAAATGATTGAAGAAAAACCTATAAATGCTGATTATCAATTTGACCCAAATAATTTGTCAACATATCCAGTTTGTCATATTGATAAAACAGTTCGACATATCATGATTGAAATCAGTGGTTGTACTTATATTCCTTGTGGTGATTTTATTATTACTCCAGAAGGTAAAAGAATTAAAAAAAGTGAACTTGTTAGTAGATTAAAAATCGTAACGAAAAGACCTTTATTTGGTATTAGAAATGAATCTGCTGATTTTAAATTACATGAATATATACCATATAGATTTATGACAACTGAAGTTGGTAGTTGTACAACCAATGATATTGTTGATAAAAATGGTAACGTATACATTGAATTGTTTTTGGGTAAGAAACAAGATACTAGATATGGAAATATAAATGAAGATCATTATGTTGGTGTTGAACGTAACATATTTGATAATCAACATTTTAATGATATTTTTGAAATATCTTATCTTGTAGATGAAACAAGAAAAATAAGTGATAATACATATAAAGCTATAAAAAAAGATATGATGTGGGATCCTATAGATAAAGAATTTCTTGTTGATACACATATGGTTAATGTAACTGATAGACTTAATAATATTAATTCAACATTAGAAAGACTTCTTTTTGATAAAAGAAGAATCCAAAGTTTCATAGATATTGATTCAAAATTACCATTTTAAAAAATAAATTTCATGAATAAAGTTAGAATTGATAAAGAAATAAAATATGTTAAATCACCATATACACTTAAAATTGATGGTGGTGAATATGATGTTATTAACGACATTGAAGAAGCTGTTGAGTGTATACGAAAAGGTAAAGTTCCAATTGCAAGATTTGAATGGGGTAATTCCATGGACCCTATTCTTAAAAATGGTGAATATGGTTTAATTATTCCTATTGAAAGTTTAGATGATATTGAAGTTGGTGATGCTGTATTGTGTAAGGTTGGTGATTACTATATGACACATATGGTTATGATGATTTCTTCATCTAATTGTAACGGAAAAATGTTTCTGATTGGAAATACTTGGATGCAATTTTATGGTTGGACTAATGAAATATTTGGTATCGTCAAAGGTACAAATATATTAGAAATGCCAAATGAAGAAGTTGAAGAAGTAAGTTGACAAAATAAAAAGGGTGATATTAATTTATCACCCTTTTTTACATATCTATAATAACACTATGAATATTTTTCATATTTCTATTAATAGGTTTCTTTTTTGTTTCTTTAACATACATGTTAATAACATCATTTAATTCTTTTTCAGTGTCATAAGAACCAATCCAAATGTTAGATTTCCATCCTTCATATTGGGCATAAAATTTACCATTAATTTCTTTAATAGTAAATTTTGTTTTTAACATTGGTTTTTGAAACCATTTCAATTCTTTTATTTCTTCTTTATCAGTTTCTTTTTCTTCAATTTTAGGAATAGTTTTAACTGATTCTTTTCTTTCTTTTAATTGTTCAGTATCAATAATTCTCGCCATTATCTCTTCTGGAGATAATTTTGGTTTTCTTTTCTTTGTCATTCTTTATAAAATTTCTTACAATATTTTTTATAATTAACACCTAACATTTTACAACATTGTTCAATATCTACTGTATCAAACGGTGAACAATCATTGTGTGATATATGATAATCAATAATATGATAATACCACATATCACGTAAAATTTTATCACGCATAATATTTAAAAAATGAATCGGTGATGAACCATATAAATAATGATTTACTAAAATATCATATGATATGACTTTTATATATTTCATTCTATGATAGTCAAATATATAATTTTCTTTATTTAGTTCATTATTAAAGAAATCATTTATTTTTTTAACATATTCAGAATAAATTTTATATTCTTTTAAGAATCTAAAAAAGATTTTTAATTGTAGTGCTTTATATGGTGCAACACTTTTATTTAAAATTCGTAACAT
>JAZNQD010000032.1:0-54679 GCA_045589955.1 Bacilli bacterium | reverse complement strand
TCCTTACACGACTTATCTTCAACTCTATCTAAGAGGTCCTTAATCTCCGCACTAAGTGAAATATCACTACTCGTCTTTTGCATCAATTATCACCGCCTCTTTCACGACAACATCATCCTTCTTATCCGCAAGTAAGTCCTTAAGTGCGTTTATCGCCTCTCTCGACGAACTCAAATCAGCCTGAGTACTCGTACGTCCAATCTCCACACTCTGTGTATTCTTCATACCATAATAATTCGCCGCCGTAAACATATAAGTCGCGGGATTAACCTTATTATTAATCGCCCCTTGCTCTAACATAACGTGACATAAGTCATTCGCCACACTAAGCATATTATAATACCTACTCGTAGGGTCATTCAAATAACTCTTAACCACACTAAAAGGGACACCTATATATAATGAAAGTGCCTTTATCGATGGGAACTGATGTGTCTCCTGACATATCGCAAAATATTCATTTATACGCCCCTCAACAACTTCAGGAGGTCCTAACTTTGAATCTCTTATTTTAAGTGCATTATTCGCAAGTGCTTTATTATATAATTCAACATCTTCAGCAGCCAAAAAGGTGTTAGATGCATACTTCTTAGGTACTAACTCCAACTCATCAATACGTTCATCTAAACTAGCAGCTGGTAACCACGCTTTACCCATCTTAACATCTCCTTTACGCAATATGTAAACAGTTTTACATAAGAATTATATCATATGTATAGCAATGTGTAAAGTGCTCGGGTATATTAAAAAATTTTTTGGGATGCGATTAAAGGGTGGGGTATGGTATGTGTTTGATAGGTGAACGGCGATGAACGGATGTGAACGGTAGGTGAGTGGTTAGGTAGGTGGATGGATGGATGGATGGATGAAGGGTAGTTGGGGGTATAAAATTTGCTTGAGGGCTTGTTCTGGGGGGTATGGTATATTATAGGTGTAAAGGGGAAGGGTATACACTCAGAAGTCCACTTTACAGTTCTTTGACAATTGATTTAGTACTTAATATCTCAGATAAAACACTTATTAATATTGTATAAAGTACCTATAAGAAAGGAATGATATACTATGAATAATGCTAAAATAAGATATACATATAATATTAACTATATGACTTTACCAAGTCACAAAAAAGGTAAACATATCAAAAGTAATGATATGATAGATACATCTAAACAATATACATTAAGTTATATGATAGCAAGTAAAAATGCTAATACTCAATATGTTATATATGATAATAAAAAGCAAACTTTAAAAAGTGTTATAAGCACTATTAAATACTTAAATAGAAAGGGCAATGATATACAATATCAATTAAGTGATACAACATTATTTGTTAAAGATAATAATATAATTACTCAATATAAGATATTATACTCTAATAAATTAGATAGTAAAAAAGTAGATAAGCAACTAAAGAATAAACTACTAAATAGAACAAATAATACAAGTACTAAATTAAATATAAAAATGCTATATAGTTAGTACTATGTAGCACTTACTATATAATATATATTATATAGCAAGTGGTGCATAGCACCTTGATAGTGAGTGATAATTACCAACTACAAGTCAATGTAGCACTCACTTAGTATAGTCACTAATGGTTATTAATACCCACCATATTCAAGTGGTAGTCCATCCGAAAGTTATATAATCGACTATGATATATAATGATTAGACCCACAACAAGAACCTTGTAGTATAGCACTAGTACAATATCACTACTACAAACACTACAAACTAACATATTGTTAGAGGTGCATAACTTAGTCAATTGACTAGACCTAATCATTCTACAAATGTAGATAAAATTGTAGTGAGTTGGTGAAATAGTTACATAAATTATACTAGTGAGAACATTTGGCACTAGCAAGTAGGTTGGCTTGAGAAAAGTAGCCATAATTGTAAATGTAACAAGGTCACGGGACTAGTAAGTAGCATTTTTACACCATCATTTTTAATCGGCACTAGTCCTTAACAACATAGAACTGGACGGGGTCTTACCGAACTCCTCCACAAGTACCTGAGAAAAAAAGTTAAAAAGTACCTGAGGTATTTGTGGAGTAGTTTGACTACTCAAGAAAGGAGTATTTATATGACTAGAAAACAAAAACAAGCATATGACAAAGGACTTTTTAGAGGACTTATCATAGGACTTATAATAGGACTTGTCCTATCAATAATCATATAAAACACCTAAAAAATCGAAGTTTTTCCAAAATAAAGGAAATTAGAAAGTGAGATGGTAAAAATGGAAAACAAAGATTTAACAAAATTAGTACTTAAGTACAAAGAACTTGAAGAAAAAATGAAGGAGTTCAAAGAACTTGACAAAGAAATTCGCCAAGTTAAAAAAGAAATCACAGAACAAATGATTTCAAGAAATCTAGACAAATTCAATTATGGTGGAAGATTTGTAACACTAATAAAAGAATATGTCAGAGCAGAGTACACAGTACCTGAAACTGTAATTGCACCTAGTGTGAGAATTCAAGGAGGTACAAGATAATGAATAAAGAATATTTCAATAAGGTTGGATTTGTAAAACAAGTCCAACCTACATTTCTTGAAATTTTTACAATGGAAGGTAAGTACTTTATGTGTAAACTTTCAGAAATAATGTATGACAAATTAAAATATTTAGATAAAAACACAATAGTAAGTGTTATATATGACAAAAAGAAGAATGTATCTAAAGTATCATTCTTATAAAAATTCAAAACACAGAGAGGAGTGATGTCTATAACAAACACATTCACAACAAAGATATTGCAAAAATTTTTCAAAAAACATTCAAAAAATGCAAAATTTAAGTTAAAAAAGGAAAGGAAATAATTTTTATGAAAACATTTTTAGAATTAGTAAAAGAAAACTGTGGAGAGGATGCTATCGGTAGAGTATTTAGTTATCATACACCAAATGCTTGGATAAAAAGAGCAGGTGGTTTTGAAGCATTTGCTCAAGGAGCCGATGGTGAAACAATCACAAACGATACAATTTTTATAGGAGCAGAGTTAGAAATTGGTTTAACTCGCCAAAGAATGAGCACAGAAATCAAAACAATGTGCAAAAAAATAATGGAAACAATACCTTGTATTCTTGAAGAAGATTCAAGTATTGGTGGAACATACGCCAAGAAACACGTATATCAAGATGTGGAAATCATAACAGCACCTATGACCATCAAGAGATGGTTAGAACTAGGACCAGCCATCAAGAAACTGTTTGCTGAACTTGCTGAGTTTGGTTTTGAATCACATAACATAGGAAGTTGTGGACTTCATTTCCACTACACAATGGTAGACAAACCACACCGTGTGGAAATAGTCAGCAGATTCTGGCATCAAATTCAAACTTGGAAACCAGAGGTTCAAAAGATAGCAGGTAGAGAGTTCTACAGATATTGTAGAGATTTAGAATTCTATGACATCATAGTGCCACAAGAATGTGAGTCTTTAGACTATCTTAAAGAAAAAGTGGTAAAAAGAGATTTTGGTGGCGATGAACACACAATTACAATAAATCTACAACACGAAAACACAATTGAAATGAGATTATGTAAAGGAACATTGAATTATGATACATTTATGGCAAGATTAGAATTCTTCTATAATATGTATATTCAAGCGTGTTCATTGAATGTAATAGTTCAAAGAATGACTTGGAATAAACTAGTATCTTCAAAACACATTAAAGCATTTGTGATAGCACACAATGTTGCAACTCTGAAAAAAGCATATGATTGGAGTACAAAAGTTGGAGTGTTACATAAAAAATTAGCACATTATGATAATCAAGTGGTGGAAACGATGTTTACTGCACTAAAAGATTGCAAAAATTTACAACGAGATTCACAAAAATTGCAAGAATTGAATGTGGCATATGTAGTAACCGACATAATGGATTACATAAACAATGCAATGAGAACATTCTCAAATAGATATATAAACATCGATTCATTGAAAAGAGTAGTCAAAGAATATATGACAACATATACATACAATACCGATGCAGGTAAAGAAGAAATACAAAAAATACTAAAACCATTACACGAAATGTTACAAAGCAAACCAAGCATTGAATTGGGTGTTGCTGCTCAAGGTAATGATATATAAGAAAGGACGAGTGATTACAATGTGTATTATAATTGCTAAACAAAAAGGTAATAGATTACCATCTAAAAAGGAGCTTGAATATAGCTTCGAACATAATCCTGATGGTGCAGGATTTATGTATACAGAGAACGGGAAGGTTGTAATCGATAAAGGATATATGACCTTCGAAAAGTTCTATACTAGATATAGAGAGTTATGTAAGGAGTTTAACAACTTCAAGGATAAGTCATTAGTTATCCACTGCAGAATTGGAACAGCGGGTTCTAATAATGCACAGAACACGCATCCATATCCATTAACAAGAAATATATTTAAGATGCATAAGTTACATACAACAGCCGATGTTGGTATAGCCCACAACGGTATTATACACGACTACAACCCAGATGGTGACGATGGTGATGTTAATGACACTCAATTATTCATCAAGACATTCTTAATGAATCTAAGTAATAGCGATTCGAAATTCTACAAAAGAACACACTACAGAAACTACATCGCGAATATAACATCATCCAGATTTGCCATCCTGGATAAAGAGGACAACTTATATCTGGTTGGTAAATATGAAATGGAGAACAACTTGTTTTTCTCAAATAAGAATTACAAACCTATGACATATATCTACAAGTCATATGGTGCTTGTAATGATTATTACAACAATTATTGGGACAATTATTATACAAAATTTGGAAAAGACGAGATTTAATCTTGTCTTTTTCTATAATTGTGATATAATATTGATATAAAAGTTATATAAGAAAGGAATATTTATATGTTAAATCAATTTGTTATTGTTGGCAAAATTAAAGAAATGCCATATGAAATCGAAGATAATCGACACATACTTCGTTTAGAAGTAACACAAAATTACAAAAATGGTGGAAATGATTATGTAAAATCATACATTGACATCGTTTTAAATGCAAAAATGTCTCATAATATAGAAGATTTTTGCAACATCGGTGGAATAATCGGTGCAAAAGGTCACATCGATACTCATAATGAGTATGGTTTAGAGTTAAAATGTGAGAAAATCACATTCTTGTCATCTAATCCTAACGCAACAAGGGGACAATCAGAATCCTTGATTGATGATTCAGGTGAAATATAGAAAGGGGTGATTATATGAAAGTATTAACTGTCAAACAATTATGTGCATTATGTCAAGACCAAATAAGAAAAGGTCGTGGTGACTATAAGATAATGATTAGTGATGATGATGAAGGGAATGGCTATCATTATCTATGGTATTCCTTCCAAACCGTGAAGGAATATGAACAACCCTTCGGTGATGGTGAAGAAACCTTCAAACTAGATTTTTACTGGATAAGTGATAACGTATCCGACAAGGATAACACAATAATATTAGGATAAGGAGAAAATTATTATGACAATATTTACTGAAAACAATATATTTTATATAGAAAATGCTATGAAAAGATACAGAGGTCTTGCATTTTTTATAGAACAAAACCCAGAAAATTTCAAAACAATTAAAGATGCTTTTGAAACAATTACTCAAAACATCACACAAAATGTAATTGAACACGATTTTTTAGACGAAGATTACAAATATATTACATTTGATGATGGTGAATTAAGATTCACAGTCTTTGAAACTACCATCGGCACTGTTGCATTAGAAGATGGATTCGAGGTGTATGATGGTGATTCAGGAGAATGTATATACTACTTTGACAACTTACGTGAAGCACGTGTATATGTGGATGCGTACTACGCAAATCAACCTGAATATGTTTATGAACCAGACCCATACGATGAATATATGGATAGAAAATTAGAAGAAAAGGAGTGGAATTAGTATGAACGAATTTGATTGTATACTAGACCTTTGTGCCGAATTATCGGTAGAGCAATTACAAATATTAATAAATGATATTGAAATATTGATTGAAAATAAGATTGAGGAGGAAAATTAATTTATGGGATTAGATATGTATTTAATCAAAAGAAAAAGAGATACCTACACTGATGATGATTCATTCGATGAGGTAGCATACTGGAGAAAGGCGAATCAGATTCACAACTGGTTCGTCGAAAATATCCAGGATGGAAACGATGATTGTGGATACTATGAGGTATCCAGACAAAAACTTCAGGAGTTACTGGCTGATTGCTGTGATGTACTGAAGTATGCAGAATGCGAACTACAAGAAATGAATGGTGGTTTGCAAAAAATTGATGGTGAATGGAAGGAAACTACAATGATGGGGCGTAAAATCCTTAATAAAGACGTAGTATCCGACATTTTACCTACCACATCAGGCTTCTTCTTTGGAAGCACAGACTATGATGAGTGGTATTTAAGGGATATTGAGAACACAATTGAACAAATAAATACCATCTTAGATGAAACAGATTTCACAGAAGATGCAATTTTATACACGAGTTCGTGGTAAAATTGCATTTTTCTTGAAATACAATAGGAAGGAAAGAAATAATATGACAATAAAAATTCAAGAATTAGACTATGAAACAAAAGAAATAACAAAAGAAAGTGTTATAACCGATGATTTAACACTATTTGTGTGGGACAATTGCCACAAAATCTATCTGATTCAAGACCAAGAAGACATAGAATCTGCAAAAGAAATATTAGGAGATGACATAATATTCTATAATATTGATGAATTGCAAGACATTTACAACCGTTCTTGTCCACTAAGATTCATAAGTAATTGGAAATTAAAAGATTATGTAAGACAAGGTTATGATGCTAGAATTATAATGGAGGATATATAATATGGAACAAAAAATGACAGTACAGGATGCTATTTTTAGCTTCCGACAAGAGATTGGCTTCGCTCTTGATGATAAAGATAGAGGTTTAGAAGTGATTGCACAGGATATAAAGGAATACGCTGAGATGCTATACCTTCTATCCTTCGAATCCCCATCTAGGGTTATCACACTTTATGAAAATCCGATGGGTGGGTTTGGATACACACGTGAACCTGAAATAGTTTCACCATTAGATGAAGGAGAGATATAAGATGAAAAATATTTTGCAAGTTGAAACATTATCCAAATTAAGTATGGATATTTATCAGAACGATTCCTGCATCAAAGATGAGAAGATGGCGGATGAAATTCTTGAAAGTATGATTGAACAGTTGGAGGCAATCACCAAATTCGTTGAAACACTCGATGAGAATGATGTGGTTGATGCTTACGGTGATTTAAAAATCAACAGACTTCGTGATGAAGTCGACCTATACCAAATAGGTGATGTCATTAACCTTCTTGATTCGATGAAGGTGAAAGCACTTCACAAGGATGAGGAAGAAGATTACCTAGAGTTTGACTAATTGATATAACTTTGATATAATAGTTATAGAAGGAGGTTCATATGGGATACAACATACTATTTATCATTGTCTTTGTCTTAACACTCGTTTTAGAGAGTAAAAAAGAACACAAATTAGAGGATAATTTTTTACTAAAAATTGTGGCAATTTTAGTAGGTATTTTTGGTGGTTTTTCCGACCGAAAATAATTATAGAAAAGTTATAGAGGTTTGATATAGAAAAGTGGGGGGACAGATATACCGTTTTTCTGTCCCAAATGGGGTTCACTGTCCCGTGATTTTATGGTAGTTATCTATAAGTATTATAGAAGTACAAGACGGTGGTAGGGGGGACCGTCTTGTTGGTTTAAGACGGTGGTGTTCGTTGAGTAAAGTTCACATATTTCTATAACTTCCCCATAACCTTTCTATAACTTTCTACCCCTCTACACACCTCTGTCCATATTCTGTCCATATCTTTGTCCCATCTCTGTCCCGCAAGACGGTCATCATTTTACTCCCATATTATAGGGGTTTAATCGAATCTATGGGACAGTGGGACAGAAAAATAAAATAAAATAAATATTCTAGGCTTACCCACCGTCTTGAATCGAACATACAAATGTTTGCAAGACGGAGGTACGATTTTATAAAGAGTATAGAAATTTTTTTTCTGTCCTGTCCCATTGCTTTTTCAGGCACTAAAAAAGGAGGTAAAAATATGCGTAAATTTGATGGTGAAATTATATATGTTCAAGACTTCATTTTAGGTCGTGATAGAGGTACATCTGTGTTGTACACAAGAAGGTATCTTAATCACCCACTTAAAGAGGTTTATGAGAAATATAAAAAAGAATATGAAGATAAGCATAGACGTACGAAGATGCTTACATTTGATGAGTTTAAGAATCAGTTTTATGCTCTTACGGGTTATACATCACGTCGTGTTTATAAAGATGGTAAGCAAGTTCGTGTAATTTGTGAGAAATAATATTGATTATTCGCAAGTTTTATTTTATAATGGTCTTAATGTGATGGGCTTATATATGATTATATACGAACGTATGTGAGTATATAGGTTATAACATCATTATTGGTTGTATAAAAATGTATGAAATGTGAAAAAATTGTTGAAGAAGTAAGAGAAAAATGTAAGAAGAAGAAAAAATTGAAGAAGAAATGAAAAGAAAAATGTAAGAAATTGAAGAAGAAGTAAGAAGAATTGAAAGAATAAGGGTTTGGGTTGTTGAGTTATTTATTGGCACGTTTGGAGGTGTGTGTTGTGTCCGATATAAATAATGTCTTAGAAGATAATGGGGGTCAACTTGACATCTTTGACTTTGTTGATGATAGTCAAGTTATTTATGAAGACAATAGTGGGGATGTTAGTGATTGTGATGTCACTGGTGAAATCAGTCGTGATAATTTGTTAGACGAAGATTATTTACGTATTATTTTTAATAAAGTTGATAGCGAGGGTAATTATAGTCGTTTGGTTAATGTTTGTAATTACTTATGTGATTTGGCACGTGGGTATGATGACCTCGTGGAAAGTTTCGTTCGTGATTATTTGGATGAATTACTTAGTGGGGTTGATAAACGTAATAGTATTCTTGATAATCAGGCTTTGTCACTTGAATGGGCGAAGGGGTTGAAGGCGGATACGTTGAATACTCGTTATAATGCACAGAAGGAAGAAGCGGAGAAGAAACGACGTCTTGAAATGGAAGAAGTTCATAAGTCGATTCGTGAAGTATGGGGCGATGAGTTGTATGATAAGGTCGCGACATATTTTACTTTCGATAAGAATGGGAATTTGGACTCGAGGAATGTTGTTAATTATGATTTGATAATTCAGCACGACCCGTGGATTCAGAAACATCTTAAGTTTAATGAATTGTCACATAGTTTAGAATGGGATGGCGAGGTGTTTACGAATGTTCATTTGTTGGACTTAGTATCGTATTTTGATAGAGTGTTTCATATACACGAGGATGCTCGTATCGCAAATGCGGTGGCTCGTACGGTGAATGTTAATTCGTATAACCCGATTAAGGAGTTAATTGAAGAAGAAGAATGGGATGGTGTCCCTCGTATTGATAAGTTCTTTTATAATATTTGTAAAGTTCGTGATGATATTACAAGTGATATGCAATCTTATCATATTCAAGTGGCTCGTATGTTGTTCTTTGGTGGTATTAATCGTTTGTATAACCCAGGTTGTAAATTCGATTATATGGTTATTTTGAAAGGTCGTCAGGGGACTTGTAAGACAACACTTGCTCACTTGTTGGCTTTGAATGAACGTGCTTATGCGGAAGTTACGACAATGGATGGGCAAGAGGCGATTGAATGTATTACAGGTGCTTGGGTATGTGAAGTGGCGGAGCTACTTGCACTTACTCGTGTTAAGGATGTTCAGGCGATTAAGGCTTTTACGACACGTCAATCTGATAAGTATCGACCACCTTATGCACGTTTGACTGAGACAATTCCTCGTTCGTGTATCTTTATTGGTACGACAAACGACTCGATGTTCTTAAATGATGCGACAGGTAATCGTCGTTACCTACCAGTTGAAGTATTTATAGATGCGGAAGACTTTTATAATCGTATGGAAAGCGAGATTAAGCCATATATTTTACAATGTTGGCGAGAGGCTTTATATATGTATAAAAAAGGGAAAGCATATTATACAATACCTGCGAAATTTAATGAGTTACTTGAAAGAGTTCGTAGTCATTATACGGATGATGACCCTATTGAGGGTGTCATTCGTGAATATCTTGCAAATTTACCAGTAGGTGCTGAGGTTAGTGGCTTAGAGATATATCTTAAATGTTATAATGGTATTCGCTCTAAGTTTACGAATAACGAAGGTCGTAAGATAGCGGCTATTGTAAATCAACACTCAAATATGCAATATATTAGTGAAAGAAAGTACTTTAAAGACTACGGAAGACAAAGATATTGGAAGAAAGTGCAGTAAATATGCACTTTTTTGTTGACAAATTCCCAAAAAAGCATTATATTATTAGCGAGATTGACGCAATTGTTATCAATCTCCCCCGTTTGAATAATTTTGGGAAATAATAACTTTGAAGAAAGAGATGTACTCCAAACCATCTCTTTTTTCGTTTGACTTAATATTCGATTTGTGATATATTTAAGATGGTTAATGAAAGTTTCGCTATTTCATTAACGACGATTGATTTCTTTTGTGTTTTCGGTAATATTAAAATCCTTATCGAATAAGACGGGACGGGTACCTTAAGGTACTCTCTTTTTTGTAAAGTTTGTGTATACACACGATTTTTTATTATGTTTTTGTTGAGTTTTTCTCACATATATGGTAAACTTATAGTAGATAAAGGAAGGATGACGGCTATGAGCAAATATAGTTTTTTAGTACAGCATTTTTTATCACGTGGTTTGAAGATATTTCCAATCACAGCAAATGCTAAGACACCTCTGATAGATAGATGGCAATTCGACTCCTCTTGTGAGCGAGAACAATTACTTTATTGGTTAGAATATGGTGGTAATAATATAAACTTCGCATTACCGGCAACAGTTAATGATTTATTTATCATTGATATAGATATGCACGGGGATGTTGATGGTTTGAGTTCATTTAAACAGTTATGCAACGACTGTGGTGTTGAAGATGTTGATACAATGGAACAAATCACACCGAGTGGTGGTATACATTTAGTTTTTAAAACGGATGAAGAACTTAAAAAGGTTCGTAATACATCTAATTCATTTGGTGACAAATACCCAGGTATTGATATAAGAACAAGTGGTTACATCCTAATAGCACCTAGTGTTATTAATGGTGTATCGTACACAATGACAAAAACACCTGATAAAATTACAGAAATGCCGCAAAAACTACGTGACTTTATCTTAGAAAATGCAAATGCAAGTGGTAATGTTGTGAAGAAAGGTGGTGTAAAGGAATTCAGTATTAAAGATAAGGTGCAAAAAGGTAGTCGTGATGATGAAATTTTTTCATACATCAATTACTTATATAACAATACTAAGTTAGGACAAGAAGAAATCAGTCTTTTAGCACACTATTATAATTCAACGTCGTTTGAGCCTAAGTTACCTGATAGTGTTATTGACTATAAGGTACGTAAGATATTTGAACGACCACGTTCGGAGATTTTGGTTGTTAGATTAAATACGGGAGATGATTTAGATGAATGATAGAGAAAGTTATACTGAAGAAATGATTTTTCAAATGTTTAAAGATACCGAGATAGGTCGTTCACACGAATTTCGCAAAAAACTTGAAGATAAAGGTATCAAATTGCAAAATCCTGGCAAAGTTTTCGTTAGGATTACAAATTATCAAATTAAAAAATATGGATGTGCATTAGGTTTTACACCTAATAAAGGTCTACAAGCCGATGCATTGTTAAAAGCAAAATTAAAAGAAAGAGGTTATTATGAATAATTATGAAGAAAATGTGGCACCAGTAGCACATACAAAAAACTATGACTGGAACAAACCATTACAAGCAGGTTCAATAGTACTTGCAGGTTACAACGATTTTAAAGGAAATAGAAAAGCGGGTATATTTTTAGTATTATACGATGAACAATTAGATAGTGATTTATTTGAATCAAAAAATGTAGTAGCAATGAAATTATCAACTCAAACAACACTATTATCAAATTATGTTGTAAGAATTCCTATGAATCGTAATCAATTTTTGAACACACCAAGTTTAATTTGTTGTTCAAAGATACATTTATTACATAAATGTGACAATATTTACAATGTTTTAGGTCAATTAGACTCAGGAACTGTAAAATTAGTATATAAAACATACAAAAAATTCATCAATGAGATGGACAGACAAATATTAGATTCCATTTAAAATACCCTATGTTCGCGAAAACATAGGGTACAGGAATAAAAAGCGTGTAGTTAGAACGTCAAATATCCTAACACATTAATATTATATCATAGATTACTATAAAAGAGGTGAATTATTATGAGTAAGACACAATATTTAGTTGGTAAGAAATGGGAAGACGAAGTGTTAGATTATTACGTTAAACGAGGTTATTTTGGTTATAAAATGCCTACAATGAATGTTGGTACGGTATTCGATTTTATCTTCGCAAGGAGTGGTGGTGTGTTATTTGTTGAGTGTAAACATATTACGGGTGACAAATTATATTACCACTCTAGCGGACTTAAAAAGAAGACTGATGAGATAGAACATTTCATCAAAACAACTAATAATAACATTTATATTTATGTCAAATCAGATGTCGGTGGTATTTATTGGACTACTTGGGTGCGTTCAAGTGCTTTGTTGAAAGAGAAAGGGTACTTGCAATTAGACGATATGTTTAAAGCAAATTTAGGTGATTCAAATGAAGTGTGATAGAGCGATTATTGAACTTATATTAATGGGTATCGTTGATATTTGCGTAATTATTGCATTATTCTATGAGTTTTATAGACTACGTAGAGAAGTTAAGAAAATAAATAGTAAAGTACAAGACATTAATGATGATTTAAATGATTTGGAGGAGTTTTATAATGATGGAAATGACAAAAAAACCAACAATTAGAGAATGGTTGAAAGCACAAAACATACCTATCCGTAGAATCGCAGAGTATATGCACCGTGATGTTGGGTATGTATGTGGTATATTCAATGGTACACAAGCCCTAGGTATTGATGTGTTCAGAGATTTACCAACACCTATTCGTTTCGAGTGTTCGTTTGAAGAAACAAGATATTCAAATGAGTTAGGACATTTAATTATGTCTGCGAGGATGCGACAAATACAATATATATTGAATAATGTAAACAATAATTACATCAGTGAAAAAGATTTATGCAAAATAAATGCAATAATCGATGGCTATTATGATGGAGAATTAGAAATATAGGTGGTTGTATGCGTTACACAGTGTTATATGCCCGTAGTGAAAAGATGGATGTTGATGTTTTAGCGAAAAGGCAACCCTACATTTGGAAAAAGCAAATGTTTGAGAAGTTCCTTTATGAAGATTTATGTCAATATGATATAACTTTCGAACCTGGTTATGGAAGAATTACAATAATCGGACCTATGTTGGTGGATGATTTTAGAACTTTAAAGGGTAAGATAAAACAATTAGATTTAGATTATAAGATTAAGGAGATTATTATAACTAATGTACACAATAGAACAAGATAAAGTATTGAAACAATTCGCTCTGTGGGAGAAGCATAAAAGTTGTAAAGTGATGTTATACCACGGAAATAAGAGAGCTTGTAAGACTTTCTTGCAAGAAAATATAATAAAATCAATGAAAAATGCAAAAGTTGTGGAGGTAAGACGTGAAGATAATAGTATCGAATATCATACAAATAAACAAACCGTCTCACGAGATAGTTAATTATTGTAAAAAAGAATTAACATTTAGAAATCCGGAGTACTTTAAAAAGCAACAAATGGGTTTCTCAATATATAAAACACCGAAGTATATTTCCCTATACGACTTTGATGGAGACTTTGATTCGGTTTATTTACCGGTAGGT
The DNA here is from genome assembly GCA_045589955.1 of Bacilli bacterium. Classification (GTDB taxonomy): domain Bacteria; phylum Bacillota_I; class Bacilli_A; order ML615J-28; family CAG-313; genus CAJGCS01. Next base: position 40,697 of record JAZNQD010000032.1, on the reverse strand, counting down.
TGTTTACAAGATATTAAAAACTTACACCCTAATGAGTCTGATTATGGCGATTTTAGGGTCACACAACCACGAAACATAACAAGTAATATAAATCTTCGTTCATATCAAGAACCCGTTGTAACAGCGGTAAAAGAGATGTGTAACGGTATTGTATTGATGATGTGTGGTGGTGGTAAAACTGAGTCGTGCTTAGCAACAGCCGCTGAGTTGAAACAACACACATTGTTTATTGCTCACACAAAAGACTTAGTTAATCAAGCAAAAGAACGTTGTGAGAAAAATTTAAATTGTACAACATCTTTAATCACTGATGGTAAAGTTGATTTATCAGGTGATATAGTGTTCGCAACAGTACAAACATTACATAAGAAACTATTTGAGATTCCTCAAGATGCGTTTGGTTTTGTGGTTTGTGACGAGTGTCATAAAATTGCAGCAAATGCCGACTCTGTAGGGATGTTTAGAACTTGTATGGACTATTTTGCTGCTAAATATAAATTAGGTTTAACGGCAACATTACACCGTGCCGATGGGTTAGAGGTGTGTATACCTAAGATAGTCGGAGATGTAATCTACGAAATAAAAGAAGATGGTTCCGATTATGTAGGTGTATATAAAGGTGAGGAATTAGTAAGATTTGCAAAAAATAAATTCCAAGTACCTGTAAAAGTCAATTTCATTAAAACAAATTATCAAATTCAAGATGCTTACGGCAACTTTAGAGATGTTTTTGATAAAAGTGGAATGACTATTTCATTCTCTAAGTTATTAACTGACTTAGCAAATGATAAAGAACGCAACGATATGATAGTTGATGTGTGTAAAGCACAGAGTGGTAGTACAATTATTTTGTCAGATAGAGTTGACCAATTAAAATATTTTGCAACAAAGATACCGAACTCGGTACAAATAGATGGTAATACCAAAGTGAATCTACGTGAACAAGCATTGGAAGATGTGAAGTGTGGTAGAAAACAAGTACTTTTAGCATCATACAAATTGGCTAAAGAAGGTCTTGACTGTAAGATACTTGAAAATGTAATATTCGCAACACCTGTTAAGGATGAAGCAATAGTGATTCAAAGTATAGGTCGAGCTCAAAGACCATTCGGTGACAAAACACTTGCGAAAGTATTCGATTTTGTTGATGATGTTAGTACATTAAATAGATTTTACACCAAAAGAAGAAGTGTGTATAAGCGAAAGGACTGGTTGTAATGGACTACAAAGAAAAACAAAGAATGTATGAGGGGTTATACAAATCATCAGGTAAGACCATATGGGTGTCTAAAGCAGGAAAAAACGCAAAAGGACAAACATATACAATACCCGAAAAACTTAAATTGAAATTGTTAGAAAAAGCAAATCGAAAGTTGGTGAATAAATAATGACTCTTGAATACATATTAGCCGAGATTATGAGATTATGTGGAATATTATTCTTCGTTGCTATAGGTGCTTTTCTATTATTCACAATAGAATCTCTTGTTGTATGCAAATGGCAAGAATTAAAAGCACGATGGAAATATCAAAGAATATTAAATAAAGAATTAAAAATGTTTGAAAAGACATTAATAAATACTCTTAGTAAACCTGATGATTCTGATGAAATATAAGGAGTGATAGTTGTGAGTGATTATCAAAAATTAAAAGAAGAACACGAGGCTTTAAAAGAACAATATCGAACAATGTTAAGATTATTGATGAAATTAGCCGACAACTTGGATGAAGTTGGTCGTTTAAATAGAACAAGTATGGACTTATTAAAGTCATTATTAAGACTTGATATGGAGTTTAGCGAAAAAGAATAATTGTATGATGAATAGGAGAAAACAAGAATGAATAATGAAATTAAAATAATAGAATTATTCGGTGGAATAGGTGCTTTAACACAAGCATTTATTAACTCAGGTATACCACATAGAGTAGTTGACTATGTAGAGATAGACAAATATGCGGTTAAATCGTATAACGCTATGAATGGTACTAACTTTGAGCCACAAGACATTTGTACTTGGGATAAAGATATTGAAGTCGACCTAATTATGCACGGTTCACCGTGTCAAGACTTTTCCGTTGCAGGTCAAGGCAAGGGTGGTGACAAAGATAGTGGTACACGTTCGAGTTTAATGTATGAAACCCTTAGAATTGTAGGAAAATTAAAACCTAAATATGTTATTTGGGAAAATGTTAAGAATCTAATAAGTAAGAAACATAGACACAACTTCGATGCTTATTTAGATGCGATGGAACAAATGGGGTATAAGAATTACTACCAAGTGTTAAATGCAAAAGATTATGGAATTCCACAAAATAGAGAAAGAATATTTACTATATCTATTCTTGACAATTACACCGAAAATGATGAAAATTTCGGTGCGGTTGTCAAAGATTTTGAATTCCCCAAACCACAAGAACTTACCTTAAAACTTAAAAACATCCTTGAAATAGAAGTTGATGAAAAATATTATTTAAGTGAAGAAAAAATAAATAAAATTGCTCATTGGAAAGCATATCAAAAACCTTTCGAAAGAGTATTAGGTAAAAATAGTATAGCACCTACATTAACTGCTAGAGGTGCCGGTGAAGAACATTCCGGTATGATTACATATTGTGAAACATTGGAAGATACAACAAATCTACAAGAAGAATGTATAAAGATTGGTTTATTTGACGACACATCGAGTGATAATTTCGCTAAAGGTAAAAGAGATTATGGTTATAAAGACGAGTATGGTACATTGAAATGTAACCCTAAATATTCAATTTATAAATCAACCGATTTACGTATTAGGAAAATAACACCTCGTGAAGCCTGGAGATTAATGGGTTTCAGTGACCAAATGTTTGAAAGAGCTAGTTCTAGTGGTAATAGTAACACACAATTATATAAACAAGCGGGTAATTCAATTGTTGTTCCTGTATTGGAAGCAATAATTAAACAATTACCATTGTAATAAAGAAAGGCGGTGAATAAATTATGGAAGAAAAACTAACAGTACAAGAACTTATAACAGTTCTAAAACAAGTATCATCATTCGATGCTGGTGAACCATATGCAATCGAATGTTATGGTAATCAATTTCTTTTACAAAAAAGCGATATTGATGAGTTATTAGCATATATTGAAGAACTTGAAGAAAAAGTAAAAGGAATTTAATGCAATCAATTGCCTCAAAACTCACACAATTGTTGCAATTAAAATATATTTGAGGCAATTAAATTTCATTAAAAACGATAAGGAGAGACGAAGATGCAAGTATGTATTAAAAATTATAAAGATTGGGAGAAAAATTTCGACAAAGAAATCGCAGAATTAATGCAAAATGATAAAAGGGAATTGGCAGAAACTGTATATGAATTGGAGTGTCACCTAGGTCTGAGACATTCTAGAGAACTTATTAAAAAGTTTGATGAGGAGTATGATACTGAAGATTTGATATTACACCCCGATAGAACATATGCTGGTATAATGCCTGATGCCGAAGAAGTGTATAGAAGATATTATAAACAAAAGAAGATTTTACAAAACCTTGTAGAATTTATCAAGATTCGTATGGGTGCCTCTGTAAAATACCGTGCAGATTACGCATATGAAGAAACTAGGGTTTATCTTGAGTTATTGAGAAAAATAGACGAATGGGAGACGGAAGAATAATGGTTAAAAGTTCAAAGAAGAAAAAGATTAGTGTGTCAGATTTAGTACCCGTTGCTAAACTGCCACTATTAAAAAGAATGAAAAGGCAAAAGAAAGTACCAGTTAAAGATTTAAAAAGTTATATCATAGACGAATATAAGTTAGTTGGTAAACTTGATGAAGAATTAAGAGCAACATTAAAATCTCTTAATACTCTAACTGAGAAACACGAAAAGTTAAACGAAGATTACAATGCTATATTAGTTGTTAGTGAAGAACTCGATAAAAGAGTGAAATCTAGAGATGCTGAAATACAAGAATATAAAGCACTTGCATCTGAGTTAAAATTAAAAATTAAAGAATTAACAAAGCAACATAAAGAAGAACTAGCCGATTTAAGAACATATCATAAATCCGAAGTCGCTAAGTTAAACGAATATACTAAAGGTTTAGAAAAAGAAATAAAAGAATTGACTAAACCTAAAAACAAAAAGAGTAAAGCGGGTGAGAAGTAATGAAAATAGTAAGTAATGATGGTGTCAAAGCTCATATCAAAGTTACCGAAAAAGAAGTGCAACAAATGATAAACAAATACGAAGGTTGGATTAAACAACTCACTGATACTATAGACGATGCTTTAGATTTAACAAATAAGTTGTCAGCCGCCACTATAAATAAAACTGATGAAGAATTTGATGAACTTATATATGAACTAAGTTATGTTCTAGAAAGTGGTAAAGAACTATTATGAAACAACAATGGTATACAAGAACTATTGATGGGACAATAGGTAAATGCTGGTTAGAGGGATGTACACCCGCGGAATTTGTTGAAAAATATGGAAAAATGTTTGATGTTAAAGATGCAAGTTTTGACATATTAGATATACTAAAACCGCAAGATTTATTCTATGTGGACATTTCGCCTGATAATTGTGGTGGAATAGTAGTACCAAGAATACCTGAAACATATTGTGAGTTAGAACAATTAAAAGACAATATAAAATTAGGAACATACATATTAAAAGGTGTAGTGACAAAAGAAAATCTTATGAAAAAGATGTACGAGGTGGTAAAATGATGACTTTTAAAGATTCATTTACGATAATAGAAGAAACATTTGAAAAAACAAATGAAGAATATCAATCAATGCGATGGTTGAAAGAAAAAATCGAAGAATGTAATGATAGTGCTCTGAACATACATTATGAAATGGTACTTTATTACCTTGTTATAGATTTATTAAAGAAGAATAAACAACTAGAACAACATATTGAAGATATAAAACAAAATGTTAAAGATAGTTGTTATTACCCCGATGTAGGTTATGCGAATATGACATCAATCGAGGTTATGGAACTTGTTCAGTTATTAAATAAAATAAATGTAGGTAATGAATTATATTGGGATGATGATTTACAAAACCTATATAATGAATTAACAAAAGAAAAAAAGTAAAGGATGGTAAATATGAACGAACAAAAGAAAATCGAAAACAAAAATAATATAGAAAAGAGTAATAGTTTAAAAGCGATTAACAATTACTTATTTAGAGCACTAGAAAGATTAGACGATGATACTGCATCACCAAGTAAAATGCAAAATGAAATAGCAAGAGCTAATGCGATTAGTTCTGCATCTAAGGTTGTAATCAACACATTAAAAACAAGAATTGATGTTGCCAAATTAAAAGGCGGTAAACAATTACTTGACGATGTCGGTTTAGATTATGAGTAATTATACAAAGTACACAAAAGAACAAAAAAAATGGTTGTTAGAAAATGCTTATGGAGTTGCATCTAGTGAGTTAACAAAAATGTTTAATGATAAATTTGGAACGAATATTTCAGAAGAAAAAATAACTATTTTCAAAAACAATCATAAATTACAAGGTGGAGTTAGGCTATCTTTCACAAAAGAGCAAGACGAGTTTTTAATTAAACACGGTCATAATCTCTTTACTAAAGACTTAACGGATATGTTTAATCGTGCATTTAATACGAATCTTGAATCCACTCAAATACAAAGCAGAAAGCAACGATTAGGTATTTATAATCATTTAGGTGGTAGAAAAATTACCGACAAAAGAAAATTATACACAGAAGTTACAAAGCCTTGTGGATATACTTACGTAAAAGTATCACGTGGCAAAAGAAATAAAAATTGGGAACTGAAACAAAGATACCTGTATAAAAAATATTATGGCAAAATACCTAAAGGTTATTCTGTAATATTTGCAAACGGAGATAAAACGGATTTTAGAAAAGAAAACTTGTTGCTGGTTGCAAATCGAATACAACGAATCGCATCTCTTAAGGGACTGTTATGTGATGATGCGGATATTAACAAAACAGCTTTGTTGATAAGTGAACTTATTGCTAAGGCAAACGAAAAGAGGTGGTTAGATGAATAAAGAAGAAACATTTAAATTAAAAACATTAATAGGTTTATTACATTACATAGATGATTTTGCAAGTAGTTTAGAACTAGAGGGAATACTACAAGATGATGATGTAAGAAGCAGTATAATGGAAGCGATAAACTCATTAGAATTTATATTAGGTGGTTCTAATGAATAAACCGAAATCAATAACACAACTATCTAAAGAGCAGTTAGAAGATATGTGCTTAAATCTAATGCACGTAGATAAAGTGAAAACTGAAATGATAAACAATTTAGAATTAGATGTTGATAGTTATAAATCTAAGTATCAAACAGCAAATAATCTATATTTAGACTTGTGTGAGGACTTAAAACAAGGTGTTAACATTAAAGTCGGTGATTACATTAATGGAAATAAAATTGTAAACATCACTAACGATATGTTTATAAAAGGACAAATCGATATATTCACCGATGCTACAAAACCTTTCGGTGGTTTCGGCGACAGGGAAGTTATCTCATATAGAATTAAGAAAGGTATTGATAAAAATGATACCTGAACCACATAAGAAACGTAAATACAAATATTATAAATTGACTACAAAAGAACCTACAAAACTCGAGAAATTTTTACTACTGTTTGCGAAAACTCATCGTAGTAAAGATGTATTTGGTAGTTTTGTGACAACAATCACATATAAAAAGATGTTTGGTAAGATATATGTAATAAAAGAAAATGTTATTCAGATAGGAGAAAGTGTAAAATGATAGAAATGAGGATTAATATGGACGATGAAACATTAATGGGTAGATATGAACGTTTAGTACGTGAATATGGTAAATGTGACCGTGAAAGAGAAGAATATAGTCGAAAATTAGGTGTAAAAAACGTGTGGTTAAACGCAATTATATCAATCGGTAGCGATTATGATGGTTGCCACACAGTAGAAAGCCTAAAAAGTTTAATCGATGAATTAGTATATTATGCGGAAAAAGGTTGGGAATGTAACACTACAAACCCTGCATATGACGATTTCGAGAAGTTGTTAGGTGATTAATATGATAAATAAATTTGAAAAATTCGAATTAAAACAAACTTGTTTCGCTTGTCCTGAACAATATGATGTGTTTTATGGTAGTGAACAAGTTGGTTATTTAAGATTAAGACACAGTTCATTTACTTGTGATTATCCTAATTCGGGTGGTGAGACTGTATACTGGTCACCTGTTAGAGGTGATGGTACATTCTACGATGAAATGGAACGTCAATATCATATAAAAAGAGCTTTGATGGCTATCGATGAAAAACTAGAAGAAAAAGAGTACTATGATAAATATTGGTGTTAGATTGGAGAAATTAATATGAGAAAATTGGATTGGTTTGATATAATATCACTAACGATATGGATACTCTTTGGTATCGTCTTACTTATGGCACTACCTTATGCGATATTCGTAGAAAAAGATGTGTTAGAAGTTATATTATGGTTCTTGTGCGTGGTGATATACGTTAGCGATGGTAAGAAAATGTGGGGTAAATAATATGAAACTTAATATAACCGATATTAAGAAACGTGATAATTACCTATACATAACAACTAAGAAACCTTTGTTTGTGAATATGGACGTGTATATAGATTATTTAAACAAGTTCTTTAAAAGTGATGGTTATCTTTATTCAACAAAAGAAGGTAAATATGTAGAATCTGCATTTGCACTACGAAATAATGCTGAAGTAGACACTAAAGTAGACATTAAAGCGAGAATATATTTCACCGAAGAATCGGACTATCTCAAACTGTATAAATATGTTATATTAGTCGACAAAGAACACCCTTATCCAACTTTAATAAATGATGGTCGAGTTGAGACAGGTGTTCGAAGTATCTACTTTGAATCTGAACCAGGTTGTGTGCCTGTATTAAAAATTGAAAAATAAGTGTTGACAAATCATACATAACTTTGATATAATTTATATGGGTCTTGAAAAGAGACCCTCCCATAAATGACAGCACTTTAATTGCACCAACATTTAAGTGCTAATCGCGTTTTATAAAATGCTGCTTTAATAGCAGCATACTAGGTAGTAACAACGGTTGTCGTAATTTAATATTATTAAACCTTTATTGTTTCTACGAACTACCTAGTATGGTGCTATTAAAAATGCACCGATGGTATTTAATATTTTGAGTTTTTTCATTTTATTGAATCCTTTCTATTGATTAGAAACGCACCGCCTTATTAGGCGGTGTACTGATACTATACTAGGTCATCCAGTAATTTCTCGTATAGTATTGGTACAGCACCTAATAGGTGCTTATCAACTCAAGGTTTGTTGTGTTTCGCAACATTCCACTTTCTAATAAATCGCTACATTTATGTGTAGCGTGAGGTAGATTTCAAGAAGAATCGACTGTGTCGGTTTAACAACGGTTCTTTAGTGCACCTTGAAAGCTATCTCACGGTACATATTAATGTACCCCTTTGATTACGCTACTTTAATAGTAGCGTACTGATAACATATAGGTTTCATATATTGAACTATTAGACATATAACCTCCAAAACATATGTTAAAGAAAAAAAGAATATTACTTTGCAAGTATGTTATCGGTACGGTGCTATTAAGGCATCAGTATTCAAACCAACTAAAATGGTTTGTGTATTTCAAATGAATTTAAATTGTGCTACCTTATAGGTAGCATAAAGGGAAAGTTATCTTGGTACTCGTGCAGAAGCTGATAACATAATAGTTTCCCTTTATGGTACTTATAAAGTACCCACCTATGAGGTGTATATCTCACACTACTTTAATAGTAGTGTACTAAATAATATAAAAAAGGTGGAGAGCGTTAAGGTTATGTCTTATGTATTTACACCAAGATATATAAAGACACGCTTGGTCGGTGAGGAAGTTGTAAAAGTACTATACAACAAACCTTATATTATTTAGTACAGTACCATTAAGGTACTATGTATTGTTTTAACTGTAGCCTATTTATAGGTAGCATACAAATCATTAAGTAATCGCAATGAGTTAATTGCTGAAACGGTCAAACGGACTTATTGGTTTGTATGGTACTTATAAAGTACCCTTCAGATGGTCCAGTGTGAAGTGAACAAACTGGAGTTAGATAAGTCCGTAATATAATCTGGAGTAGCTACCAGACAATGTATTCGGCTTCAGTTATGAATGAATAACCGTGACCCTATCTCGTGAAGTTAGGCGTACTTTTTCGTATTTTTTGAATGTGCGTGTCACTATACACGAAAAGAAAATACTCTTTGTGGTTTTGGGATGACAAAACCAATTAGTGTGCTGTTTTATAGACAGCATAGAAGGGATGGACTGAAGTCGATGCTTGATGTCCTGTATGGAATCAAGACCCATCCTTTCTATGGTGTCTATAAGACACTATTCATAAAGCCGCCGTCATTTCATTAGAATGACAGAACGTTACCTTATAGGTAGCGTACAGGGTAATTAATATATGGTGTTTGTAAATGAAGATTTTATTTTCATTCATATAAATACTCCTTTCTTTTTGTTCTTACGTTAATTACCTTGTATGGTACTTATAAAGTACTAATATTTGTTTTTCAGTGTTACCTTATAGGTAGCACATAATAGATAAAGCAGGGTATATGAGAACGTACTTCTCAAAGAAAACGGTGCGGAAGAACAGTATAAGAGGATAAGAACTCGTAGCTAGAAACGACAATGAAGGTATTATACGTGGTAGTGATGGTCGAAAATATCTACCTCCCAATAGTCTGAGCAAATGTTGATGGTTTATCTATTATGTGGTACTTATAAAGTACTAATAACTAATCATATATACACACTATCACTAATTGATAGTGTACTGAATAATATAGGTAGATAGACAGATAAAAGGTAGATAGAATGATATTAAAAGTTAGAAGACTAATGTATTATACAAATAGTGATGACCAACACAAAATTATGATGGATGAATTCTATGAAAGTCCAACTTTCAAAATTGTGGATGGTAGTGCTATTGATAATAAAGGAAATGACATCATTGTTACAAATTATCATCAAACTGATGAGATAACAAATGAAGATATGACTTATGAGATAGTGGATGTTTATTTAATGAACCACGAAGGAAAGACAATCGAAAGAATAAGATAAATCTAATATATCTATATTATTTGGTACAGTATTAATTAGGGGTGAATAAAATGAAAGATACTTTGAAGATATTTAATCATTTTGGTGTAGACACTCAAAGTAGAAAACTTGTTGAAGAAGTGTACGAATTTCTACACGAGGTATCTTTATATGAAGCCGGTGTGGGTAATCGTGAAAAAGTACTTGATGAATTTTGTGATATGTCTTTATTATTATATGAATTTCAAGACCATTTCGATATAACATCTGCTGAAAAATGGGATGGTTTGACTAGTAAACGTAAGAGAACACTTGAAAGAATTGATAGTGGATACTACGACAAGAAATAGTTGAGGTGTGTATGATTAAAGAACTAAAACCCGACTTATCAAACATAGACGAATTAATCGAGCAAGAGCGAATGAATCAAGAATTATACTTGAATGTGCATATTAAAAACATATTGTATAAATATGATATTGATTACGATTTCCATTTAGGTATATTTTACATTCATAAACCGATTAATGTAAGGGATTTTAGCGATTTAAAACATCATTTCTTATCGTTAGGTTTACCAATCACACAAGTGATTGTTGGAGAACCGGAAGAAAAGTGGTAAACAATACAGAGAGGTTGTAAAAAACCTCTCTTTTATATGCTATAATAACAATATAGGGTAGGTGCCGTGTGTTATGGAGAGAGAAATTATTGCAAAATTAAAGTATTTAATTAACAAGAAAAGGAGTTTTAGTGCAATTTGTGAGGAATTGGGTCTAAAAGATTATGAAGTCATCGGTTTAATTACACTAATGAAACAAGATGGTGAACTTGTGGATTATGTGAATGGTGAAATCGTTAAACTAAGAAAGCCTGTTCAAAACAACGATGTGTATGAAATTGGTAATGTATCTGAGCATTTAAAGTTATTATTGATAAGTGATACACATCTTTGTAGTAAATATGATAGGTTAGACATTTTGAGATATTTGTATGGTAAAGCCGAAGATATTGGTGTAAAACACATACTTCACAGTGGTGATTTCACCGATGGTAGGAGTAATAGACCTGAGCACATTTACGAGCTTAAGGAAGCATCTTATGATGGTCAGGTACAATATTGTGTTGAAAATTATCCATCATTCTCTGGTAAGACTTTCGCAATTCAAGGAAATCACGATAATTGGTGGTATAAATCTAATGGTAGTGAAATTGTCAAATCAATTGCTAGACAACGTGATGATATTGTTTACCTAGGTCCAGACGTTGCTGATTTAAAAATAGGTAAATTAAAAATTAGATTATTCCACGGGCAAGGTGGTATCGCTTATGCGAAATCTTATAAGATTCAAAAATATTTAGACACAATACCAATCGATGAGAAACCACATATATTACAAACAGGACATATACATCAAGCCTTTTATTACAAACAAGACCAAACTCATTGTTTTCAAACATCTTGTCTTGAAGACCAAACACCATATTGTAGAAGTCTTGGTCTAGCAAATGACAAATCTGTTTGGTGGGTTGATGTGAGAATGGATGATAGAGGTAATGTTGTTGAAGTGACACCAACATTAGAGACATTCGGAAAAAGACTTGTGAAAAAGAAATAATTATGATATAATTATAAATGTTTAGGGGATAACTATATCTTCAACGAGAGTATGATTTCATACTCTCTATTTTTTGTATATAATTTTTATTGACATTTGATATAAGTATGATATAATTAGGATGGAGGAGGGATGAAAATGAAAAAGTTTTGTATTATGCTTTCACCTAAATTAGTTGAGGAGTTAAAAGCAGAAGCCAAAGAAATGTCATTGTCATTAAGTGGTTACATAAGAATGTTATTAACAAATAGAAATAGTTAATGCGAGGTATATATGGAATTTGATGATTTATTAAAAAAGGTATATTTCTTCGATGCGGAAATTTTTGCACACGATTCTTTATTTGTATTTGAAAACTATGAGGGTACTGATGAGAAAGTGTTCCATAACTCACCAGCCGATGAATTACACGAATGGTTACGTAAAAAAGACCCTATATTAATAGGTTACAATTGTAATTCATACGATAAACATATTCTTCGAGGTTGGTTGGCAGGGTTTACACCTGAGGAGTTAAAAGAACTCAACGACTACATTATCCAAGAAGATGGTAATGGTTGGGATGTAGAAATGGACTATGTGAAAATACCTGTTATGTGGGATTTGTTTAATGAAATAACACCAAAGAAATCATTAAAGGAATTGGAAGGTAACCTAAGATTAGACATTACTGAAACAACAATACCTTTCGATTTACCAACAAAATGGACAGAAGAACAATTTGAAGAAGTATTGTATTATTGTCGTCACGATGTTCAAGCATTAAGACCAATATTCAATATGTTAATGAACAAATACAAATCGAAGTTTATAATTGCTAGACTTGGTAAAATTGAACCAATATTTGCATTATCACAAACTGATGCAAATTTAACAGCAATTCTACTAGGTGCTAGAAAACAAGAACATCACGATAACTTCGCATACGAATATCCTGATGTTGTTGATAAAACAAAGATTCCACAAAATGTCCTTGATTATGTTGACGACCTTGTAAAACATAATGATTTGAATTATAAAGTAGAGGCACCAAGCGTTCAAATTGATGATTGTATTATTCAACTTGGAGTTGGTGGTTTACACGGGGCGAAACCCACAACTTTTATATATGATAAAGGTGTGAAATTCACGTGCGACTAGAAAATGAAATATGGGTACCTATCGAAGGTTACGAAGATTTATATCATATTAGTAATTTAGGTCGCGTTAAATCATTACCAAAAACGAAACATAAAGGTTGTATAATGCGATTACGTGATAACTTGTATGGTTATTTAACTGTTGGTTTATACAAAGATGGTAAAATAAAAAGAGTTAAGGTGCATCGACTTGTAGCAACTCATTTTATACCTAATATCAATGGTCACACTCAAGTTAATCACATAGATGGTGACAAGCACAACAATGCGTATTTTAATTTAGAATGGTGTGATAGAAGTCACAATATGCTACACGCGTACGCGAACGGTTTATGTAAAGTAATCCCTGTTGACCAATACACTATGGACGGTCGTTTTATTAAAACTTGGAAAAGTGGTAAAGAAGCTGGTGACACACTACATATACCAAAATCAAACATAAACAAATGTTGTAAAGGTGAACGCTTTTCAGCGGGTGGTTATATGTGGTTTTACACAAAAAAGGATGATGTTTAATGGCACGTGTATTAGTTAACGATGACGTATCGAGTCTTTACCCAAACTTAGTAAGAATATTTGGTTATAACTCGAGAAATCAAAAAGATAAAGACTCTTATGTAAACTTATTAGATTTGAGATTACAAGCAAAACACAATAAAGTTGATGAAGCGTTCTTACGAGAATTGAGTCTTACTAATAAAGATTTAAAAGGTGGATTAAAATTACCACTAAATGCATACACGGGAGCTCTGAGGGCTAAATTTAACGCGTTGTACGATTCGTTACAAGGATTTTCAATATGTACTACTGGACAATTGTTGCTATTACAATTAGCATTCGATTTAAAGACAATACCTACTGTCGAAATGATTTCACTTAATACTGATGCTGTTATGTTTATGGTTGATGAAGAATATCTAGACCAATCAAAACAAGTGTTGTTAGATTGGCAACATCTAACGAAATTAGAGTTAGAAGAAGACGATATTCAAAAAATAATAATGCGTGATGTTAATAACTATGTTGAGATAGTGAAAACAGGAGATAATGATTACGAAGTCCATTATAAAGGTGGTTTGTTCTCAGGTAACCACGAATTCAAATGGAACAAAGAAACCCGTAAATTTAATTATACATTCAAGGATGACCTTAAGAGTAACTCACTTACAATATGTGCTGAGGCTATCCTAAAAGAGTTATTATTTGATATACCCTGTGAAGAAACAATAAACAAATGTGATGATATATTCAGATTTCAAATGATTTCACATCTAGGTTCAACATATATGTATATGGTTCAGCAAGATGGTGCAGAATATACGCAATTACCACAAAGAAATAATAGAATTTATGCAGGAAAAGTGAAAAATGGTATGATTTATAAAGTCAAAGAAAACAAAGATGGGACTTTAAGATATGATAAATTAGCCAATTGTCCACCTAATCCAATAATTGATAATAAGAATAAATTGGGAATTAATGATATTAATAAGAAATGGTATATTACATATGCTAAACAAAAAATAAACGATTTTATAGGAGGAAATGAAGTGTTTATGGATGAAAAATTAGATAAATTAAAAAAAGACGAACTAATAGAAATGGTTGTAAACTTAAAGAATCAAGTTGAAAAACAAGATGTTGTGAACTCACCTATTGATGTAGCACCTTTCTATGAAAAGTGTCAAATTAAATTATTACAAAAAATAAACGAATTTAGAAAACAAGTTAGAGAACATAACTTTATATTAGATAAAGTGTTACCTAATAATTTAGGTGGTGGCGAATATTATAGTGCTGACCAAATCTACAATGCGATTCAAGAGATAGCATTATCTGTCGGTTTAGATTTTGCATTTGAAGTGGTTGATGTTATAAGATTTGATTTAGCAGGATTTAAACCAGCTACAGGAGCACCACAACACATCGCAACAGTTAAATGTGAAATTACATTATGCGATATTGATACAGGTGTGGCACAACACTATACAATGATTTCACAAGGTAGTGACTCAATTGATAAGGCTGTTAATAGTGCATCAAGTTATGCATTAAGAAATTGGTTCGATAAGAACTTTACACCTTGTGTTATAAATGGCGAAAGAGTTCAATATGGTGATGAGAATTCATTCTCAGTAGAAACAGTACCTACAGAAGTTAAATCTCAACCAAAAACACCAACATTCGTACCACAAGAAAAGAAAGAACAAATAGTAAAAGAAATCACTCAAGAACCACAAGCAATTGCTACTGAACAAGACGATGTAGATGTATTAACCGATTTAATATATGAATATCGTGAATTAAGTGGTGATAATAAAGCCGGTGGTAAAAAATTAGACGCGATAATGAAAGGTTCATATAGTGATGTTGACATTATGAACTGGACTTTATCATTCCAAAATGCTGTTAATGATATAAAAGAGGGAAGAACAAATGAGTAAAACTTGGTCTTACGATGAGAACAAAAAGCGAATAATCATCGACCCTCCTAAACAAAGACTTAGAATAACTGGACATAGAATTGCTAGTGTTCTAGGTCTAAACAAATACCAAACACCATTCGGTGCGTGGGCTGAAATAACAAAGTTAGCGAAACTTCCATTCGAAGGTAATAAATACACCGAGGCTGGTAAAGTAATAGAACCTAAACTTATTGAATATTTATCTAAAAAATTACCGAATGTTGTGAGTATTGAAGAATATTATGGTAACTCATTCCCTGAGTATGCTTATAATAACTTTAAAGACGAATCAAGTGTTTTCGGTGGTATTATCGATGCGGTATCAACACTTAATGATAAAAAGACTATCACAGCGATAATCGAATGTAAAACATCTTCAAAACCACAAGAATGGCGAAATGGTAATGTACCGGTGGAATATCTTCTACAAGGTGCTTTATACTCGTATTTAAAAGGTTTAGATAGAGTTGTATTCATATGTACATTCTTACAACCGGAAGATTACAATCATCCTGAAAATTATGTTGTTACGGATGAGAATACGGTGATTACAATTAAGAAACTAAAAGATTTAATCTTCGAGGTTAATGGACAATATGTAACAATCGCACATTGTATGCGTTTGTGTGAAGAATGGTGGGAAACATATATTGAATCAGGAAACTCACCTGACTTTGATGAGAAATTAGATAAGGAATATTTAGATATTATCCGTGCAATGGATGAAACACAAGACAATGAATTAATCGACGTATGTGAAAAAGCGATTAATCTTCATAGAAATATTGAAGAATTAAAAGAACAATCAGGAATCAAAGCGATGGAAAAAGAACTCAAACAACTTGAAACTAGTATTAAAAATAAAATGATAGAGGATGATACACCTGTTTGTGGTGAATATAAACTATCAAAAAGAGTAGTTAGCAAATTTGATGAAAAAAGATTTGCAGAAAACAACCCAAAGTTGTATGATAGTTATTGTGAAACATCCGAAAGTTACACATTGACTAAAAATAAAAAGAAAGACGAGGAATAATTTATGGCTATTATTAAATTAAATTTACAAGGTGGTTTTAAAATCGTACAAGAGGGTGAACGTGTACTAGAAATTACAGCCGCTGTATGTTCGCCAAGTGGTAAACCAAATAAGTTAGAACTAACAATGAAAGATGTTGAAGATGGTGCTACTTTAAAAAACTCATATAGATTCGACAATGAAACAAGTGTGTGGTTAATGGGTTTAATGCTTAATGTTGCATTAGGTTTAGAAGATGGGGATGACTTCGATACTAAAGATGTTAATAGACTTTTAGGAATTAGACTATTATGTGAAGTTAAACATTCAGAATATAATGAAAAAACTTATGCGAATGTTGCACGTATTATAGAACGTGTTAGTGACCCAATTGGTGAAGTGTCATTACCAGCAAGTATGACAAACGATTTAGATTAAGATAGTAGAAATACTATCTTTTTTTTACAACTTTTTTGCATTTTTTATCAAAACTTTTTTAATTAATTTCAGATGTACACTTTATATAGAGGGACGAAAGAGTCCTCTGGTAAGAAAGGAGATAGTCTATTACAAATTTATATGTATACGACTATCTCTATTTTTAATTAGGAGTGATATGAATGTATAACAATTACAACCCATATTTTAATCAACCAAGATTCCAACAACCCCAATCAATGCAAATACCTCAAGGTCAAATTGTAGAACAACCTTATCAAAAACCATCATTATTACAAGGTAAACAAGTTGATAGTATCGACGTGGTAAAAGCCACCGATGTACCTTTCGATGGTTCTATAAGTTATTTCCCATTAACGGATAATTCAGCAATTGTTACAAAACAATTACAAATGGATGGTACTAGTAAAATTGTAGTGTTTAAACCATCTGTTGAACAACAAAAGGAACCTGTTCAATATCTTACAATCGATGATTTAGAAGACATAAAAGAAGATGTTCAAGATATTCGTAGAGAATTGAAAGAACTTAAAAAGAAAAAAGGTGAATAGTGATGAACAATCCTATAAACTTTATAAATTCAATAAAATCGATTAAAGACCCAAAACAAGCTGTTTTAACTCTAGTAGGTCCAAATATACCACCAGTGGTACAAAACCTCGTAGAAATGGCTGAAAAAGGCGACAGACAAGGTGTTGAAAACTTCGCTAGAAACTTACTTAAAGAACAGGGTAGAGATTTCGACCAAGAGTTCTCTCAAATGCAACAAATCTTTAAAAAATAATATTTGGTTTTGAAAATAATCGTGCGTGGTCCAAATAAAAATTATTTAAGGAGGAAACATATGAGAGGAGAAGGAATAGTTCCAGTAATGGAAGTTGGTAACAACAACGGAAATGGTGGCTTCGGTAACTATGGTAATAGTGACTGGGCTTGGATAATTATCCTATTCTTAATATTCGGAAACGGTAGAGGTTTCGGTGGCTTCGGTGGCTACGGTAACGGAAGCGGTATCGGTGAAAATTATGTATTAGCAACCGATTTCGCCAACATCGAACGTAAACTTGATGGTGTAAATTCAGGAATCTGTGACGCAACTTTCGCATTGAATAATACAATTGTGAATGGTAACTTCGGATTACAAAATGCTTTAACACAAGGATTCTCAGGAATCAATACAGCATTACTACAAGGTAATTATAGTTTAAGTTCTCAATTAGCTGATTGTTGTTGTGGAATCAAGACTCAACTAGCTGATGGATTCTGTTCTATTGGTAGAGGTCTTGATGGAATTAACTACAATATGGCAATGAACACGAATAGCCTACAACAAACTTTATGCACTAACACACGTGACATAATTGAAAATCAAAATGCTAACTACCGTGCTCTACACGATGAAATTGTTGCTAATAGAATTGAAGATAAGAATGCTCAAATTCAAGCACAACAAAACGAAATTAATGCACTTAGATTAAAAGCAAGTCAAGAAGCTCAGAATACATACTTGCTTAATGAATTAAAACCTTGCCCATCTGCGGCATATATAGTACCTAATCCTAACTGTTGCTATCAATATACCGTAACACAAAACGGTTGCGGTTGTGGTAACTATTAATACGCAAAATGTCTAATGACAAACTCTTTTATGAGAACTTGCTATCGTCCGGTCTAGGGTGGACTTGTCCACTCTAGTATGGACATTGAGACAGACAAGTTCTGTCTCTCTTTTATTTATGAAAGGAATGAAGACAATGATAGAAAGTATTATCATCACACCTCAGATTTTACCTAGCAATTCTAGCCCTGTGACTTTTACGACTGACCAAATAAGAACTAATAGTACAAAATGTGATGGTTGGTTATGTCGTACAGAAGGTTCACCATTATACAAAATAACAAAAGGTGGTATTTACGAAATAAACTTAACATCTCACGTTACGAGTGCTACAGCGGGTATCGTGGCATTAGGTTTATATCGTGACGGTGTTTTAGACCCATCTACGGTTGTTGCACAAACTTTAGCAGCAGCTGGAGATAACACAGAATTATCCATCAACAAAACCATTAAAGTGTGTTGCAAATCTAATGAGAATATTAGTATCGGTGCTGTACCAAGTGTTATATCAACAGCAACATTAGTAGCGACTGACACTGTTGCACCAACAATCTTAAATGCTAACCTAAGTATTACAAGAATTTGTTAGTTGGTGATTAATGTGGAAGAAAATATCAAAGAAAAAGACTTTGCAACAATGTTAAATGAACAACTTGAAGAACAAAAGATGAAAGTTGTTGAAGAAGGTATTAACCCTGAGAACATAGAATATTTATCTGAATTGGTAGATATTTGTAAAGATTTAAAGAAAATCGAAAAGATTGATTATGAAATGGAGGAATCTAATATGATGTATAGAGAAAGTGGATACGGATATTCAAATAGTGGCGATTATGGAAGACGTAGTAGAGATTCTAGAGGTCGCTACAATGAAGGTGGACAATACGGAAGACGTAGTTCAGGTGGATATAGAGGTCACGATATGTTAGACACAATGCACCAACATTATGGTAACTATGGTGCTTCTAGAGATGAATATCGTAATAGTGGTGATTACAGAGCTAAAGAAGATAGTAAAATGGCTCTTAAGAAAATGCTAGAATCAGCAGAAGACTTTATGGCTATGTTAATGGAAGAAGCCGAATCACAAGAAGAAGTCGAAATGGTTAAACAAACAGCAAAAGAAATAGCGATGATGTAATGTATAGATATTACAATGCAAATGCTTTAGGTAGACTTCAAGAAGATTGTACTGTTCGTAGTATTTCGTGTGCTACAGGTAAGAGTTGGGATTATGTCTATTCCCAATTGAGTCACGAGGCGAGAAAGAAAGGTACAATGATGGATAATCGTGATTTCATTATAGAATATCTTGATGAACGTTATGATTATGTTGATGTCACCGGTTTAAATGTCGGTGAGGTTTCGGAGAAATATTCTAACCACACTGTATTAATAACTATGTCAAACCATATCACGTGTTCGAAATTTGGAGTCATTTATGACACTTTCGACCCACGATATAAAGAAGCGGAATTCTGCTGGATTGTAGAATAAAAAAAAAGGTATCATATCAGATACCTTTTGATTTTGGATACAGCCTTCTTCATATCTTTAGTGTATTTCCACTCAGATATATTTAACTCGAAACACATTTCAATACGTGTTTTATCTTGTTGAAGACTTATTAGTAATTTTTGTTCATATTCAGACACCCCTGCTTGTTCACATATTGTTAGTAAACTAGGTTTGTCTAAGTATTTTAGTAAATTTTTTATTTTTAAATAGTCATTTTTGAATATCATTTTGCATTTTTCCTTCCACAATTAAATTGTAGAACAAATTTAAATGCAATTTTTATTCATTTTTTGTACAATTATTGCACACTTTCTGTAATTTTTACACAGTCTGGATATTGTTCTGCAATTTGTTTGAAACATTTTTTCATATTTTCAAACAGAAATTTCGTAATACCCCAGTTTCTTACTATTGTTATTTCCACATAATCGTGAAAACAATCGTCTATATATGTAATCGATTTCTCATCCCATCCTAATAACGCATTAACAGATGTATACATTATTGAACTTATTGATGAACATATCGTACTTTCAGTATGACCCTCTATATGGACTTTATTTTCATTTAGTGTAATGTGAATCATCAGTACCATTCCCCTCTGAAAACTGTGCATCATAACACTCTTGTATGATTTCATACTCGTGTACAACTTCCCCATTTTGATGTAACTCATCGCGGTATTTTCTATATATCGCTTGAACGTGGAACCAATCCCTCTCCGATATATAATGTGTTATTCTAGCTACCGAACCATAATGGAACATTTCAGCACGAATTCTATCCGCTTCATTTTGGTCGATTTTCTTTTCCAACTTTTGTTGTTTTTTATCGACAGATTCAAGTTTATCATAAATTGGTTGCAACGTATCTTTCAGCATTGGAGGAATGGATTTTTTTATTTTTCGCATTATGAACTCAACATTCGTGATTAACAAGACAACAACTGTCAAGAAACCAACGATTTGGTCTAATGTGATACCACCCATTCGTACCAACCTTTCTATATAACCTTTTTAATCTTCTTAACTATTTTATCAATTTCCTTACTTATTTTACTAGACGAATAACGTTCTAGTTCAGCCATTTTTACTAAGGAATATTCTTTCATTCTATATTCAATAATTCGTTCTTGTAATTCGGTAAACATAATTTTATTCTTTATATTTTCAAGTTCTTTATTTGTGAACTCAAACTTGTACATTATCTTTTCTTACGTCTGAACGTAATGCGTCCCCTACTACGACGACCTGACGCACTTAGTCTAGTCGTTCTTCGGTATGCTCTCGCCACTAATATCACCATTCCCGCAAGAATCACCGATACAAGCATTTCCAGTACTAGTAGATACTTCTTCAGTTATTGTTTCATAACCAATATCAAAATTTGTAATGATGTAAACTACACCAAATGCAAACGTTAATATGATACCTAATAGTATGCAAATTATAACGAATTGTCGAAATGTTTGTTTTTTATAATCGTTTAAGATAGCCATCGCAAACGATGTTTCTTTTTCTTCGCTTTTCATATTGATTTCCCTCGTCTTTCTATTTTATATATTTACTTGACACCCATTGGTCAGCACAATAATCAATATGTGACCAATTACCAGATGTTTCGTATACTTTAATTTTTGTTTTGTATGGTAACCAACCAATTTTTTTACTAAGTAATTTTGGTGCATTACGTACATTTAAACCATCAGTAGATATGACCTTTTTCTCAGTATATTTTACATTTCTAATATTATACTTATTAGCTGTAGTTTTACCAACTGTTTGGTCTTCGGTTTTAACAAGGTGTGTAAGTGGGTTAACCCATTTAGATGGGTCGTCATAATTGATTTTAGTACCTTTATACATACCAAAATGTAAGTGATTTCCGCTAACTTTACCGGTAGCACCCATTGTACCAATTTGTTGACCTCTTTTAACCTTGTCACCTTTATTTACAATCCAAGTGTCCATATGAGCGTATTCCGTTATATAACCATTATCGTGTTTGATATGGATTACTTTACCACCACTCGTTTGTACTTGCTTATAAATTACCTTACCGGCTTCGGACGCGTAGATAGGTTGATTCTTTCCACCGTGATTACTATTCCAACCGAAGTCTACACCGCGATGTGTTTTCTTGTTGAATGGTACTGTAATACCAATATAATTTACTGGGTATCTCATTCTTTACCACCCCATAGTTTTCCTTTGATTAAGTATGCACCTATAACACCTTGAAACACTGACATTACCCCGATAATTTGTGCGTAGTAGGGGATTGTTATCCCCTCTACAGCTTGGATTCCGGTGATAATCATCATCAACATACCAAGGATATTAGTTGTATACTTAGCAAAAGTCTTTACTTTTTCTTTGGTAATTTTTGTTTTAGACATAAATTATCCCCTCTTTCTTGACATAATTATATCACAAGTATATAAATATGTAAAATTTTGCTATACTAATTCGCTTATACCTGTTATTTGATTAGTATACGCAGAACAACCACTGCCCGCTTTTATATTTTCGACCAACGCATCTGGTACATATATAACCAGTACCGCGTGCTATCGGTGTGGAATTTAATACACCGCTAGTTAAAGTTGGTACTTTTTCAATATGATTTACTTTGTCTTCCAGTCGTATAACTCTTGTTTCTATATCTTCCATATTATTCCCTTTCTTTTTATGCTATTCTTTCCCACATATAAACAACTAATGATGGTTGTATTGTTGATGTATAAGATGTATAAGTAGTTGCAGTAACACTACCGGTTTGACCATAAACTGGTGTACCTTCTGACATAGTTGCTGAATTATTACTATTTGTACCACTAACTGCTTTTCTAGCATTTCTAGACCAAGATGCGGTTTGAGTTCCGTTGGCATTTGCCGTTGTATCCCATCTTGAATAAATATAAGAACTATCAAGTGATATAGCCGCCGTCAATGTACCTCTATTATGTTTGTGGTCGCTTTGATTATGTCTATGTGTGTAAACCCCAACCACATCTCCTGCGTTGAAAGTTTGTTCTGTGCCCGCACTATCTTTATAAGTACCAGCACCAATTAATGTTAAACCACTAATATCTTTCCATTCACCATAACCTAACAATGTACTTGGATTAGTTCCGTTCGTTTTATTAATATAAACAGAACCAACTGGGAGTTCTCCACCACTTTTGAATTTTTTCCATTTGCCAGTTTCTTTATCTCTCTTGTAATAATCGCCTTCAACATAGAAATTTTCGTCATCGTACCAATGCGATGGTTTACCTTTCGGGATATCCTGTGTATACACAACAACACCAAACTCGGTCAGACTATCTTTAACACTAAATATTAATGTATAAACTTTCTCGTAATCGAAAGTTTCTGATAATTGTATATCTCCTCTATACACGGATTCATCATCCGGTATACTCGGTGTTAAAGATATCCAGTCGCTAAATACTTCATCTTGCTTCTCTTTATACGCGTATGCTATTTCGAGATTATTAGGGATGGTATCTTGGAAAGAACCGTTAAAGAATGAACCATCATATTTAAGATTTACTTTCCCGTCAGTTGGTGTATTTCTCTTAAACAAAGTTGAATTTGAAATTGTTGGAGCAATATAATCTATTTTATCCAATGTTATTTCATTGTCTGTCGAAACTACATTTGTATTGTCACGACTATCTGTAACCAATAATGTAAATTTATTAGTTGTTACTTTATCTATTGTGAATGTGTCGAGTGCGATTTCCGTTATGGATTCATCTGTACCTTCTGTTGGTGTACGATAAGTAAAATCTGTTAATTCTATTCCGTTAATCGACATTGATTTTATGGTTGCACCATTTTTCGTCATACCTTGAACATTACACAAAATATTAGATGCATTTAATACAACTTTACCTGGATTGTTTGTAAGTTCCAAAGTTTTTGGATTTGTATCTTCAACATCTAGGTAAGCAATTGGACGATTATCCTCCATATTTACTTTTGCTTTAATTGTTGTTGTTTGTGTAGTCCCAACTTGAGCATCACCATTAAATGTTGTCGCTTTTAAAGTAATGTTCTTTTCCTTATCAGTAGGTAACATTTGAGAATAAATTTCTTTAGGTATTTTCCAACCAATAGTTGTTTCAGTTGTTTTTTCTTCTATTACATCGCCTAATTCACCGCATTCCCATTCGATAGTTGCTGTATAAGACGCACTTGTTTGTTTCAATGTAATAGTTGTGTCATAACCTATATCCGCACTCAATGCAGTAATGGTTTTCGCTCTAGGGATAGGTGTTAATGATGTATTACTTGTAGTCGCAGAACCTGAATTACAACAATAACCACTACCTGTCCAAATCCATTCGACTTTAACATAACCCTTTAATGTACCATCATCTTTATGCTTAACAGTTATTACACCAGGGTCAATCTTGACAACCTCTTTTTTAGCTAACGATGCTACAGGTACAGTATCGAGTACTTTACCCGATATATTTTCGTTGTCATCATACCAAGTAAGTCTGAATCTGGGTGTACTATAACCGCTATACGAACCACTTTGAGAATATTCTCCGTATGGTATAATACGTGTTTGGTTTTTGGAAATGTCGTCAGCAGTTGGTGTAATCTCTGTAAATTCCGCGTAAACACGACCG
Source organism: Bacilli bacterium (assembly GCA_045589955.1). GTDB lineage: Bacteria > Bacillota_I > Bacilli_A > ML615J-28 > CAG-313 > CAJGCS01. The sequence continues at coordinate 16,062 of JAZNQD010000032.1, read as the reverse complement.
TAGTTTGGACCACTCTTTGACGTAAGGGTTGTATTTTCTTTTGTTGCACTGACGGCAAACTTTTGAATGTCTAATTGAATATATTTCATATTAACCTCCTAAATAGAACACGCCAGTTCCCTTTTTTGTCTTTATTGAACCATCATCCTGTTCAACTTCTTCTTCATAATCTTCTGTTCTTGAATAAGAACCAGTAATAAGATAATTATCAACAATAGCGTTTTGTGTGTATACAACACTTTGTCCTTTAAAGTCTTGTAAGCGTTGATTTTGTGAGATTTTAGCGTCGTCTACATAACCAGCGTAAAGTAAATCGTTTTTATCACTATCATCTACTTCGAAACCTTTATGATTGATGGTTGAACTTGTCGGTGCATCTTTTCTTTCATAATGCATACCGTTTTCATCATATGTCGCCGAGTCGGTTTGTACTTTTGTGACAGCGACTAGATTACCACTCGCATCAGTATATGAACCTGTTATTATTTTATTGATTTCTGTTTTTGTGTAAGAATCTGTTTGCAACTGTGTAACAGTTTTTTCTAATTCAAATATATCATCTTTAGAAACACTATTATTTAATTCACCTATAATTTCTTGATACTGATTAGCAATATCTCCACTTAGGTTGTTTATCTCACCTGTTAATTGTTCAACACTTTGTGTCACGTTTTTGATTTCACCAGTCGATTTATTAACCGTTATTTCAGCACGAGATACACGCTGTTCTATACTGTTATCGTAATTATAATCTCTGTCGGATTTACTATTTGTACCTTTTGATGATATCTCACTTGTTATAAAACCTTTATAAGTAAGTGTCCTATCGAAAGGGTAAGTTTTGAATATATTACCATCGGCGTCTTCTATTTGTATTATCTCGTTTGCTTCTAACCAAGGATGACCTGTAGTCTTAAGACTTACTGGTATGTAATTTAAACCAATCATAGGTGGTTCAGCATATAGCGATAATCTTCTTAGTTGTTCGGTGTATGTAATAGGATTATCCCATATACCTATTTCCGTAATTTGGTCACCTTCTATTTCCGCAGGATAATATACATTTTCCCCACTAACATTAGATAAACCAACTACAACTTTATTAACTGGTCCAAACTTAGCATCAGACGACACACTACCATAATGATGGTCTACATCTATTATATGATAGTCATCGACCTCTGCGAGACTTCCGTCATAAACATCGAAATACAATTCATCATCCCATCCGATTCGTACTGACGAATAAAATAACTTAGATATCGCCTTTATAACATCTCGGCACAAAGTATTCTCAAAATGATTACCATCAACCACAAAACTCAGATTTGGAAAATCTTGTTGTGGGAACGGTACTTTATTCGTTTCAATTAGCACACCTTGTACAACATTTGTTATGCTAGCATTGACTGTAACAATACTTGTATCATTGTTAATATGACTTCTTATCAACGCTGTATTATATTGTGGTATATAGAAAATACTATCATACAATGTTAATTCATTAGGTAATGTTATGTTATGATACACACCATCGATTAAGATGGATAATATACCTGTTATAGGTTCATCAACCGCGTATGTGTATAAATATTCAATATCTTCAGCGACTTTATATTTTACACCTACTTGTGTGCACACGTCGTTTAACAAATCAATCACTGTACAAGGAAATGTCACTTGTGGTTCATAGTTAACATTAAACAACTTAGCAAGGTCACACGATTCGTATGACACTTTACCTTGTACATCGGATTTATTTACCTTTGTAATGATAAAAGTACCATACGAATATGTGTAATCTGAGTTATCTAATTTATTATGAATTGTCAAATTTAATTTGATACGAGCATTTTCTAAAACAACATCATTGGGGATGTTTACAAGATTACCATCAAGTAATCTTTCAACAAATTGACCTATGAAACCGTTATTAGGTACATATCTAAAGTCTTCTAATTTCCAATCAACTAACGAATCGTCTTCAGTGAAGACTATATCGGTATCTAGGACTTCTATTGAACTACTAAACGTAGCCGCGTTTTGTAGAATTGCGTCTTTATCAATATCTCTAAAATTCATTTAACTCACCTCACTAATGACCTATTAATTCGAATGTATCAAACACGTACATCCATTGTCCACCTAGATAAATAGGTTTTACAACTAAGTCTGTGTGATAATATGTATCAGTGATATAAGTGTCGGTTGCATCGTCGTACACTTCAACTGTTAAATACATACCATCACCACCTGCGTCACTATGTAATGCATCCCAGTATTTTTTATATTGTGCTTGAGTCATAGGAGGTAATTCAAACCAAATTTTACGTCTAGTGTGAGGTAATACTTTTGTACTAAGTCTACCACTAGCCAAAACTTGTGACTCACCAACCTGTACTAACTCAGGTGCAAATTTAAAAGTGTCTCGTTTTGGTGCTGGGTCATTGAAGGGGGTGTTACCCACCTTCAAATAATAACCCTTGTAATTGTTTCTAGCCATTTTTATTCCCCCTATACATTTATAGTAGTTGTTGTACCGTATCTGTCACTTTGACGATTTTGGTAATCAATCACACCGCTATAAACTCTTTCGTTACCAATGTTAACATTTATTGGTTGTTTTGATTCTCCTCTAGGAGATGTCATCGCAAATCCAGCCATAATAGCATTCGTCAACGCTTGAACCATTTGGTCTTGGTTAGCAACGGCTGTTTTATTTCCGATTGATGTTATGAATTCGGCTCTACCATTTTCATTGGCAAAGAATAATTCACCAGATGTTGGGTAACCACCATCTTCAAATTTAGATACTGTCACTTTAGGCATCTTTGTATACGACACTTTTCCATCAGCATTTATTGTAATACCATTCATTGTGCTTTTCATATTACCAACCAAAGTGTTAACAGCACTCGTCCATTTATTACAGAAGTTTTGTAGTTTTGTAAGTATACTATTAAATGATTTTTCAACGTTTGTATCAACATTTAAAGATAATTTTGTATCTTTCATAGCTTTAGAAACGTTGTCGGCTAACGATTGAATTGATTTTATAGCATCAGGTGCTTTTTCTTCGACACCTAATACAAAACCTTCTATCGTATCTCTACCTATACTTCTAAACACTCGAGATGGACTGTGAGAGTCTAATGTAACTCTGAATACATTAATCGAATCTTCGGCAACATCCTCAACAGCATCTGTTGCTTTATTTGAATTATTTTCAATGCCTTCTTTGTAACCAGTAAGAGTATCAAGAGCCATCTTTCCGGCTGATTTTTTAAGTTGGTCCCTGAATTTATATTCACCATTCGCAATACCATCAACAATATGTTTTAGACCTCCGTCTCCAAGACGCCTAAACAACTCTTTAAATTTAGATTCGAATTCTCCTTTTGTGTACTCAGTTGATACACCTTTTAGATAAGTCTCTAAAGTTGATTTACCAGCATCTGTTAAATCAACGTCACCTAAAGCCTCTAATGTACCTTTAATAGTGTTGATAACACCGTTGAATTCTGTAGATGTGTCAGCTCCGTTTTTTAATAAGTCAGCGTAGACAATCGCTAAGAAATCTTTCATAGTACTTCTAACTTGTCTTATCTCAGCATCATACCCATCAACGGCTATTTTCATTTCATCTGTGTACGCTATTATTTGTTGTTTAGCGTTATCGTATCGGGCTTGTTGCTCATCTGTTAAATAACCTTGTCGCTTGTGTAACGTTTCCATTTCGGTCACAGTTTTTTTCGATTCGTTAATTTGTTCCTTGAAGAAAGCAACAGCACTTTTTTTTGCGTTTTCTATCTTAGTAACAGTTTCTTGAGAACTAGTACCAACCTCTTTCAGTTTCTGTGATAACTCGTCAGCGGACATATTTTTAAAATCAATATCTTTGATTTTATTTTTGAAATCTTCTATTACAGCATTAACATCTGTTATAACATTGGATGTTTTACCATATTCTGCTTGTAAAGCGGCTATTTTGGCATTATACTCATCCAATGATATTTTTTTCTTAAGGAAATCTTCAACTATTTTCTTTTCTCGTTCAAGATATTCCAACTCATAACCAGCTTCCGCACTTTCCAACATCTTGATGTTAGCGATACGTTCAGCGACTGAATTCGCAGACGCTTCGTTGATATCAGTATAAGAGTTAATAATCGATGTGGCGTAACCAATCGTGTCGGCTTTCGATATTTCAATCGCGGTTTTTAATTCTTCATATTTAGACAAATAGTCAGTCCATTGGGTTTGTGTCATTGCTTCATTTTGAGCACCAATAGCGTTTACTAAATTACGCAATGCTATGTCAGCGTTACCAACAGCTTCGGTAGATGTTACATACTTCTCATACTGTTTATCTAACTCGTCCATATTAGCACTAATACCGTTATTATAATTATTAACAGCATTACTTAAAGCTATAAATGATACACCTAAACCATCATTTAAGTTTTTTCGAACTTCTGCGTTTATAGCCATCTGTTTTTCTTGTTCTTCGGCGGTTTTTAATTCAGCGTGATACTTACCAACCGCTACACCAGCGGCTAAGGCACCCGCACCTAACACAGCAAACACACCTGTAGAACCGATTAACAAACCGGCAGCTGTAGCTAAAAGACCTGTTGTAACAGCAGTTTTACCGATAGCTTCATTTAGACTTTCAGTCCCACGTAAAGCGGCGTCTGTGTGTTTAAATACCGCTATAAATTCTGTTATCGCCAGACTCGCACCGGTGAAAACTTTACCAACGGTACCAAACGTATTACTGAATGCTTCCCACGGTTTTGTACGATTTTTAATTTGACTAATAAAGTTCTTAAAATTAGAACCGAGTGTCTTAATTAATGATGATGTTTTTTTAACAATATCCAATTTTTTAAACTTGGAGAATAGGTTTTTAAGATTATTACCTAATGTTTTCGTTTTAACAGCTAAATCCCAGATTTTGCTGATTAACTTTCCTATAAACATACCGCCTAGTATTGTACCCATTATCTTTAATATGTTATTAGCTGGTGCTTCCAGCGACTCAGCTTTTTTCTTTAACTCATCAGTATAACCAGCAAGCATATCGTATGATTTGACATACTTTTCCAAGTCGGCGATTATAGAATTTGATAACCCTGAACCACCGCTACCGGAAGTGGATGTTACAACATTTAATTCATCAAACGGCGCAAGACTACGTTTAACCTTATTCCCTGCTTTCGATACAGTGTTACCATAATCCTCCACAGCGTCAGCACCATCTATGAAAGCTGTGCTATAATCTACGTCGGATACCTGATAACCTAAAGCATCCGCTATTTTTTTAGCCAAATTGGTTAACACTTTTGTGAACGCCATTATCCAAGGGATTACTTCCATAATAATAGGTGTTAACGCCTGACCTATCGCACGACCTAATAAATTAATTTGTGTTTTAAGTATACGAACACTATTAGCAGGTGTAATCATTGTTCTCGCTAAGTCACCTTGCATATGTGTTGTACTTTTCATTAATTGTATATAACGTAAGTATGTTTTTTCAGCTTGAGTCATCTCCGATACCGATTTTTTAATACCCAGTGAATAAGCTAGTTCTTGTAATGAAGCTACTTGTATAGCGACACCGACACTTTGAATAGCCCTCGCCTGACCACTCATTGCTGACTGTATTTTAGTATTAGCTGCTTCAACACTAATGTTAAGATAAGACGACATATCATACGTTAATTGGGTTAATGCTTGTGACATTGTAAAAGCACTATCACTGGCTACACCTAGACCTCGTGCCAAGTTGAAGAATGTACCTGTAGCCTGCATCAATTCGGTTTCATCAATTAATAATTTTTCCTGAATCTCAGAAGACCAACCGCTAGCAGCATCTATATACTTACCAAGAGCCATTCTATATAAGTTCAAAGATTCTTCATATCCGGCGGCGTTTTCAACCATATCAACCAATCCACTTGTCACACGTCTAATGGCGTTTGTAAGATATGTTAAACGAACCAAAGATAAAGACCTAAAACCTTTTTCAACTTTACCCAATAAACTGGGCATTTTACGGAGTTTACTATCATCAATATCAACTTTAATATCTTTGATTTTATTCTTAAATGAAACAGTTTTATTATCAGTTTGTTCAACTAATTTAGATAAGTTTTTAAGTTTATTATCACCTGATACATCAACTACAATTTTGACTCCAACTTCACGAAATCTATGTATATTAAAGTTCATCATTTAACCTCCTTTTCTTTGTTAAATTTTTTAGCTGTTGCTCTAGCCCATTGTGAGAACCTCAGTTTAGCAACAAGCATTTCGTTTTCCATTTGTTTTTGTTTCAATGCTTCACGCTCCTCGGCATCATCCAACCTCGCATTGGATAGATAAGGTCGCTCCACATATGGTAGAGGTTTTGTTCCAGATTTAGAAAAGGCGTGTAGTATAGGGGACACCCTACATAGAGCATCATATACATACACGCCTTGTATCCAACATTCCTCATCTTTTCTTTTAGCTTGAATTATCGCAGCCCTACGATAAAATATTGCACGACTTGGATTACCGTTCCAGAATTCATCGTATGTCATACCATATGACATATAAATAGGACATTGTTCTTCAAACAGTTTTGTTAAGGAAGACGACTCTACTTTTGATTTTTCACGCTTGGTGATAAATCCACAGTCTTCCAACTTACGTTTCCCGAATCAGATTCTTCAGGTTCCGCTAATAATGAATCATAAGTTTCATCAATCATTTTTTTTAATGTAACGACTAAACCTTGTTTATCAGGACAATGTGCAAATATATCCTTGATAACGTTCATTTGCACTTTAGGATGGTTTTTCACAAATGATGTTTGAAAAGCCAACTCAATGTTAATCATTGGTTTTTCTAGAAATTCATCTATTTTAAAACCGTTCGCCTCAAGAATCGCTACAGTTTCTCTAGTATACTCCAATGTATAAGGTACACCTTGATATGTTAGTTCTATTTTTGTATTCATATATTACACCTTTTCTTTCCTATTAAGCCTCTTTAGGCATCCAACTATCTTCAGTTTTAGCTTCAACAACTGGTGCTCCAACTGGTGTAATGTAGTTAGTAATTTCTAATACGGCATTTACACTAGTTTCTGGAAGACCCATTTCAGAAGGGTTACCAGGGAAATAATATGCTTTTGTTAAGCCAGGAATAGCAATTACAAACCAAGTATTTTTGTTTGATGCTTTTCCAGTTTCATAAGCAGTCATTAAAGTATCCCATTGAGATATTAAATCTTCAGTTAGGTTGAATGTGAATTCTAATGCTCCACCTAAATCTTTTAAACCATCAATATAAGTTTTATATTCAGTTTCTTCTAAAGTTGTAGTTTCTAGTGTTTCTGGAGATGGGTTTAAGCTAGGTGTTGATTTAGCTCCTACTAATTGAACATAACCAGCTGTAGGTCTAGTTCCTGAAGTTTCTTCAACAGCATAACCAATTTTAATACCTAATGTTGAAAGATTAATTGCAAATCTTTGAATATTGAATTTCATTATTCTTTACCTCCTATAAATTGTATTCGTATCTATGTCTATGCGTCCGTTGTAACGCATATAACCAATCATTATGTTGTTATCATTTGTCAAAGATAGTATAGGGCTTCCACCCAATCTTCGTAGTGAGTGATAACGCTCACCTCTCATATAATCTTTTATGATATTTATTATATTTTGAACATTTCTCTCGGCACTCAATGTCTCTGTTTGTTCAGCCATTATTGTGAATTGGTATCCAACATCAATAACGTGTTCAGCACCGTCATAGAATTGGTCGACATCTTCGTTTGTTAACTCTTGTATTTCAATTAGAGGATAAGATATTTCATAGTCACCGTCGTACGAAGTTTTCACACGTGTATCTTGATAACCCTCTGTTTCATTAAATAATTTTTGTAAATCATCTTTTAACTGATATAACAAAGTTTCATCTAAATCAAACATAACGCATACCTCCTCATTTTTTATCAATACTCGCGGATACGTATCCATATATACCCTTTCGGGATAGTTTGTAATCCGCTTTTGTGATGTAACCGTCATCTGAAGCATCTAACGATGTTTCAAATTCCTCAATAGCATCATAAATAAACTGTCCCGGCGATAATCCTCGTCTAGGACTACCATTATACATCCACACGGTGTCAGCTCTAGAAACACTACCTTTTTTAAGCATTGTTTTATACCACTTCGGAACAACCTCATCAAAATGAGCGTTTTTCCATTTTCCGTGTTGTAGTATTTTCGGTCCAACACCATATCGCCATAACGATTCGTTCAGTAAAACATTGTCTGGATATAAACCCTTACCAATACTACCAGTACCAAATTCATAATAAGCGACGTTATCACCTCGCAAACCTACACGAATACCGTGTTCATTGTCTCGTATTATCCACACTTGAGCTCCGGGTTGTGGGTCTCTGCTGGAAATATGTGTAAACGCACCATCATAATCATAATTTGTGTGCATATTGATGTAGTTTTTGTAACCATCTAACATTTGTTCACCAAGGTATGACGCGTCGTCATATACAGATTCTTTTACATAGTTTGGAAAATTTTTAGCCAAATATTTAATATCATCAGCTAATTCACCAAGTTCACTTTTTTTAACCATTTTTACGTTTACCGCTACGACGTTTTAACATAACTTCAACTTCGTTTAAACTAGGTATCGGTTCTTGTGAAACCTCATAATCAGCATCCTTACACAATTTATCGTGTGTTTTAGGTGGTTGAACATTTATATACACTCTATCACCGATATGGTAATACTTTTCGTGTGATATATTTGTTTTTATTCGTATATACTCATACGCATCTAAACCAAACGCCTGTAGACTACCGCTAGTGTTTGTCACTTGATAATTTTCAAATAACTCGATTGGTTCATCATATAATTTTATATCATTTTCCAATCTAACATTACATACATATAATTTTCGTTTATTTCTAAGTAAATTAATCATTAGTTAAACTTCGCAAGTGGTACTATATCGGCTAACATTGAGTCAGGATATTTTCCACCATTTTCATATGTTCTTGTAATGTTATTTTCGGAATGAGATGTTTCACCCTCAGCTCCAGTTTTCAAGAAACCTGCTATAGCTAAGGGTAAAATCTTATCTTCATATTTGATGTCGTATAAGACATCATTCGAAGGTGTGAAACGACGACAACGGTTTATTTCACCTATAGCATTTTTTATTTCCATCTGTAAGATAGTATTACCAACAGGTGCTTCATAACCCATTTCTTTTAAGATGATTTGCATCTCTGATGCAAAATCTTCAATCTTTCTCACGTCCATCATCCCTTCTAATATTTTTTATTCGAATAACTACCTTTCTTAGAAAAAGATGTATGTTTTTGTTTAGGTTTTTCAAATTCATCCTCAACAAATTCAACACTTTTCTTTTCAGATAATTTTTCTTTTTTGAAGTCGTCGTATGACACAACATCATACGACACTTCTTTATTTATTGTAATTTTGTTTGTTGTTGGTTTTAATATGACATCGTTTTCAGTAACGTCGAAGTCAACTTCAACAAAACAAGAAGTACGCTTGATGTAGTATTTATTATTTATCTTGTACAACATCTTTATTAACAATCTTTTCTGTTAATTTTTCATCATCTGTTTTTACAACAGGTTTAGCAACAACTTCTTTTGCTTTAGTTTTCGTTTCAACAAGTTCGTAACCTAGACGTTTGAAAACGTTTTCGTAAACCCCTTTTGTAACTAATTTCTCGTCGTTATCTTTTCTTATTCTTATCATATTATCACCTCTTAAGCAGCTGTGTCTAGAATATAAACTTCGTTTGCTCTTTCAAATGAAGGCATACCAACCATTGATACTTTCATTTCTACGTTAACTGGGTCTTCTGTACCATAAGTAGTAACAGCAATACCGTTTTCAATAACTGAAACGTTAGCAGTTCCTAATGCTTGTAGGTCAGATTCTTCTGGAGTAACACCCATATGAGTTTCTCCAAGAGTTCCCTCAGGTAAGAATACTACTGTATCATCAGCAACATATTTAACAGCAGCACCTGCTTCATTTACATAAACATTGTCATATGCGTAGAAAGTAACTCCTGTTTCTTGTTTTAAGAATTCAAGAACTTTAGCACTTGAAATACTTGAAATTGCTCCACCAGCTAGAACATAAATTTGATTCTTAATAGCTGTGTTTTTCTTTAAGTCTTCAATTACTGAACTATTACATACAGCTCTAGTGATTTCAGTACCTTTAGCTCTCATTGTTGAAACTATTTCATTAATTTCAGCAACAGCATCAGCAGAAGCATCAGACCAAGCCTTCTTAGCAGTTGCTTTTTGAGCAGCTGGAACACCGAAGTCATAGCTATATGCTTGTCCATTACTTGCAAGAGTGATTGTTCCGTTTGTTAAAACTTCCATTCTCATTCTTTCAAGAGTTATTTTAGCAGCTTCGATTAATTTAATTTGGTCTCTAAATATTCTAGCTACTAAAGAATTAACTAAAGCACTATTATTAGTTTGTAATAAAGTATTTAGTTGTTGACGCATTTCTTCATCAATATACATAGATTCTTTGAAGAATGGCATTTTAGTTGTATAACTTTCAATACCTTCTCTATCTCTACGTATTGCTTTTGAATCGTATGCAGATAATCTTAAACCAACTGGTTGATTATTAGCACCTTTAATCCAATCTAATCTAACACCGATTTCTCTAGTGTATGGGAATAATGTTTCTCCTAGTAATGGTTGTTTATTAACATTTTGTTCAATCCAATAACCAACAACATTAGCAGCAGTAACTAAATCAAATATACTATCCATTAGAATCTACTCCCTTCTACAAATATCATTCTATCTAATCCTGTAGAACCTTCAATAGCAGTAACTACATCTGATTCTAATTTTAGTAAATCTACGCATCCAGCTATTACTAGAGTAGCGTTTCCTTTACCTTCAGCATCTAACTTAACATCGTGTAAGCAGATACCAGCAGCTTCACCTGTTACAGCAGTAAATGCAGTATCTCTTTTTTTAATATTACCGCTTAATGGTTGACCAGCTTTGATTACACCATTTGCTGAACCACTAACTACAGCAGGTAATGCTATATAATAACTTTCTTGACCTATTAAGATATTCTTACGAACACCATAAGTTCCTGTTTTTTCTACCATAATTTCCATTTCCTTTCATCTTATTTAAAATATAAATTTGGGTCATTTTGATTCATTTTAGAAGCAGCAGCAAGTTGTTGACCATAACTGTTAACATCTCCACCGTCTTTTGAACCACCTGTACTAATATCCTTAGAAAATTTACCAAGATTGTCGTGTGAAGCGTCTTTTTTACCCTTCTCATAACTATCTTTTACAAGTTGGTTGATATATTTAGCTAATGTTTTAGTATTTTCAACATTGTCACTAGCAATACTAGCAATGAATCCTTCATAAGCATTGTCATTATCTTTTATACCAAGAATGTTTTTACTCTCAGCCATAATAGATTCGGCACTTGATTTGCTTGAATTTATTTGACCATCTCTTATTTGTTTTTGTAAAGATTCTATTAAAGCATCTTTTTCGATTTGTGCTTGTTGTGCCTTTTCATCTGCTGTCATCTTTTCAGCAAGTGCTTTAGCTTTGTCTTGGATTAAAGCATCTTTTGCTTTAATGTCAGCATCATATTTATTTTTATCTACATAAGCACCTGTAGATAAGTCAGCGAATTTCTTACCTTGAAGTGCATTGTTGATTTCTTCAACTGTCATCCCTTCTTTGTAAGAATCACCTAATAATTGTTGTAACTCGTTCATTAGAGTCCTTTCTCTCATCGTGATTAAACGTCTTCTCTGACGAGGATGGACAGCCATTATTTAAATCTCCTACTGTTTGGAGAAATTTATAATAATGAATCATTAAGATTCAGTATTACCGCTTTTTTCTTCCTTTTTATTATCAACAGGTTTTTTAGTACCCTGTGATTTTTGTAATTCAGCTTGTTCTTTCAGACGCTCTTTTTTAGCTGCTTTACCACGTTCAACAACTTCATTTGTACGATTTGTTAAACCAGCAAATGTTAATGCATCTATTGTTGCAATTTCACCTGTAGCAACTAATGTTGAGAACGCTGACGCTTTACTACTTAAATCAGATAATGTATTACGACCAAGGTTGATTTCTACATCTATACCTCTTAAATGGTCAGCAATTAAATCTAATTTTTGTAATATTTTAATAGCAACTGAAACTTGCTTTCTTTTCATTTTCTTGAAGAATAATTCTTTCAATCTAGCAACAATTTCAATGTCTGTCCAACCATTACGGTTAACAACAGCCACACCTGTATCTCCACCAACATTATTTGCTTGTCTGTCTGGGATACCAGTAATTATGTTTCTAGCTTTATCTAAGAATTCCCTAACTTCTTGAACTTCTTGACTATTTACTTGTGGCGATATGAATTTTGCATCCAAATTACCACTTGTTCCTGCACGTTGTGCTAAAGATAACAATCTTTTATCTTTAATAGTCTGCATAGTTGTCGATGGGTCATCAAGTTCAGTACCTAATAGAACTAATAACGCTCTAATAGCACCTTCTATATCATTTAACGAATCACTTGTGATTTGGTTTAATGCATCCATTACTGGAATCGCTTGTTCCCAGTCACCAGTCAGTAACAATGAATTTTCAACCATTGTTATAGGGTCTAGCCCGATTTCGTTAGGTTCTACTTTCAATTCGTTCTTCACAGAATCATATACAAATTTATATTTATCTGTAAAAGCAACATATTTCTTTACTTTATTATGTACATCACTAACAACCATACAAGACATTATTTGTGGGTTGCCCACATCTGTACTCTGTACTACGAATGTTGTACGAGGGTCTAATGTATCGATTATTAATGGTACATCAGGAATATTATCCTTTTTAATATCTGGACTAGGTATTGTTATTTGATAACCTAAACCACATATTGATGAAAATATCGCAGTAGATATATCTACAGCGTAAATATCTTTATAATTGCAATAATCGCCTAATTTTTGAACTTCGTCTTGGTCTTTTTGGTCCTTTTGAACGAGTTCGAATGGATTACCAAATGTATAACCTACAATTTCACGAGTTATCGGAAATGCATAGTTAACAACAGTAGTGTTGTTGATGTTTGATGTATTAGGTGCAGGTCTATTTAATATATTCTGCTTTCCTAAGAACATATCAATCAAATAAGTACAATCTCTACTATTTTTCTTGAAGAAAGGTAATGCTAACTCGAATACTTCTCTAAAGTTCTCAGGAGTTACCTCTTTATAATCCAAGATGATTCTTTGGCGACCATAATTTATTTTTGGTTTCTTACCCATACCATCACCACCTTGTCATCACTATAATTATATCAAAGTGTCATACCAATGTCAAGTAAATGTTAAAGTTTACATCATCGGAATCATAGATTTTCCAACAACAAACGGAACATACATATCTTGTGCCCCAACAAACACCTCACGACACCTCACACCACTCGCTTTATACACTCCGTTGATGCGATACTTATAATCAACTGTCGAATGACCCAATCTTTTATTATATGGGTCTTTACATCTTATGAAACGAGAGTCGATAAGTCCATAAGGGTAAACACATAATGTATATTCATCTTTAATGCGATACACCCAACCGAGAAGTCTAATGATGACTTTCAAGTCCTCGATTACATTTTCGTAACGAGATGTAAGGATATAATAATTCGTCTTCGACAAACTACCATTAACCGAGTCAACCATTCCCGCGATGAAATTACATTTAACATCAAAACCTGCGTCCATCAACCACTTCGGAATCTTCTTCGGCACATTCAACCCTAATGCGTACGATTTACGCATTAACTCTAGATTATTCTTCCCACCGGTCTCAAAAACGATGTCACAAATCGCGACTCCAGTGAGGGATTTATCGACTAAACCGTTTGTCGATTCCAATTTCATAACCCCTTTTTTCGGGGAAATTACAAACATTGATGAATCTCGACAATAAATTTCATCATAACCGACATTAACGACATATTTCGCCTCTTTCCATTCACCCAATCTAAAAATAGGGAGAAATACTCCATATTGTGTAAGCACTTCATCCCCTATCTCCAAATCTTTGAGCGACCTAAACCCATCACGAGTCCAAAATAATGTATCTTCTCCGACCATTAATAACCAGCCTCTCTAATATCATATAACTTAACTCCGCCTCCGCAAAAGTTCCCTAATAAATTAATTAACATTGATGCTAATGAATCGACTGAGTCGTCGTGTTGCTTCTTCTGAATCGCACCTTCTTTTTGCGACCAAGTCCACATATTATCCAAGAAAGCCATATACTCTGAGTTCTTCTTAACAAGTCGAGGCTCCTTAAAATACATTCTATATGAACCATCAATTCCACCAACACCTTTAATCTCTTTTTGAACCGACAAGATTCTATCCAACTTACTTCTATTCGTCGGTGCGTTATGAGCCGTGATATTACATCTATAATTACGTGCCCTCAAATCCTGCGAAATAAGTGTCGAATAAAAATCTCCACCGTTATTCTTTTCAAATCCACATCTCGTAACCTTATGCTCAATAATCTTATCACAAACAAGAGGTCGTGACACCAAATCACCGTCGAAGTTATGAATAAACAATACATCCTCTATATACACATCTCGACCATATACATAAGCGATAGGCATTGACATAAAGTCCTCCCCACCGTGTGCCACGTCGTTATATGCAATAATCATATCAGGTGTACCCACCGGCAAGTCTGTATAATAAGTAAGTGCGTCTCTTTCAAAAGGATGACCCTCTCTTTCAATCGGCTTCATCAAATACTTCGCACTAAATATTACGGGGTCCTCCGCCAACTGCATATCCTCATAATAAGCAACATCAAATCCCTTACCAAAGTCATACATAAAATTACTCTCGTGATTCTCATCCCAACAAGGAATCGACACAACTCTCATACGCTCATTATTCCCTTTTTCAATCTCCGTCTTAATAATACGAGACGTAACATCATAAATACTCCAAGGCGTATTAACGTGCAACTCAGGACAAGGGCGATACACCCCATCTTTACACAAACGAGGGACCTTTCTATCCTTAACCGTCGATGTATAATTATAATACAACTTATCCAATCTATCCTTCGAATTCGCCGTCTCAACATCCTTAACCAAGTCGTCGCAATACAACAAATTCGATGCTTCCGCAAGACCCGTCGTACCACCATCAATCGACTTAAACATACAAGTATGAAATCTCTTATCCGTATTAAAATCGACAAAACTATACTCCGAATTCTTCGTCACCAAAGTAACCGAAGGAAATATCTCCTTAAACCTATACTCATCACTCGTAACTATATCCAAGAATTCCTTATAAAACGCCTGAGTCAACGCCGTACTATGACCATTACCAAGTATCGACAAATCCGGATACATCCCCGCTCTAAACGTGATAAAGAACAAACTAATCGTACTTTTCCCAATTCTCGGAGGCAGATTCAACACCGCTAAATCAAGCAAATCATCGTGCAGGTCCTGAAAGAGTCTCATAACCCCGTGCTTCTTCAACAACTTCGCCCTAGGAATATAAAACTTCTTCATAATCGGGCGATTCCATTCAAGAGCGATACAATAAGACTCAAAATCACCTGCACGAGCCGCCACATCATACGCCGTCCTAATCATCTTCTCCGTCACGAACTCATCATCCGCCGCATAACGCTTCTTAAACTCATTCGACACACCATAAGCCTTAAGAATGTGACCTTCCGCCTCATACGCACACATTAACGTATACAACCCATCAACATATTCCTTACACGACTTATCTTCAACTCTATCTAAGAGGTCCTTAATCTCCGCACTAAGTGAAATATCACTACTCGTCTTTTGCATCAATTATCACCGCCTCTTTCACGACAACATCATCCTTCTTATCCGCAAGTAAGTCCTT
>JAZNQD010000031.1:0-45728 GCA_045589955.1 Bacilli bacterium | reverse complement strand
ACAAGTTATGGTAATAACACATATGAATATAACCTACTTGGACAAAGAACAAAGAAAACAACCCAAACACATATTCATGAATATACATATGATGATAACCTACTTGTAAAAGAAAAGATCACAAATAAATCTAATAACCAAGTAGTAGTATTATAATATATTACAAGTTCATCGATGATTATGTATTAAATTAATATGGATTTAAGGCGTTTTATGGTATAATAGAATTACCAAAAGGAGGTAATAATAATGTTTGAAGTGATCAGTGTGAATTTTTATGAAAATATTAAGAAATTAATGAATGAATCTAGAAAACATGTTGTAACTTATGTGAATACAACAATGTTATTTACCTATTGGAATATTGGAAAAATGATTGTTGAAGAACAAGGTGGAAGTTCTAAAGCTAAATATGGTGATAAGCTAATTGCCGAATTATCAAAACAAATGACTTTTGATTTTGGAAAAGGTTTTGATGAAAGAAACTTAAGAAAAATTCGTCAATTTTATTTGATGTATCCAATTTGGGACTCAGTGAGGCCCGAATTGACTTGGACGCATTATAGAACATTAATGAGAGTTGAAGAACTACATATAAGAGAATTTTATATGGAAGAAGCAATTAAAGGAAATTGGAGTGTAAGACAACTTGAAAGACAGATTGCTACTTGTTCATATAGTAGAGTTATTGCTAATAATAGTGAAGTACAAAAAACATATTTATATTAATTGTTTAATTTCAAAACCATTTTGAAACTTTATTATAGTTTTAAAATGGTTTTTATTATTTTATATATTTTATAGACAAAAACATAAAAAAGTGATAAAATAAAGTATAAAGAGGTGCTTATGAATCATACAATAAAAAAATATATAAATGATAAAATTAAAGTCATATTATTAGATGAAGTGGATTCAACAAACAATTACTGTAAAGAAATAGGGAAAAAAGATTTTATAAACACTCTTGTTGTTGCAAAAAGTCAAACTGGTGGAAGAGGAAGATTAGGAAGATCCTTTATTTCAAAAAAGGATAAAGGCATTTATATGAGTTTGTTACTTAATCCTCAAATGAAACTAAGCGAAGTTTCTAAAGTAACCTGTGTTGTTGCAACAAGTATTACTAAAGTATTAAGTAATTATATTGATGAACCATTATTTATTAAGTGGGTTAATGACATTTACTTAAATGATTTAAAAATATGTGGGATTTTGACTGAGTCAAAGATTGAAAATAATAATCTTAAATATCTTATTATTGGGATTGGTATAAATCTTGAACATCAAGTGTTCCCTGAAGATGTGAAAGCTAGTTCAATTTATGATCAAGTAGGAATACAATTAAATAAAGAAGAAGTAATTGGGAAAATAATTAATCAAATCTTAAATGATATTAATAACATTAATGATACTAATCATGTAATATATTTTAAAGAACATATGTATTTATTAGATGAATCAGTTGAGTTGTTACTCCAAAATCGTAAATATGTGGGAATTGTTAAAGGAATTAATGATGAATTTGAATTAATAGTTAATATTAAAGATAACATAAGAACTGTTTCTTCTGGAGAAATATTAAAATTAAATCGAATTTAGGAGGTAAATATGCGAGTAATCACAATAAGCCGTGAGTTTGGTAGCGGTGGAAGAGAATTAGGAAAAAGATTAGCCGATGAACTTGGTTATGCATACTATGATAAAGAAATTATTTCTAAAATTGCTGAAGAAGTAGAAATGGATCAAGAATATGTTGAACATATGTTATCAAGTGGTATTCATAAATCCTTTACCATAACTTATGGAGCATCTTTTGCTTTTCCAGGCTATTATCAAAATAATACAACAAAACTTCTTTTAGCTCAACAAAAAATCTTAAAACGTGTTGCTTTAGAAGGAAATTGTGTTATTGTAGGTCGTAGTGCTAATGCCATTTTAAAAGATATAAATTCTTTTGATATTTTTGTTTATGCAAATATTGATTCAAAAGTTAAACGCTGTTTAGATCGTGCTTTACCTGAAGAAAATCTTGATGAGGCTAAAGTTAAAAAAATGATTAAGGAAATTGATAAATCACGTGTTAAACAACACGAATTATATTCTGATTTAAAATGGGGTGACAAAAAAGGTTATCACTTATGTGTAGATACAAGCTTTGTCAATATTAAAGAAATGACACATTATGTTGCAGAATATGCAAAAATGTGGTTCAAAGAACAAGATAAGCTTAAATAAACAGATAAAACGAAAAGGATTTGTTCCTTTTCGTTTTTTTACCTTGAAGAAATATCTAAATTTTGGTATAATATGTATAGGTGATCAAAATGAATGAATATGTACTTTTAAAAGAAAAACTTGATCAAATAAAAAAAGATGGATTAAGACCATCTCTTTTACTACATAGTTGTTGTGGGCCATGTAGTAGTTATACACTTGAGTTTTTAGATCAATATTTTGATATTACAATTTATTACTATAATCCTAATATTTATCCGGAAGAAGAGTTTGACAAACGTTTAGAAGAACAAAAGAAAGTTATTGAAATAGTTAATCCTAAGATTAAACTTCATTTTAATAAAGAAAGTTATAATGTATATGAAGAAGCAGTTAAAGGTTTGGAACATCTAGGTGAGCTAAGTAAAAGATGCTATAATTGCTATCAGTTTAGACTTGTTAAACTTGCGAGTGTTGCCAAAGAATTAGGTTTTGATTATTTCACTACGACATTATCAATTAGTCCTTATAAAAGTAGTAAATGGATTAATGAAATTGGTAAAAGCTTAGAATCAGATAATTGTTTATTTTTATATTCTGATTTTAAAAAAGAAGGTGGCTATCAAAAGTCAATTGCTTTTTGTAAGGAACATAACATATATCGACAAGATTATTGTGGATGTAAGGCTTCTATTGAAGAACATTACAAAAGACTTGTTGAAAAAGAAAATAAAATGTCAAATTAATGCACAAATATAGGTCTTTCGAATACCTTAATATTAATAAGGTATCCGATATAGAATTATTTGCTTGAAAAAAAGTGCATATAATGGTATAATAATTATTAATAGAAAAGGGGTGCCTTATGTTTAAAAAATTATTCGATCCTACATACAAAGAATATAAAAAATGTGAAAAATTAGCAGATGCTGTTTTATTACTTGAGGAAGAATACAAGGCTTTATCAAATGAACAATTACAAGGAAAAACAAAAGAGTTTAGAACGCGTCTAGAAGCAGGCGAAACACTTGATGATATCTTAGTTGAAGCTTTTGCAACTGCTCGTGAAGCTGCAGATCGTATTTTAGGCCTACGCGCTTTTAAAGTTCAAGTAATCGGAGCAGCCGCAATGCATTTTGGGAATATTGCCGAAATGAAAACTGGTGAAGGTAAAACATTAACATCAGTTTTAGTTGCTTACCTTAATGCCTTAAGTGGTGAAGGTGTACATATTGTTACTGTCAATGAATATCTTGCAAGTCGTGATGCTACAGAAATGGGAGCTGTTCATAAGTTCTTAGGTTTAACTGTTGGTTTAAACTTACGTGATATGTCATCAGAAGAAAAGCGTGAACAATATTATTGTGATATAACTTATTCAACAAATAATGAATTAGGGTTTGACTACTTACGTGACCATATGGTTATTTATAAAGAAAAAATGGTTCAAAGACCAACACCTAATTTTGCTATCGTCGATGAAGTTGACTCAATCTTAGTCGATGAAGCAAGAACACCATTAATTATTTCTGGTGGTGCTAAAACTGGACCAAATCTATATGTTCAAGCCGATGCATATGTAAGAACATTACGTGAAGAAGATTATGAAATTGATATTAAAGCAAAACATATTACATTAAACGAAAGTGGTATTGAAAAAGCTGAAAAGTACTTTGGTATTGCTAACTTATATGATTTAAAATATGTTAACTTAACACACTTAATTAATAATGCTTTAAGAGCTAATTATATTATGGCTAAAGATGTTGATTACGTTGTTCAAGATGGTAAAGTTGTTATCGTTGACCCTTTTACTGGTCGTTTAATGCATGGACGTCAATATAGCGAAGGCTTACACCAAGCTTTAGAAGCAAAAGAAAGAGTTGAAATTAAGAAAGAAACAAGAACTCTTGCAACAATAACATTCCAAAATTATTTTAGAATGTACAAAAAGCTTGCCGGTATGACTGGTACTGCTAAAACTGAAGAAGAAGAATTTAGAAATATCTATAATATGTTTGTTGTGGAAATTCCAACTAATAAACCAGTTATTAGAAAAGATGAACCAGATTTAATTTTCGTTACACAAGAAGCTAAATATAAAGCAATTGCAAATGAAATTCGTGAACGACATGCTAAAGGTCAACCAGTTCTAGTTGGTACTATAGCTATTGAAACAAGTGAAATTATCTCTAGTTTATTAAAGAGAATGGGAATTCCTCATAATGTATTAAATGCTAAACAACATGAACGTGAAGCTGAAATCGTTGCAAATGCTGGTCAAAAAGGTGCCGTTACTATCGCAACTAACATGGCTGGTCGTGGTACCGATATTAAACTAGGTGAAGGTGTAGTTGAACTAGGTGGCTTAGCAGTTATTGGTAGTGAACGTCATGAATCAAGACGTATCGATAACCAATTAAGAGGTCGTTCAGGTCGTCAAGGTGACCCTGGTTATAGCCGTTTCTACTTATCAACTAAAGATGATTTGATGCGTCGATTTGGTGGAGAAAGATTTGAAAGAGCATTAATGATGCTTTCAGGAAAAAATAAAGAAGAAGTGCCACTAGAATCAAAAATGTTTAGCCGTTTCGTTGAAAGTGCTCAAAAGAAAGTTGAAGGTTTCAACTTTGATCGTCGTAAGAGCGTTGTTGAGTATGACGAAGTATTACGTAAACAAAGAGAAATCATCTATGGTCAAAGAAAAGATATCTTATTTTTAGATAACATGGAACCACAAATTGAAAATATGATGGATTCTGTTATTGATCGTTATATTGATCGTTATGTTATTTCCGAAAAGAAAAAGGCAAGAATTGATGTAGAAAAATTCTTTGAAGAATTTGTTAATAAATACTTTAACTTAAATACATTTGAAGAATTAGACTTTGAAGATGAAACTCCAGAACAAGTAAAAGAAATGATCAAAGAACAATTCCTTGCCAACTTACAAGAAAAGAAAGATATCGTTCCTCCAGAAGTATACCAAGAATTCTTAAAAGTTATCTTATTAAGAACTGTTGATAAATACTGGATGGATCATATTGATCAAATGAGTAGCTTACGTCAAAGTATTGGATTACAATCATATGCACAAATTAATCCATTACGTGAATATCAAAATCTTGGCTTTGAAATGTTCGAAACAATGGTTGCCAATATTGAAGAAGAAGTTGTGGTTTTTGTAAGCCGTGCTCAACTACGTGACAACTTACAAAGGGAAGAAGTTGCTAAACCTACAGGAACAAGTGGTGGTAGCGAAGAAACTTCTAAACGTAAACCAGTTGTTAACAAGAATGCTAAGGTTGGACGTAATGACCCTTGTCCATGTGGTAGTGGTAAAAAATATAAGCACTGTTGTGGGATGAATAGCTAATAGGAGTGAGATATTGATCTATAAAAACCCATTAGCTTTAATTGGTGATACACCAATTATTGAACACGAGGGTATTTTTATAAAATTAGAACAGTTTAATCTGGCTGGTTCTATTAAAGATCGAGTTGCATTAAAAATGATAAAAGAACTCGAATCACAAAACAAATTAAATGAAAATAGCACAGTCATTGAAGTAACTAGTGGTAATACAGGAATAGCTATTGCAATGATCTGTGCTATTAAACGTTATAAATGTCTTATTATTATGACTGATGATACATCTATAAATAAAATTGATTTGATAAAGGCCTTAGGCGCAAACGTGATGTTAACACCATCCAATAAAGGAATCAAATATGCAATAGAAGTTGCAAAAAAATTAAGTAAGGAATTTGGCTATTTTTATTTAAATCAATTTGAAAATATCAATAATCCTCTTGCTCATAGTACTACAAGCGAAGAAATTATTCAGGATTTTCCTCATTTAGATTATTTAGTATGTGGTATTGGAACGGGGGGAACAATTTGTGGTATTAGTGAAAACCTTAAAAGAGTATATCCCAATTTAAAAGTTATTGGGGTACTACCGAAAGAACTTTTAGAGAATTCTTCTAAAACACATGGTATATGTGGAATAGGTGCAAATGTTAAATCAAGTTTTTTAAATCATGAATTAATTGATGAAATTGAATATGTTGAGACAAAAGATGTATATAAAGAATTTAGGTCTTTAGGTAGGCAAGGACTATTATTAGGGTTATCAAGTATTGCTAATTATATTGTTTCAAAAAGAATAAAAGAAGAAAATCCCCAAAAAATAATATTAATGATTTCACCGGATTCAGGGAATAAGTATTTAAATTCTCTTGATACTTGTGTTTAGATATTTAAAATATATTAAAAATCTTGATCCATCAATGAAAACATACCTTGACATCCTTTTATTTTGTCCAAGTGTTTGGATAATGTTTTGGTATCGAATTGCTCATTGGTTTTATCAAATGCGATTTACCTTTATTGGTTTGATGATTATGTATTTTGTCAGAATTATTTATTCTGTAGAAATACATCCAAAAGCAAAGATTGGGAAAAACCTTTTTATTGATCATGGCATTGGAACTGTCATTGGTGAAACAAGTATTATTGGCAATAATTGTATAATATATCACAATGTAACATTAGGTTCTGTTTATAACATAAAAACAAAAAGACATCCAACCATTGGTGATAATGTCTTAATTGGTACTGGCGCTGTTATTTTAGGAGATATTAATATTGGTGATAATGTTAAAATAGGCGCAAGTGCAGTCGTTTTGAAAAATGTACCTTCTAATCAAACAGTAGTAGGTATTTATAAATAATATTTAAAAGGAGGCTATATGGAAAGATTTGAAATTATTAAATGTTTTGAAAACTGTAAGACAAGAATTCTTGATTTAGTAAAAGTAATGGATATTGATCGAATTCAAGCCCAAATAGCTTCTTACGAACAAGAAATGCTTGGTGAGAATTTTTGGAATGATACTAAAATGGCATCAAACATTATTAAAATTGCAAATAAACTTAAAGATGATATTAATGATTTAGGTGTATTAAAAGAACTACTTGATGAACTTGAATTATCAATTGAACTTGATGAAGATAATAATAGCATTGAAAGCATTATTAATCAGTTAACTGAAAAATTAGAAAAGTTTGAAATTAATCAACTACTTAATGGTGAATATGATGATTGTAATGCAATCATGGAACTTCACCCTGGAGCTGGTGGTACAGAATCACAAGACTGGGCACTAATGTTATACCGGATGTATAAAAGATATGCCGAAAGAGCTGGATATGATTTTGAATTAATTGATTATCAAGAAGCTAGTGATGCTGGATTAAAAAGTGTAACCTTTATGTTAAAAGGTAAGAATGCTTTTGGTTATTTATGTAGTGAAAAAGGAGTTCACCGTTTAGTGCGTATTTCTCCATTTGATTCTAATTCAAGAAGACATACAAGTTTTGTTGCATGTAATGTAACACCAGAAATTAATAACACAATTGAAATTGAAGTTTTAGATGAAGATATTCGTGTTGACACATATCGTTCGAGTGGTGCTGGAGGTCAACATGTTAATACAACCGATTCAGCTATTCGAATCACACATATCCCAACCGGTATTGTTGTATGTTGTCAAAATGAAAGAAGCCAAATTCAAAATAAAGAACGCGCAATGCAAATTCTAAAATCGAAATTATACCAAAGAAAACAAGAAGAAAATGAAAAGAATTTAAAGAATATTACTGGTGATTTATCTGATAATGCTTTTGGTAGCCAAATTAGAAGTTATGTGCTACATCCATATTCAATGATTAAAGATCACCGAACAAATGTAGAGGCATATAATACAAGTGCTGTATTAGATGGTGATATTGAAGTATTTATTAACGAATATTTGAAATATAAAAAGGCAAATAAGTAGGAGTACTTTATGGAAAAAGAAAAGAGTTTTTTTAGTAAAGATAATTTGAAAAAAACAAGCTTAATTACCCTTGGTATCATGTTAATGGCTTTTGCCTATGCATTCTTTGTTGATCCACACAAAAAATTAATTATTGGTGGTGTATCTGGGCTTGGAACATTATTATCGCAAATTCCTTTTATTGCTAATCTAGAATTTAGCTTTACTTCGGAAATAATAATTTTATTTTTTAATATTTTATTATTAATTTTTGCCTTGATATTTGTCGGGAAGAAATTTTTCTTAAATTCCTTATACGTTTCTTTAGCATACCCGATTTTTTCAATCTTCTTTTCATTTATATATGAAAGATTTTTTCATCAATACTTTATTGATATGGATATGATTGAATCTTTTGTTGAAGGAATTGTTCAGTTAGATGCTTTTAAAGAGCTTACTCAAGGAAAAAATATTAATGTTGAAGTATTAAGAGATACCTTACAAATTGGTCCTTTCTTATTGTTGATAATCTTTGGTTCCGTTATTTCATCAATTGGTATTGGCCTTGCCCTTAAAAATGGTTCTTCAACTGGTGGAGTTGATATTCTTCAAAAAATCTTTTTAGATAAATTTAAAATACCATTTTCAATCAGTTTATTTATGATTGATGGTTCGATTGTATTGATATCTGCCATTTACTTAGGAAGTTTCTTTGTAATACTTTATGGGGCCATTTATATCTTAATCTCGGGTGTTATTATTGATATGATTGTTTTCAATGGCTTTAATTCCCGTGCTATTAATATCGTCACAACAAAACCTGATGATATTAAAGAAGCAGTTATTAAGCGCTTTGATAGAACTGTTACTGAGGTTGATGCGATAGGCGCATATTCGAAAAAAGGAAAAAAATTATTGATTGTTGTTATGGCAAATAACGAATATTTCCAATTAAAGTCACTTGTTAATGAGATTGACCCTAAAGCCTTCATTTACACTACCCGTGCAAATGAAGTTCATGGTGAAGGATTCTCATATGGTGATTCTCCAAAGGCAAATCGAAAATGGAAAAAGAATTAGTAAAAGTTGAAAAAGTCATTGCCAAAGGTAAGAAATATCAAGTTTTTGTTGATATTAATGATGAAGAATATAAGTTTTCGGAAAACCAAATAGTAACAAATCGAATCATAAAAGGTGCGATATTTACAATTGAAGAATGGAATGAAATTATCAATAGTCAAAATACAAGCTTATTATTTGATCAAATGCTTCATTTTATTGATTATAAACTTAGAACTAAAAAAGAAGTAATTGAAAAATTGATCTCTAAAAAAGCTGAACAAAAAGATATTGATATTGTGATTGAACGTTTAGAGAAAATTAATTATATCGATGATGAAAGATATGTATCATTGTTTGTTCAAGATGCGATAAGAGACTTAAAAGGTCCAAGTTATATCAAATTTACCCTTGAACAAAAAGGTATTGAAAATACCATTATAATAAGAGAACTTGAAAAAGTTGATGATTTAGTTTTTGAAGAAAATGCCAATGTTCTTGCAACTCGTTATCAAAAAACAATTAATAATCATCCAGCTAATAAACAAAAAGAGTTGATTATGCAAAAGTTAGCTCGTAATGGGTTTTCTTATGATGTTATGAACAAAGTTATTCGTAATCTATCATTTAAGGAAGATGATTTAGAAAAATTAAAGGAAGAATATGTGAAAATATTTGAAAGAACAAACGATGTTCATAAAACAATAACTTCTTTAATGCAAAAAGGATATCGTTACGAAGATATAAAAAAAGTCAATAAGCAAGAATAGATTTATTTTTTTCCCATAAAATATTATGAGGTGAAATAATGCCAAGAAAGAAAATTAATCAAAATATTCGAAATTCAAATCATAATTTGATTAAAGAAAAAGATTTAGAAAAAAATATTCGCAATGAAATATCCCAGGAACTTAATAAAAAATAGTTAATTTCTTGAAATATTTCGATATCTTACATATAATATAAATATAATCTTCAGGGTCGGGTGAAATTCCCAACCGGCGGTATAGTCCGCGAGCTTCGTGCATGATTTGGTGAAATTCCAAAACCGATAGTAAAGTCTAGATGAAAGAAGAACATTAAATATTTTATTATGTTGTTTTATGTTGCCCAAGGATTATTGGGCAATTTTTTTATTAAAAGAACTAAAGGTGATAATATGTTTTTATTGATATTATTGTTAATAATATTATTTTATACAAAAAAACTTAAAAAAAATGCAGATTTAAGAGTTGAAAAGAAAGAAAAAAAGATAAGAAGAAGTGCTATTGATTTTGTGGTAAAAGTAGCGATTTTTGGAACTATTGCTTCCTTATTATATACAGTACCTTTCTTACAGTTTAAACTTCCTTTCTTTCCTCAATTTTTAGAATTGCAATTTTCTAATCTTCCAGGAATTTTAGCAGGATTTATCTTAGGACCAGTTGGTGGATCACTTGTTATTGTCATTAAAACAATTGTTAAACTTCCAATGTCACATACAATGTTTGTCGGTGAAGCAGCTGATTTAATAATAGGTGTAGCTACTGTTGTCTCATCATCTCTTATATATCAAAAACATCGAACAATTAAAGGTGGCCTAATAGCATTAGCCGTTGGGGCAGTAATTTGGGTTGGAGCCTCATTATTTGCAAATTTTGCGGTATTAATTAGATGGTATGCTCATCTATTTGGAGGAATGGAAACAATTATTAATATGTGTAAACCAGTAGTGCCTTTTATTAACGCAAATAACTTCTATTTGGTATACTTATTATGTTGTTGTTTACCATTTAATGGCTTACTTGCTATTACGACAATGGTAATTACATTTATTGTATATAAACATATTTCAAGAATTTTTCAAAAGGATTTTTTTAAAAAATGAAAATATTAGTTGCTTGTGATTCATTTAAAGGAAGTTTAACTTCTTTAGAAATTGGATCAATTATTAAAGAAGAGTTAGAAAAGAAAAATCACCAAGTTGATTATATTGCCATCTCTGATGGTGGTGAAGGATTTTTAGATGCGATTGGTGCTTGTATAAATTGTGAAGTTAAAAAAACAATCGCAAATAATGCGATTGGTAAAAAGAAAGAATGTCGTTATTTGTATCATGAAGATACTATATATGTTGAACTTGCAGAAGTAGTAGGAATCAAAGATTTAAATGAAGATGAATTATCACCATATCATGCTAATACGTATGGACTTGGTGAAGTTGTTAAAGAAGCAATTTTAAAATATCAACCAAAACATATTGTATTTGGCTTAGGTGGTTCGGCATCAACTGATGGTGGAAGTGGCCTTTTAGAAGCACTTGGAGCTAAGTTTTATGAAGGTGATAAAGTAATATCTAATATTGATAATGCTAAACTTGCATATGTTACAAAAGTTGATTTAGAAAATGTTAAGAAATTAACAAAAGGAATTGATGCTTTAATTTTAACAGATGTATCAAATGTTCTATTAGGATCAAATGGGGCAGCCCATATCTTTGGACCACAAAAAGGAGCTTCTAAAGAAGATGTTTTAATTTTAGATGAGAACATCAAACACTTTGTTGATATCCTTAATGCAAATGAACTTTCTTTAGTTAAAGGATCTGGAGCTGCAGGTGGCACAACCTTTGGTATTATGAATGCTTTTGAAACAAAACTAGAACTTGGAATAAAATATTTGCTTGAACTTGTAAATTTTAAACAATTAGTTAATCAATATGATTTAATTATTACTGGTGAAGGTAAGTTTGATGAACAAAGCAAGATGGGAAAAGTATATCAAGGTATAGTTGATTCATTAGTAGATTTATCAAAACTAAAAGTTGTTTGTGCTTTAAATGATACAGATGATCCATTTGTTTATAGTATTGTACCTGATATTTGTTCAAAAGAAGAATCACTTAAAAATCCTAAAGAAAATTTAGTAAAATTAATTAATAAAGCATTTTAAAAACCTCGACTAGTCGAGGTTTTTTATTTTTCAAAATATGATTTTAAGAATTTTAGAACACCTTGGTGTTTATAATCCTCAGTATGAAACTTAGCTACTTTTTTAAGATCAGGATGAGCATTTCCCATGGCAACACCAATGCCGGCTGCTTCAATTAGTCCAATATCGTTATGGCCATCACCAATTGCAATCCATCTTTCTCTTGGTATATTATAATAGTTACCAATTTTAATAAAGCTCATTTGTTTATCAACCTCAGGACTATATACTTCAACAATATGATAGCCATTCATTCCCCAGTAGCGAGTGAAAAGTTTCCCCTTATAGCCATTATTAATATAATGTTCAAATTCTGGTACTTTCTCTTCTTTTAAAAAGAATAAAGCTCCGTTTGGATTTGTTGGAAGAATATCTTTAAGATCTCCTTTATGAAGGGTTCCCCCATCAACATGTAAGAAAGGATGAATTCCTTCTGTGTAGTTTTGAACATAAATATCATCAATAACTTCACAAAAGACCCCAATTAAGTATTCTTTAACATGTTCAACAATATCAAGTAAGTCTTCACGGTCAATACGAATATCAGTTATTGGGTATGTTTTATCTGTTGGATTTGTTACTCGGGCACCATTATAATTAATAATTGGTGAATGTAGGTTTAAAGCTTGATAGACAAAATTACTTGAACGATAGGGTCTTCCGGTTGCTATAACAATAATGTGACCATCGTCATTTAATTTTTTAAGGTAAGAAAATGTTTCTTCATCATATGTGTTAAAGCCCTCAAGAAGTGTTCCATCTAAATCTAGGGCAATTAAGTGTTGTTTTTCTTTTGTATTCATAATTTACCTCTTTAGAAAAATTATACCCTAATTCAAGAATTTTTTCAACTCAAAAACAAGGGGTAAAAATGTCCTATCTCATTAGTTGCAATTTTTGCCTTTTTATAGTAAAATAATCTTAATAAAAAATATAGTAAGATGGAGGATTATCAAATGAAAAATAGAAACAATAAAAGAAATGAATTTTATGTTTATAAAGTAGTTCGTAAAAGCGAAAATAATTCTGTTGAAGAAGAAAATAATGTTGTTAGTCCTGAAAAAACCGATAGTAACGATTATGTAATCTCACCTCATTTTGGTAAACAATTGTTCAAGAAAAAATATGACTCAATGGGGTATCATAAAGATCCAAGTTCATATGATTTTATTCGAGGTGATAAAAGTTTACGTTTAGAAACATATAAAAAGCATATTCAAAATTCTTTATATCCAAATCAACAACCTCAAACTGAGGAAGAAGAAGTTGAGGAAGTTCAACCAACTACTCCTCAAGAAATTGTTGTTGAAGAAACATATAAAGATAATTATGAAGAATACTTTGTTGAAGAGGAAGAAACTAATACAATAGATGATATTCCTGTTGATGTGTTTACATATGATCATCATTTAAATATTCGTAAGTTTTCTGGTCAACCAGGTCAAAAAGTTGAACAAGTTAAACCTGTTCAACAAGCTGCACCGGAAGAGACTGTTAAAAAAGCAGAACCTAAACCAAAGCCGGTTAATGTTGCACCTAAACCTACAAAATATGTATATCCAAAGATTGAATTTTTATCACGTACAACTGAAGCTAATAACGAAAATGTTGCAGAAGCAGAAAGACAAAAAGCCGTTATTAATCGTACTTTCCAAGAATCAGGCATTCGTGCTAGTGTTTCAGAATATATTTTCGGTCCAACAGTTACGCAATTCTTTATTAAAGTTGAACCAGGGGTTAATGTTAAATCAATTCAATCAGTTGAATCAAACTTAACAATGTATTTAGAAGCTGAATCTATTCGTTTACAAATCCCAATTCCTGGTAAACCTTTTGCCGGAATTGAAGTGCCCAAGAAACGCGAAAACCGTAAGATTGTTCACTTAGGCGATTTAATAGCATCAAGTGAATTTAAAAATTCGAAAATGGAACTACCGATTGCGGTTGGACAAGACAACTTTGGTACAACAATGTATATTGATATTGCCGAAATGCCACACTGCTTAATTGCAGGTACAACTAAATCAGGTAAGAGTGTATCATTAAATGCCTTCTTGTTAAGTTTAATTTATAAATTCTCACCACGTGATTTAAGATTAGTCTTAATTGATCCAAAACGTATTGGTTTAGGCCCTTATGAAGGTATTCCACATCTTGCAATGCCAGTTATTATTGATCAAGATTATTTCTTAGCAGCCTTAACTTGGGTATTTGAAGAAATGGAAAGAAGATATAATATTCTTCAAGAATATGATGTTGTTAATATTGTAGAATTAAATAGATATCTTGTTGAAAACAGAAAACCAAAACTACCATATTTAGTAATGATTATGGACGAATTTAGTGACTAGATTACAAGTGCTGGTATTGAAGTTGAAAATATGTTACAACGTATTGCTCAAAAAGCTCGTGCTGCAGGTATCCATGTTATCCTTGCTGCACAAAGACCATCTAAGAATGTTATTAAAGGGGATATTAAAGCTAACTTCGATACACGTCTTGCATTCCGTGTTTCATCATTTGATGATGCTAAAATCATTTTAGGTAATGGTGGGGCAGAAAAACTTGAAGGTTATGGTGACATGTTAATTAGATATGCAGGTCGTCCTGAAAGAAGACTTCAAGGTGCCTTTGTTTCAAATGATGATGTTAAGAAAGTAGTTAACTTCTTAAAGACAAATAACCATTTAGATTATATTGTTACACATGAAGAATTATTACAATCTTCAACACAACGTAATGTTGCATCAGGTAATTCAGTTGCCAAGACAGTTGGTATTAATGATGAATTATTTGATGAAATTGCTTACTATGTTGTTCGTAATCAAAATGCATCAGTTAATTCCATTTCTCGTCAATTCAATACTGGTTTTAATCGTATGAACGATATCTTCCTAGGCTTAGAAGATCTAGGTATTGTTAGTAAATCAGTTAAAGGTAAATCACGTGAAGTTTTAGTTGATGAACTTGAATTAGAAGATATACTTGAAAATAAATAATTACTATATATAATAAAGAAAGGAGGTTTATATGCCAACAAGTTTTTTAAGAAAATATAATGAAGATTATAATCCGGTTAATGAGCGATTAGAGCTTAAAAAGAAGCTTATTATAAGAATATCTTTGTTGATAGTCTCAACTATTGCTTTCTTTATCTTAAAACTTCTTAATTCGCATCGTGTATTTACGGATTTAAAAGAACCATTATTAATTACTATATATCTTATTATGGGATTATCTTCACTAGTTTCTTTGATAAGTATTGGCTTAATAATCTTTTCTTTAGCTTCACCTAAAAAGGCAAAAGAATTATATGATAAAATTCCTTACCGAGTAAAAAAAGGTGTTTATAATACTCTGGATTGGACTATTTATATTCCAATTTGCATTTGTGTTGCTCTTTACTTTTATGCCTATACATTTAGAATTCAACCAGTTGCAGGAAGTTCAATGGAAAATTCATTTTCACAAGGCAATCGTGTCATATCGATCTATGACACAAACATCAAAAGGGGCGATGTTGTAGTAGCAGTGTTAGATAATGTAAAAGAACCTAAGGATAACGATGAAGATGGAAAGTATCTTATTAAAAGAGTAATTGGTGTCCCTGGGGATAAAATTTCATATACGCAACAAGGGTTATATATTAATGATAAGCTGATTCAAGAAGAATACGTTAATGGCGCGTTATGGCAAAGTAGCGAATACGACAAACCTTTCTTTATCATTAAAGATGACGGTACTAAAGAATACCACACAGTAATACCTGAAGGATATTATTTTATTATGGGAGATAATCGCAATAATAGTAATGATAGTAGAGATTACGGATTATTTTCAGAAGAAGAAATAATAAGTGTAGTTGTTATTCGTGTTGATGGCCTAAAAGCAGAACTTGTTGAAAGAGGGGTGCTAGAATGATTCAATGGTATCCTGGGCATATGGCAAAAGCCATTCGTGAAGTAAGTGAAAAAATCAAAATTGTTGATTTAGTTATTGTTCTCTTAGATGCAAGAATTCCTTATTCTTCATTTAATCCAATGATTAAAGATACATTAAAAAATAAACCAACTTTATACGTTTTAACAAAAAAAGATAAAGCTGATTCTGAAGAAACACAAAAGTGGTTAAAACACTACGAAGCAGGCCAAAACATGGCTGTATCGATTGATGCAAGAAGTACATCAGAGATTAAAAAAGTTTTAAAATCCGCAAGTTTAATGATGAAAGAAAAACGTGAAAAAGATGCGAAAAAAGGACTTAAACCTCGTCCTATTAAAACAATGATTGTTGGTATTCCTAATGTAGGTAAATCAACTCTAATAAATTCACTTGTTGGTAAAAAGGTTGCTACAGTTGGTGATAAACCAGGTGTTACCAAATCACAACAATGGATTAAGATTAATCAAGAATTAGAACTATTAGATACACCAGGTATCTTATGGCCTAAATTTGAAGATCAAACTGTTGGGATGAAACTTGCAATTACTGGTGCCATCAAAGACGACGTTCTTCCTATTATTGAAGTTGCTTTATTCTATATTAATCTAATTAAAGAAAGATATCCAAATCACCTTCATGAAAAGTATGGTATAGATGAATCTTTAGAGGCCAACGAAATTCTTGCTCAAATCGGAGTATCTTTGAAATACTTTATTAATAAAGACATTGATTATGATCGTGTTTCTTTAAAACTTTGTCAAGATTTTAGAAGTAATGTGTTAGGACGCTTAACACTAGACTGGAATTATGATGAATAATTTAGAATATGAAAATAAACATTACGCCTTAGGAAAAGAATTAATTGCTGGTGTTGATGAAGTTGGTCGTGGCCCACTAGCCGGACCGGTTGTGGCTTGTTGTGTAATAATGCCAAAAGGTTTTTATATTGAAGGTGTTACAGACTCTAAAAAAGTATCTTTAAAAAAGCGTAATGAGTATGAAAAAATAATTTTAGAAAATGCGATTGCCTTTAGCATCGCATTTATTGATGAAAAAATAATAGATGAAATTAACATCTATGAAGCTTCAAGGAAAGCAATGATTGAGGCTATTGATAACCTAAAAGTCAAACCGGACATTGTTTTAGTTGATGCTATGCCATTAAACATTGATATTGAAACAGAATCAATAATTAAAGGAGATGAAAAAAGCTTCACTATTGCTTGTGCAAGCATAGTAGCCAAGCAAGCAAGAGATCGCTTTATGGATGACCTTGCGACTAAATATCCTGAATATGGCTTTGAAAAACACAAAGGTTATCCAACTAAGTTTCACAAAGAAGCACTAAAAAAATATGGAGTATTAGATATACATCGAAAAACTTATAAACCTGTCCAAGAAGTATTAATTAGAAAAGGTTAATGTTATGATGCGTAAAATAATAGAATATTTAAGAAGAAAACAAAACATTACAATTGAAGATTTAGTAGTAGAAATATGTTCAAGTACAATGTATTATAAATACTTAAGTAAAGAGAAGAATCTATCTTCCAAAAACTTAAAACTTATCAAAGAACGTTTAGGTGCAGATGACTTAACAAAAGAAGAAATTGTTGAATATAAACGTGACATTGATAAAGTATTAAATAATATCCTTCGTTACTATATTTCTAAAGATGCCTTTACAAAGGATATTGCTCCTTTAATAGAAGTAGAGCCACAACTTTTACTTACAGAGGAATTATGTATTGATTATATTATCTCCAAAGTAAATTATTTACTACTTACTAATGATATTGATGAAATCAATAAATTACTAACTTTAGTAGAAGAATTCATTCCTGTAATGAATGTTACCCAAAGATTATTCTATTATCAACTAAAAATCTTTTATCTAAACTATAAAAAAGAAGATATTAAAAATATCTTAAATGATTTCGCAATTCTTTTAGAAAATAACAAATATAATAAGGAATATGGTAAATTCCATATGAGTATAGGACTAGCGTATTTAAAAGTAAAAGATCGTGAACAAGCATTACACTCAATTGAAACAGCTCTTTCTTTATTTACAAGAGATTTAAACTTGATTGGTCAAGTTAAAGCAACTAATATGAAAGCAGTTATGATAGGTGAATCACGTCGTTATGAAGAAGCATTAAGTTTATTTTTAAAAAGTTATAATAGTGCTAAACAAATTAACTTTACTTATGAAATGTTTGTTGCCTTAACAAATATTATTAGTTGTTATTTTGGACTTAAGGATATAAATAATGTAGTTAAGTATTGGAACTATTTTAAGAAACATATGAAGAGGGATAATTGTCAAAATATAAAAGAATATATTTTAAATAATACATCGATAAATTTATTTACAAATTTTGAATATTATAACATGAATGAACAACTAAAAGAACTTGTTGAGATGATCGAAACTAATAATGTTTCAAACAATGCTATTTTAGAAACATTAGTTAAATACTACTATATTCAAAATGAAGAAGATAAAGTAAAATATATTGAGGATACCTTTTTACCATTAGTAACAGGTAAAGCACATTTTACGTATTGCCTATCTTGTCTTGATATGTGTGTAAGATATTTTAGAGAAAATAGGATGTACAAAAAAGCTGTTGATTTTGAAACCAAATATTTAGAAGAATTTAAGAAATATTACTTCAATTAACGATATCGAAAGATATCGTTTTTTAATACGCTTTTAGTATAAAAAGACATTATAATTTATATTTAATTGTCAAAAATGGTTGTTTTTATACCAAAATAGTATATCAAAGATATCGTTCTTTCTAGATATAATTTTATTGTATCTAATGAATTTGGAGGGAACGAAATGAAGAAGTTTGTTTTAGGAATCTTAGTTGCATTACTAGTGTGCACTACAGGTTTTTTTGCCGGCTTAGGACGCCATTTTGAAGGTGATCCAGAAAATGAAAAAATACCTGTATTTGGAATTCCTGAAGGCGACGGACCTATTGCGTAACCTTCTAAAAACCACACTCAAACTCCTAAGAAGTTAATATCTGGTGGATGCCAGCATTTGATTTCTTAACAATTAAATAATTCACATGAATGTATTTTTGGATAATAAATTTTAAAAATGAAAGGTTATTAACCAAACAACAACACAACACTTTAAAAAATACATTCAAACAGTCATACAATATTTGTTCATTAGATATAAAAGTAATACGGTGGATGCCGTGTTACTTTTTTTGTATGGAAATATTAGTGGAATTATCTTGCTTATACCTAAATATATTATTAAGAAGAATCAAAACTTTTTTCTTTTGGTTTGACAATCAAAAAAATTTAATATATAATTTTTGAATGAGGTGAGAATATGAAATTATTAATAGTTGAGTCTCCTGCAAAATGTAAAACAATTTCTACTTACTTAGGCGAAGACTATTGTGTAGAATCTAGTATTGGTCACATAAGAGATTTATCAATAAAAGGTAAAGGTGGTTTTGGCGTTGATATCGAAAACAACTTTACTCCTGAATACGTTATTTTAAAAGATAAAGTTGATGTTGTTGAAAAGCTTCGTAAGAAAGCAGATGAAGCGGACCACGTTTATCTTGCAACCGACCCGGATAGAGAAGGTGAAGCAATAAGTTGGCATTTAGCCTCTGTTTTAGGTCAACCAGTAAAAAAAGTATCACGTATTGTTTTTAATGAAATTACTAAAAGCGCTATTCTTAAATCAATTAAGAATGACCGTCAAATTGATATGAAACTTGTTCACTCGCAAGAATCAAGACGTATTCTTGACCGAATTATTGGTTTTAGATTATCTTCTTTGATGCAACAAAAACTAGGCTCTAAGAGTGCTGGCCGTGTTCAAAGTGTTGCTTTGAAGCTTGTCGTTGATCGCGAAAAAGAAATTCAGGCTTTTGAAAAAGTTGAGTATTGGGATATTGTTGCAAAATTCTTAAAACAAGTAGGCGAAAAAGAATTTCTTCTTAAAGCTAAATATATTGGAACAACTGGCGAAGCACATACAATTGCCTCTGAAGAAGAAGTAAATCAAATTATTGAAGAGTTAAAACAAGGTGACTTTGTTGTTAAAGCAATCAATAAGAAAGAACGTAATCGTACTTCTAAACCTCCATTTATTACTTCAACTCTTCAACAAGATGCTTCAGTAAAATATAACTATAGTGCAAAACGTGTAATGACAATTGCTCAAAGACTATATGAAGGTATTGAAGTTGGTAAAGAGCTTGTTGGTTTAATCACTTATATGCGTACGGACTCTGTTCGTTTGTCAGATGAATTTTTAGATAGCGCAAAAGACTACATTGAAAAAACTTATGGCGAAAACTACTATAAAGGCGTAAAGAAAGTTTCTAATAAAGGTAAAAATGTTCAAGATGCCCATGAAGCTATTCGTCCAACAAATATAGAAAGAACACCTGAAAGTATTAAAAAGTATTTAAGTTTAGAAGAGTATAAAATTTATTCATTAATTTATAACCGTGCTGTTGCATCACTTATGAAAGACGCAGTAGTAGAAGATACAAAAGTTGATGTTGTTAATGGTAAACACTTATTCTTAATTCAAGGTGAAAAAGTAATGTTTGATGGCTTCTTAAAAGTCTATGAAGAAGCTAATCTTGATGTTACTGAAGATGTTGATCTTCTACCTGAATTATTAGTAGAAGAAAAACTAAATCTTCAAGAATTAACTAAAGAACAAAAATTTACTTCTCCTCCGCATCGCTATACTGAAGCAAGATTGATTCGTAAGATGGAAGAACTAGGGATTGGTCGTCCATCAACTTATGCTATGACCATGGAAACTTTAAGACTTCGCAGTTATGTATCAATGGATAAAAAATCATTTGTTCCAACTGAACAAGGCATTTTAACATCAGATCAACTAGATCAATTCTTTAGTTCTATTATTAATGTAAAATACACAGCCGAAATGGAAAATACATTAGATGAAATTGCTATTGGTAAAGCAGTATGGCACAAAGAACTTGCCAAGTTCTATGATGAGTTTGCACCTTTAATTGAATATGCTCGTGATAATATGGTAAAGATTTATCCTAAAATCACTGATGAATTCTGCCCAGAATGTGGATTACCTTTATATATTAGAAGAGGCCCATTTGGTGAGTTTACCGCATGTTCAGGATATCCTCGTTGTAAGTTCATTAAGAAGAAAGAAAAACCAGAACCTATTTCAACAGGTATTAAATGCCCTGTTTGTGGTGAAGGTGAAATTGTTGAACGTGTTAGTGGACGAGGTCGTTCAAGAGGTGCTAAGTTCTATGCTTGTAACAGATATCCAGAATGTAAGACAACATATTCAGGAATTCCACTTGAAGAAAAGTGCCCAGAATGTGGTGCACCAATGATTAAAGTTACATCAATTCATCCTGAAACTAAAGTGGAAATTGAAACAATTCGTTGTGGTAACGAAAAATGTGTTACAAATAAGAAGAGTAAAAAGCAAACTGTTGACATTTAATGTCGAAAAAAGTTAAAAAAGTTTATTATTCTCTTGAATTATATTTTAAAATATGCTATAATATATATGCGCTAAAAAGCGCACATATCCCCTAAATATTCCGTTTATCGGAATACCTTCCTGTCAGATAGTTTATCCCCCTATCTGACACCCTTTTTTTTATAAGGGGTATTTATATTTACTTGATTTATTCTTGAAAATATAGTATAATATTTAAAGAAATAAAATAATAATATTATTAAAAATACATTGAGGTTTGCTATGGGCTTTTTTGATTTTTTTAAGAGAAAAAAGAAAAATGATGTTTCGAAAAAATATAATTTAGGTATGAAGAAAACTAGAAGTGGTTTACTTGGAAAATTAAAAAGTATTCTTTCTAGTTATAATGAAATCAATGAAGATTTATTTGATGATTTAACTGATGCCTTCATCATGGCTGATATTGGTGTTGAAACAACACTTGACTTTATTGATCAACTTAAAGAAGATGAACGTGTTGATGGTGTAAATGATGTCAAAGAACTGCAACAAATCATAGTTGATAAAATGTTTGAACTATATCTAAAAAATGAGATTGTTAATAACAACTTAAATATTAATAAAGAAGGATTATCTGTCTTCTTATTTGTAGGTGTAAATGGAGTTGGGAAGACAACTACTATTGCGAAGATTGCTCATCGTTTAAAGAAACAAGGAAAGAAGATTCTTTTAGCTGCGGGTGATACATTTAGAGCAGGTGCTGTTGATCAATTAGAAATATGGGCTGAAAGAGTTGGCGTTGATATTGTCATTAAAAAAGGCGCCACAGATCCTTCAAGTGTAATCTTCGATGCTTTACAAAAAGCTAAGAACGAAAAATATGATGTCTTATTATGTGACACTGCCGGCCGTTTACAAAATAAAGTTAACTTGATGAAAGAACTTGAAAAAATGAATCGTGTTATTGAAAGAGAAGTTCCAAATGCTCCTCAAGAAACTTTATTAGTAATCGATGCAACAACAGGCCAAAATGGTCTTTCTCAAGCAGAGTCTTTCTTAGAGGTTGCTAATATCACTGGAGTTATTCTTACTAAACTAGATGGTACTAGTAAAGGTGGTATTGTTTTAGCTATTAGAGATAAATATAATATTCCAATTAAAATGATTGGTTTAGGCGAAAAGATGGAAGATTTAGAATACTTCGATTTAGAAGAATACATTGGTGGCTTATTCATCGAAGATGAAGAATAGGAGTTATCATGGATAATCAAATTGAAAAGAAGAATTACTATAATGCTTTATATGGTTATTATTATTCTTTGTTAACACCAAAACAACAAGAAATCTTTGAATACTATTATGGTGAAGATTATAGTTTAAGCGAGATTGCTGAAAACATGGCTATTAGCCGTAATGCGGTATGGGATGCATTACAAAAAGCTTGTAATGCTTTAGAAGAATATGAAGCAAAATTATCATTATATAAAAATGGTAAATTGTTAGATAAGTACTTGATGGATTTAGAACAATTAACTAATGAATCAGGAAAAGAAATTATTAGTAAAATAAAAGAAATGGAGTGATTATATGCCATTTGAAAGTTTATCTGAAAAGATTCAGATGTCCCTTCGTCGCTTAACCGGGCGTGGTAAGGTTAATGAACATGATATTGAAGAGGCGATGCGTGAGGTTCGTGTTTCTTTATTAGAAGCTGACGTTAACTATAAAATTGTTAAGAAATTTATTGCCGAAGTAAAAGAAAAAGCACTTGGCGAAAGAGTTATGAAATCATTAACTCCAGGTGATCAAGTTGTTAAAATTGTTTATGAAGAATTGGTTAAATTAATGGGTGAATCTGCCGTACCAATTAACTTAAAACAAAGTGGCATGAGTGTTGCTTTAGTTGTAGGGTTACAAGGTAGTGGTAAAACTACTCACGTAGGTAAAATTTCTAATTTACTTCGTAAAGAAAAGAACTTACGTCCTTTAATGGTAGCAGCTGACATTTATCGTCCAGCAGCTATTAATCAATTAGTTCAACTTGGAAAACAATTAAATATTGAAGTTTTCCAAATGGGTATTTTAACAAAACCACAAGTGATTGTCAAAAAAGCTTTAGAATATGCTAAAGCAAATAACTTCAATTTTGTTATCATCGATACTGCTGGTCGCCTACATATCGATGAAGCATTAATGCAAGAATTAGTTGATATTAAAGAAATTGCTAAACCAGATGAAATCTTATTAACAATTGACTCAATGACTGGTCAAGATGCGGTAAACGTGGCATCAACATTCCATGAAAAATTATCAGTTACTGGTTGTTTATTAACTAAACTTGATAGTGATACTCGTGGTGGTGCTGCATTATCAATTCGTTATATGACACAAATTCCAATCAAGTACGTTGGGGTCGGGGAAAAGTTAGACGAAATCGAATTATTCCATCCAGAACGAATGGCTAAACGTATCCTAGGAATGGGTGATGTTGTTTCATTTATTGAAAAAGCAACCGCAAACTTCAACGAAGAAGATGCTATGAAAATGGCTGAAAAACTTGAAAAAGGTGTTTTCAACTATAATGACTTCTTAGATCAAATTAAACAAATTAAAAAGATGGGCTCTTTAAAAAGTTTACTTGGTATGATTCCAGGACTTGGTTCAAAACTTAAAAATGTTAATATCGATGATAAACAATTTGTTTATATTGAAACAATGATTAAAGCAATGACAAAAGAAGAACGTCGTAATCCTGACTTAGTTGCAAAAGGATATTCTCGTCGTATTAGAATTGCTAATGGTTCTGGTAGAAGTTATTCTGAAGTGAATGGTATGGTTAAAAAGTTCGAAGAAATGAAAAAACAAATGCAATCATTTGCCGGCATGGACGAAAAACAAATGGAAAAAATTAGCAAAGGGCAAGCACCAATCCCGATGCAACAACCTAAAATCAAAAAAGGTAAAGGGAAAAATAAAGGTGGATTTAGATTTTAAGAGTGTGAAAAAGCTTTCACACTTTTTTTGGTTTTTTTATATAGAAAAAGAAATAATAATCATGTTATAATAAAGGTGTTGAAAAACAAAAAAACTTAGAGGAGAAGAAAATGAAAAAAGTAGTATTATTATTTGTTACAATTCTAATGCTTGTTTTCACTGCTTCATGTGAAGTATCACCTATTCAAGGTATTCAAATTGAAAGTGAAAATAACATTAGAACAATTAAAGTCGAAGAAACACTACAATTAACTGCTGTTGTATTCCCAGAAACTGCTGATCAAGTTGTTCTTTGGGAATCAGAAAATGAAGAAGTTGCAACAGTCGATGAAAATGGTTTAGTAACAGCCGTTGCTAAAGGTACAGTAAATATTGTTGCTACAGCTGAACTTGCACCAACAATTTCTAAAAAATTCTCAATTATAGTTGAAGAAAAAGATCCTGTTGTTGTTCCTGTTGAAAGTATTAGTTTAGCTACAGATGGTGATGTTTTAACTGCAAAAGCTGGACAAACTATCAGAGTTTATGCGTCAGTTTTACCTGCAGAAGCTAATCAAGCTGTTGTTTGGTCTTCATCTGATGAATCAGTAGCTACTGTTTCACGTGGTGAGGTTAAAGGCTTAAAAGAAGGTACTGTAACAATCACAGCTACTTCTAAAAACTATCCTGAAGTTAGTGCAAACATTACTTTAACTTTCGAAAAAGCTGATCAACCTATCGTATCAGGCGATTGGGCAGAAATGCCATTTACTACTCATGCAGAATACATGACTGCAGAAAAAGATAGTAAATTAAAAGTTAAAGGTGTAGTAACACATATTAGCCCAGCTAAAGATGGTAAAGTAACATATACTTTACAAGATGGTACAGAAGGATATTATGTTTATGCACAAGACGCTGTTTTATATCCAGTTGAACTTGGTAAATCTTATGAAGTTGGTGGATATAAGAAATATTATAATGGTTTAAATGAAATTGTAAATGTTGAATATTTCAAAGAACTTGAAGAAAATATTGAATATACTGTTAATAATTTAGATGGTACTAATCCTTCTGATTTAGCCGCAATGGAACCATATCACTGTTCAATTGTTACTGGCACAGCAGTATTTGATAATGGAACAGTAAATGATGCAAAAGCTTATAGTTTCTATGCAATGGTTAATGAAAATAGTGTTACATTTAGAGTTGATCCTTCATATATGAGTGCTGAAGAATATAGTGATATTAACGCTAAAATTTCTGCAGCTGTAAGTGGAATGCCATTTACATATAAAGGAATCATGACAGCTTTCGGTTATGGTAAAGCTTCTCCTCAAATTGTAATTACAAAAGCAGAAGATATTGTTTTTGAAGAATTAAATACAAGTGAATTATTACAAGCAGCATTAGGTAAACTTGAAATTTCAACTTCAGTTGCTTTCTCAGTTGATTCAATCGAATTACCAGTAGCAGTAGATGGCTTTGATGGTTTAGCAATTAGTTGGGCTTCAAACAACGAAGCAATCAATGCTTCAACTGGTGCTGTTACTCATCAAGAAGCAAACGTAAATGTTACATTAACTGCTACACTTTCTTTAAATGGCCAAGAAATTACAAAAGAATTTGAAGTTCTTGTATTTGCAAAAGACGAAAAAGTATATGAAGTAGTTGCAGAACTAAACTTAGAAGATGCTCTTCCAGCTAGTTCATATGGAAACTCTGATACTAAATCATCATATAAAGAAGGTAATGTCTTCTTAGGTGGTCATACTTGGATGTTAAGAAATGCTCTTATTGCAAGTTCTGCAAGTGATAGAAGAGAAGGCGAATTTAGTATTAGAGCACAATCTAATAAAGAAGCAGATTCAACTGCAAGAATTGAAATTCTTGATAACGTTGAATTCTCAGTATTAGAATTTGCAGTTGCATTATATGGCAATGATGCTGCAGGCGCTAAGATTAGAATTGAATATTCAACAAATTCAGGCGAAACTTGGGTAGTAGCAAGCGAAAGCATTACTGTTGATTCAATTGAAATGTTAACATATCGCGTTAATGTTCCAGAAGGTGCAAATCGTGTTGCAATTATTATTGTTGAAAATACTGGTAGAAGAGTAAATATTGATAATATTAAATTAATGAAATAATATAAAGGAGTAAAAAATGAAAAAATTCCTTTTATCAATTAATCTTTTATTTATTCTTTTATTATCAAGTTGTACAACAGTTACACAACCTAATACAATCGAGATAACTCAAGATGATATTCAAATTGAAGAAATTGTTTTATCACAAGGGGATGAATGTAGACTTGATAGTGAACAATCAAGTGAAGTCGCTTTAAAAGTTATTTGGGAAAGTTCAGACCCTCAAATTGTATCTGTTGATAGTTTTGGTAATTTAACAATTCATGGAACTGGTACAGTTGTTATTACTGCTTATTTAAAAGATTATCCTTATATTTCTGATAGCATTATTGTTAATGCTAAAAGCAAAGTTGAACAATTAGGTGTTGGTAGTGGTTTAAGTCCTGAAGATCCAATTTTCCTTGGTAATGAAGGTGAAGAAGAACCGCTTGAAATTTATTTCTTAGAAATGCAACATATTTATGCAGATTCATTATTTATCAAAAAAGGAAATGTTGAAATTCTTATTGATGCTGGTTGGGAATATGATGGAAATTATGTACAAAAAGTGTTAACTCAATATTGTACAGATGATCGTTTAGACTTATTAATGGCTACCCATAGTGATGGTGACCATATTGATGGACTTACAAATGCATTAAAGAATATTGATAATGTATCATTGATGATTGATTATGGGGGCAGCGGAAGTGGAAACACATTAAGTGCTCGTAATAAATACCTTCAATCAGGAATGGTATATCATAGCGCTTATGACTGCGTAAATGGTCTAAATGGTGCAACTGATGTTTACTATTTAACTGAAGATTTCTATTTTGAAGTACTTAATACAGGTAATTATATTGATACTACAAAAGCTAAAGCTGGTAATGCAAACTCTGTTGC
Organism: Bacilli bacterium; assembly: GCA_045589955.1. Classification (GTDB taxonomy): domain Bacteria; phylum Bacillota_I; class Bacilli_A; order ML615J-28; family CAG-313; genus CAJGCS01. The sequence goes on along the minus strand of JAZNQD010000031.1, from coordinate 18,233 downwards.
GGTAATATTCTATTATAAAGATTTTTCTTTCTTTACTGCTGGTGACTTGACAAATGCAAGTGAAGCTGATTTACTTGCTTTAGAAGAACTACCAGAAGTTACTTTATATAAAGCTTCTCACCATGGTTCACATGGATCTAATTCACAAGAATTATTAGATACTTTAAACCCTCAAGCAGTTGCTATTTCAGCTGCTCGTGCAGGTCAATATGGCCAAAACCCAGGTGGTCCTTCAGAAAATAACACTCATAACCTAAATGGTGCATCAGGACATCCGGCAGCTGAGGCAATTAGTAGAATTTATAAAGCTCCAAACATATCTCAAAACTTAAATGTCTACTGGAATGCTGTTAACGGAACAATGAAATTTGTTACTTATGGAACAAATAGTTTTGAATTCTATGGTAGCGAAACTATTAGAGGTTATTATGATTTAACTCTAACTGGGGGAACTGCTAAGTGGAATGCGGAATTACAAGATTTTGAGAATAAAGTAAAAGGTGAAGAAAACTTTAAACTTCATGAATCTAAAGTGTTTGTTTTCCGTAATTATGTTCAATATTTACCAAAATGGGCACAAGAGGAATATTTTAAATAAGATTAAAAGTGATGTGTATTAACACATCACTTTTTTCATATGTAATATTTAATAATAAAATAATTGCCAAAATTAAAAAAATAGTCACAATCTAATTGTGGCTATCTATTGTAAAAAATATAAAATTATGGTATAATAATTTATGATTTGTTCAACATTCTTAAAGATTGAAGAACTAGTGAATTGATAGTGTCTTCTTTATTTATAACAAGTTTTTTTGTTATATTCTTAATTTCAGTTGCATTGTATCCAAGTGATTTTAATGCAAGACTTACACTTTCTAATCTTTCATCTTTTGGTTGAACTAAAGTATTATCTAAGTCAACTTTACCTTTAAGGTCAAGAATGATTTGTTGAGAAAGTTTTGCACCTACACCAGGGAAACTCTTAAAATATTTGTCATTTCCTTCTAATATGGCATTTGCTAGTTCACTTGGAGTAGAAGAAGCTAAAATAGCTAGTGCTCCTTTAGGACCTAATCCTTTAACACTTATTAGACTGATAAACATTTGCTTTTCTTCTTTTGAAGAAAAACCATAAAGTTCGATAGCATCTTCGCGAACATTTTGATAAGTGTAAACAATTAGTTGGTCTTGAAATAATTTATTTTCATATAAATATGGATTGGGAACTTTAATCATGTAACCAATTCCGTTGTTATCAACTGTGATATGAGTTGGCATTACTTCAGTAATTTGCCCTTTAATATAACTATACATAATATATACCTCTTTGATGGTATTATAACATAAATTTGTTTGAATTGCAAAAAGAAAGGACGAAAGTTATGAAAGAAAATATTATGGATCAAAAGATGATTAATGGTGATGAGTTTGAATCGACTCTTCGTCCTCAATCTCTAAATGAATATGTTGGTCAAGAAGAAATAAAAGAAATGCTTAAAATCTTTATTTCAACTGCTCTTGCTCGTGGGGAAAGTTTAGACCATGTCCTTTTATATGGCCCTCCTGGACTTGGTAAAACAACTCTTGCTAATATTATTGCCAACGAAATGCATGGCAAAATTAAAACAACTACTGGACCAGCATTATCACGCCCAGGCGATTTAGCATCAATTTTATCTTCATTAGAACCAGGTGATATTTTATTTGTTGATGAAATTCACCGTATTCCGAAGGTGATTGAAGAAATGCTTTATTCAGCTATGGAAGATTATGTAATTGATATTGTTCTAGGAAAAGACTCTAGTGCAACTACTCTTCGTATTGATCTTCCTCCATTTACCTTAGTTGGCGCAACAACTCGTTTTGGAGATTTAACTGCACCAATGAGGGATCGTTTTGGGATTGTTCATCAACTTAAATATTATGATAAAGATGAACTTAGTAGAATCATCAAACGTACAGCCCGAATTCTTGATTATCCAGTAAGCGATGAAGCATGTTTGGAACTTGCGAAAAGAAGCCGTGGCACTCCACGTATTGCCAACCGCTTATTTAGAAGAATTAGAGACTTTGCTCAATATGAAAATATTGAAGTTATTAATCCTAAAATAACTGATTATGCTTTAAATAAATTAGATATCGATAAAGAAGGTTTAGATATTACAGACCGTAAATATCTTTTATGCTTGATTGAAAGATTCAAAGGTGGACCAGCTGGCCTTGAAGCCCTTGCAGCAAGTATATCAGAAGAAACAGTTACGTTAGAAGATGTTAATGAACCTTACTTATTACAAGAAGGATTTATTCTAAGAACACATCGTGGCCGTGTTGCAACCGAAAAAGCGTACGAACATCTTAAAAAAGAAAGGGGTACATTAGTGTGAAAGTAAATGAATTTGATTATAATTTACCTGAAGAACTAATTGCTCAAACTCCTTTAACAGATCGTAGCAGTTCAAGATTATTAACTTTAAATAAACGTACAGGTAAAAGAAATCACGAACATTTCTTTAATATTATTGATCATTTAAATAAAGGTGATGTGCTTGTTTTAAATGATACAAAAGTATTACCTTCTAGAATCTATGGGGAAAAAGAAGATACTAAAGCCTATATTGAAGTATTACTTTTAAAAGAAGTTGGTCCTAATTTATGGAAATCATTAGTAAGACCTGCTCGCCGCGTTCATGAAGGAACAATTATTTCTTTCAAAAATGGTTTGTTAAGAGCTAAATGTGTAGGTGTAGGTGACGATGGGGAAAGAACATTTGAAATGATTTATGAAGGTATTTTTATTGAAATACTTGAAGAAATTGGAACAATGCCACTACCTCCATATATTCGTGAAAAATTAGAAAATCAGTCTAGATATCAAACTGTTTATGCTAATGAATATGGAAGTGCAGCTGCCCCAACTGCAGGATTACACTTTACAAATGAGCTCCTTGATGCTATTAAAGCCAAGGGAATTGAAGTATTAACTGTTACTTTAAATGTTGGTCTAGGTACATTTAGACCAGTATCGGTTGAGAAAATTGAAGATCATAAGATGCATAGTGAGTTTTATCAGATGAGTGATGAAGTGGCAAATAGGCTTAATTTAGCTAAATCAGAGGGTCGTAGAATTATATGTGTAGGGACAACATCTTTGCGTACTTTAGAAAGTATTTACTCTAAATATGGTACATTCAAAGGAGTAAAAGAAGATACAAATATCTTTATTTATCCCCCTTATAAGATTCAATCAGCTGATGCTTTGATAACAAATTTCCATCTTCCAAAGTCAACTCTGATTATGTTAGTGAGTGCTTTTGCAAGCAAAGAATTTATAATGGATGCTTATAATGAAGCCGTTGAAATGAAGTATCGTTTCTTCTCATTTGGCGATGCGATGTTTATTTATTAAAAAATGTATAGGAAAAAATCACTAAGTAAAAATAATTAAACTTTAGATAATAGTAGAGCTTTATGCTCTACTATTTTTGCTTCTTAAAATAAAAGACAAAGAGATTGATTAAAAAAGATGTTTATGATATAATATAATCGAAAAAGTATGGAAAGATATTAGAGTATGAATAATCAAGGAATTTATTATTTTCACCAAGGAACAAATTATCGTGCATATGAGTTACTAGGTGCCCACTATCAAAAGGAGGGTACTACTTTTAGGGTGTTTGCACCTAATGCAAAATGGGTAAGTGTTGTTGGTGAATTTAATAATTGGGATAGTTTAGTTAATCAAATGACAAAGGTATCAGAACAAGGTATTTGGGAAGTCTTTGTCAAAGAAGCTAAAGAATTCCAATGTTATCAATACATCATAAAAACAAAAAAAGATGAATATATTTATAAAAGTGATCCTTTTGCTTTCCATTCAGAACTGCGACCAAACAAAGCATCAAAGATTTTTGATTTAGATAATAATTATCGTTTCACTGATGATATTTGGATGAAAAATCGTATTAAGAATCAAGCATTAGATAAACCGATAAATATCTACGAACTTCATTTAGGTTCATGGCGTCGTTATGAAGACGGAAAGGTATTTGACTACCGAAAACTTGGTCATGAGGTAAGTGAGTACGCAAAAGATATGGGGTATACTCATATTGAAGTAATGCCAATTTCTGAGTATCCTTATGATCCTTCTTGGGGATACCAAGTTACTGGATTTTATTCAATTACTTCAAGATATGGAACGCCGGCTGATTTTATGGATTTTGTAAATACATGTCATTTAAACGGTATTGGAGTTATTGTTGACTGGGTACCAGGTCATTTTACAAAAGACTCTCATGGGTTAATTGAATTTGATGGAGACTATGTATATGAAGATCCAAATCCCAAAAGAATGGAACATGAAGGTTGGGGAACAAGAATTTTTGATTATGGTAAATGTGAAGTTCAAAGTTTCTTAGTTTCTAGTGCATCATTCTTATTTGATAAATTCCATGTTGATGGAGTTAGAGTTGATGCGGTATCAGGAATGTTATATTTAGATTTTTGTCGTGATCCAAAGGATTCACCTAAGAATAACCTAGGTGGTAATATTAACCTTGAAGCAAAAGCTTTTATTGAAAAAGCTAATAAAGTCTTACATGACATGTATCCGGGAATCTTGACAATAGCAGAAGAATCAACCGCATATCCAAAAATTACCGAAAAAGTTGAAAATGGCGGACTTGGATTTGACTTGAAATGGAATATGGGATGGATGAATGATACTTTAAAATATATCAAAAAAGATCCAATTTATCGTAGTTATCATCATAATTCTATTTCTTTCCAAATGTCATATATTTATTCTGAAAGATATGTGCTTGCATTAAGTCATGATGAAGTAGTGCATTTAAAAGGCTCAATGATAAATAAAATGCCCGGAGATTATTTTGACAAATTCTCTAATCTAAAAACATATTACACTTATATGATGACACACCCAGGGAAGAAGTTGTTATTTATGGGTGGAGAAATTGGTCAGTTTAGAGAATGGGATGAAAATAGAGAAATTGACTGGAGTGTTTTAGGCTTTGAGTCACATCGTAAATTAAAAGATTACGTTAAAAAACTAAATCATTTATATGTTGATAACAAATGCCTTCATGAAAATGATTTTGACTGGACTGGATTTAACTGGATTTCAGTCGATGACAAAGATCATAATATCTTTGCCTATGAACGTATTAGTAGAAATAAAGAAACAATGGTTGTTATCCTTAACTTTTCTGCAAGCACTTGGAACAATTATTGCTTTAGTTTAAAAAATGGAGAATATGAACTTATTTTGGATAGTGAAGACCTTGCTTTTGGTGGTTACACTTATCGTATCGGGAAGAAATTTATCGTTGATGATGGCAGTATCTTTTTAGATTTAATGCCACGCAGCGCTTTAATATTTAAGAAAATTAATTAGATAGGAGAAAAGAATATGTTTAGACGTAAAAAATGTGTCGCAATGCTACTTGCAGGAGGCCAAGGGAGTAGACTTCTTGCACTTACAACAAAAGTAGCAAAACCAGCCGTTTCTTTCGGCGCAAAGTATCGTATTATTGACTTTACTTTATCAAATTGTATTAACTCAAATATTGATACAGTTGGTGTATTAACACAATATCAACCATTAGTATTAAATGAGTATATTGGTAATGGCTTACCTTGGGATTTAGATAGAACATATGGTGGTGTTCACGTTCTTCCTCCATACCAAGCAAAAGACAGTATGGACTGGTATAAAGGTACTGCAAATGCGATTTATCAAAATTTAAGTTTTATTGATAGTTATGACCCTGAACATGTCCTTATTTTGTCTGGTGACCATATCTATAAAATGGACTATAACAAAATGTTAAATTATCATATCAAAAAAGATGCTGACTGTACTATCGCAACATTAGAGGTTACTTTAGAAGAAGCAAGTCGTTTTGGTATTATGAATACTAATGAAGATAATATTATTTACGAATTTGAAGAAAAACCTGCTCAACCTAAGAGTACAAAAGCATCAATGGGTATTTATATTTTCAAAAAGGATAAACTATTTAGCTATTTACAAGCTGATGCTTTAGATCCTAAATCAAGCAATGACTTTGGTAAAAACATTATTCCAACAATGCTTGCAAAAGGCGAAAAGATGGTAGCATATCCATTTAGTGGATATTGGAAAGACGTTGGTACAATCCAAAGCTTATGGGAAGCTAACCAAGACTTAATTGGTGATAATCCTAACTTTGATATTTATGACCCATATTGGAAAATCCACTCTCGTAATATTGGCGCAACACCTCAATACGTTGCAAAAGGAGCTGTTGTTACTAATTCTTTAATTGGTGGTGGAGCAAAAATCTATGGTACTGTTATTAACAGTGTTATTTCTTCTGGTGTTACTGTTGCTAAAGGCGCTGTGGTTAAAGATAGCGTTGTTTTTGCTAATGCACAAATTAATGAAAAGGCTGTTGTTGAATACAGTATTATTGACGAAAATGTAAAAATTGGTAAAAAAGCTGTTATCGGTGAATCTAAAGAAGCTGGTAAAGGCATAGCAGTTGTTGGTCGTGCATCAGTTATTAAAGACAAAGAAGTCGTACCTGCAAATGCAAATATTGATCAAGGAGGCGTAAGATAATGAAAGCGTTAGGTATTATTTTTGCAAACCTTCAAAATGAAAACATTGATGAATTAACAAGAAAACGTACTACTGCTAGTATTCCATTTGGTGGTAGATATCGTTTAATTGACTTTGCATTATCTTCTTTAGTAAATGCAGAAATCTCTAAAGTTGCAGTACTTGCTCAAAAGAATTACCAATCATTAATGGACCACTTAGGTTCTGGTAAAGACTGGGACTTATCTAGAAGAAGTGGGGGTATTACAATTTTTCCTCCATTTGGAAACTATAAGAGCGACTTTATTTATACAACTCATTTAGAAGCTTTAAAGAGTATTATGGGGTATTTAAATCGCTCGACAGAAGAATATGTTGTTTTAATGGATTGTGATAGTATTCATACTGTTAATCTATATGAGGCTTTAGAATTTCATATTGCTAAAAATGCGGATATCACATTAATTTATAATAAATGTCAAGTTCAAAAATCTATGACTAACTTTATGAATATTGAAACAAACGAAGATGGTCGTGTTGTTAAAATGGGATTAAATTCAACATTAGATGCTGTACAAAATGTTTCAATGAAATTATTAATCTTCGGGCGCAGATACTTAATTTCTTTAATCGAAGATGCAATTAGTTTAGGTCAAACAAGTATTGAAAGAGACATTTTGTTTAATAATATTAATAGCTTAAACATCTATGGTTATGAATATAAAGGTGTATGGATGAAAGTTACAACTTTAGAAAACTACTATCATCATAGTATGGAACTATTAAAAGATGAAGTTAGAGAAGGTGTATTCGGAAATCCGGATCATCGTATTTATACAAAAGTTAGAGATTCTGTCCCTACAAAATATGGCAAAAATGCTAAAGTTGAAAACAGCTTTATTGCTGATGGAACTGAAATTGAGGGAACAGTTATCAATAGTATCTTATTTAGAGGTGCTAAAGTTGGTAAAAATACTGTTGTAGAAAACTCAATTATCATGCAAGATACTATCATTGGTGATAACGTAAAACTTAATTGTGTTGTGACAGATAAAAACGTTACAATCAAAGACCGTAACAACTTATCTGGTTGTGAAAAACTTCCTTACTATGTAAGTAAGAATGTAATGATTTAAAAAAGGAATCGAAATTATGGAAACAAAAGCTAAAAGAATAACTTATGTTGCGTCTGAATGTCAACCTTTCTTTGCATCAGGTGGCTTAGGGGATGTTGTTGGTTCTTTACCAAAAAGAATTGTTAAACAATCTAAAGGTGAATATGAAATAAGTGTTATCTTACCATTATATTCATTAAAGATGAATCCTAAATATTTCAATAAACTTGTCTATTTAGGCCAAACAACTGTTAAGCTTTCTTGGCGTAATCAATACTGTGGCATTTATAAATATGTCGAAGGTGGTGTAACTTATTATTTCATTGATAATGAATACTACTTTAAACGTACAAACTTCTATGGATATTTTGATGATGGTGAACGTTTCGCATATTTCTCTAAAGCTGCTATTGAAGTGATGATATACTTAAATGAAATACCTGATATCCTTCATGCTCATGACTGGCAAGCAGGTATGACTAGTGTATATCTAAGAACTTTATATTATAATGATGAGAGATTTAAAAATCTTAAATCAGTTTTTACAATTCATAATATCGAATATCAAGGCAAATATTCTTTTGATGACGACATTATTGAAGATGTATTTGGTATCTCAATTAATGATGCTCATTTATTTGAATATAATGGTTTAATCAATATTATGAAAGGTGCTATGGAAGCATCTAACATTGTTTCTACTGTTAGCCCAAGCTATGCAGAAGAAATCCTTACTCCTGAATATGCTCATGGTTTAGAACATGAAGTTGCAAGAGTAAAAGAAGAAGGTAAATTAATTGGTATCTTAAATGGTATTGATAAAAACTTCTATAACCCACAAAAAGATGATTCTTTATTTGTTAAATATAGTAAAGAGGAAGTTGAAAAGAAAACCCTTAATAAAGTTGAGTTACAAAAAATGTTAGCTTTAACTGTTGATGAAAACATTCCAATGATTGGTATGGTAACTCGTCTTGTTCATCACAAAGGCGTTGAATATATCAAACAAATCTTTACAGAATTAATGAAAGAAAATGTTCAACTTGTAATTCTTGGTACAGGTGATAGTTATTATGAAGGATATTTCAAAGATATGGAAGAAAAATATCCACACAAAGTAAGAGCTATTATTTCTTATAACCAAGATTTATCAAGAAAAATCTATGGTTCATGTGATTTCTTCTTGATGCCATCTAAGTCAGAACCTTGTGGTTTATCACAAATGATAGCATCAAGATATGGTACTATTCCTGTTGTTAGAGAAACAGGTGGTTTAAAAGATAGTATCCATAATTTTGAAGGTAAAAAAGGTAATGGTTACACATTTAGTGGTGACAATGCCCAAGACTTGTTAGTTGCTTTAAAACGAGCACTTGAAGATTATCAAAACAAAGAAGTACACTTAGACCATATTAATAAAGTAATTAAGACTGATTTTGGATGGAGTGCATCTGCAAAGTCTTATATTAAAATGTATAAAAAATTTGACTAAAAGTAGGAATTAATATGGCAAATGATAGTAAAACACAGTTAAATGTACAAGCGAAAATTGAAGAAAAATTAGCCCAATATTTTGGTGTAACTCCAAATGATGCGTCAATCGAACAAATGTATAAAGCAATTAGTATGACTGTTCTTGATCAACTTCTTGAAAAGAAGGAAAAATTCAACAAAGCTGTAAAGGAAGCTTCTGCGAAGAAGGTTTATTACCTTTGTATGGAATTCTTAGTTGGTCGTAGTCTTAAAACTAATCTTTATAATTTAGGACTTGTTGATGAATATGCTAAGGTATTAAAAAAATATAAAATCGATATTGAAGATGTTTATGAACAAGAACCAGACGCAGGACTAGGAAATGGTGGCTTAGGACGTTTAGCTGCATGCTTTATGGACTCATTAGCCTCTTTGAATTATCCAGCTACAGGCTTTTCGATTCGCTATGAATATGGTCTTTTCAAACAAAAAATCGTTAATGGTTGGCAAACTGAAATGCCAGATGTATGGCTTCCAGGAGGAGAAGTTTGGCTTGTTCCAAGAAGCGATAGAGCATTAAAGGTTCGTTTTGGTGGTTGGATTGAACAATACCAAGAAAATGGTAAAATGAAAGTTGCATATCATGATACAAAAGACGTTGAGGCAATGCCTTATGATTTATTAATCTCAGGTGGTGCAAGTGATGGTATTTCAACATTACGTCTATGGCGTGCCCGTAATGTATCAAAATTTGATATGAAACTATTCTCACAAGGACAATATTTTAGAGCAATGCAAGAAAACAACGAAGCAGAACTTATCTCTAAAGTACTATATCCATCAGATGATAATTCTGAAGGTAAAACGCTTCGTCTAAAACAACAATACTTCTTAGTAAGTGCTTCAATTCAAAATATTTTCAATGATCATAAGAAACGTTTTAAAGATATGCATACACTACCTGACAAGGCAGCTATCCATATCAATGATACACATCCAACATTATGTATTCCAGAAATGATGAGAATCTTAATGGATGATTATGAATTTGGTTGGGATGAAGCTTGGGATGTTGTTACAAGAACAGTTGCATACACTAACCATACTGTTATGGCAGAAGCTTTAGAATCTTGGAGTATGGATTTAATTAATCGTCATATGCCAAGAATTGCTCAAATCTTATATGAAATTAATCGTCGTTTTAATGAACAAATATTTGGTTTATATCCTTATGATAATGATAGAACTTACCTAATGTCATTAATGTCAGATAACCATGTTCATATGGCTAAATTATGTGTTATTGCATCACATCATATCAATGGTGTATCAGCTCTTCACAGTGATATCATTAAACGTAGTATTTTCAAAAACTACTATGATTTATATCCAGAAAAATTTACTAATGTTACTAATGGTATAGCACATAGACGTTGGTTACATCAATCAAATCCTCGTCTTGCAAAATTATTAGATGACAAAATTGGCCACGATTGGTATTTTGATGCAAATAATTTAAAGAAATTTAGAGCATTTGAAAATGATACAGAAGTTTTAGATGAATTAAATAAAATCAAATATTTGAATAAATGCGATTTTGCTAAGGCGCTTTATAAAAAACAAGGAATTGTTATTGACCCATCAACACGTTTTGATGTTCAAGTAAAACGTCTTCATGAATATAAACGTCAATTATTAAACGTTTTAAAAATTATTGCTATTTACAATAAATTACGTAATAATCCAAATGCAGATGTAACGCCTCAAACATTTATCTTTGGTGCTAAAGCTGCTCCAGGTTATTATCGTGCTAAAGAAATTATTGAATTAATTAACTATATATCTAAAGACATTGATATGCATCCAGAAATCAAGGCAAAATTAAATGTTGTCTTTATTGAAGATTATTGCGTAACACTTGCGGAAAAACTAATGCCAGCATCAGAAATTAGTGAACAAATTTCTCTTGCCGGTAAAGAAGCTAGTGGTACAGGTAATATGAAATTCATGATTAATGGTGCAGTTACATTAGGTACTATGGATGGTGCAAATGTTGAAATTTGTGATTCGGTGGGCGTAGACAATATCTTCATCTTTGGTATGAGTGCTAAAGAAGTAGATACTGAATGGTCAAAAGGATATAACTCAACTTATTACTATAATAATAACTTAGTAATAAGAGAAATTATTGCAACACTTAAACGTGGCTTTGCCGGTAAGAGCTTTGAAAATATTGCTAACTATTTATTAACAAGTAGTGGTATTGCTGACCAATATATGTGTTTAGCAGATTTTGAAAGTTACATGGAAGCACATGAAAAGATGGATCAAATCTATCGTAATCCACGTGAATTTGCAAGAATGTCACTTGTAAATATTAGTGAAGCAGGACGCTTTGCATCAGACAATAGTATTGAAAACTATGCAAAAAATATTTGGAATTTAGAAAAAATAAAGGTTAATGACTAATATTGGAGGAAGAAATGGAAAATAAAAGTGGTATTAAAAGAATAGCAGTTTTAACTTCAGGCGGTGATGCACCTGGAATGAATGCAGCAATCCGCGCAATTGTTCGTTCTGGTATTGATGCTGGTCTTGAGGTATATGGAATAGATGATGGTTATAAAGGTCTAATTGAAGGTCGTTTTCATTTAATGGATCGTATGGCAGTTAGTGAAACTATTAACCGTGGTGGAACAATCTTAGGTTCTGCTCGTCTAAAAGAATTTAAACTTCTTGAAGTTCAACAAAAAGCTGCTGAAAAATTTAGAGAACTTGGTATCGATGCATTAATCGCTATTGGTGGCGATGGAACTTACCAAGGTGCGTTAAAATTAACAAGATTAGGCATTAATTGCATTGGCGTTCCTGCAACAATCGATAATGATATTGCTTCTACAGAATATAGTATTGGTTTTCATACTGCTGTTAACACTGCGGTAGATGCAATCGATAAAATTCGTGATACATCTAACTCACACAGAAGATGTTCAGTTGTTGAAGTAATGGGAAGATATTGTGGTGATATTGCATATGCGGCTGCCCTTGCAACTGGTGCTGATTATGTAATCACTGCTGATATTGGTTTCAATATGGAACAAATTATCAAAGTTGTTAAAAAATGTCAAAAACAAAATAGAAGACATATCTTAATCGTTGTAACTGAACACATTACAGATACATCTGACTTAGCTCGTCAAGTAGAAATTCATACAGGTTATGAAAGTCGTGCCACTGTTCTTGGCCATATGCAAAGAGGTGGAACACCTGTTTGGTATGACAGAAACCTTGCAAGTAGATTTGGTACAAAAGCTGTTGAATGCTTGCTAAATGGTGAAGGTGGTAAATGTGTAGGTATCTTCAACAATGAAATTAAAGTATTCCCAATTGAGGAAGCTTTAAAAATGAAAAAGAACTTATTCGAAGGTTACCCTGAATTAACAGAAAAATTATCATAATAATAAAAAGCAGGAATATAATTATATTCCTGCTTTTAAATTTGTAAATGATGTGGTATAATAAAGACAAGTAGGAGATTAATAAAATGAAAATAATAAAAAGAACTTTGCTTATTGTGCTTTTACTTGGATGGGGATTTTTTCTTTGTTCTTGTAATACAAGTAAAAAAATAATCAATCTTAATATTGTTTCAAAACCTCAAAAAATAGACTATTATTTAGGTGAAAATTTAGAATTAGATGGATTAGTTGTTCAAATAGTTTATAATGATGGATCTTATAAAATAATTGATGATTATGAAATAGTATATTCTGATTTAATATTAGGCAAAAACACAATTATGATTAAATATCAAGATTTCGTAGATTATTTTGATGTTATGATATCTAAGCGTGAAAAAACAAAATTATTAGAATATCCCGATTTCTCTAATATAAAAAATAGTCCTTTTGATATTTCTCAAGTTAATCAATTTTTTAACAATGTTGAGTTTGCAACAACACGTGGTACTGACATGGTAATTGTTTATGATGAAAATAATTTTGTTAATACCAATATCTATGGGTATGAAATTGCAGTTGATAAACTTGGACGCGTTGTACAAAAAGATATCAAAGTTGATGTCCCAGAAAACGGGTATGTTGTATCAGCCCATGGAACAAGTAGCCATAAACTTAAACAAGTAGAGATTGGGAATTATGTTTTATATGTGGGTAATAGCATCTTTATTTCTAATGATGATCAATTAAGTAAAAATGAAGTCTTTTTTAAATTTATTAGTTTAGTAAATTTATTAGAAACAGTTACTGACCTAAGAACATATAATGCTTTTGTTTTAGAGTTAAATGAAACTATTCCAACTATTAATAATCTTTTTATTGATTATAAAGATGAAATAGCATTTGAAGTGTATAGTCAATTACAAGAAATCGAACAAAAATATGATTTTACTCCATATGAACATCTTCATCAATATTCCTATTTAGATGTTAAATATGAAACATTTGAAGTTATGGAAAATGATGATAAAAATTATGTATTAACTTCAATATATACTGATAAACTTTATTATGGTGGTTTTAGAAATACTGATACTTTAGTTCACTATGATCAAAGTACATATCGTACCCGTAATGAATATGGATATGAGGTTGGTGTCGATGAAAATGGATATGTTGTGGAAATAGGCACACTTGTGGAGTTGCCTTTAAATGGTTATATACTTAGTGGACACGGAAAAGGTGGAGATTTTTTAAGAGAAAATATAGCTCTAAAAGATAAAATTAATATAGATGAAGATGGAGTAAATGTTTATAAGGATTTATATGCAACTTTTTACAATGCGCAAATAATACCTTATAATGAAATTATTAATTTAGTTAATGAAGAAATGGAACAAGCAATTCCTCATGATTATCAATATATTGATAAAGTTATTAAGAGCATTTACAGTAAATTAAAAACAATTGGCAAGGAACTAACATTTTATAATTTGCATCAATTATCAACTATTAATAAAATTAGTGAGGAATACATCTCAATTTTATATGGCCAAATAACTGACTACAAAATCAATAAAACCTGTGCGATGTGGTATTATCCATTTAAAGGTGGTTCTGCCTATGATGATACATCTATAGAAGGTGTATGTAATACATTAGATAAATTAAAGAAAATGGGTTTTAATGAAATTATAATTTTACCTTTTGTAGGTAATTATATTTTGTATGATTCAAAATATTTTTATAAAACAGATGTTTTAAAAGATTGTAATTATGGTATATATGGAAATGACTATTTAAAGTGTTTTATAAGTGAGGCTCATAAACGAAATATTAGTGTGAATGCCTTTACTCAAACATTTAGATGTTATTTAGAAGGGTCTAAAGTTTTAACAGAAAAACATTATCAAGTTGAATATAATGGCGAATTATCAAAAGGAAACATTTATTACTATGATATTTGTAATGATGAAGTTCAAAATACATTATATAATTGGTATTTAGAATTAGTAAGTTTATATGACTTCGATAAAATCGAATACGATATCATTAGATATTCTCAATCAAATTTATATAATTATTTAGAAGATGATGTAATTAGTAGTACAACAAAAATCATTGATCCTGGATATAGTGAATATTCTATGAATAAGTTTTTAACGAAAAATAACTTAGAAGGTGACCTAAGAACACTGATTTTAAATAATAAAGATGTAAGAAAAAAATGGTTAGAGTTTAAGGAAAATGAATTAGTTAATTTTATCATACGAACAACAAGTGGAATTAAAAAGATAAAACCAGATATTCTTGTAACAGCTGCAGTATTTAACGATTTTGATTCTGCATCAAAAGGTTTTTTACAAGATGCTAAAAAATGGCTTGATCTTGGAATTGTTGATCAAATTGAACCGATGGTTTATAGCAGTGATCCGTTATTTGTCCAAAATAAAATTGAATATTATCAAGAAAACTTAAATGAAGATGATTTTAGAATTGGTATTGGAAATAATATTTCTTTGTTAGATTTATGTAAACAAATTTATTATACCGACGATAATGGTGTTGTTATTTTTTCATCAAGTGAATACTTGAAAAATAGGTATGTGGATATTCTTACAATGAATCACCATTTAGATGTTGTATCTTGCATCAATTCAAGTCAAGAAATTACACAAGCTATTATAAATGATTTAATTGATAAAATTGAATATTATTTTGAAATAAAAAATAATGAAAATTATGATTATCTGATTGATTTAATAAAGGTAAAAAACTTTGATAAATTATATTTGGAATTATCAAGTTGTAATGATCAATTGATGGCAAATTATATATTAGATATAATAAATAGTATTGATAAAGAGTGATTTATTAATTAAATCACTCTTTTTAAAAAATATAAATTCTCCTCTTAAAATATGACAAAATTTTCATATTTATTTTGATATAATAATTTAACAAAATAAATACTATGTTAGAGGAAGAAAAAATATGACTAATTTATTAAAAAAACTGATTTATCTTTTAAGTATAATAATATCATTGTTATTTTTATTACCTTGGAAAACGGTTGTTCATGCAAGTGATATCGATATTGAAGTAAATTTTATTTTTGAACATTTAACATATACAAAAGGTGATACTATTAAGCTTAGCCTAAATATTGAAAATGGTCATCAAGTTGATGAAATAAAAATGGGAATAAATTGTTCAAATGACATCACATCTTTTATCGATTTTGCCAATAATGTTGAAGTAAATAAAAGTAGTGGTTTTACCAAAGAACTAGTTAATGAAGCTGGCAATGATGAAGGGGTAAAACTTTATCTTCAAAAAGAAAATGAACTTCTTCAGAGAAAAATATGTTCATTGAAACTAATATGTAAAAACGATATTGAAGATATTATATCATTAATAGCTAATAACTTAACAATATATTTGTTTGATGATCACAACCACCTTTTAGAATATAAGATAGGCTATTCGGAAAAACTTAAGGCAACTTGGAATATTTTGTTAGATGAACTAGAAGTGTTTGCGACAGTACCAAATTACGCCAATAGTTTTTCAGTAACTAATCGTTTAGAAAATGAATATGAAATTATCTTAAAGCAAAATATTGACTCATCTATAATAGGAACACAAGTTGTAAGTATAATTGTTATTGATAAGGTGAATAATGACTATTTACTTTTTAATAAAACAATAAATGTCGTTGATAAGACAATTCCATGTCTTAGTTATCCAGACCAAATTATCTTAGATGATACAGATGTCGAAACATTTGATATAGGAGAGTATATTAGTGTTGTTGATAATTATGATAATAATGCTCATCTTGTGTGTTCATATTATAATAAGGAAGAAGAAAAATTAAGTTTTGATTCGTTTAAAAAATATTTAAAAAACCATAACAATGGGTATATTTGTTTTTATGGTGTTGATGAAAGTAAAAATAAAACGGAAGATATAAAGTTAGAAATTATTGTTAATGATACTACACCCCCAATAATAACGACTTCATTTCTAGATGAATTAATTGTTAAAGATGTTGAATATGATTCATTTGATATTTTATCGTATTTTAATATAATTGATGAATATGACAGTAATCCATCTTTAGTACTCGAGGTCTATGATAAAAATGATCATTTGTTAGATGCATATAAAAGTAAGCTATTAGAAGATAAAGTACTAAAACTTAAATATTATGGTTTTGATAAAAGTGGAAACAAAACAAATGTTGTTGAACAAAATATTATATTGCAAGATACAATAGCACCAGTTATAAAAGGTTTAAACGAACTCATTTTAAAAGATAATGAAGTAAATGAGGACTTTTATTTATATGATCTTGAATATAAAGATAATATTGATGTTAATCCTAAATTAGAAATCTTGTTTTATATTGGTGAAGAAGAAGTCAATAAATATGTGTTTTTGGAAAAAATCAAAACTGGTTGTATTGGACATGTGTTGTTTCAAGCAATTGATTTTGCTAATAATCATAGTGAGACTTTTTTAAGAAAAATAAAAGTTATTGATACAACTCCACCAGTTATAAAACTTCTTGATATTAAAAATGAAGGCAAATATATCAAAGTAGAACAAATTAATTATGAAGTAAGTGATAATTTCAATAATGATATTGATGTATATGTTGAAATAAATGGACAAGAATATAATAATACTTTAATAAATGAGATTGGACAATATCATGTATCAATATATGCCAAAGATAGTAGCGGAAACGAAAGCAAAAAAGAATTTACTTTTAGTATTATTGAAAATAATATAAAAGGATGCAGTGGGGATATTAAGTGCTATGTTGATAACTATAGTAGTGTTATTGTGACTGTAACTGTTTTAACTATTTGTAGTATTGCTTTAGTTATTATCAAAATAATTTTAGAAAGAAAAAAATCAAAGACTAAATTAAGAGAAATTAAAAACGACAATCTTGAATAAAATAGAAAAACAATTATATTTCTCTTTGCATTCTTAGCGGAGAAATGGCAGTCACAAAATTTCGGCAGGGAACTTGTTTTCTCTGCCGATTTGTGTTATAATGAAGATAACGAAAAGCCTTCCTCCGGGAGGAAGCCTTTGGTTTTGTGCATCTTTAGGGGTATGGGTTTTGCCCGCAGCCTTTGTAATACAAAGGCGAAACTGGCGATAAAACAGAACGATAAATAAGAATTTGTAGGAGTGAATGATGAAAACTTTATATATGATTGGTGGTACTATGGGAGTTGGAAAAACAACTGTGTGCCAACAGCTCAAACAGGATTTACCGAATAGTGTATTTCTTGACGGAGATTGGTGTTGGGATGCAAGTCCGTTCCAAGTAACCGATGAAACAAAAGCAATGGTGACAAATAATATTTGTTATGTACTCAATAATTTTCTGAAATGCTCTGCATACGAGAATATCATTTTTTGTTGGGTGATGCACGAGCAGAGTATTATCAATTCCATACTTGAGAAACTGAATACACAGAACTGTGAGGTGAAATGCGTATCACTTGTAGCTGATGAAAAGACTCTATGTGAAAGATTGGCAATGGATGTAGAAAGAGG
>JAZNQD010000030.1:0-18593 GCA_045589955.1 Bacilli bacterium | reverse complement strand
AATACGGCAATATTATTATAATATAAAGGAAGAACAAAAAAGGATTTGTGTATTTAATCACAAATCCTTTTTATCACAAAATATTTTACTATCTATCACAAAATCACAAAATCACAAAATCACAAAATATTTTATAGAACCAATTTATTTACCACTTTTTATTTTTTAAAAAAATTGCATATTACAGTTTTAACTTGTTGTTAAGTGCTATAATAAAGAAAAAAATGGAGGTTTTTATTATGGGATATTGCAAAAAACGCGCTTTTGAAGTTTTAGAAAAAATTAGTTTCGAAAGAATTGCCGGAACTAAGGAAGAATATAAATGCGCTGAAATTCTAAAAGAAGAATGTGAAAAAGTTGGTATTGAAGCTGTAATCGAAGAGTTTGAAATTGATACACCTGAAATTCATGAAGTTGAATTCATGATGACAAAACCATATGAATTAAAATTTAATTGTATTGGTATTGGTAAAACAGGAAATACTCCTGATGAAGGAATTTGTGCTCCTCTTTGCTATGTTGAAAATGGTATGGACGCTAATTTATTAGATGTTAAAGGAAAGATCGTTCTTTTAACTGGTGGTGGTAAAGACACTATGGCTAGAATTAAGAAAGCAGGAGCTGTTGGTTATGTTTCTGTTCATGGTTCTTTATTTGACTCTGAAGAAATGATTAAAGAAATTAGAACAAGAAATGCTTGGGTTAAACCTGGAGAAGAAACTATCCCTGGTGTTGTTATTCATATTACAGATGCCCAAAAACTTCTTAGAGCTAATCCTGAAGAAGTTAAAATCTATCTAAAACAAGATGGAGAAAAGAAAGGTAAAAGTTGGAATGTCGTTGCAACAATTCCGGGAACAAAAAAACCTGAAGAAGTTGTAACATTTAGTGCTCACTATGATTCTGTAATCTATTCAAGTGGTGCATGGGATAATGGTACTGGTTCAATTACTATTATGGAATTAATGCACTATTTCAATGAACATAAACCTGACCGCACTTTAAAATTCATTTGGTGTGGTAGTGAAGAAATTGGCTTATGTGGTTCTAAAGCATATTGTGAACAACATAAAGAAGAACTTGCTAATACATTATTTAATATCAATGTTGATATGACTGGTGTATTACTTGGCTATGAAATTGCGGTATGTGCTTGTGATGATTCTATTTCAAAATATATTGAAGTATTAGGAAAAATGGAAGGATTTGCTATTAGTTCTAAAGTAGATACTTATTCATCTGATTCTACATCATTTGCTTGTGCTGGAGTTCCGGCAGTAAGTTTTGCTCGTTTAGCACCAAGAGGTGGCGCTGAAATTCATTCACGTCATGATGTTTTTGACCATCTTGATCCAGAGAAATTTATTCGCACTGTTGACTTTATGGCAAAATTCTCTGAAAGCTTAATTAATGCTAAAGTATTCCCAGTTCCAAGAGAACTACCTAAAGAACTTCAAGATAAAATTAATGGTTTTATGAAAATGTTTGAAAAACCAAAAGAAGAAAAGAAAGCTGAAGAAGCTAAAAAAGAAGATTCTAAAAAGGATGAAGAAGGAAAATAAATAATAATATAAACTGATAAACATATAAATTGATTAACATTGTTTATCAGTTTTTTAGTAAAATGATATAATATAGTATCTTTCGATATAACAAGGTGATTTATGAAGTTATTAAATAATTATTTACAATTTATCAAAAAGTATAATATGGTTGGATCAAATGTATTAGCATTTAACAAAAAGATTGGATGTGAAAATGTTTGTTCTGGATTTAGTAATTTAGAAAAACAAATACCAACATCAACAGATTCAATTTATCGTATTGCTTCTATCTCAAAGGTGATTGTTGCAATAGGAGTATTAAAACTATATGAAAAAGGATTAGTTGATTTAGATGAAGATATTTCTACATATTTTGGTTTTAAAATTAGAAATCCTCAATTTCCTAATGATATTATCACCCTTAGAATGATTTTGACTCAAACATCAAGTATTGTAGATGATGGTGGTTTAATTGATGGCGTATACAAGGGGTATGACGGATCTAATCAAACTGATGATTTTATAACTGTTAAATCATTATTAACACCTGGTAGTGAGCATTTTGGTATTGGCTATAGTAGTTACAAACCGGGAACAAACTTTATTTATTCTAATTTTGGCTGTGGTTTACTTGCATGTGTTTGCGAAATTATTACAAAAAAGTATTTTACAGAATATATTAAAGAAGTTTTATTATTGCCACTAGAAATATATAGTGGATTTAGATTAGAAGATTTAAAATATCCTGAAAATCTTGTGGGTCATTATTTATTTGAAGAAGGTGACTTTAAACTTTATCGTGATTTTGAATCTTTTAAAAAAGTGCAATGCTTAAGATATCCACTTGGTGAAAACTATCGTGGTGTTGCAGGTGGATTATACATAAAAGCAAGCGATCTTGCGAAGATTATGAAAATGCTAATGAACAAAGGAATTTATGATAATCAAAAAATCTTAGAAGAAAGTACTGTTTTAGAAATGGAAAAAGTTCAGTGGGAAGGTACGCCTACTGACCCTACTTATAAGAAAAAAGGCTTACAAATGATCATTATGGACGAGTTTACAAAAAAACCTTTGATGGGACATTTTGGTAATGCATATGGACTAAGAAGTTTTATGCTTTATAATGAAAATGGTGGTATGATTTTCTTATGTAATGGAGCTGACTTCATTACCAATGAAGAGCATATGACGACATTACAAAAAGAATTAATTGAGTTCTTAGTTAAAGAAATAGAAATATAAAAAAGTTAAAGTCTTGATAAAAGATTTATAATTTAGTTATAATATTAATAAATAAGGAAGAATATTAGGAGGATATAATGATTTTAATAAAAAATGCAAATTTAATCTCAATGGAAGAAATTAATTATGAGATTTATGACATTCTTGTAAAAGATGGTCTTATTGAAAAAATAGGAAAATTGGATTCTAACGATTATCCTAATGCTACAGTTATTGATGCAAATGGTAGATATGTGACTCCAGGATTAGTTGACCCACATTGCCATGTTGGTTTAATGGAAGCAACAATCGGTTGGGCTGGAAGTGATGTTAATGAAGCAACTAATCCAGTTACACCAGAACTTAGAGCAATTGATGGTGTAAAACCGCATGATGAATGCTTTGAAGAAGCATTAAATGCAGGTGTAACAACAGTTTGTTTGGGCCCTGGGTCTGCTAACCTTATTGGTGGAACATTCTCAGTAATGAAAACAAAAGGTAAAACAGTAGAGGATATGATAATTATTCCTGAGGTAGCTATGAAAATGGCACTTGGCGAAAATCCTAAACGCGTTTATGGTAATTCTAAAACATCGCCTTCAACAAGAATGGCATCAGCTGCCATCATTCGTGAATGGTTACAAAAAGCTAAGAATTATTATGAAAAGAAAAAACAAGCTGCAGAAAGTGATGATCAAAAATCAGTTGAATTTAATATGAAACTTGAATCATTATCAAGAGTGTTTGATGGTATGCCTGTTAAGATTCATGCACATCAAGCAGATGATATTGCGACAGCTATGCGTATTGGTAAAGAATTTGGTTTAAAAATGACTGTTGATCACTGTACTGAAGGGTACTTGATTGCGGAAAAATTAAAAGAAAATGAACAAATGGTAATTATTGGACCAGTAATGCATAATAAGAGCAAGTATGAACTTAAACAAAAATCGTTTGATTCAGGTCGTATCTTATATGAAAATGGTGTCTTATTTAGTATAATGACAGACCATCCGGTAATTGAACAAAAACATACATTAATTCAAGTTGCTCTATTTGTTAAAGCTGGATTACCTGAGCTAGAAGCTTTAAAAGCTGTAACTATTAATGCAGCAAAAACATGTTTTGTTGATGATATTGTTGGTAGTATTAAAGAAGGAAAACATGCAGATATTGTTATTTGGTCAAAACATCCTTTAGATATTATGGCTGATGCTGCTGTTGTTATCTTGAAAGGAAATGTTGAAAAAGGTTTATAATGTTATATATAATAAGGAAGAAAGATATGCGTCTTTCTTCCTTATTTAATATTATTTTGATATAATAAATTTATATTTATTATGGGGAGGTTATTATGGGTTATAAAAGTTTTGAATTATTAAAAGATTTATATTTTGTTAGAACAGGTGGTTCTAAAGAAGAGTTAAAAGCTGCGGAAATTATCAAAGCTGAATGTGAAAAATTAGGTGTTAATGCTGAAATTGAAAGTTTTAAAGTTGATGGATGTGATATTAAAAAAGCATCTGTTAAGTTTTTAAATCCTGATATGGAAGTTGAATGTGCCGGCGTTGGAATGTCTTCATCAACACCTGATGAAGGAATTACTGGTGAATTTGTTTATGTAACTAATATTATAGATGCTGAAATCCAAAATTTAGAAGGTAAAGTATGTTTACTTCATTCTAAATTAATTAATCAACAACTTTATAAAAAATTAGTTGATAAAAAAGCTGCAGCTTTAGTATTATGTTGTGGTAATGTTTATGATGATAATGAACTAGTTGATTTAGATCCTTATATGTACCGTGAACGTAACTATAAACATGGAAAAATTCCTGCAGTATGTATTCGCATGAAAGATGCAGAAGCAGTTTTAAGAGCTAAACCAATGCAAGCATGTGTAACTTTAATTGAAGATGAATTACAAAATGATTCTCATAATGTTGTTGCAACAATTGAAGGATTAAAATATCCTAATGAAATTATTGCCTTTACTGCTCACTATGACTCTGTAAGTTACTCTCGTGGAGCATATGATAATGCGACAGGGTCAACTGCTATTATGCAATTACTTGCTTATTTTAAAGAACACCAACCAGAAAGAACACTTAAATTCATTTGGTGTGGTAGTGAAGAAATGGGTCTTTTAGGATCTAAAGCTTATTTAGAAATTCATAAAGAAGAATTAAGCAACTATAAATTCTGTTTAAATGTTGATATGATTGGCGTTACAATCGGTTTTGATATTGCTTGTTGTACTGCAAATAATTCTTTAGTTAATTATATTAAATACTTAGGATGTGAAGTCGGATTCCCAATTCAAGTAAGACAAGGAGTTTACTCATCTGATTCAACTCCATTTGCTGATAATGGTATTCCTTCTGTTTCTTTTGCAAGAATTGCACCTCAAGGCGGAGCAGCTATCCACTCACGTAAAGATGTAATTGATTTCTTAGAAGAAGAAAATTATTATCGTACTTGTGACTTTATGGCTTTCTTTGCGAAAAGATTAATTTCATCAGTAGTTTTCCCTGTTGAAAAAGAAATTCCAGCAAATATGAAAGAAGAAATTGAATACTATTTTGGTAGAAAAGAACGTCAATAAAAACCAGAGGCTATGCCTCTGGTTTTAAAATTCTTCCTTTAGAGTACGACTAAATAACTTCATTAAAGTTGATTTAGGGTCTTGCTTGTTAAATAAAATATCATATAAAGCAGTACAAATTGGTAAGTCAATTTGTAATGTTTCGTTCATTTTGATAAGTGCTTCTAGGGTATAATATCCTTCTGCAAGTTGATCATACTTTAAACCTTTTGCAAAGTTTAGACCAAATTGGCGGTTATGAGAATGCTCAGAAAATAGTGTAGCCTCGTAATCACCTAAATGACAAAGACCATAAGCAGATATCTCGTTGCCACCTAAGGCTTTAATTAGTCGAGCAATTTCTCTTGTTCCACGTGCCATTAAAGCTCCCTTAAGTGATGTCAATCCAAACCCATCAAGCATACCTGCAGCTATCCCAATAACGTTTTTTGTTGCTGCGCCGATTTCGTTTCCGATAAGGTCATTGCCATAATAGAAGCGAATTAAGTTGCTTGAAAAGTGGTTGATAATGAACTCTTTGGTAGATTGATTTTTACTATCAATGACCATACAATTAGGAATTCCGGCACGGAAAGATTGAACATGACCAGGACCAATCCATACCGCAACCTCGTTATTTTGCTCAACGATTTCTTCCACAACCTCTGTTAATCTTTTTCCAGTTGAAATCTCTAAACCTTTCATACAAAGTACAATTTTTTTGTTTTGAAGTTTGATTTCTTTAAGTTGATAACAAACTGAACGAAGATTTTGGGAATTAATTGATATTATAATGACGTCGTTGTCATGTGCTTGGGAAATATCAGTTGTAAGGTTGATACTATCAGGAATAGTAATATATTCATTTTTTCTATTTTCAAGTAATGTTTTAAAAGATGGTGAATCGGCCAAACCATAAATTGTGACATTGTGTTTTAAAGAATCTAAATAGGTTGCTATAAAACTTCCCCATCTTCCACACCCAATTAACATTATGTTTAATTTATTCATAAATTATCCTCTTATTTGATATGGAGCACATAGAAAGAATCGAACTTTCATCTATAGGAT
This sequence comes from Bacilli bacterium, assembly GCA_045589955.1. Classification (GTDB taxonomy): domain Bacteria; phylum Bacillota_I; class Bacilli_A; order ML615J-28; family CAG-313; genus CAJGCS01. The sequence goes on along the minus strand of JAZNQD010000030.1, from coordinate 12,170 downwards.
CGGAACCTAACACTCTATCCATTGAGCTATATGTGCATTTATAATATAATAACATATTTTTCCAAATATTTCAAGACAAATCATACATTTTGTGTTCAAAAAACGAATATCGTATGTCTTGAAAAAAAATGATATTTATGATATAATAAGATAAATAATTAGGATGAATTCCTACAGTTTAAAATAATAAAAAGAAAGGCAATGAATAACCATTACGAAGTAAATTCGTTATTTGTAAATTTAAAAATTAATTTAAAATATAAACTGTTGTTTAAATGTTATTTATAAGGTAAATAATATGAGTATAAAAGAAAATGTTAAATTAGTAAAAGAAAGCTTGAAAAATAATCCAAATGTTCGTGTTGTTGCGGCGGTAAAGTATTTCAATGTTGAACAAACAAAAGAAATTGTTGAAGCGGGAATTAATGAAGTTGGTGAAAATAGAAAAGATACTTTCTTAGAAAAATATGAAGCTTTAAAGGATCAAAATATTATTTGGCATTATTTTGGTATTATTAAAATTCCACCAAAATTACAATCAAACTTTATTGACGCAGTGGATTATTTACATTCACTTGATTCAATTGATCTTGCCAATGCTATTAATAAAGCAAGAAGAAAAAAGGAACCTTTAAAATGCTTTGTACAAGTAAATGTTTCAGGTAATGCAAATAAATCAGGTTTAGATGAATCTAAAGTAATACCATTTATTAAAAGTTTAGCTAAGTTTAATAAGATTCAAGTTGTAGGTTTAATGACAACTTGTATGTATACTTTTGATGATGATTTACTTGCAAGTTATTATCAAACAATGTGCGAACTTCGCGATGAAGTTCAATCCCTTGATTTACCTTATGCTCCATGTACAGAACTTTCAATGGGAATGAGTAGTGATTATTTATTAGCTGTTGAACATGGTGCTACATTCGTTCGTTTGGGACAAATTTTAAAACAATAGGAGAAACACATGGCTTTAAAGAAAAGAAAAGAAGTAAAAGAGATTGGAACATCATTTGAAAGATTAAAATATTACACTTTTGTTGATCATAAAACAATTGATGAACAATTTTTAGAATTAGCTGATATTTTATTAGGTGATCGTGCTATCGTTACTAATTTTGAAGAAATACATAACCTAGACGATGTAAATCGTGCTGTTGCTTTCTTATCTGGCGTTTGTTATGCATTAGAAGGAACTGTTCAAAACATTGGCAATGAAACATTCGTTTTTGCAACAAAGAAGAGTCTTGCCGATGGTACAATTGAACATTATATTAACGATGTAGCAAAAGAACCAGTTAATAAAGATGAATAGTTATAAATATAAAAACAACAATAATCTTACAAAATTTTTAGATTTTGAAGAACAAAAGGAAATATATCGCAATCTTCCTAAAGGAATGAATGTATTTACAGAAGGTGGTTATGATGGGGCTGAAAGAAAACGTGCCTTTATAACTACTGAGTATGAAGATATTGATTTTGAAGACTATGATATTAAAATCTACGAAATAATTTTCGAAAGTGATATTAAAAAAATTACACATCGACATATTCTAGGAACATTGATGAGTCTTGGAATTAATCGTAATTCCTTTGGTGATATTTTAGTGGCCGAACAAAATTATTATTTATTTGTTACAAATGAGATTTCTAAGTATATTGAACAAAATTTTACGATGGTAAATCATATACCATTAAAACTAGTAGAGATTACAAATGTATCAGAAATAAAACTACCTAAGCCTATTGAACAAAATATAAATGTATCAAGCATGCGTTTAGATGCAATTATTGCTCGTACTTTAAATAAGAGTCGAAATGATTCTTCTGAACTTATTAGTAAAGGCTTAGTTTTAATAAATCATAAAGAATGCTTAAATGTATCATATAATGTAAAAATAAACGACATCATAAGCATTCGCCATTTTGGGCGTATTGTTGTTTTAGAAATACTAAAAACGACAAAAAAGGATCGCCTTGTTCTAAAAATAGAGGTTAAAAAATAGGAGTTATTTAATATGAAAGACTTTAAAGATACATTATTAATGATGAAAACTGACTTCCCAATGCGTGGCAACCTAGGTGTAAATGAATTACCAATCCAAAAACGTTGGGAAGAAATGGATTTATATAATAAAGTACTTGAAAAAAATCAAGGAAACAAGACATTCTTCCTACATGATGGTCCTCCATATGCCAATGGTAACATTCACGTAGGTCATGCTTTAAATAAAATCTTAAAAGATTTTTTATTAAGATATAAAACAATGAATGGTTTTTATTCACCATATGTTCCAGGTTGGGATACACATGGATTACCAATTGAAAATGCTTTATCTAAAGATAAAAAAGTTAATCGTAAAGCAATGAGTGTAAGTGAATTTAGAAACTTATGTCGTGAATATGCACTTAATCAAGTTGAAAAACAAAAACTTGGTTTCAAACGTTTAGGTGTATTAGCTGATTATGAAAATCCATACATCACTTTAGATCCTGCATACGAAGCTGAACAAATTAGATGTTTTGGCGTTATGGCAAAACGTGGTTTAATATTTAAAGGATTAAAACCAGTTTATTGGTCTCCATCATCAGAAACTGCATTAGCTGAAGCTGAAATCGAATATAAAGATGTTACAAGTACATCTATTTATGTTGCATTCCCTGTTGTTGATGGAAAAAATGTATTATCTCCAAATTGTGAATTAGTAATTTGGACAACTACTCCATGGACAATTCCTGCAAACCTTGCAATTTGTGCAAATGGTGAATTAGAATATTCAGTTGTTCTAGCTAATGAAAGATATTTTGTTATCGCAACTGAATTAGTTGAAAAAGTTGCAAAAGAATTAGGTTTTGAAGAATACACAATTATTAAGAATATTCCAGGTATTCAACTTGAAGGAATCAAATACAAACACCCTATTTATGGTAGAATTTCCCCAGTAATTTTAGGCGAACACGTAACTTTAGAAGCTGGTACAGGTTTAGTTCATACAGCTCCTGGTCATGGTGATGATGACTTTATTGTTGGTAAAAAGTATGGCTTAGATATTTTATGTCCAGTTGATAGCCGTGGTTTTATGACTGCAGAAGCCGGAGAGTTTGAAGGATTATTCTATGAAAATGCTAATGATGCAGTACTTGCTCGTCTAACTGAATTAAATGCATTACTTCATGCACATCAATTTAGCCATAGTTATCCACATGACTGGCGTACAAGAAAACCAATTATCTTTAGAGCAACACCTCAATGGTTTGCATCTATCAATGGCTTTAAAGAAGAAATCTTAAATGCAATTGAAAAAGTTAACTGGTATCCTGCTTGGGGGGATGTACGTTTATCTAATATGATTAAAGACCGTGATGACTGGTGTATTTCTCGTCAAAGAGTATGGGGCGTTCCAATTCCTGTATTCTATGCAGAAGATGGTACTGCTATCTTAGAAGAAGAAACTATTAATCATGTTGCAGATTTATTTGAAAAATACGGTTCAAATGTTTGGTTTGAAAGAGAAGCTAAGGAATTATTACCTGAAGGATATACTCACCCAGGAAGTCCAAATGGTTTATTTACTAAGGAAAATGACATTATGGACGTTTGGTTTGACTCAGGAACATCACACCATGGTGTTTTAAAACTTCGTCATGGTATCACACAATGTGATGTTTATTTAGAAGGTTCTGACCAATACCGTGGTTGGTTTAACTCTAGTTTATCAACAAGTGTTGCATTAACTGGTGAAGCCCCATATAAAAATGTAATTAGCCATGGTTTCACATTAGATGCTGAAGGAAGAAAAATGTCTAAATCATTAGGTAATACAATTGATCCAATTAGTGTTTGTAATGAATTTGGTGCTGACATTCTTCGTTTATGGGTTGCAAGTACAGACTATCAATCTGATGTTAGAATTTCAAAAGATATTTTAAAACAAATTAGTGATTCGTATCGTAAGATTAGAAATACCTATCGTTTCTTATTAGGTAACTTATTTGATTTTGATCCAGATAAAGATGCAGTTCCATATGAAAAACTTGGTGAAGTTAATCAATATATGGTATGTCGCTTAAATCAATTAATTAAGAGTGTTCATGAAGCTTATCAAAAATATTCATTTGATGAAGTATATCGATTAGTTCTTAACTTTATGAGTGTTGATTTATCTTCATTCTATTTAGACTTTACTAAAGATATTCTTTATATTGAAAAAGCTGACTCTCTTGAAAGAAGAAGCATTCAAACTGTATTCTATCAATCATTATATAGTTTGTTAACATTACTAACACCAATTATTCCTCATACTACAGAAGAAGTATATAGTTACTTAGGAAATAAAAAACAAGCTAGTATCTATTTATGTGATATGCCTGATGCTACACATCATGAAAATGAAGAAGAATTATTAAGCAAATATGCCGATTTCATGTCTTTAAGAGATGATGTTCTAAAAGCATTAGAATTAGCTCGTAATGAAAAAGTAATTGGTAAAAGCTTAAATGCTAAAGTTACATTAAATCCCACACCTAGACTTGCAAAATTAATTTTAAGTTTAGATGTTAACTTAGCTCAAGTATTTATTGTTTCTAAGTTTAATGTAGTTGGTACTCATATTGAAGGTTCAATCCAAACTGACTCTGGTGAAATTAAAGTTGAACCTGCTTTAGGCCATACATGTGCACGTTGTTGGCAAGTTGTTGATAGCGTTGATGAAGATGGCTTATGCGAACGTTGTAAAAAAATAGTAGGATAAATAAAAAGGAGGTTTTTGCATGATTATTCATTTTTTTAAAAATCGTGCTAAAGACAGAATTGATTTTTCTCAATTAATTGATGGTTATTTTGATTTAATTGAAAATTCATTAATCGAGTCAACAGATGACGAAGTAAAAATAACAATTAACTTACCTCAATTTGGATGTGAGTATTATTTCTTAATTACAAAAAGATCAAGAGTAACAAGTGTATATAAACTAAACTCTGATTTTGTTAACATCAATTTACTTTGTGATATTCCTGAGGTTCTTCCTCAATATGTAATGCGTGTTATTTTAAAACAAATTGATGATTTATGTACTCAATTTGAATTAGCTATTTATCATGATCAAATTGATAATATCAAAGAATTCAAATTATTTGAAATCTTACAGTATTTAATTAAAAATAGAACTAGATATTTAGAAGAAAATCAAAATGAAGTAGTATATAAATTACCAGAACATATTTTAAATCAAGTATGTCTATATCAACAAATTGTTGATCGCTTACCTTCACTTGTTAATAATGATATTGTTCCTTGTAGTTATATTACATTGATTGATAAGAAAACAAATGCGGTAGAATTCTCTATTAACTGGAAAATTGAACAACCAGTTGTTTTCCCACCAGAACTTTCTTACGTTCAAGTTGAAGAAGAAGAAAACTTAATTGCTCTTATTCCAGCTGATATTTTCTTTAAATATGTTACAAGATTTACATATGAAATCAAAGATAAAACTGTAGATCTTAAAATGATGTATTTAGATGAAAAAGGTTGTAAGAAAGTTAAGAAATTAATGAAGAAAATGAAAAAACATATGGTATCAATTTCAAGCTTTGATATCATTAGTTTACCTAATTTAATTGAGGAGTAAAATATGTTAATTAATAAATTTATTGATCATACTATTTTAAAAGCTGTTGCCACAAAAGAAGATGTAAAAAAGATTTGTGACGAAGCAATTCAATACGACTTTAAGAGTGTATGTATTAATCCTGCTAACGTTGCTTTAGCAAAAGAATTATTAGAAGATTCTGATGTTTTAGTATGTACTGTTATTGGCTTTCCTCTAGGAGCTAATACAAAAGAAATAAAAGCTTTAGAAACTTTAGATGCTATTAGAAATGGTGCTGATGAAATCGATATGGTCATCAATATTGGTAAAGCAAAAGAACATGACTTTGACTATATTGAAGATGAAATTAAACTTGTTGTTGCATCAGCTGCCGGAAAAACAGTAAAAGTAATTATTGAAACTTGTTACTTAACTGATGAAGAAAAAGTTGAATGTTGTTTAGCTGCAAAACGTGCTAATGCTACATTTGTTAAAACATCAACTGGTTTTGGTACTGGTGGTGCAACTGCTTCTGATATTCGCTTAATGCGTGAAACAGTTGGCGAAGAAATGGGTGTTAAAGCAAGCGGTGGTGTTAGAAGTTTAGAAGATTTAGAAAGTATGGTTGAAGCTGGTGCTTCTCGTATTGGTGCATCAAGTGGTGTTGCAATCATGGAAAACTCGGTTTCTAAATCAGATTACTAGGAGGTTTATATGAGTATTCCTACTCCCCATATTCAAGTAAAAGAACAAGGTAAAATTGCTAAAAGAGTATTAATGCCAGGTGATCCTTTAAGAGCTAAATATATTGCTGAAACATTCTTAGAAAATGTTGAACAATTTAATGGTGTTCGTGGTATGTTAGGGTTCACAGGAACTTATAAAGGAGAACGTATCTCTGTTATGGGTTCTGGTATGGGTATGCCAAGTATTGGTATCTACTCTTATGAATTATTTGCATTCTATGGTGTTGAAGAAATTATTCGTATTGGTTCAGCAGGTGCTTATAGTCCTGAGTTAGACTTATATGATGTTGTTGTTGTGAAGAATGCATATAGTGAATCAAGCTATGCTTATGTTCAAAGCAACAAAAAAGTTGATACAAAAGTATTAAACGCTAATGAAGACTTAACAAAACGTATTGTTGAAACAGCTGATCGTCTTGGTATTAAAACACACCTTGAAACAATTCATTCTTCTGATGTTTTCTATGGCGAAGCAACTGATACTGCAAAACGTCTATACGAAGAACAAGGCTGTGTTTGTGTTGAAATGGAATCTTTTGCACTATTCCATAATGCAAATCAACTTAACAAAAAAGCTGCTTGTATCTTAACAATTTCTGATTCACTTGTTACACATAAAGCAACTACTTCTGAAGAAAGACAATATGCTTTTGAACAAATGATGAAAATTGCTTTAGAATTAAAATAAATCATTTAAACCGGAAGTAATACTTCCGGTTTAAAACATAATAAATGGAAATAATAATAGTATATTTCAGGAGGAATTATGGAATTATTAAAAGAAGAAATTAAAATTGAAGAAATAACTATTAAAGAAAATAATCAAGACATTAAATTATATTATTGTCATAATAATAAATTTAAAACTTTTTATACAAGATGTGTTTTTCTTTTTGATTTTGATGATAAGAAAAAACCTATTTATTCAGTTCTTTCCTATCTGCTTGAACGTTCTACACAAGTTCATCCTAACGAAGATCAATTTCAAACTTATTTATGCAACCTTTATAATATGATGGCATCAGTTGGCTTTGGGACAAAGGGTTTAAATAATCAATTTACCTTTACAGCTGGTAGTATTAATAGTAAATATGTTACAGAAGGTATTAATCTATTTGATGCGTCTTTAGACGTTTTAGAAGAACTAATGACAAAGCCCAATTTTGATGAAGACATCTTTGAAGAAATTAAATTAAGTCTTGTTCAAAAAGTTAAATTAAATCAAAATAGTAAAATTAAAGTTGCTTATTATGATTTCTTTGATAATATGTTTAAAGATGAAATTTATAACAAGTTTTATATTCGTGATCCAGAAGTATATAATAAGATTACATTAGATGATGTCAAAGAAGCCTATTATAATCTAATGAATATGGAACATTTTTATATTTATATTGGTGAAGATTCTTTAGATACTGTTGTTGAAGGTCTAAAACGATTTAATTTTGCTAATAAGCTTAAATCAAAACACCAATATCTTGATTATGAAACAAAAGAAATTAAAGAACCTACCGTTATTGTGAAAGATTTTGATGTTAATCAGTCAAATTTATTTATTGGTTATCGTACACCTATTTTGTTAGATAACGATGACTATTATGCAATGTTTATATTTAATCAAATGTTAGGCGCTTCATATAATAGTGACTTATATAACATTGTTCGTGAAGAACATGGTTTAGTTTATAGTATTAGTTCATCATATCCATCGATGAAAGGCACTGTTATTATTGAATGTGGTATCTCAAAAAATAATTATGAAAAAACTATTAATTTGATTAATGAAATAATAACATCATATCAAAAAGGTGATATAAGTGAAGAAAAATTAGATATTGCCAAAAAAGAAACAATTTCTGGAGTAAAAAAAGGAATTGATTCCATAAATCAGTTAGTTGGTGATGCAATGAACTATGGTGTAAGAGGATCGATTAAAACTGCACAAGAATTAATCGATAAAGTGAATTCGATATCAATTGAAGATATTAAAAGAGTTGCTAATACACTTGTTCTTGATACAACTTATTTTATGCGAGGTAATAAATAATGAAAGTTATTAAAAATGAATTCTTTAATGAAGAAATATATCATGAAGAGTTAGAAAATGGTCTTAATGTTTACTTAATGCCTAAAAAAGGTTTTGTCCAATACTATGCCCAGTTCACAACTAATTTTGGATCTTTTGATACTGAATTTATTCCTCTAGGAGAAAACGAATCAATAACAGTACCAGAAGGGGTTGCTCATTTTCTTGAGCACAAGATGTTTGAAACAGAAGATCTTTCTGATGTGAACAAATTATTCTTACCCCTTGGTGCAAGTGCTAACGCATTTACAATGCATGACCGTACCTCATATACTGTATCTGGAACTGATCATGTCAATGAATGTATCGAAATATTATTAGATTTTGTTCAAAAACCGACCTTTACAGAAAAAACTGTCGAAAAAGAAAAAAGCATTATCGAACAAGAAATCTTAATGTATATGGACAACCCGAGAACTTTTGCCTCAACAAGCTCGTATAAAAACATCTTTGGAACAAATGATAAACTATGCAGGGAAATTGGTGGAACACCTGAAAGTATTAAAAAAATAACTAAAGACATTCTATTAAAAGCCTATCACCGCTTTTATCATCCAGCAAATATGGTTTTAGCTGTTGTTGGTGGATTTGACCCAGTCGAACTAATGAATGCAATAAAGATGAATCAAGGCAAGAAAGTATTTGTTAAAGCACACAAACATGTTCGCAAACTTCCAGAACAAATGACACCAATTGAAGATAAAAATAAAATTGACTATTTTAATATTAAAATTCCATTAACTTGTTGGGCTGTCAAATTCCCTTATACAGATAATGGCGGCTTGCAAAATGAAAAAACTAGCCTTGCATTAGACTATTTATTTGATATATATTATAGTTCAATTTCTACTTTTAATGAAGAGATGCGTAAAAATGATTTAGGCGAAATATCTGTTCACTACTCACCTTTTTATGCAGATGGATATGCTTATTGTTGCATCCGTTCTGCTACTAACAAATATCAAAAACTATATGACTTTTTAAATGTAAAATATAATGAACTTTTAAATGGTAAGATTGATGAAGATAAAGTAAGAACATTAGCACGTAGTGGTTATGTTAATAATATCAAAGATTTTAATTCCATTACCGCTATTGCTAATACATTAATTGAATGTCATATTAGAAACATCGATTTCTTTGAACTTATTAATTTACCAAATACTATTAATATTAAAGATTTAGAGAATGTTTTACAAATATTAAAACAAGGTATTGTTTCTACACATACAGTTTTACCAAAATAATAATAAAAATGTCTGATTCGGTCAGACATTTTTATTTATAACAATATTAAAATCATAAACTCTTCCAATATTCTTATAATCATATTTGTTGTTATAGCGATAATTTATATTATAAACATCGATATCATAGTTTTGCATAATATCAAACATGATTTCTAAGTCGTATTTTATTTTTTCTTCTAAAATAGTTTTTAGTTTATTAGTATTACAATTTTGTCCATTTGTAAAATAGCCACTAGTCGTTATTTTTATATGAAGTTTATTATTCCTTATATTATATGTAATTTTGAATTGGTTTGGTAAAAAAGAATATTGCTGATTTTCATTTTCGATAATAATGGAACGATTAATCTTTGTGGTTAAATACGCAAGACCATTTATGTTTTGATATTTAAAACTAATAATTTGATATCCATCATTAATGAAACTTGCTCCATCATAATCTAAACTTATATATTTTTTCTTCGCATCGGCAATAACACCTTCATTGACTTTTATTCTTTGATAATACTGTGTGTAGTTATCAATTAGTAAATCGTTACAAAAATTATTAAAACGTACATGTTTTACCGGAATATTATTTTGAGTATTAACTAAAATAGTATAATATCCACTTACTTCAGAAAAGTTTTCAACCTGATATATTTTTTCTATTGAATCTTTTGTTGTGTATATTTCAAATGTATGATTATATTTGGGATTATTTCTAATATAATCATATAATTTTAAAACATTATCATTAATAAAGAAGTTATCATTAATTATTAAAGACCGAATATGTGATAAATCAAACTTTGTATTTGAATTGTTTCTTATTTTGTTTTCAGCATCTAATAAACTTTTCTCATTACCTTTTGCTATATAAGAATGAGTATTTGTAAATGTCGGACTATTGCCACTTTGAGCAATTGTATAGTTATTTAGTATTAAAAAATACATAATAAATTCATTTGTATTAGTATTATATTCAATTCCAATTGAATTAACGTAAGTAATTTCAGTAATGCTTCGGTGGTTATGTGAGATGAAAAATAGAAAGATTGATAAAAATACTATAATTGTGAAAACTATTTTTTTCATATTTAAATCCTTTGATCACTTCTTTTTGGAAAGAAGAAATTGAAAATATTTTTAAAGTTAACAGGGGAGAAAGGATCAAGATAGCTTTTGTCAAACATTTTTTGACTTCGCAAGTAAAGAAGAATTAGAATTGTCCCAAAAATAAAACCAATTAAGCCTAAGAAATATGAAAGTAGTAGGATAAATAGCCGAGCTACATTAATAGAAGAAATTAGATATGGGTTTGTTGTTATCGCAAAACTAGATAAATATGCAAGTGAAGTTATCATCATTATTAACGAACCAATTGTTCCTGATTGAATAGCGTTTTGCCCAACAACTAAACTTCCAAAGAAAATAACAATGCTTTGAACATAGTTTTGAGGTGAGCGGGATGTTGCATAACGATAGAAATCATATAAGAATAAAATAATCATAATTTCAACAATAATTGGGAATGATGTTCCTCTTTCTGTAAGCTGAATGTTTGCAATAAAAATCGGCGATAATATTGAAGTATGATAATTCATGATTGAAATAAAAAAACCTAACATGAAGACAGAGATAATAAAAAAGATTCCAATAAAAAACTTATTAAAAAAACTATAGTATTTGGGAGTATTAATTTCATTTTTTACCGATGTAAAAATACTTAGGGTTGTAGGCAAGACAATTGTGACTGGTGTGTTGTCTAAGATAATTGAGACTTTACCATTAATAAGATTAGAAATAACAGTATTAGGTGAAGAAGTGTAAAAACAAAGTGGAACTAAAGAATCTTCAAAGAGAATTGTATTCAAATCATTAACGCTTAAATAATAATCACTATCAGCCCTTTTTACTTTTTCAATAATCTCCTTTGTATATGTTTCATTTTTAAACTCATCTAAAAATAATACATAACAATCAGTTTTTGATTTGTTTCCAATAATAAAATGTCTGATTATTAAATTATTATTTTTTAGCCTTTTTGTTATTAATGCAACATTATCAATTGCTGAATCAGTAAAATCATTTTTTGTTTCAAATATATTGGTTGGATCGATATGTGATTGTTGTTGTTTAATCTCACCTAATTTAGATAATTCGACAAAATAGTGATACTTCTCATTAATACTAAAAATAATATTGCCTTTTGATAACTGATATAATAGCTCCTCCTTATGGGTATCCGGTAATTCTTTGATAGTTCCTGGGAAATGCTTTGATAAAGAATTATAATTATGATAATTAATTTTTGTATAGTAATGTTCGTTAAAAAAATCAATGTTACATATGCCACGATAATAGTAAATATCGAAAAATAAATTTTCATTTTCCATATTTACTTTTTCTAAGAAATCATTTCTTTCTTTAATAATTTCCATTTCTTTTTTAAGAAGAGGTAATCTCATGATAATTCTCCTTTTTACTAAAAATTAATAATATAAGATTAAT
>JAZNQD010000029.1:0-9864 GCA_045589955.1 Bacilli bacterium | reverse complement strand
TTTTATGGTTAGTGAAAAAGTATATTATATTAAAGAAGAGTGTAGCAATGGGAAAAGTTTAAATGAAAACTTAAATAACCCAAATGCTTTAATTATTGGTTGGAATCTCCCCAAAACTTTATCTTTTGGTAATGAAGCAGATGTTTTAGATTTAGCTAAAGCTTATAGGAAATTTGTGTTAAATCAGAAAGATACTTGGGGTATTCTTTCTATTCAATATGTTTTTGCATTGAATAATTGGGATTTGCAAGGTAAGACTTGGTTTAATACATTAAAAGAAATTGATGATTTCTATGGCTTATCCGATTTAGTTCTTGCATTGATGGAAAAGTTTAATATTGGTATTGATGATGTTTTTTATCCAAATAAAAGGATATCAGGATATATTAAAAAGAATAAATTAAATGTTGGGAGTAATACCTTTAATAATCCAGTAACAACTGGTGGTTTAAATTATTTCAAAAATAAAGGGATGCATAATAATTTATTACATTTTGATGTAAATAGTTTCTATCCAAGTATAATGTTGTGTTTACTTGCAAGTAGTAATTTAAATTATGATAATTTAGAAATAACTACCGTTGATAAAAAACCAGATGGTTTTGAGTGGTTACATAATAAATTTGGTGTTAAAGATAATGGATTAACCCAAGCTACTTCAAAGAAGGACAAATATGTTATTTGCACATTAAAAGACAATTTTAACTTTAATGGTGCTAATAAAGACATATATGATTTGATAAGACCATTCTTTGAAGCAAAACAAGTAACAGAAGGAATAGAAAAACAAGTTAATAAAATAACACTAAATAGTATCTATGGTGTTTTAATTAATCAAAAATCTGAAATACAACACCCACAGTTAGCCCAAGTTGTTACTTTCCTATGCAGATATATACTTTATTCTTGCATTGTGAAGTTTAAGGCTGTTTATGCTAAAACCGATAGTATTTGGGTTCCTAATACCAATTTAAAAGCCAATGAGTTAAATAATTATTGTAATAATCTGTTAAAAAAGCTTGGTATACCAAACCCAAATATTAACTGGGAATTGGAAAATAAGGTTGATAAGCTCTTAATTAAGAATGCTAATGAATATATTGAATTTGTTGGTAAAGACTTTAATTTTAAAGGTCAGTTTAATGCGGATATAGAAAAATACGCCTTAATGGAGGCTATAGCATATGGTAATATAGATGTCAATAAGATTTTTGATACCTACAAAGACAAGATTTCATTATTTGCAAAGAATAGCAAATATAATAAAACCGAATCTAACAAGTGGTATAATAATATGGTCTTGAATGAATTATTAGGTATTGAAATTAAAGAAGGTTACCGCAGATTTAATTATGTTAGTATTCATGGTGTTATGTCTGCATATGATAACAATTTTAAATTCCCAGTTAACCCTATCTATGCAAAAAACCTTATATCCTTTGCATTGTTTAATTGGGGTTTTATCGATAAAAAGCATAAGGTAGGTTTTAGTTATGATGTTTTAGATAAAAAACCTAACTTTGTCCCACAATATTTAAATAATAATCTTGGTAGACCCATTCAAAGTAAACTTGATTTAAACAAGGTTTTTGGTGTTAATAGAAAGAGTTGGAAAATTAAAGATATTTTCCATAATGTTATAATTTCTAATAGTCAAGATTGGGAGTATAACGGTTTGGTTTTAGGCAAATATTATTATGCTATCGATATAGATAAAAAGGAATTCCCTAATAATATTGAAGCCATTAAAGATGAGCTATTAGCATTGTTTAAACCTAACCAATATGTATTGCAAAGTACTAAGTCAGGCGGTTACCATATAATATTTAAATGCTTCGATAAGGCAATACAAAGCTTAAATAAAGAGGTGCTAACTGGTAAGTTTGCTAACCTTGAATTTAAGAAAAATGCGGTATTAACTTATGATTGTTATAAGTATAAAGTGCTTGATGGTGATATATATAAACTCAAACCATTCAAGAATATTAAAGGATTGGTTAATATTTTTGGTGGTAAGCCTATTAAGTGCAATAATTATAATACCGTTGAGTCAAATAATAGTTTAGATGATACCGAACCAGTAATAAATGCATTATACGGTATGTTAGAAACCAATAACCTTAGCATGAAACATAACTTATGCCTTGCAATAGGCAGGGATTTAAAAGGTTTCTGTACATTAGAAGAGTTAGAAGCTATTATAAAAGGTTTAAGTGATTCCCAACTTAAAGAATCAACTAACTGGGATGGAACGATAAGAGATGCTTATAAGAATGCTAAACCATCCGATAGTTTAGGAAATCTTTATAATTACTGCGAACAGTTAGGTTTATTAGATTATTTCAAAGAGTTAGAAGCTATATTAAAACCTAACAATGCAAAAGATAAAGATAAGGGTGATTCTTGCATTGTAAAAGGTTTCCGTGTTGATAATAATCATATTTACAAATACAGCCAAAAAGATGGTGAATATACATTATATAAGGTAGGTAAAGAGGGTCAACAATTTGTTGACACTTTGTTAAGTGGTGAATTATTTAATTTAATCATTTATGAGGATGTTAATGACTTGATACCTAATTGGTATAGCTTTGAGGTTAAGGTTGGTAATGGTGAGGTTGTTAAATATGATAAACTCACAAGGGAAGAAATTATACCTAAATTAAAAGCCGATAGGTTATTAATGACCGATAATAAGAAAAATATCGAAGAGTTTTTTATGCATTTGTTGGATAGAAAACAAGAGGATATATTTTATAAAAGGGTTAAACAAAATCTTACTGGTGGATATGCTAAATTTGAGCTATTACCCAAAGAATACCCTAACAAAGAGGATTTTCTTAAAGGTTGGAAATCTTTTAATGAATTGTGGGAAGTATTGCCCGATATTCATAGGAAGTGCTTATTAGCTTTATTTATAGGTAATTTCAAGTATCTAATAATAATGGAAGATAATTCCAATTTTAGACATATTGCCAAAAATGTATTAGAGGATGGAACAGCAGGAGCAAGTAAAACCGCATTACCACCAATTTCATTAAATGTATTTAGGATTGGTGGAAAGGTATATAGTTTGAATGGTGATAGTCTGGGCGCAAACACTGTTATTGCATTGAGAAATGAATTAAATACAAAGTGCGGTTTGATAGTAACTGAAGAAGCCGAACACTTATTTAAAGATGAGCGGTTGGAACAAATCTTAAAGAATGTTTGGTTCCCAAAAACCCCTAAACTTACCGATACCGATAAAGTTGGTGCTAATGTTGATGATAGTAAATTAAATAATTTAGGTTGCTTGGTTTTTGTTTCTAATGACCCCAACTCCGATTCGTTAGAAAAAGAATCTGTTAAACGAAGAACTTATGCCTTTAAATTTGAAGAACAATTTGATATTATCGACAAATTAGGTCATAAAATAACCGATGAGCAATTAGAAAGCTGGTCTTTTATCGGTCAAGCTATAGCACGAAGCTTAAGGGATTTTCCTTTCAAAGAGCAAGAAAGAGAGGATGCCGAAGTATTTAAAAACCATATGTTTAATAGCTTAGCCAAAGAATATGGTATTGATGTTTCAAGTTATATTCAAACAACTGTTGAATCAGTATATAACTATAAAACAATTGCCTATAAAGTTAAAAAGGCATTTAAGAAAGAATATCGTAGCACTTGGGAACAGTACTGGATGGGTGCGGATGGATTACAAACAGAATTAGACTTTATCATTCCAAATCCAAGTAAAAGCGGAACATATTATATTAAAAAGAAAGCTTTCTTTGACTGGGTGAAAGAGCTAATAGATGACAATTCAATATCTATGAAAAGCTTTTTCGATGAATTAGGCTTAGATATGAATACTAAGGTTAAAAAAATCGGTAATAGAAGCGAAAGGATTATACCTAAAGAATTCACAAATAGGGAGCTTATAGAAATATTTTCTTAAACTCCCATTTTCTTCCTTATTTTTTTTGCATTGTAAAATCTTATTTTTTTCAGATTACTTTTACTTTTTCAGATTACTAATATTTTTTTCAGATTACTATTATAATAATACTAATTAGCCAAAAAGTAATACTAATTCTAAAACATATTAATAATCTTTATTTTACAATGCAGAAAATATATTTCCCTATTTGCATTGTTTAGTATGGTGAAAATAACTATTCAAACTTATAATATATGGACAAGTTGATATAGGGTAAATTGGTTCAAAATCACAATCTTTTTTAATGTTTGGATGGGAAAGTTAATGAAAATAACTATTTTAACACTTTTTTATAACCAAATCTAAAAAAGAAGGCTTTATAGCAGAGGTACGCTTTGGTAACACTTTTGGGTATTGAAAAACACTACTTTAGAAAACAACGGAAAAGCCTTAAATATGAAAAATAAGGCTTTAGAATAGCTATTTTAACGAAAGAAGTAATAAAGGATTTTAAGGTATTCAAACCCATAAAACAAGAATAGAAAAGCCCCAGATTTACTAAAGAAGAACAACCCGCAGAGGTACGCTTAGGTAACACTTTTTTTGCCAAAATTTAGACGCTTTAAAAATCTTTAAATTAAACCTAACAATGCAAGAAAAAATAAGATGAAAAACAAAGCAAAAAAAGTGGGTGTACCTCTCCGAAGCAGAAAAATAAAAAGATTAATAAATAAAATAATTAATTAAATTAAATTAAATTTTAAGAGGTAACACTTTTAAAAACTGAACCGCCCCACGTGAGAGAATTTATCACGATTTATCATGGGTAACATATTTCTTGCATTGTATATTCTATATAGGGCGGTACAGTTTTCAAAAGTGTTACCTCATAAAAAAAAGTTTTAGCTATGGAAAGATAACCTTTTTTTTTCTTTTTAAATTCATGCTTGAAAAAGGTACGCCCAGTTTTTTTTCTTTGATTGGATTTTTATTTGGTTTTAGGTTTTTTTTTCTGAAACCGCTTATTTAAAATCCTTTAAAAAATGCCAAAAAAAGTGTTACCTAAGCGTACCTCTGCGGACTGGTCTTTAAATACAACATTGGGGACTCCATAAGTCTTATTTTATAGGTTTGAATACCTTAAAATCCATATTCCTTTATTTGTTAAAATAGCTATCCTAAAGCTTTCTTTAATATATTAAAGACCATATCAGCCTTTTTCTGAAAAGTTACAAAAAGTGTTACCTAAGCGTACCTCTGCGGATTGGTCTTTAAATACAACATTGGAAACCTCATAAGTCTTATTTTATAGGTTTGAATACCTTAAAATCCATATTCATTTTTTAGGCACACCTAAGAATTATCACAGTAATACTTTATCATACATTTAGTAATACTTTTTTTTATAACACCTGTTATATTTTTTTTATAACACCTGTTATATTTCCGACACAATCAATTAACCCATCATTTGCATTGTTAATGTTTGTAATACAATGCAGGAAAAGGTGGTATTATTTCCCCAATAGTTTAACGGCTTTAGGTTTGGGGCTGACTGGTGAGTTTGAAATAGTTATTGTTTTTTGTTTTCCCATAAAAAAGTTGTAATCTTTTGGTGTTTTTAGTGTGTTTCATATAGGTGAGACAACCCAGAAACATTAAAGTTGACATACCCAAAATAGTAAAACACCTTAAAAGACATTGGCAAACCCCAAAAATAAGACTATTCAGACTTTTCCACAAATACGCGGAAAAGTATTTTCTGCATTGTTCATGTTATCAACACTATCAAAAATCAGTCCAAAAAACAGTCAAAAAAAAAATGATTATTTTTGATGGTTGGTTTGCTTATATTGATAGTTGAAGTTTGAAGTATCATTTTAGTTAATCGTTTTTGTATTTTAATGAATCATGTATACTTTTTTTATAAAAAGAAATTAATAAGTATATATCAAGATACTAATTGTTTTTTACTCTTATCATTTTTATATTTTTGATATAGTTATTATAATGCTTTTTTGGTTAGACCGCCTTTCTTGGCTTTATTTTTTCCATGTCGATTAGGTTAAAATTTTTTTTTAATTAAGGCTTTAGGGTGGTTTATAGAAGCTATGGGGCTTGGATTATTCTTAGTTTGAAAATTTTAAAACCAATAAATGATATTAAAAAATAGTTATGAAGGGAACGGCAAGGGCTTTGCCCTTGCCTATGCCCTGTTTTTTAGTAAACACATTCATCATCAAGCGGTAACATGAACGATTCGTTTTCATAAGTCCATGTTTGGCAATTAGGACACATATCAAGATAATCTGGGTACTCTTCACCACAATAAACACATTTCACATAATCAACCATTTTTAACACTCCTTTATAACTCGTTATATACTATTCTGTAATAACATATATATAAATGTTTGCATTGCACATAACTATTTCAGAATAGGAGCTTTAGCTCCGTTCCCAATATAATATACAATGCAAAAAGTGATTTAAAGTGACTAGTTGTGATATACACATAATTCAATACATGGTAATAGTATTACAGTATGTCGTTGTAATATACACATAATTCAATACATGGTAATAGTATTACAGTATGTCGTTGTAATATACACATAATCATAATAGTATTAAGTGTAATGAATTATACCATTGACCACAATGATACTAAACAATACCACTCTTTGCATTGTCTTAGGTTGCAGTGATATAACAGTTTGATTTTTAACGGGGCTTTGTCAGGCTTTTTCAATAGTTATGGAGCTTTTCTTTAGTCTTGGTTAGGATTTTTTTTAGGGAACGGTCAAAGCTTAACGCTTTGACCTATTCTTTAACCTTTTTGGGTATTATACCCTTTATACCTTACCACTTTTTCCCTGTTTCCCCTATATCAATTTGTTAATATAGTAGAAGTTTGAATAGTTATTTTAATATATTTAATGCAAGAAAGCATCATAATAGTCTTTGCATTATTTTAATTGATACTTGAAATGATACCATTCTTATATACTATATATCAAAGTTGATTCTCCATGCTTCTTTTCTTGATTTGGGTTATTTGGTAGTGAGTTGTTGGGTGGTTTCACCCTCTTAATTTTAATGGAACTTTCATTTATTTTAACACTTCTGGTGTTAAGTATCATTTTAATTAACCATACTTTTAATTATATTGATAGGGTCGATTACTTTAATTTTAATCTGCTGGCTCATGGGTATCAAACCATATCATATTTAGTAGATAGCCCTTTTTAGTACCCACATTAAACCCTTATATTCATGCATTGCCCCAATGCAATAAGGAGCGTTAGTTATTAAACCAACAAATGATTATAAATCGTTATTGTTTTTTTGAGGTACCATTTCAAATGAATAGAATCCACTATAAAGACACGGTCAGCCCTTATTTAACTAACAAAGAATGATTATTAATTTAATTAAGTATGGGTTATATAAAGCCCAATGCTTCTTTCTTTTAAGCTAATGAATAGCTTAGCAGTCTTTGTTACATTTTTACACTTGCAAAAGTACCGTCGACTAACCGTTTCAACTGTAACTTTTACCTACCTACAATACCTACTATACCTACAATACTTTTCCTAAACACTCTCCCAACAATACCCCCAAGTATAACAATACCTATCATACCTACAATACCTATCATACCTACAATACCTATCATACCTACAATACCTATCATACCTACAATACCTACAATACCTATCATACCTACAATACCTACAATACCTATCATACCTATCATACCTACAATACCTATCATACCTACAATACCACCAACACCATCAACCAATACACGACCCACAAACACACACAAAAAAAAGCACGAAAAAAATCATAAATATATTTTGATATTTTTCAATGCAAACAGCTTAACCTATTGTTCTTTGCATTGTTTAGTTGGTAGGTAACAAAAGAAGTATTATTTATTTTGTTTGTTGGTTTGCTTATTTTAATACTTATTGGGTAATGTGCTATTATAATTAATGGTGTTTGTTATTTAATGCTTATACTATTATTGGAGGTTGTATTTGTTTGTGTTAATATATATTGGTTTGTTTCTAAATATAGATTGATATTAGAATGTACAAAAAAGTACATCGTGGTACATATCAGTACATCAAAGTACGTTTATATAACCTTAATGGTCTATTAAGTACATTAGCTATGGTATTATTATTAATGGTGTTATATAACACTGTTATATTGTAAAAGAAAGAAAAAAAAAGGAAAACTTTATATAGTATGAGCAACATACATTATCATAAGTTTTAAATCAAGTGGTATGTAACTCTTACCATATATGATATTACTTTGTATATTATTATATTTAAATGTTACTACTCTTTTTTAAAACCCAGTTAGAAGTTACTATATCTTTAATAGCTTATGGATATTTATTTATATACTTAAATAAAAGCAAAAAATAAGCACAAATACAATTGCTTTTGTAAGAAACAGTAGGGGTTTTCACAAGATTATGTAATTTTCTAACTATACGAACAAAGCCCTATAAAATAGCTATATTAAATATTAAAGGTGGTGATAAAATTAAAGACGATAACAAACCCAAAAACAATGCAAACAAAAACTCTTTGCATTGATAAATAAAATATGTGAGGTGGTTATTATGGATTTTATGTTAGATAAATTTAAATCAATAGAATTAGATAAGCCCGAACCTAAAAAGGACAACCATAAGGTTGATAAATTAACTAAAGATATGGTCAGCCCAGTTGTTGTTGATATGGATGATACTTTAGAGTTTGAGCCTGAAATTGATGTATCACAACAGTTAGACCTTATGAGGCTGATTTATCAGCCCCAAACAATAGAGCAGTTGTTAGGTTATTGTGATACTATTTTAAATGGTTTTGGTATCATTAATGGTAATTTTAAAATGTTAGATGATGTTATGGTTAAAAATAGGCAGTTAGATAAATCTTTGTTAGACTTGGCGGATAATTGCCAATGGTTTATTAACAAAGCCTTTGCAGTATTAATGTCCTACGGTTACCATATTAATGGAAATAATCCAATAGAAAAGACCAAGAGCATTATAAATGCTTTAGTATCCATTAAAAATGATTTAATGAAAGGTAATGTTAATAATCAAAATCATTATGAATTTATATTACTGGTCTTATACATGGATTTCCATAATTATGGTTCCTTTATAGGTATGGATTAAAATAAGTGAGGTGTTATATGAATACTCAATTAAAATTAGATAAGTACCTAAATAATGAAACCGCCCTATCTTTTAGTGAGTTGGCGGATATTGTTGAATATAGGAGGGATAAGAAAGCCCTTAAAAGAGAGTTGAAACGGAATAAAAAGAATAATGATAAGTTTCAGACTCAATTAATTTAAAAGGATGGTGTGTTATATGGTTAGTAATACAATACTTGATATTAGAGGTAATTTAGAAAAGAAAGGCTTTTTAACTATTGAAGAAGAAGCTTTGCTTATAGAAATCGAAAAAATAATGGTATTGGAATGTATATCTGAAGAGTTAAGAAATATATATGGAGCAATACCAAGATTGTAACTTTATACAATGCAAAGATAATGTTTCTGCATTGTGTAAAGTAGTGGTTGAATTACAAAAAAAGTGGTAAAAGTCGATAAGAATAATACATTACTTTCGGTGGTTCGGCTTGCAAAGTCTGAGCCTCCCCACCCGTACTATTATATTTGTTTGTTATTATATAAATAGTTTTCGGTTTTAAGTATTATTTTTAATCCTTTTTTACTACTTCACCATAAAATACAAGGGAGGTTGATTTTATGGTTAGTGAAAAAGTATATTATATTAAAGAAGAGTGTAGCAATGGGAAAAGTTTAAATGAAAACTTAAATAACCCAAATGCTTTAATTATTGGTTGGAATCTCCCCAAAACTTTATCTTTTGGTAATGAAGCAGA
>JAZNQD010000028.1:0-19373 GCA_045589955.1 Bacilli bacterium | reverse complement strand
ACATTACACCAACAGAAATCTTATTGTCAAATTGACGTCCTGTTCTACCATCAAATAAATATGTTTTACCATTTTCATCAATTACAGCACGTTCTGCTTGAGGATTTTCTAATGCTTCCTTAGCTTCTTTATCACGAGCTTCATTCATAATGTCTACTAAGTCTTGGTGTCTTACACCATCGAATACTGGTGTTGCAACGTGAACACCTAATTTCTTAGCAGCCATACCTAAGTGTAATTCAAGTACTTGTCCAATGTTCATACGAGATGGAACACCTTGTGGATTTAACATAATATCTACTGGAGTACCATCAGTCATAAATGGCATGTCTTCGATTGGTAAAATCTTAGAGATAACCCCTTTGTTACCATGACGACCAGCCATTTTGTCACCTTCAGAAATCTTACGTTTTTGAACAATATATACACGAACAACTTCATTTACCCCTGGTGGTAAATCTGCACCGCTTTTCTTGTTAAATCTTTCGATTTTATTAACGATACCACCACCGCCATGTGGAACTTTAAGCGAAGTAATACGTACTTCTTTAGAGTTGTCAGAGAATAATGCTTGGCTTAATCTTTCTTCTGGTGTTGGTTCAGTTACACCTTTAGGTGTTACTTTACCTACTAAAGTATCGCCTTCTTTTACTTCAGCACCTAAACGAATAATACCATTTTCGTCTAAGTTTGCAATAGAATCTTTACTTTCACCTTCTAAATCAGCTGTGATTTCTTCTTTACCAAGTTTAGTATCACGAGATTCAACAACATATTCTTCAATATGAATTGAAGTATATACGTCATCTTGAACTAATCTTTCACTCATGATAACAGCATCCTCGAAGTTATAACCATTCCATGTCATAAAGGCAATAACAACGTTACGTCCAAGAGCTAATTCGCCTTGATCCATTGAAGGTCCATCTGCAAGAACATCACCCTTCTTAACTCTTTCACGTGGTTCAACAATTGGTCTTTGGTTAACACATGTTGAGTTATTAGAACGTTCATATTTGTTTAATTGATATTCGTGTAATTTGCCTTCATCATCTAATACTTTAATTGTATTAGCATCTACATATTTAACTACGCCATCAACATCAGCACAAATAGCTACACCTGAATCTTTAGCAGCTTTATATTCAATACCAGTACCAACAAATGGTGCTTCTGGTTTTAATAGAGGAATTGCTTGACGTTGCATGTTCGCACCCATCAGTGCACGAGTTGTATCGTCATGTTCTAGGAATGGGATACATGCAGTTGAAACGGCAACAACTTGTTTTGGAGAAGCGTCAATTAAGTCAATTTGATCTTTAGAAATTTCAATGAACTCACCAGCACGACGAGCGACTACTACATTTTCAGTAAGTAATACTTCGCCAGTTTCTTCATTCTTTTCCATTAACGCGTTTGCTTGGGCAATAACATATTTTTCTTCTTTGTCAGCTGTTAAGTATTTAACTTCATCAGTAATCCATACTTTTAATGGTTCTTTACCTTCAAGGTAAGCTTGATCATTTTTGTTATTTTTAACAACTAAATATGGAGTTTCAATGAAACCAAACTTATTAGCACGAGCATAAGTAGCTAATGAGTTAATTAACCCGATATTTTGACCTTCGGGTGTTTCTACTGGACAAATACGACCATAGTGAGAAGTATGTACGTCACGCACTTCGAAACCAGCTCTGTCACGAGAGATACCACCTTGACCTAAGGCAGAAATACGACGTTTATTTGTTAATTCTGATAATGGGTTGATTTGGTCCATGAATTGTGATAATTGGCTACTTGCAAAGAATTCTCTAAGTGTTGAAACTAAAGGTCTAGGATTGATTAAGTTTTGTGGAGTAATAACCTTTGTTTCAGCAATTGTTGACATTCTGTCACGAACATTCTTTTCAAGTTTTGCAAGACCCATACGGAATTGGTTTTGTAATAATTCGCCAATTAGACGTAAACGTCTATTTCCTAAGTGGTCAATATCATCAGTTTTACCAACACCAACGTGTAAGTTTAAGTAATATGAAATAGATGCAAAAATATCAGAAAGAACTACGTGGTTACGATTTTCTCTTTGGTCATTACCAATAACACGTACCTTGTATTCTCCTTCACCAGATTTTACTAATACTTCAAGAGTTTCTAATACTACTTCATTACCTTCTAACATAACATCATAATGATGAGTATGACGATAATGTTCACGATTAGCTCTTAAAATATCAACAGTATTTACACCATCAACATTATAGTTAACAACAGTACCTGCAGGTAAAATAACTTCGCCAGTTTCGTTATTAACTAAATCGTTAGCCAAACGGTGACCAATACAACGATCAACAACATCTAGTTTTTTATTTACTTTATAACGACCTACACTTGCAAGGTCATAACGACGTACTTCAAATAATCTACCAGCAATTGAAGAACGTGCTTTATCGGCAGAAACTTTTTCACCTGGTTTTAATTTGTCATATAATTCTTTAATAGCATCATCTTCCCCGAAGGCAAAGTCTTTTGTAAATGTGTTATCAAAGTATTCAACTAAGATATCAGGAATTTGTCCTGCTTCAGAGTTAGAACCTAAGAATAAGTTTTTAATTTCATAGACATTTGCAACACCTAATGCTTTAATGAATGTTGTTAAAGGAACCTTTTTAGATCTGTCTAATTTAGCATACCAAATATTTTTTGTTCCCATTTCATATTCAATCCAAGCACCACGTGTAGGAATGATTTGACCAGAGAATAAAGATTGACCAGATTTTTTATCTACTTCTTTTGAGAAGAAAACACCGGCAGAACGAATAATTTGCGTAACAATAACTCTTTCAGCACCGTTAATAATGAATGTTCCCCAAGGAGTCATGATAGGGAATTCACCTAAGAAAATCTTATCGTCTTTGATTTCTCCTGTTTCTTTATTTTCTAAAGCTACATTAACATGAAGAGCACTTGAATAATTCACATTATGCATTTTAGCTTCTTTGATAGTATACTTAGGTTTTGAGAACTCATAATCTAAGAATGATAATTCTACCTTTCCGCCATCTTCGTGTTCTTTAATTGGAGAAAGTTCCGTAAATAGTTCTTTCAAACCTGTTTCTACCAACCACTTAAAAGATTCAGTTTGAACCTCTATTAAATTTGGTAATTCAACGTTAGTTTGTACTCGACCATAATTTCTACGTACTCTTGTTCTCCCATATTGAATATTTTTGTAACTCAAATTATTCACCTCTTTTGTTATATTTATGCAAAAAGCGCGGCAAAATAACCGCATTTTTCGGCATTTTACCATAATAACATATTATATTACATTTGCAAGTTTTTGTCAAGCATAAATGCTTACTTTTTGAATTTTATTTTTTTTGTGGTTTTAGTTTATTTTTTTAAAATATTTTTTTCTACAAATTTTTCCTATTTTTCCGCTTTAATTATGTAATAACCCTTATCTTTAGCAACAACCGTTACCGAAGAATACTTTTCTTCTAGTGCCTTAATTGCACTTGGTGCTCCTTGTTTCTTTTGAATAACGCACCATAAACTTCCCCCGTTATTTAAATAATTAAAACCATTAAGGATTATATCATGAACGACATGTTTGCCAGCTCTTATTGGCGGATTAGTAACAATAACATCATACATTCCTTTTACATTTTGATAAGTATTACTTTCAAAAACATTAACGTTAGGAGTATTGTTATTAATAGCGTTTTGCTTAGCCAAATTTACCGCTCTTAAATTTACATCAACAAGGTCAAAATTACATGTCGGATATAACGATGCAAGAGTAATACCAATTGTACCATAGCCACAACCAACGTCTAATACCTTACTATTATTATTAATTTTACCTAAGTATTGTAATAAAGTTGCGCTTCCAAAATCAATTGATTTTTTAGAGAAAACTCCATTGTCACTTAAGAATTTCATACTCTTGCCACGGAAATAAAAATCAATTGTTATAATTTCACTTTTTAAATTTTCGTTATTTTCATAGTAATGATTCATAATAACTCCTTAATAATTAACTTCATAATTTAGAAAAACCAGAGAAGTATTTTCTCTGGTTTTTATTGTTTGTTAAAAACTATTTAATTTCGATTTCAGCGCCAGCTTCAACGAATTTAGCTTTTAAAGCTTCAGCTTCTTCTGGAGAAACTTTTTCTTTGTTTGCTTTAGGTGCGTTGTCAACTAAATCTTTAGCTTCTTTTAAGCCTAAACCAGTAACTTCACGTACAAGTTTGATAACACCTAATTTTGCAGAACCTGCAGAAGTTAAGATAACGTTAACTTCGCTTGGTCCAGCTGCTTCTTCAGCTGCTGCAACTGCTGCTACTGCTACTGGAGCTGCTGCAGATACACCAAATTCTTCTTCGATTGCTTTAACTAATTCGTTTAATTCTAATACACTCATCTCTTTAATAGCTGCGATGAATTCTTCTTTTAAAATTTTTGCCATTTCGTTTGTCCTCCTAATTAATTTTCTTTTTCTGAAATTGCATTAAGTGCAACAGCAAGCCCACGAATAGGTGCTTGTAAAACACTTAGTAACATTGAAATCATACCTTCTTTGTTTGCTAATGATGATAGTGCTTTTAGTTCTGGTTCTGTTAATACTTTACCATCAACGATACCAGTTTTTACTGATAAATGTTCATGACCTTTTGCAAAATCATATACAATTTTAGCAGCAGTAACTTCATCTTTAGAAGTTACGATTGCACTTGGTCCTACTAATTGTTCAGCCATATCAGCATGGCCTAATTCTGTAGCTGCACGACGAAGAATATTATTTTTAAATACCTTCATTTCGCAATTTTCAGCATGTAGCTTTGTACGAAGTTCTGTAACTTCTGCTACTGTTAATCCTAGGTAATCAACGAATACTGTTGATCCAGCGTTGCTCATTTTACTTAAAACAACTTGAACCAGTTCTTGTTTTTTAGCGATTGTCGCTTCATTCATTGTTTTCACCTCCAAAATTTTTTATCAGTTTTTAAACTGAAACCTCGGTAGGAAATTAAGCAATAATATTAATATTATGCACCTACTGTCTACGGCAGAGACTACTTATATACTATTTACTATTATAATTTACTTATAATTTATTAACTATTTTTATTAAAAATTAAGCAACTAAGTCAGATGCAACTTTAACACCAGGACCCATTGTAGATGATACAGTAATATTTAACATGTAAACACCTTTAACAGTTTGTGGTTTAACACGCATCATTTGGTTATAAATTGCTTTTACGTTTTCAACAAGTTTGTTGCTTTCGAAAGAAACTTTACCAACTGGAACTTGGATATTACCAACTTTATCAGTACGGTATTCAACTTTACCTGCTTTAAATTCTTTAACAGTTTGTTCAACGTTCATTGTAACTGTACCTGTTTTAGGGTTTGGCATTAAGCCTTTAGGACCTAAGATACGACCTAATTTACCTAATTCACCCATCATATCAGGAGTTGCGATGATAGTGTCGAATTCAAACCATCCACCTTTAATTTTTTCAATGTATTCAGCATCGCCTGCATAGTCTGCACCTGCTGCAAGAGCTTCTTGTGCTTTAGCTGATTTAGCAATAACTAAAACTCTAACTGTTTTACCAGTTCCATGTGGTAATGAAACTGCACCACGTAAATTTTGTTCTGCTTTACGAGGGTCGATGTTTAATCTAAATGCTACTTCAACTGTTGCATCAAACTTTGCAATATTAGTTTTCTTAACAAGTTCTACTGCTTCTTCTAAGCTGTATTTTTTTGAACGATCGTATAATTTAACAGCTTCTAAATATTTTTTTCCTCTTTTTGCCATTTGTCCTTACCTCTAGTCTTCGATTACAATACCCATATTACGAGCTGTTCCTGCAAGAATCTTAGCAGCTGCTTCAACGTCATAAGCGTTTAAGTCAGGTAACTTAGTTTGAGCAAGTTCTAATAACTTAGCTCTAGAAATCTTTGCAACAACTTCTTTGTTAGGTTTTGAAGCTCCTTTTTGAATATTAGCAGCCTTCTTTA
The DNA here is from genome assembly GCA_045589955.1 of Bacilli bacterium. Lineage (GTDB taxonomy): Bacteria > Bacillota_I > Bacilli_A > ML615J-28 > CAG-313 > CAJGCS01. The sequence continues at coordinate 13,334 of JAZNQD010000028.1, read as the reverse complement.
ATAAGTCAGATGCTGGAGGAGTTTTAGTAATAAATGTAAATGTACGATCTTCATATACATAAATTTCTACTGGAATAACATAACCAACCATACCAGCTGTACGGTCATTGAATTGACTACAGAATTGTTGGATGTTAACTTGTGCTTGCCCTAGAGCTGGACCAACTGGTGGAGCTGGATTAGCTTTACCGGCAGCAATTTGTAATTTTACTATCTTTTTAATTTTTTTGCCTTTTGTAGCCACGTGACATACCTCCTTTTTTTTGTCCGTGATGTGGTTTATGTAACAAATTTCTTGTTCTCCCACATTCGAATAATAGTTTCGAAATATTAGTTAATAGTATAAGCGTCATTGCACGCTCTATTATTATATAAAAAAAAGATCATTTCGTCAAACGAAACGACCTAATTTTAATATTTTTCATAAATTATTTTCATTTCGCTCTATGTGTTTTTCTAACAAAATGAAAATAGCATTTTTTTGTTTATCAATTTTTTCCTATTAGAAAGTCTTCTTCATGTCTGCAAATGTTTGAGCAATTTTGAAGCCTGCACCTAAATAAATGTATCTTGCAGGATTATCAAGGCCAGTAAAGAATGTCATATATTGAGAACCATTATTCTTAGACCATTCACATAAATAGCAGAATAAAGCTCTACCTAAACCACGGCTTCTTTCATTTGGATCAACACAGATACCATCTAAGTGGCCTCTTCCAGTTGATTCGTTATACATTGCACCTGTCCAACCACATACTTTTCCATTGTGAGACGCAATCATAAATGGATAAGGTTTTTCTCTTTGAAGATTATATTTGATAGAATGAGCAAAACCAGGGTTATTAATTACTTCACAGAATTCATCAATACCATAGTGTTTGTTAGGATCATACACTTCAACAGTATAACCCTCTTTAGCATTTTCAGCCATCTTTTTAACAACTTTTTCTGGTAGTTCGTATTCTGCAAGAGGTAAATGGAAACCTTCATGAATACTATTAATTACATATCCTTTATGCAATAAGAAGAAATAGTGTTCAGAGTTAATTCTTACACATGGTGCTCCCGGATGTAAATGACCTGGATAATGAGGGATATTCCATGCCCAGTTAATATTTGAAACGAATACCCAACGAGATGCACCAACGCCTTGTGCTTTGAAATATTCTTCTACTTTAGCAAGTAATGCACTACCAATACCTTGGCGACGCAAAGCAGCTTTTACAAATAAAGTATGAATAAACCCTGATGCATTAGGATTTCCTTTATCACTTTCTCTAACTAATCCACTAATAAAACCAACAACTTCTTCGCCCTGTAAAGCAACAAAAGTTCCTTCTGCTTGGAATTGTTTGTTTGCAAATAGTTTTTCATTAAATTCTTCTTCAGAAACTTCTAAGAAGAAATTTTCTTCACGAACGAATTCAACGAATTGTTGATAAATTTGTTTATTAAATTTTTGTTCATAAGCTACAATTTGATACATATTTTTACCTTCCTTATTATAATATAAATTTAATTTCCACTATTAATATACCAATAAATAGAGCAATTTGCAATAATAAAAATAATATATTTATTATCCAAAAATAAATGTGTTTTGTTTTATGAGAAAAAATTAGCATACCGACTAAAGCTCCAGCCGGTCCAAAAAAAGAAAGAGAAAACAAAGCCTTTTCGGATATACGCATTTTCTCATGAACTGCTTTTCTTTTATCAATTCCATAAACAACCAAAGTTATAAAGGACATAATCGAGATAAATAAAGCAAATAAAATAGTAATCAACATAATATCACCATTAATATTGTATCATATTTTTAATATTTTTGCCTAAAATAAAATAAAAAATCAGAAACAATCTGTTTCTGATTAATTATCTTTTTTTACTTTAATTTCATCAAAACGAAGTGTATTTGGTGTTAAACGACCAATAAAGTCAACTAGAACAACAACAGTTTGATTTTCAACATCAATTGATTCAACTGTAGCTTCTTGTCCTACGAATGTTCCAGATACAACTTCTACAACATCGCCGACTTTAAACTCTGCTTCGATTTCTAATGTCATTCCACATTCTTTTAAAATAGGAATTATTTCTTCATTAAGTAGCGGAACCGGTTTTGCACCACCACCACTTGAGCCTAAGAAACCAGTAATCATTGGAGTGTTACGAACGATAAACCAAGAGTCATCAGTAACAATCATATCCACAAAAATATATCCCGGATAGATTCTTTCAACAATTTCTTTAGTTTCGCCATTTTTCTTTTTTTCATAACGAACTTTTTCTGGAATTAAAACATTGAAAATATAATCTTCCATTCCCATTGTTTTAATACGACGTTCTAGATTGCGCTTAGCAGCAGCTTCCATACCAGCGTATGATTGAACTATATACCAAGCTCTTTCGTTTTCGTAATCAAATCCTACCATAAACTATCCACGCGCTTTTTCAATAAGCTCAGTTAATTTTTCAATAACCGCATCGCAACCAATAAAGAATAACGCAAGAATTAAAATAAATACGATAACTGTAGCAATATTTGCTAAATATTCAACTATTTTTAATCCTTTAATGTGTTTTGTTTCTGCGAAAGACGGAACAAAGAATGAGAAAACTGATAATACTAATGAAACTGCTCCTAATACTACAAGAGCCCATGAGAAAATTTTAGAATTTGGTTCACCACCAATTAAGAATGCGCTTTGAGGAATATTAAGAACTTTAGTTAAAATTAATACGCCTAATTCAATAGCAACGATTGCTAAAACGGCTAAGATTAAGTTTTCATACTTATGTTCTTTAGATACGAATTCTATAACACGATTCTTCTTTTCAAGTTTTTCTTTAGCTTCCATGCGAAACCTCCTATTTTGTTTCCTTGTGTACTGTATGCTTATTGCATCTTGGGCAATATTTTTTTACCACAATACGATCTGTTGTATTTAATTTGTTCTTCTCTGTTGTATAGTTGCGAGAAAAGCATTCTTCACAAACTAATATCACTTTTGTTCTCATATAATACCACCTACACATTATACAAAAAATAATACAAATTGTCAAGGGAAATAGAATATTATTGTTTAAGAAGAGCAGCTTTGCTTTTAATCCTATCTCCTGCTGCATAAACTTTCTTAAGATCTATTTTAAGACTACTTGCAATTTCTTTTGCTTTCATATTTTTATTATATTTTAAATCAAAGACTTGACGTTCCAAATTGGATAATTTGTCCATCAATAGATTTATTTGTTCTTCAATTATTATTTTGTTTTCTGCTTCATATCTAACGACAATATCAACATCTTCTTTTAATAAATTATCTTCAAAATATCTTTTATTTTTTCTAAGTAAATCTATTATCTTTCTTTGCAACATTAAATCAAAGAAATTAGTAAAAGACATCGGCGATTCCGCATTGTATTTCTTAGTAGCTTGAAAAAGGATAATTAGCCCTTCTTGATAGTAATCATCAACATAGGTTTCTTTAATGTGAAATTTACTAATCCTTGCATAAATTAAGGGAGTATACTTATTGATCAATATCTCCATTGCTTCAGGCGAATCTTCTTCTACCATATATAACAATTCGTAATCATTATATTGTTTGTTAGCATATCTCACTTTTATTTTCCTCGATTTCTCAAGATTTCATAAAATAAGATTGCTGCTGAAACAGATGCATTTAACGAGTTAACATGTCCATACATCGGAATATTAACACAAAAATCGCATTCTTCTTTTACAAGACGAGAAATACCTTTCCCCTCAGATCCAATTATCACGGCAATTTTCCCTGAATAGTCTTGTTTACGATAGTCTACTGAACCATCAAGTTCTAACCCAATAATCCAGTAACCATGTTTTTTTAATTCTTTAATTGTTGAAACAAGATTTGTTACTTGAACAACATCAGCATATTCAATTGCTCCAGTTGATACTTTTGCAACTGTGGCATTTAAACTTACAGAACGGTGTTTTGGAATAATAATACCATCAACGCCTGTTGCATCTGCAGTTCTTAAGACTGCGCCAAGATTATGAGGATCTTCAAGTCCATCTAAGATCGCGATTACCGCATCTTTATCTTTATTTGCTTCAAGAACATCTCTTAAGTTTCTATATTCATAGTCAATTACTTTAACGACAACACCTTGGTGATTTCCCGGAAAATTATCATCCATTTTGCTTCTAGGCATATAGACAATTTCCGCTTTTGTATTCTTCGCTAACTGAATGAATCTTTGATCTGTTAAATCTGATGATAAATAAATTCTTCCAATTGGTTTTCCAGATTTAAAAGCTTCAGTAGCTGTATTTTTCCCATATATTAACATTTACCTTCCTCCTTTTTAAAGATTAAATCAAAAATATAATCTAATCTCTTGAAATCACCTTTAAGATATAAATAGCCAATAACTGCTTCTAAGCCACTTGAAACAACATATTTAGCACGATCTAAGTTTTTTCGGTGGTTATTAGGAGCGCTATTTCTTCCTCTTAAAAATATTTTGTGTTCTTCTTCAGTAAAAGTTTCTTTTATTCTTTCGTATATTTCAAAATGGGCATTGGCACTAACATACTTAATACTAGCTTCTTTTAATTCTTTATCCTTAGTTATCCCCTCACCAATTAGATAAAGGCGAACTCTTAGTTCATAGTACGCATCGCCAATAAAGGCTAAATTACTACCATTTAAAAGGTGAAATTTTTCCATTATAAAACAATCCCTTTTTCTGTTATTTGTGCACGTAATTTATCAGCTTGTTCAAAATCCTTATTGTTTCTTGCCATTTGCCATGCAAGCACTAAAGTCTTTTCTTCCTCTGTTAAAGGTTTAACACTCGGAACCAAACCAAGAATTTCTAGCATATCATTAAATGCTTTTAATTCTTCAATAAGTGTTTCTTGTAAAGTTGCTTTATTACGCAAGTCTTTATTAATAGTTTTCATTAAATCGTAAAGAGCTGTAATTGCTAAAGATGTATTAAAGTTATTTGCCATACTGTTTAAGAAATTATTCATTAATTCTTCGCTTGCTTTACCAACTACATAGTTCATTAGTCCATCTAGTTCAACTTTACGATATAGCGATGTATAAGTCTTATCAATTTTTTCCCATTCATTTGTCATTTGTAACATAATCTCATCGTCATAGTTAATAGTTTGCATATAGTTATTAGCAAGAATTAATAAACGATAGCTTTGTGGTTTGTATTTTTCAACAAGTTCATAAAGCCAAATTACATTTCCAAGTGACTTTGACATTTTTTCTCCACGCAAATCAATACGAGCATTATGTAACCAATAATTTGCAAGGGCAGTACGATTAAGAGCCATTGACTGAGCAACTTCGTTTTCATGATGTGGGAACTTTAGGTCGTTACCACCGCCATGAATATCAACAATATCGCCCAATAACTTGTTAATCATGACAACACATTCAGTATGCCATCCAGGACGACCTGCCCCAAATGGACTATCCCATTTAACACCATCATCACTAGTTTTTTTCCAAAGCGTAAAGTCAATTGGACTTTCTTTTTGGTTATTAACCTCGATTCTAGCCCCTGATTCTAGGTTTTCAACTTTTTGATTACTTAACATCCCATATTCTTCTAAACTATGAACACGGAAATATACATCATCACCTGATACATACGCATAGCCTTTTTGAACTAATTCTTCAATAAAACGAATGATTTCATCAATATAATTAGTAACTTTTGGATGTTCTACGCCATGATCACAATTTATTTTTCGGCAAACATCTAAAAATTGTTCGATATAATATTCACTGACTTCTTTTTCGGTTTTGTTCTCTTCTTTTGCTTTTTTGATGATTTTATCATCAATGTCAGTAAAATTCATCACCATCTTTACTTCATAACCAACATATTTTAAGAAACGTTTTACAGTGTCAAAGAAAACAACCGGACGACCGTTTCCAATGTGCATATGGTTATAAACAGTTGGTCCACAAACATACATTGATACTTCATCTTCTTTAATTGTCTTAAAATCTTCAAGTTTGTTTGTTAATGAATTATAGACCTTTATGCTTTTTTTATCAAACATTGTCTGCCTCCTAAATTATTATTTTTTTAAATTTTTAATCATCATTACAAGTCCAGCAATTGTAGCCCCTAAAGCAACAATAAACATTGTAAGAGGAATCGCATTATTACCTTCTTGTAATAGAACAATTGAATTGGAAATTAAGTTTAGACCTGAAGTAATTAAACCACTAACAAATAATGTAACACCAAGGATAAACTTTTTTGTTTCTTTTGTCATACATACTCCTTTGTTAAATCGACATTAATCGATGAAACATTTATAATATTTTATCGTTTTTGATTAAAAATAAGACCACAACAATGTGTGGTCTTAATTAAACATAAGCATAATTAAGCCCTGAAAAAGCTTAATTTTAAGCGTATACAAAATACAATTAACGTTTTGAAAATTGTGGTGCGCGACGAGCTTTTTTAAGACCGTATTTCTTACGTTCTGTAGCACGAGGGTCACGAGTAAGTAAACCAGCTCTTTTTAAAGTAGCACGGAATTCAGGATTAACTAATAGTAATGCACGAGCAATACCTAAACGCATAGCACCTGCTTGACCAGTTGTACCGCCACCATTAACATTTACAAGAACATCATATTGAGTGCTTGTTTCTGTTAAATTAAGTGGTTGTAAAACGTCTAAGCGTGTTGCTGCAGAAGTGATGTATTCAGCAAAATTACGACCATTAACTAAAATTTTACCATTACCTGCAACTAAACGTACGCGGGCAACAGAGCTTTTACGACGGCCTGTAGCTTGATAAACTGCTTTTTCCATAATCTAGGCATCCTCCTATTTAACTTCTAATGGCAATGGTTGAGGTTGTTGTGCTTGTTGTTCGTGTTCTGGACCAACATACACATAAAGACGGCGATACATGTTATCACCTTGTGGACCTTTTGGTAACATACCTCTAATTGCATATTCGACAATTTTTTGTGGTTGCTTTTCAAGCATTTCTTTTGCAGTACGAGTTTTTAAACCACCTGCATATTGTGAATGTCTGTAATATTTTTTATCAGACCATTTGTTACCTGTTAAGGCAACTTTTTCTGCATTAACTACTACTACATAGTCACCACCATCGATATGAGGTGTATATGTAGGTTTATGTTTTCCTTTTAATACAGTTGCTACTGCTACTGATAAACGACCTAAAACAAGATCAGTTGCATCAATAACGTACCATTTACGATTTTCGCGAGCGTTTTCTGTTGTTTGCATATAAGTTGAACGCATTTTAATTTTCCTCCATATAAATAATTTACCTTGAAGGGCTTAAGTTTGTGGGTGTCTTTCGACAATAATGTATCGCATATATTATACACTAATACTTTTAAAAAGTCAAAAATATAACTCCATTTTTTCTAATTAACTTTTAAACTCTTTTATTAGATGTTTTTTGTTTAGCAATTTTTTCCTAACGTTATTTTAACTTTTCGCCTTTAAATAAACACTTGTATTTAAACCAAGATATTTTCTTTTTAAGTTTTTTAATATTAAGTGAGTCAAAAACAGTGATTGTTCCCATACATTTACTAGATGTTTCTAAGCTTAGTTCTTGAAGCACTTTCTTTGTATAAAATGATGTTGCGCCACCACAATCAACATATTTAATATCACCTAGCACCTCTTTAATTTCTTTTTCTAACAAGCTAAAATGAGTACAACCATAAATTAATGTATCAATATTTGTACCTTGTAATTGTTTTAGTTTTTCTTTTACCAAGTTTAATCCATCATCATGATTATCTAAGTTATTTTCAATATGATTAACAAACTCACTACAAGGAACCGGATACACTTCTTTATTTTCTTCTTTTATTAAAGTTTGATATCTTCCTTTTTTAATCGTTAAATCAGTCGCAATTACGCCAATTTTTGCATTTTTGGAGTTATTGCATGCAAATTTACACGTCGGTTCAATAACGCTAATAACTGGAATATTCACTGATTTTTGCATGCTTTTAACAAATAAAGAAGCAGTATTACAAGCAACAATAATCATTTTGCATCCGGCTTTTTCTAATGCTTTAGCATTATTCACAACAATCTTTTCAACTTCTTCTTCCCTTTTTACTCCATAAGGAGAATTTAGGCTATCAGAAAGATAAAGATAATTTTCATTAGGCATAAGCTCATATAGTTTCTCAAGGACAGTAAATCCGCCAATACCAGAGTCAAATACACCAATTGGTTTATTATTCATTTTTACCTCCTTATTATAATAAAAGCCATAATATAACATTATGGCTTTTAGTGTTTACATTGATCTTTGAACGAAATTTGATCTTAGTACCTTTACTTTTGCGGTTACGATAAAGGCATCTGGGTCAATTCGTTTAATAATATTAATATATTCTTCAACTTCATATTTAGAAACACAAACCATCATAACTTGACGTTGTGAATTTGTATAAGCACCAATTGCTTCATGATATGTAACACTGTGAGTAAATTTACTCATTAATTCAGTACTTATTTCTTTAGCTTTTGTTGTAATAATTTCTAAGCGAGTAATTTTATAGCTCGCATATAATTGATCAATTGTTTTGATTGAAACAACAATACGAATAATCGCTAGTAACATACCTTCAACACTTAGCAATGCGCTTAAACCAATAATTGAGCTGTCAACAATTGATGAAAGTTTAGTAAAGTTGATTCGTTTAGCTTTAGCTAAGTAGTTAGAAATAATATCCATACCACCAGTAGAACCACCATTTTTAAGAGCAAATGCAAGACCAAAACCAGTAACCAAACCGCCCACAAATGCTAGCAGTACTTTTTCACCAATGCCAACGTTTTGAGCAAAGCCTGTTTTAATAGCACTAATTTGATCTATATCCCAGAAGATTTCTAATCTTCCACTCTTAATAACATCAATTAGGCCGTTCATAACAGCCCCATTTCCATCAGCTGCTATACCATAGACAAATTTAAAGGCTTCTTCACCTTCACCAAGCAGAACTTCTTTTCCTCCACCAAGGAAAAATACTAAAGGGCTAAGTGTAAATGTATTTAATAAAGTAACAAAGATGAATTGGAAAACAACAGAAACTGTTGTCAAAATAGCAAATTTTTTACTTACGCCACGCCAGCCAAAAGCAATCAAAGGAATGTTAATCAGTAAGATTAAAAAACCGGTATAACGATCCGCTTGATGGGCTCCTTCAACATATTTTCCAATAACACCTACTATTAATTGTGATATCCCTGTAATACCACTTGATACAATACCAATTAATTGAAGCACCCAGCTAATCCCAAAGCTGTAAATTATTGTGCCAATAATAACCATAACATATGGTTTGATAGTTTTTAAAGTCGTAGAAAAACCACTTGGTTTTGATTTAGCATCTACACTCATAAATTCTCCTAATTATTACATCTATTTTTTATTTTTTACTATATCATGAGGATCAATAATAATATCATCATATTTGATGCGACTCGTTCCGTACTTCTTATTTAACAAGAATATAATTGGTGGAACAATGCATGTAAGAGCACTTGCAAGAATCAAAGCATTAACAAATGTTTTATCAAAAATGCCTAAATGTTCACAAGCTAAACTAACAATTATTGTGCTTGATGCGATAAACATTGTTGGAATAACTGTTTTTGAAGGATACCATTTATAAAGTAGCATAAATGGTAATTTTGTTGCAACAAGCGCAATAAATAAAATAAAGATTAAGATAAGCGTATCAATTTTTAAGAAGTCTAAAGTCGTACCGACATTAATACCTACTAAAATATAAAAGACAGGTATAAAGATCCCATAGCCGATTGCTTCAAATATTTCACTTGACTTATGTGATATTTTCGTAGTTTTAATTATCATTCCGGCCAAGAAGGCTCCTAAAATAAATTCAGCACCTGTTTGAGCAGACAAAATAACACAAGCAAGGAACACAAAGACAATTAAGCGAATTCCTAAAAATACGATTCCTTCCATTTTATCGCTTAAGGATTTTAAATTAAAATATTTTTTAAATATAATCGTTAAGCTCAATATGGCAATTAAAATAATTACTAACCATAAGTTTTTTCCACCATTTTCAATAACCATGATTACACTAATACAAAGGATTGATAAGAATTCTGATATTGTTGCATAAGTACATAGAATTTTACCAATGGTTGTATTATGTAAGTTTTCTGAGTGAAAAAGGGGAATAACAAGTGATGCAAAAGTACTAGATAAAGCAATAGTTAAAAGGGGAATACCTAAATAAGCATTACTTAAATATTTGGCAAAAACAAAACTTAGGCCAAAACTAACTAGTAAAACGCCACCAACACAAATCCAAGCAATTGGAAAAGGATTTAATGTCTTTTTATCTTTTTTAAAGATTGGTTTTAAAACACTGAAATCAGTATCAAGACCGCTTAAAAACAATAAGACAGCCATTCCAATAACATATATTCCCGAAAAGATTGGATTAAACTCAAAACCTTCATGAGCTTTTGTTAAAAACAAATCACGAACTTGAGGAATATGAGCTATAACTATCCCTAGTATAATTTCAATTACAAAATCAGGAATAAACTTTAGTTTAAAAATTGAAAGGATTACTGGTATCAATGCACCGAAGCCGATTAATAAGACTAGCGGCCAAAGCATTGACCAGTCGAATGCATAATGAACAGTAAGAAACATATTATTTTACAATACTTCCTGATGGTAGATTTAGTACATTAATAAGTTCTAAGTCGTCTTCATTTGATGCACAAAGAACCATACCATTTGATTCAACACCACGAATTTTTACTGGTTTTAAGTTTGTAACAACAATTACTTTTTTACCAATAATATCTTTTGGATCATAGTATTTAGCAATACCTGAAACAATTTGACGAACTTCATCACCAATTTTAATTTGTGATACTAATAACTTATCTGCATTTTCATGACGTTTAGAATCGATAATTTCGCCAACTTGAAGTTTAACCTTTGCAAAATCATCAATAGAAATATGTTCAAGAACTTCTTTTTTAGGTTCTTCTACTTTAAGAGGTGCATTTTTTAAAGCTGCTTTTTTCATATTTTCTTCAGTAATTTTTTCAAAATATTCAACTTCAGCTTTAACATCTAAACGTTTAAATAAAGGTTCAGTTTTGTTAACTTTAATATCATTATATTCTTTACCAAACTTAAGATTAACTAATGATAATTCTTCAGTTAAGCCTAAAGCTTCATACATCTTAGGGGCACTTTCTACTAAATAAGGAGCAACTAAATTGGCAATAATGCGAAGTGATTCAACTAAATTGTACATTACCGTTTTTAATTCGCCTGCTTTAGCTTCATCTTTTGCAAGAGTCCATGGGGCAGTTTCATCAATATATTTATTAGCACGTCTAATTAATTTCCATGTAGATTCAATGGCATCTTGAAGATTAAATCCTTCAAAGTTTTCAAGCGTTTCTTTGATACTAGTATTTGCAACATTTAATAAATCATCATCAAAAGCGGTTTTTGTACAAGGACTTGGAATAACACCACCAAAATATTTTTCAACCATTGCAACTGTTCTACTTAAAAGGTTACCAAGATCGTTGGCAAGTTCAGTGTTATATCTTTCACAGAATCTTTCATAGCCAAATAAACCATCATTACCAAGTGGTAATTCTTTTGTTAAATAATATCTAACAGAGTCAATTCCATAACGATTTACTAAATCCATTGGATAAACGCTATTTCCACGTGATTTTGACATTTTGCCATCGCGGTTTAAAATCCATCCATGAACGTATAATTTAAAGTTTAGAGGAATATCTAAAGCCATTAACATAATTGGCCAGTAGATTGCATGGAATCTTAAAATATCTTTACCAATCACTTGGTAGATTTTTTTGTTATCTTGCCAGTATTTTTGATATAAAGAATCATCTTCTGTTCCATAACCAAGAGCTGTTAAATAATTTGCAAGAGCATCAATCCAAACGTAAATAACATGTTTAGGATTAGATTTAATTTGAATTCCCCATTTAAGAGTTGTTCTACTAACGCATAGATCTTCTAAACCACTTTTGATGAAAGATACAACTTCATTAAGTCTTGTTTTAGGAACAATACAATCTGGATTAGCTTCGATATAGTCTAATAGTCTTTTTTCATATTTCTTTAAGTTTAAGAAATAACTTTCTTCAGTAACTGTAGTTGTTGGTTTACCACAATCTGGGCAAGTATCTCCTTCACCAAGTTGTGTTTTTGTAAAGAAAGTTTCACAAGACACGCAATAATTACCAGAATATTCGCCTAAATAAATATCGCCTTGAGCAAGTAATTTTTCAAAAATATCTTGAACTACTTTTACATGGTGTTCATCAGTTGTACGAATAAAACCATCATTAGTAATCTTCATATTTTTCCATAGTTCTTTTGTTTCACTTGCAACTTTATCAACATAGCTTTTAGGATCAAGTCCAACTTTAGTTGCAGAATCTTCAATCTTTTGTCCGTGTTCATCCATACCTGTTAAGTAGTATGTATCTTGGCCAATAAGACGAGAATATCTTGCAAGAGCATCACAAGCAACAGTAGTATAACTGTTGCCTAACATTGGAGCTCCACTAGCATAGTAAATTGGTGTTGTAATATAAGTCTTTTTCTTTTCCATAATCCACCTCTTAGAGTTTTATACATATAATCATTGATTATTATATCACACCTACATTATTTTATCAAAAAAGATGACAAGAAAAAAACAATTATATCAACGGCGTGCAAAATTAACGGAGAATTATGTACGATTGTTTAATAATTGCTCCGCTGTAAACAAATAAATAACCCCGACATCTGTCGGGGTTCGGTTATTTTGTTCGATAAATCGGAATTTGACGGTATTACAACAGTTTTATCTCATTGGCAATCGTAGCCACATTTTTGGCGTTGGTATCAATTTTAATGGTACCCAATGCTTGATACATCGGTATTCTTGCTATGCTTCGCTCAATTACATCTTCAGAGCGAACACCTCTTTCTACATCCATTGATAATCTTTCGCACAGAGTCTTTTCATCCGCTACAAGTGAGACGCATTTCACATCACAGTTCTGTGCATCAAGCTTTTTAAGTATGAAATCGATAATACTCTGCTCGTGCATCACCCAACAAAAAATGATATTATCGTATGCAGAACACTTTAGAAAATTATTGAGCAAGTAACAAATATTATTCATCACCATTGCTTTTGTTTCATCGGTTACTTGGAACGGACTTGCATCCCAACACCAATCTCCGTCAAGAAATAC
>JAZNQD010000027.1:0-33271 GCA_045589955.1 Bacilli bacterium | reverse complement strand
TATTTTGTGCTTGAACTTTATTTTTTATCACAAAATCACAAAATATTTTATAGAACCTTAAATATTTTGTGATTGATAGTAAAATATTTTGTGACTAATTATTTGTTTTTATCACAAAATCACAAGATTTTTTACAGAACCAATAAATTACCACTTTAGTTTGATGCTTTTTGTTTCTTCTTGTTTATTCCTTTTTTAATATAGAATGATGCTAAATAAATCAAGAATCCTGCAACAGGTATTAAAGCAACATAAATAATATTAACTATTATTCTACCAATATATTCATTATTAAATAGATTTTGTAAGAATACTGTCACATCTTTGAATACTGCAAGTGGAGTATTTCTAAATGGACTAATATAACACATATTAAAGCCTTCACTTGCTTTAGTAAAGAATGATAGATTAAGAGTTGTTGCAAGAACAACAACGCCACAATAAACAATTAATGCTTTTGGATAATCTTTCAATCTTTGATTAGCATTGTTAGTAAACAAGATGAATAAAGCAATGAATATTAATAGTGCATGCCAGATACATGAATGAAGTAATCTAAATAAATCATCATGTAAAATACCACTAGGTTCTAAATAAGCCATTATTCCACCTAAAAAGCCAATTGTAACAAGATATTCACAAATTGTATCTCTAAGTTTTCCTTTTTTCAAAAAGCCAACTAATGTACACAAATACATTGGAACACTACATAATTGAAAAGGGAAGATATCCCATTCATAGAAAACTCCAGTTACACCACTATCACTATAATTATAAGCTAAACCAAAATATAATTGTTTATAAATTTCAGTTAAAATAAGAAATATTCCTAGTGAAGATATAACAATTCTAAATACTTTATCACTACATTTACGAGAAAAATAGCATATTAAGATAAATAAAGCAATTGTCAGTACACAAAATAAGATATGAAATAAGTGATATCCTTGAGGTTTAGGAATTGGACAAATAGTTGATTCAAAGAAACGAATTAAAAGTTCCATGATTAATACCTACTATTTTTTAAATTGTTCTTGTGCTTCTTTTACAGAATAAGCAATGTATATCATATGGTCAGCAGCTCTTTCCATATTATTAACTAAGTTAACATAGACACCACTATTTTGTGGGTTACATTCATTTCTCTTCAAACGATCCATATGATCTTGGATCATTTCCTTTCTCATCATGTCAATTTCTTCTTCGATAACATCTGCTTCAGAAAGTTTTTCTAAATTCTTAGTCATGAATACTTCATCAGTTTTTTCATAAAGCATATTAATTTTGTTTTTCATAAATCCTATATGAAGCATGACATTTGAAGAAAATACTAATTCATTATTAACTGTTTGTTTTGTATATTTACAAATGTTTTCGGCAATTTCACCAATACGTAAAATATCATTTAAAGTACGGTGGAATGAAGATAGAGTACTTTCATCTTGTAGTACTAAATCTTGACCAGTTAATTTAACCATAAACTCAATAACAAGTTTATTATGATGTTCTAATTCTTCATTTACCTTATCAATATCTTGTCTAACCTCTACATTACGATTTAAGAATCCTTCAATTGCTTTATTAAGAATATTAACTGATTTTGAGTACATATGTGCAAGTTCTTTTCTTACTTGGTGTACTGCAATTGATGGAGTTGTGAATAAACGTTCATCGACAAATAATAATCCATCTGCGTCTTTCTTTGTTTCTTTCTTATCTTTAACAAATAGATTAGCAAGTTTAACAAATACTTTGATAAATGGTAGGAAAATTAATGTACAAGTTACATTGAAGAATGTGTGGAACATCGCAATTTGTAAACCTTCATTTCCTTTAAATAATCTAACAAATGTATGTTCCATAAATTTAGGATAGATTAATAAGAAAATCATGAATAAAACGGAGCCAAATGTATTAAATAAAACATGGATCATACTTGCACGTTTAGCATTTATTGTTGCACCCATTGAAGAAATTAATGCGGTAACGCATGAACCAATATTAGAACCTAAAATAATGAATAATACATTATTTGTTAGTGATTCAGCACCAGCTGATGCACCAATGAAGATACCTGCATTTACAAATGCAACGATTAATGATGTAATAAGTGATGATGATTGTGTTAATGCAGTAAATAAGATACCTAAAGCAAATAAAATAAATGGTGCAAAGAATGATGTAGTTATATATTTATTATTTAAAACACTACCAATTAATTGTTTGAAATAAGGTACAGAGTAATGCGGTACACCATCTTTAATTTCTGTTTTAAATTGAAGTGATAAATCAAGATATTTACTAGCTCCAGTTGAATCTGGTAAACGCATAAAATCAGGAATTTCGCTTTCAGTTAATGAAATTTCATTACCAATAGCAAGACTCATGCACTCTAAACCTAGGAATAATAATCCAAATCCTGCCAACATATTACCAATTGTCTTAACTTTTTCGCTTTTAGTAAACATTGTCATTAAAGCTCCAATACCAGTTAAGCCAAGAGCAATTGCTCCAAAGTCAAAACCAATACCTGAACCTGATAATGCTGCAATCTGAGCTGTTATTGTCGTACCAATATTAGCACCCATAATTAATGCTGTTGCTTGGAATAAGTTAATAATACCAGTGTTAACAAAACCAACAACCATAATTGTTGTTGCACCAGATGATTGAACAATAGCTGTAGCTGCTGCCCCAATTAAAACACCAACAATTGCTTTGCTTGATGTCTTATTAAATAACTTTTTAAGTTGTTTATGAAATATTTTAGTAATGCTATTACTTAAAAGTTCAAAACCAATAAGTAATGCCCCTATAGCAGCAACCATTAATAAAATTGTCTCAATAATATACATTGGCATAATGAATATCTCCTTGGGTATAATCTAATAATATTATACTATATTTACTAAATTTATGCACATGTTTAGACTTAACTAAAAAAATAAATCAGCATA
The DNA here is from genome assembly GCA_045589955.1 of Bacilli bacterium. GTDB lineage: Bacteria > Bacillota_I > Bacilli_A > ML615J-28 > CAG-313 > CAJGCS01. Next base: position 30,314 of record JAZNQD010000027.1, on the reverse strand, counting down.
TTTTTCTAAACAAATTGAAAATATGTTAGAATAATAGTGGGTGATAATATGAATAATTTAAAGTTACATTTCCTAAACACAATTTGGAGTGATTCTATTATACTAGAAAAAAATGGACATTACGCGATGGTTGATACCGCAAGTCCATTTTATTATCCAATGGTTAAAAAACATCTTGAAGATCTAGGGATTAAAACAATTGACTTTATATTTTTAACCCACTTCCATGTTGATCACTATGGGAACATTGCAAAGATTATAGATGACTTTAATGTAAAGACACTATATCTTAAACACTACCATGGATTAGATGGAACTACTTCAAGTGGATATGCATCAAATGAGGAATATATTGAAAATGAATTCAAAAACTATTATAACATCTTAGAAAGTGCTAAAGTTAATAATACGAAAGTTATGTATATAGATGATATAAAGGAGGCTGAATTTATTATTAACTTTGAAGACACTTTCTTAGATGTTTACAATTATAACAATCTTCTATATGAACTATACTCTAATCCTGAAAGTGAGTTTTATAATCAAAAGCGATTTAATGAAAACTTCAACTGTGCCGGCATTTTTATCAAGGAATTAGAATATAACATATTCTTAGGGGGAGATGTTACATGTTCAAGTACTGATATAGAAGTTGTTAAAGAGTTATCTTATAAGATGGTTAAGAAAATCTATGCCAAATACAATATTAATCATATTGATCTTTATAAATCATGTCATCATGGCGGAGGAGGTACTAATACACCATTGCTATGTGATTTACTAAAAGCCAGATATGCCATTATTACCAATACTGCCAGATGGTTAGATAACTGGGATACTTATAAGAATTTAAGAAATGCTAATGATAATGTTGTAATACTACCAACAGATTATCAAAAGTATTGTTTTGAAATAAGTAAGGATATTAAATATGAAAAAATAATAGAGGAATCATTGTTTATTACTTTGAACAAGAACTAGCTGAACGTTAATACGTTCGGCTTTTATTTTGGTTAAAGTCTAAAACTGAACCGACATTAATCTAATTGATATGGCGCCTTTAATCAATTAGATTAATATAGGACTCATATTTCTAATAACTATTAACCATTATTTTGTTCTTTCCAAGTAATTAGCTTATCGATATCATCTGATTGAACTGATGAATGGATTTCTAATAATGCTTTATTAATATCAGCTTGGCAAATGTATTTATTATCAGTTCTAACACCACGAATAGCAGAAATCTCATCGATTCTATCTAAAATGTTAGTAAGGTCAGATCCATTGAATCCATTAGTACATTCAACAAAGTTATCAATATCAACATCATCATTAATTGTAACAATACCTTTGTTACGAATCTTATTAAAGCGAGAAGAAATTAGGTATTTTCTTGCTTCATCATCAGGTAAGCCAACATATACTTTTGTTCCGAATCGGCCAGGTCGAACAAAGGCACTGTCAACATCCCATGGTTTATTAGTTGCAGCAATCAAGAACATTAAATTACCTGTATCTTTACCATAAGATTCAATACCTTGAAGTTGAGATAATAACTCACTTCTTAATTGTCGTGAATAACTTGACTTTGTATTCTTTTGCGCAATCAAATCCATTTCATCAAAGTAAATTACTGAACATGGGTATTGTCTAGCTTGGCTAAATTCTGAACTAGCAACAAAATACAATCTTTCAGAAACGCGGATTTACCAAATTTACAATAAGGCCTTAATCAAGATTAAGACTAAAATGGATAAAGATGGATTAATAGTAAAATAGAGCTATTTACAAAGTAAATAGCTCTATTTTTTTATTTGATAATTTCTAAATTAGCATTACCTGAAGTAATATCACCATTGATGGCAACAGTATCACCACGGCTTAATTCATTAAAGAATGAAACAGCTTCATGAGTTGAAAAAATTAGAATATAATAATCACAAGTTGTAAAATCAGTTTCTAAACCAGCTTCTTTTACTTCATCAACATTATAATAATCACTATCAGCTCTCTTAGTTAATTTAATAACATTAAAGTTAATAAATGTACTCTTTTGATCAATTGCATCTTGTGAATAAGCAATAACAGTTGACTCATACAAAGTCCATACACCAGTATTATAAGCTCCTACATGAATTTGACCTTCTGGAACTTCAGGTTCTGGTTCTGGTTCTGGATCTGGTTCACTTGGTTCTTCTGGAACTACACTTCCAGCTTTAAATGTAATTTCAAGTGGGAATGCAAGACTTGCATCAAACTCAACAATTGAACCAGGAACAACATTTTCAAGTTGCATTAATAATTGGCCTTTATCGTTATGAGAATCAGAAATAACAAGTACATAATCGCAATTATATGAACCTGCTTCACCTGATGCAAGAATTGAAGAAACATAATAAGCACCTTCAGAATTTTTCTTAATTAAGTAACGAGTACTAAATGTTGGATTTGTAAATGATGAATCTGCAAAGAATACATCAGTTGCATAAGTTGTCCAGAAACCTGAATTTGCAGTTGCAGTAATGTAACCTAATACACCTTCTGGAAGTTGTTCTTTGTGTTCAACTTTAATTTCTTTATCATAAGCAATACCGTAGAATTCACTAATTGCTTTTTCAGCAATTAAATATAATAAATCAGCACCTTTTGCATTATAGTGTAAACGGTCACCAAGGTAAATCATATAATTGTCCTCTACAACATATTCATCAAGAGGAATAATACCTGAACCAGTTTCCTTAGCAATTCTTCTTAATTCGGCATTATAATCAACTCTTAATGCATCACTATAACTATAGCCTGAATAATCAGAATAGCCTAAAGTTGTTAAGAATACATCTTTAGCACCTAATGCTTTGATTTTAGAGATCATTGTTTCAATAGCTCCGCCAAATTCTTTAACAGTAAATCCGTTTACAGCATCGTTAGTACCTAAATAAATAATAACAATATCAGGAGTTCCATTTTCATTAATTGTATTAATTCTACCATCAGATTGACCTGCACTAGCACCATTACCATAAGCACAGCTTCCACTCCAAGAGTTATTAATACCTAATTGCATTTTATTGTTTTTGATTAACTTATACCACCATGTTAAATCAACAGTTTTAATAGTTGTAGAATAACGAGGATAGTAGAATGTATTTTCACCACTATAATAGCTATTCATTTCAGAACCTTCAGCATAGAAAGTAGAAATACTATCACCTAAGATGGAAACTTTCAATCCTTCTAAAGAAGTAATTTCAGCTATTTCTTCAAAAACTGCAGTATATTCAATATCACCTACAACCTTAGAAATTTCTTTATCCCAACTAATAAATACATATCCATCCTTTTCTGGAGCACTTGGAGCAACAGGCATTGTTCCATAATCAACTGTTTCTGATTTAACTGTTTCACCATCAACAATAAATGAATATGTGTATTGACGTTTAACTGCTTCAAATACCGGTCTGAACGTTACATTTTTTTGTAATATTTGATCATTATGATCCCATCCTTTGAAAACATACTCATACTCAGCTGTAGATTCTTTAGTTAAAGCTCCAGGATAAACAATTGGTGATCCATAAGGAAGTGTTTCTGTTGAAATTACTGAACCATCTTCATTTAAGAATGTATAAGTATATTGATTTTCAGTTTGACTAAAGACAGCATTGAAAACTTCATTTTTTAATACAACTTCAGCATCATTATCCCAACCAACAAATGTATAAGTATATTCATCTGTTACAATGTCGGAAAGATTTTCAGGATAAACAATCAGTGATCCATAAGGAACAGTTTCTAATTTTATAATATTATTTTCACGGTCTATAAACTTATACTCAAAATACTTTACAGTAAACTTAGCTTGTAAAGTTGTATCTGCATTAAATTTTGCAGGACTTTCAACTTTAACATCACCATTGAACCAGCCTTCAAATGTATGGCCTTCTTTTTCAATTGTCGGTAAATTAACTTCTTTACCTTCTTGACAAGTAATTACAGTATGTTGAGATCCGTCCTCATTATTAAGTGTGATTGTGTAACTTTTTTTAGCACACCCAACAAGAAGAAACATAATAGCAACAATACAGAAGGTTAAGAATAAAAATTTAATTCTTTTCATGTTTTTTCTTATTTCCTTTCATATTTTCTTTTAATAATTTATTCGCATAATTTAATGCATTTTCATGATAATCTAGCTCTTGTTGTTTATATCTTGATACAACTTTATCGATGTAGTAAGACCAATAACCAAGTTTTAAGATAAATTTATCTTCGCAATCTTTAATTTTGTTATTATTTAAATATATTATATATTCACCATTTTCTTCTTCAAAGATTGGTTTTGATTCATCAGAAGAGTATTTGATAATTCCCGTATAATCATTATGACAAAAATATCCAAGTATTTCAACATTTTTAACATCGAGAAAATATGCTTTTAACTCAAGAGAATAATTACGATAATTTTTATATTGAGTTTTTAATCGATAAATTAGTATTGAAGAAATTACAATACTTAGAATTGCATTTAACCATAATATCAGGGTTAACAAATATGGTGCTACAACAAAAAAGGCAAATTGTATTATCATAAATGGAATATTAAGCGCAATAATAATACTTAATAAGGCAACAATTACTTTTGCAAGATCAAAACGCTTATATTTAAATATTGCACTAAAAAATATTATAAACGATGCTAGGGAAAGCGCAAATGAGACATGAACAACGATTCTAAAGAAATCTAACTCCCAGTAAAACAAATTCGTTGCTTGTCTATCTTTTTTTAATAGGCCAAAAAAGATTCCCGCATCGGGATGATATTTAAAAACTTTCCCGGTTAATGCTTCAAATAATTCATAATTGATTCCAGCAATTAGCAATATTCCAAATAGGGCTGCCATTAAAATTAATATTCTTTTTAAATAATTTTTCATATAAAAATACCAAAGTTTAATTAATACTTATTATATTATATCTTTAAATGCTTCTAAAGTCAAGAAGTATATTTTAGAAATTTAGTTACAAAAACACTGACAAAATGTCAGTGTTTTATATGCTTTAATTTATTTTTATATAGTATGCATTTATGATTACTTCAGTTTCAGAGTTAGAATAAACTTCCACTTCCTCCCAATAAGCTGTATAACCTTTTACTTCTGGAATTGTTGGAAAATATGGTTCTAAATCACTATAAGTATCAGTTTTAACAACATGCATTTTACCAATTTCTTTTCCATTCACCATAAAAACTAAATAATGAGCTTTGCTATCATCAACAACATTTATATTAGGAGTCGTAGGACCACTTGGTGTTGAATTTTTTTGTTTACATCCAACTAATATAAAAGTAAATGATAATATTATAAAACTGATGATAATTTTTTTAATTTTCATATTGTATCTCCTATGCATGTTTTTTAAGAATAATATTTCCATTAGAATCAGTAGTCCAATTTAGATTAAAAGCCGCTTCATTAATGTTTAATAGTGTTAATTCTCTCAACATTTTACATCCTTCCGCAGAACTACCGCCAGACGCCTTATCCATAAATCCTTCAAAATAACAACTTGAAAATACCATTTTAGCATTTGAATTACCTACTATATATCCAAAATTGCCATTTGTTGTATTATATGTATTATCCTGAGTAATACAATAGTCAATGTTACAGATTAAGCCTAATTCATCCCAAGAAGAACCATTCCATTTAAAAGCTTTATTTAAGTACATTATTGTATCACCAGTATTAACTTTTTTCTTAGTTCCACCAATTGTAATTTCATCAATTTTCATTCCATCTGAAATTGGATTTAACGTTATTCCTAGAAAAGATGCAACATTATCAAATCCACCATCTGAAACAACATTTCCTGCAATTCCTCCCAAATTATATGTAGCATTATCACCTTGTTCGTTATGTGCATTAATCTTCGTATTATTTACGTAGCATTTTAATATTTCACTCGTTTGAACATTACCGGCAATTCCTCCAACATTAACAGAACCTGATTCTTTCCAAGACAAACCATATACATTACATTGTGTAACACCACATTCAACAACTTGTCCAGCAGAAAACCCTGTTATTAAACCGACATTAAGTTTTGAATTTGAATCTTTTAATTGCGATGAAATACGAATTGAAGAGTTTTTAACAATAACATTGTAAATTGAACCATAATTTTCTCCAACTATAACACCAGCATTAATGCCTGAATTTTTAGCTTTAAGTATACCAGAATTAATGATTTTCACATTTTCTACAGTTAAATTTTGAATAATACCATAATTTGATGAGAAAATGCCGATATTTTTCATTTCTCCTTTAGAAATAACAGAAAAGTTAGATAACGTAAAATTATTTCCATCAAATACACCTTTAAATGTATCAATACTACCACCAACGCTGTAATTTTCACCATTTAAATCAATGTCATTTGCCAATGCAAAATATGTTCTTTTATTAAATGTATCTCGATCATTGATAAATGAATTCCATTCACTTAATGATGAAATTAAATAAGGTTGGTCTATTGTTCCATAACCATTGCTATAAAATGATGGATCATCGAAAATTCCGATTTTTAACGAATAAACTATTTCTTCATTCATTAGAATTTCAAGGACTAAGCTTTTGCCATTTGTATTATCATCAATAACCAACTTGTTATCTTCTATTCTTGCAAAATCATATTCTTTATTTAATTGAACAATTACATCTTCTGAATCTTCTTTACGCATAATTGTTTCGCCAAGTTCGACTGATGCAACAATTCCAGAAGGCAATTTAATTGTATCGCCTGAAATACTAAATTTTACATTTACTCCATTTGACTCATATTGGATATTACCAATAATATTACTATTTATATTATATTCATTGCATAATTGCGCATAATTACTATATGACATAACTTCAAAAGCTTGTTGTAATAAATACTCAATTGCAGGATTATAATATGAGCTTTTTTCCATTAATTCCCATATTGCAACTGGATTAGCAACATCAATTACAACCTCGTGAGTTGGTTTATCAAAAGATTTAATCCAATCAACGTATACGTATCCAGAACCACCACCTGTTGCATACTCTTGTTTATATGTGAACAAATCGTGTACTGATAAAGCATTTAATTGCATACCGCCTCTTGCACGCATATTCATCATAGACTTTGTATTTTCATTTGAGACATTAGTACCTTCCATTTGAAAAGCAGAGCCACCTGCATTTGTTTCAGCAGCTTTAGCAATTTTCGCATTTAGGCTAAGTTCAACGTTATTTGAACGATATTCTTCTGAAATATTTACTGATGAAACAACATAGTTTGTAATAATTAATGATCCACCTAAGCAATACTTATCAAATACATGTGTACCATATTTTTCTAGAAATTTAATAGCATCATTAATATTATTAATTTTATTAAATTCTTCAACAAAAGCAGGATTAAAATAATCTGTTAAATCATAAGCTTTCCAGTCTGTAGTAATAATTCTTGTTTGTTGATATCTTTCAAAATATTCATAATATTCTTCGTTAACAGTAGTCAATGATTGAGAAATATCTGTTTGAAAGTTCATTCCAATGTTAGCAGATACTTCTTGGATTTCTGGAACCGGAACAGTAATACCTCCTCCCATATTTACAGCACGACTTTTTCCATATGATTTAGAAAGTTCTTCTTTACTACGACCAGTCAAAGAAATATTTCTTACATCAGTAATTAGTGAATTTGTAAATAAATTTGATTGAAATAATTTTTCATTATCAAAAATATAATATGATTTTGCACCAATATCATAAACTAGGTCATCAGTACTCAAATTCAAGCCTTGAGAAAGTTTAATAGCATCTTGTTCATTTATTTTTGTTGAATTATCAATATTAGCATTGGCAGTTGAGGTAAAAGCAACTGCACACATAAACATGAGCGATATTAATAAACTCTGTAAAACTTTTATATATTTTATAACTTTTTTCATCTATTCCTCCTCTTTATATAATCCACACTCATTGCAATCTCCATAGCAACTCTTTGGTATATAATTACTTATTTCATATATTTTACCATTATCCAATTTATATACTCTATCAACACATTGAAACATGTGGCAATGTGTAATAACTAATATACCAGGAGGATTATCTCTTTTTTTTAAGCGAGCTAAATAATTATTTAATAAACGGGCATGTGGTGCATCTAAATTATTAATCGGTTCATCTAAAATATAAAGATCTGATTTAGTTCTTGAAAGAGCTGAGAGCAATGTAACCATTCTTTTTTCTCCACCACTACACTTCGATAACTTACGTGTTTTTAATTCACCATCTGCATATTTATCACATTTTAAAGCATTATAAACTTCATCTATAGCCATATCTGCATCAGTCCCAATTAATTGTTGTGATGCTTCAACATAGTCTTTTACATATCTTATAACTTTTCGAGAAAAAAAGCGATCTGGATCGTCTTCTTGTCTAGCGTATCCTATAGATCTTCGAAATACATCTAATTTCTTTTGTGTATCTATTAATTCACCATTAAAATACATATCACGTTTATCGTTAGATGGATTTGTATCTTCACGTACAATTGATCTAAAAATACTTGATTTACCAGCTCCATTCTCACCAAGAATTAATACAAATTCTCCAGGATTAACTTCAAATGATCCATTTTCAACAATAATTTTTTTTCCATTTTTTTGTTGAAAAGAAATATTCAAATTTTCTACTTTTAAAATTGGTTTCATAAACTACCTCATTATTCTACAAGTTAATATTATCATATTTATCATCCAACCAATAATACCAGATATAATCATCAAAATTAAAAGAGACGAAACATTAAATAATATACTAATAATAGAAACAATCAATAAAGATGGGATTATGTACATAAGCTCAACTGCCAATAATTTAAAGAAAATATTTTTAGTTCCACAATATCTTAAATTGCGGAAAGTTCTCACTTCATCTTTTCTTCTAAATATCGTTAAAACAAATGTAACTAAGCTTGTAAGAATTACACATATTATTGAATAAAGAAAAATATGTGTAATCAATTGTTTTCTAATTGGATTAAAAGTATATATTTTACTATGCATAGTTTGATCAGGATCAAAATTACAATAATTAATTGCTTTATTTAAATCTAAAGTATCAATTCCAATCAGGACAATTGTTTGTTTAACAGAGTAATCAACACTAAATACTTGATAAACGTCACGATAAATAAATTTAATTTCACACTTATTACCGTTTACATAAATATAATCTTGAACATTTAAATCGTATTGATTGGCAATTGATTTTGGTATTGCAATTTCATTTTTTTCTAATACCTGAAACTCATTTTTTATAATATTACTATTGTTAAATATAGAGTTATTAGTATAATTAGTATTTTCTAAGAATTGATAAGCAATTACATTTAGACCTTCTCCTTCTTTATTTGTTAAAGAAACGAAAACACTATTTTCGAAATTTGCAAAACTATCACTTTCTTCCGAGAATTGATCATATGCTACACTATCTGATGAAAATTGATTAAATGTTTGATATGTATCTAATGTTCTAGACCAAAAACGAGAAAAAGATAAAATAATAATCAAGTAAAGAACAATTAGAACTAAACAAGAAACATAGTAGTTTTTTGTTTTTAATAAATATCTAATATTTTTCATCTTTGTTTTTCTTTATAACCTCTTACAATAAGTAAATTTACTCCAGTTGCAATAATTACACTCACTATTGGTAGAGTAATACTTAACCATCCATAGCTTAAAATACTAGATAATTTAATAAAATACACTTGAGAATAAATTGAGCCTACTACACTTATTAACCATATTAACACTACAACAAGTAAACTAATACCACCAGAAATAGCATATCTTACAAGAATATTTCTTTTATTTCCATCAACAACTTCGTACTTAATTTTCTTAATAAATATTAAAGATAAACTTATTAATCCAAATAATATAATAGTACTAGAAACAATCCCGCTAATTAGATAATTATTCTTTAATTGACTAATTCTAATTGCAAAGCTTTCAGTTTCTTCAGACTCTTTTAAGTTTTTATTTACAATATATGAGCTATGATCACGGTTATAAAAATTATCTAAATAATTTTGGTAAGCTTCATCATCTGAAAAAGATTCTCGATCTTTTAATGTAGCAAGTGGTTTATATCCATCAACAACACTTTTCTTAAATTCTTCTTCATTTGCAACTTTAATATATGTACCAGAATAATTTAACTTACTTTTTACAATATTATTAAGGTTTGGGACATAAGCTAAATGTTGATTATAGTTTGAATAAAATCCTGCAACTACGAATTGCATAACATTTTCGCCAATTGTATCACCTAATTTAATATTATACTTTTTTGCAAATCCATAATCTAAGTATATTTTATTCCCAGATACATCTTTTTCTTTTACTAAACGATCTTTTGAAAATTCAGTATAACAAAGGGAATTCATATCATCAATAGATTTCATAGTTAATTCAATTTTATCACCTGCAATATCAAATTCAAATATAAGTTGATAAAAAGGAACCACTTCCTCAATTGACTCATTTTTCATAAAATTTTCGATTTGCTCGTTAGATGGATTATTAATGATATAATCATAATCTGCATTAACAAAGATAGATAATTGATTATTTGCAATTGCCTGTTCTTTAATAGCCTCATTTACAAATGAGAAAAATGAAATAAGAATTGCAAATAATGCGATTAGAAAGGAAAGTACAGATGTAATTAATAATTGTTTCACATTATTTCTCATTATTCTTGATTCCCTTCTTTAGAATAAAAAGAATATGTTTTGACAAATGTTTGATTTCTATCCATAACCATACCATTATCCGAAATAAAAACAGCTTTAAATTCAGCAAATTTACATTCCATATTTGCCTCTATAGCAAAGCAATAAGTATACTTAAATGGTATTTCTCCCTTTTTAATATAAAAAAACATATCACCTAACTCAATTATTGTCATATTAATAGTTCCATCAGAATTATAAACGGGTTTTTCATCTATTGTAGGGATAATTGAGCCTTTTACATAATCATATGTTGAATAATATTTTGCATTTGGAATTTGAATTTTAAATTCAATTAAATCATCTTCAGATCCATAATTAATAAAAGTAAAATCAACAATAACATATATCTTAGTATTAATTTCAAATGAATTATCATCATACCACTCAGTAGCCTCATATTTGTCATTTACAGTTTTTGCAAATTTAATATCACAAGTTACTGAAGGAGCTTTTTCGGGTTCTTCAGTAGGTTTTTTAAACAGTTTACAGCTTGTTAATCCGAGTAGAACAAATATAAAAAGTGTACTAATTAAAAAGAATTTTTTAAACTTACTCATATTTACCTCATTTCTATTTGTTTAAATAAATTAATTTCCAAAAATCAGTTTCATTATAACTAATCATATGATTTTCAGAATAATTATTAAATATTACATGTTTTAAATCATTAGACTCCATTGATATAAAACCATCAACTTGGCCTTTATAAGTACAATCTACATCAAGTCCTGTTTGAAAAAATATTACAATTATATCACCATAAAAAGGAGCAGAAATAAAGTGTAATCCATTAACATTATCTAATACTTGAGCAATTTGTGTACAATAAATTTTCGTATTACTATTAGCACTTAGAACATTATTAAAAAAGTCAGTTTTCATGACCGCAGTCCCATTTCCAACATTTGTGTTTTGTGCTACACCAGGTACAATTACAACATCTGCATTCATTAAATTGTATAAAGCGCTTGAATTTTCTGAATTATTTGTGCTTCCATGATGCGAAGCTTTAAAGCAACTCACATTTTTTAATATCGAAGTTTCTTTATAATAATTAATAATACCTGACTCACCAAATCCCATATCTCCTAAAGAAAGAAATTTATTATCGTTAGATACAACTTCAAAACATACAGAAATATTATTACGATCTTGTGAATCAAAGCTGTGACGGTAAAAATGATCATAATTCCAATTGTATAGGATTCTTAACTCAACATTGGTATTTAAAATAATTGAGAAATAATAACGTCCATTCTCTTCTTTTAGCGTTCCAAAATCTAAATTTTGTTTTTTATATTTTGGAACATAACGATAGTTTGCTTCAATTTGATTTTTTGTTATTGGATCACATTCATTATGATAAATAATACCATTAGAAAAATAGTAAAAATTCGTAATTAAAGCCGTATTGACTTGATCAGTTAAATTTCCATTTTTATCGAGGCGAAAATACTGATATTTTCTTTTATCCGGCATAGCATTTACTAATGTATTTTCTTTTAATAACTCATCATTATTAAAAAACTCCGATGCAGGGATATGAATTGTTTTATTATCTGAAACTAGTTTATCCCTTTTTTCACGATATTTATTAATAATTTCAGGACTAGTATAAAAATTATTATTAATTGATAGTAGCTCATTTCCATCAGGATTACTTAAATATGCAACCATTTCACTATCGAAGTCAATAATTTTATCAATTCTTTTATCCGATGAGAAATAATCCAATATTCCATTATCAACTGCTAATCCAATTAAATGGTCATAATCGCCATGTGTAACAATAAGATATTCTAAAACATTATCAGTACAGTACTTTTCAATTTTTTTAATTACATTTTCTTGATAAACTTTTGCAACACGATTATTATAAGTTTCACTTGCTCCAGCTTGCAATTGAAAACCACCATCAACTAAAATCTCAAAATTACCACTTTTAATCATATAACAATCAGCAGGTTTAACAGAATCATATCCTAATGTACGATCATTATTAACTCCATCATAATGTATTGAACCATCTGAGCTATTTTCAATGTCAAAAAAGATTACTTGAAAAGTCGATTCATTAGGTATACTTATTTGTTGGTTTTTTTTACATGAAGAGAGTGATAATAAAACAAAAATATATAAAAATACAATAATATTTTTTTTAAAATATCCTTTCATAAATGTGCTCCTTAAACCTAAAATAACATTTTCGTCTTATAAATTCATTATATGAATACATTTCACGAGTTAGGTTTATAAACAATATCTTCCTACTGAAATTATTTTCTAACTAACACCGCAATAGTTTCAACATGATGAGTATGTGGGAACATATCAACAGGTTGAACATATTTTACTTTATAAGCATCTTTTAATAAACGAATATCTCTTGCAAGTGTTGTAGGATTACATGATACATAAACAATCTTCTCAAAATTAGTGTTTAAGATTGTATTGATTAGTTTTTCATCTATTCCTTTACGAGGTGGATCAACTACTAAAGCATTTGCTTTATCTTTCCACTCTTCTACAACTTCTTCTGCAAGTCCTGCTTTAAAAGTAACATTACTAATGTTATTTAATTTAGCATTATCTTTAGCATTTTTAATTGCTTCTTCAACGACTTCAACCCCATATACATGTTCAACAGAATTTGCAAGGGCAAGGGATATTGTTCCGATTCCACAGTAAGCATCAATTACACGGTCAGTCTTTTTGAAAAAGCCTAATTCTTTTACTTTATTATATAATTTTTCTGTTTGTTCATTGTTAACTTGGAAGAAAGATGTAATACCAAGTTTAAACTTAAGCCCACATAATTCTTCTTCTAAATAGTCATCACCATATAAAATAATATTTTCATCTGTTAGTACATTTGGTGTAACAAGTTTATTGACATTTAAAATAATAGAAGAGATATTTGGATATCTTGTTATTAATTTTTTGACAATTTCATTTTTAAATGGAAGATTATTTATAGTTGAAAGTAAAATAATCATTGCTTTATTTGTTAATCTACTTATTTTAATTACAACATGACGAATAGCTCCATCTTTGTTATTAGCTTTGAACTTTTCATCATAAGCTTGAATTTTAAATTCATTAAGAAGATTCTTAACAAAATTAGCCATTTCACATGATTTTTCATCTTGGATAATACATTTTGTTACTGGGAAAACATCATGTGTATTCTTTTTATAAAAGCCGACAACAGCTTTGCCAAAGCGACTATTGATTGGCATTTGGACTTTATTTCGGTAATGGACAGGCGTGTCCATCCCTATTACATTTTCAACTTCAACTTCAGGCATCAATGCAATACGTTCAAAAGCATTTTTAACAATCTTTCTTTTAAAAACTAATTGCCCTCGATAGTTCATATGCATAATATCACAACCACCACATTCTTCATAGTGTGGACAAGTTGGTTGTTGACGATATTTAGATGTTTTATCAGTAAATAATTTAACTAATTTTGCGTTAGCAAAGGTCTTGTTTAATTTTGTAATTTCCACGATGCCTTTTTCATCATATAAAGCACCTTCAACAAAAATAGGATAATTTTGATAAAAATTTCCCTTTAAATCGATGGCATCTACTTTACAAACGCCAAGGCCTTCATAAGAAACATCAACAAATTCTACTACACATTTTTCGCCAACTTGTAATAAAACCTCTTTTTTATTTTGTGTATTATTCATATTATACTCCTATTAGTTATTATCGACCGCTAAACCTCCCTTAGAAGTTTCACGATATTTACTATTTAAATCTTTACCAGTTTCTTTCATAACCTCAATAACACGATCAAGAGAAACGAAATGTTCACCACCAGATATTAAAGCATAATCCGCTGCTGATTTTGCTTGGAAGGATGCAATTGCATTTCTTTCGATACATGGAACTTGAACAAGACCATTAACAGGATCACAAGTCATCCCTAAGTTATGTTCTAAGGCAATCTCAGCCGCATACTCAATGTCTTCATTTGTGCCACCTTTAACAAAGGCAAGCATGCCGGCAGCCATTGAACATGCAACACCAACCTCACCTTGACATCCAACTTCAGCACCAGAAATTGAGGCATTAGTTTTACAAAGGTTACCAATTAGTCCGGCAACCATTAATCCTTCAATTAATTTAGGATATTCAATATTATATGCTTCATCAGAAATTAAGATAATTGAAGGAACAACCCCACAAGCACCACATGTAGGAGCAGTAACAATCAAACTACCAGACGCATTTTCCTCAGCTGTTGCCAGAGCATATGCATATTGTAAATAATCAACCTTTTTGGTTTCTAGATATTGATCATAGAAAGTTTTAGCTTTTCTTTGAACATTCAAGCCACCTTCTAAAACTTCATCTTTACAAACACCACGATGAGCTGCTTCTTTCATAGTTTGATAAACATTTTTTAAATGTTCTTCTAAAGTATCATCTTCATATTTACGGATATAATCAACTAGTGTTAAATTATTATCTTGACAATATTTTAAGATTTCCTCCATAGAATTATGAGGATATACTTCTTCTTCAAAAGAAGATCTTTCATCTCCAAGTTTCTTTAAATCACCACCACCAACACTAAAAACAAGTTCATCAGTTACTAAAGTATCATTAAAGAAAGCTTCAATTTTCATCCCATTAGGATGATAATCATAATTGGTTTGAAAATCAAAAATTATTTTTGTATGTGGTCCTAATATTTGTTTAATAACTTTATCAGTCATATGGCCTTTACCAGTTAAAGCTAAAGAACCATATAGTGTTACAACATAGTTATTGACATTAAGTTTTTCGCTTTTAACCTTTTTAAGCATGTTCTCACAAGCATAACCTGGTCCCATTGTATGGGAACTTGAAGGACCAAAACCTATCTTATAAATCTTTTTTATTGAATCCATATCCTACTCTTTATGTTTTGCATTATCTTCTGAAATTATTTGTGCTGCTCTTGTTGAAGCTGCGGCAGCAATCGCACCAACTATATCATCTAAAAAAGTATGGCAAGCAGGTTTGTCTCCTTTACCTTCTTCATTTAGTTTAGCAACAATACCTGGTTTATTAACATCAATATCACCAAAGTTTGTTTGGCCAATTGCCCCATATAAACGGGCAATGTCAAGACCAAAGATTTCATCAACGCCAAAGACACCTAAGTCTTGCATTAAAATATCTTGAATAGGCCCTTTAAACATTCCTTCTTCAGCTAAACGATCAATTTCTGCCCCAAGTTGTAATAAATGAAATGTATCGCGTAAAGAAAGAATTTTTTCAACACTTTCAATACAGTCTTCCATTTTAACATCTTTTGAGTATTTTTTTTGTTGATTATAGGCGATTAAAGCAATGTCTTCAATTTTTACACCGCGTTCTAGTAATTTATCGGTGTTTAATTTTTGCATTTCATCACGTGAAAAAATGATTTTTGGTTTATTCATAAATTCTCCTATAAATATTTTCTAAGTGCTCCATTTGCAAAATCACGAGCACTAATTCGATTTTTTCCCATTTGTTGGATTTCTAATATTTCTAAGACAGTATGATTACCACAAGCAATCATAAAACCTTTTTTTGATACATTAATGATAGAACCAACTTCTTCATTATGAGTTAGGTCAGATACTAAAGATGAAAATATTTTTATTTTTTCATCTTTTAGTAAGAAATATGCACCTGGTTGAGGAGATAAAGCACGAATATGATTAAACACCTCTTTAGCTTCTTTAGAAAAATCTAATAATTCTTCTTCAGGTAAAATGTTATAAGCATATGTAACTTCATCTTCATTTTGCTTAATTGGTTCAATTTTACCATCAATTAATAATGGTAATGTTTCTAGTAATAAATCTTTACCTAAATATGACATTTTCTCAAAAACGGTCTCATTATTATCGGTATCTTCAATTTTAAGGCATCTTTGACTTAAAATATCACCTGAATCCATTCCTTTTTCCATATACATGATCGTAATACCAGTATACTCATCACCATTCATTATCGAACGTTGAATAGGTGCTCCACCACGATATTTGGGAAGTAATGAACCATGAACATTAATACTGCGATATTTTGGACTATTTAATAGTTCCATACCAACAATTTGTCCATAAGCTGCCGTAATGATAATATCTGGATTAAGAGCCATTATTTCTTCATATTCTTTACGAATCTTTCTTGGTTGATAAACCGGAATATTATGTTTTAAAGCACACTCTTTAACAGGAGTTGGAGTTAAAATTCTTTTTCTTCCAACTTCTTTATCAGGTTGAGTAACAACACCAATAACATCATAATTATCAATTAATGCTTCTAAGATTGGAACACTAAACATTGGTGTTCCCATAAAAACAATTTTGAGTTTATTCATATTTCACCTCTAATTATAAATATTTAGGGTATTTATCAAAAATAACTTGAACATTAGAAAACTGATATTGTTCATAGATTTTTCGATAATATTTACTTATATCTTCGAATCGATGTTTAATAATAATTTGAGCTGCCATTTCTGTTTTATTATAAGATGGGCCAACAATAAAGACTTGATCTCTTAACATTTCTTTTAATAAACGTTTAATTAAATCAGCTTCAACAAACATCTCCTCATATTTTGCTTTAACAAGTATTCGATTAATAAAATAGAAAGGTTCGTTTTTTAATAGTTTACGATTACTAATTTCTTTTTTTAAGTAACCAATATAGTCCCCAGTTACAAAATCTTTGATAATTGGCATTTCAGTATTATAAGTTTGAATTAAAAAATATCCTTCCTTATTATATTGTAATAATTCACTAGTATTTACTAATAAATTATATGCTCTTTCAAAAGCATTGTAATTTGATGACATAGCAATCGAATCAATATTAATAATGCCAACTAAACCAACATATTTGTTATAGATTGATTTAATATAGGTATCAGTTGAAATAATAATATCTACTACTTTGTTTTCTATCTCAACAAGTTTTGTCTCAAATTCAGTATAAGAAGGATTATCAATTACACATATGTTGTAATTATCGAGTCTTTCCTTTAACTCTTCAACTAATTTCTCAATCCCAATCCCATTCATTCTTAAACTACTTGTTCCACATTTTTGACAAGTATCAGAGTATGTTATTCGGTAAGAGCATGATGGACATACAAGTTGATTATTCTTCTTATTATATTTTAAAGAAATGTCACATTTAGGACAACGATGAACATGCCCACAATTACGACAAATTACTGAATTTGAATAGTTAATATTATTAACTACTAAAACGCTTTGTAAGCCTTTTGCTTTATTAATACGAATAAGTTTTAATAATCTTTCACTAACATAAGAAGTGTTTCCATGAAGAAGTTCGTCTTTTAAATTTATAACCTCAACATTACTCATTTCTTTTTTATCACGATTATCAATCATAATATAGTAATCTTCACTACGTGCAAGGCCACGAACATATTCTTTAATGGATGGTGATAAACTATGCATAATAAGACTTGCATTTTCAAGTTTAGCTCTTTCAATCATCACTTTCTTTAAATCATAACGAGGACTTTGATCATTAAAGTAATTATCATTTTCACTATACATTAAAATAATAGATCCAAGTTCTTCATATGGAAGTAAAGAGCCGACTGGTGTTGTAACATAAACATCATCTTCTTTGTTCTTTATTTCATTATAACAGTCTAATAGTTCACCATCTGATAAACTCGAATTAATACAAAGAACTTTACTAGTTGTTTCTTTTCGAATTAATGATGAATATTTATAACTTAATAATATATCAGGAGTAATAACTAAAGTCTTTTTATTATTTAAGTTATTTTCTTTGACTATTTTTAATAAGACAAGTTCTGTTTCTGTAATATCTTTCGGAATCCAAAGGCGAGGAAGTTTATCATTTGTTGCTAATTTCTCATAAATTGGTTCGATTTCTTCAAAATCAACTGAACGATATTTTGAAGAAACAACAACTTGTTTTTCTTTAACACGACTTGTTTTTTCACAAACTTTGGTAAGGATGCCTCTTTTTATTAAAGAGTTTACCATATATAAAGAAATATCATAATTATCTACAATTTCATTTTTTGTTAAAGGAACTTCTTCTACCAAACTTCTTAAAACATCTTTAACATAATCACTACAACGATAGTTCATTGTAAAATAGGCATCCATGTCGATTTGATACTTATTAACAATTTTTTCTTTCGTATTTTGTAAAGCATCATAGGTAATTTCGATATTACCTTTTTCTCTTTCTTTGTTTATTTTAGAATTATATTTATATAAACGATTAGTATATTCAATTTTTGTTTTTCCACCAAACAACATGGCGATTTCTGCATCAATTGCGTTTAGATTAGTTGCATTAAGATATTTAACTGTTTTTAGTCTTAACGCATTTGGAATCATCATGTTTAAAATACGTACCAAAGGAGAAAGTGAATCATACTGAATATATTTGGCCAATTTAAATTGATTTTCGGTAATTAAAGGTTCTAAATCTAATAATTCAACTATTTCTTTTAGTTTACCTGTATAATCAGTTTGTTCTTTAATGTCAAAAACGTACCCCATTATTGTACGATTAGCTTCACCAAATTCAACTTTGACACGTGAGCCAACTTTGATTATATCCTGCATAGCATCAGGAACTAAATAATCAAATTGTTGATCAACATTACTATTAGCTACATTAATAATGACACTAGCAATCATATAACCACTCCTTTTATCTTATTATATCATTTTATCGATAAAAAAGCAAATAAGAAAATTTAAATACTCCATCTTAAATAAGATGGAGTATTCAAAATAATTTATGCTTCGGCTTTACTATTTTTCTCGTACTCTAAACGATATTTCTCAAGATATTCTTGTTCATTTTCTTTATTTATAACATCATACATTCTTGATAATGTATCAGTTATAATGATTGGATAATCAACATATAAATCATTTAAAGACGTAGCTTTAATTGCTTTAATAATGCGTTCTTGAGGACTAAGTTTTTCATCTAATGATGCCAATGAACCAATTGATTCACAAGAACCACTACCAAGCACAACATATCCTTCGTGAGCATAAACTGCACCTTTTTCAATTGTAAACATCTTATCATCAATCGCAAATAGATATCGAGATTCAATATCCTTATAAGGATTACTTGGATTTAGATACTTATGATCAATTAAAATCTCACGAATTAAAGGTTCTACTTCATCAAGAATTAAATCATAGTCAACATAACCTTTCTTATAATCGACTTTATCAATTAAGTTTTCATAAGCTTTGACTGCACAGATTTCTCTTGCGCTACCAACACCTGCCATAAGGGCTGTATCAGTATTTTCAACATTCCAAATTTTATAATTACTTGGGTTAGATAATGTTACTTTAGATGATCCACAAGTCATTTGTGAATCTGAACCAACATAAATACGACCATTTTCTTTTACTGCAACTACGACACTCATTATTCTTCATCCTCCTCTTCTTTAATGATTTCGTTACTTTCGGTAATTAAGGTAAACTTACTAGTCTTAGTATCAATTAATACTAATGGATAGTTAAAACGAATATTGTTTTGAGAAAACACTTTAAAACTCTTTGCAATTCTTTCAAGTGGATCTTCAATATCGCTTAAAGCTTTGAAAATACTACTAAATTCACAACTTCCATTGCCAACAACAAGGAAGTCATCACTTTCAAGTACTGAGCCATATTCAATAGAATAGATCTTGTTATTTGCAACAACAATATATTCAGAACTAATATCATCATATGGTTTTTCACTTGAAATTAACTTGTATTCAATCAGTGTATCTCTAATTTTCGGATCGACATGATTGACAATATAATTAAAATTAACGCGATTTAACATTAAGTCACGTTCACGAATTAAACCGCCAGTACTCTTAATTCTACCTACTTCACTATGAGTTCCCACACCTCCCATATAACAATCATTTGTTCCAAGAATTTTCCATACACGGAAATTATGTGGGTTAAATAAAGATTCTTTAGATCGACCAATACTAACTTGTGAATCTGAACATAAGTAAACTACATCATTATGCTTATACGCTACTACAATACTCATAAATATATCTCCTTTTATTAATTAAAATTTTTGTGTATGTATACCTTAATTACTTTTTAAAAAGAATCATAAAAAAATCTAGCCAATAATTGACTAGATTTCAATTTTTATTTATTTTAAAATTACACTAATTCCATCAGGAATAACAGTGATTTTTTCTTTTCCAACTAAGGAATAAGCTTTATTAATTGCTTCATCTAAAGTGTAAGCATGCATAATATGCATATTTGTTATGATTTTTGGATCGCATTTATCAGTAACAATTATAACATTTGCTTTTGTCAAAATACGAGCAAGAATTTGTGCTTCCCATTGGTCAAATTCAGTATCGCTTGGTTCAACATCATTTAACTTTTCATATGCAACTTTAGCACTTGGTTGGTCTGCTAATAATTTATAGAAGAATTCTCCACCAGTACCATCAGCACATGAAGATAAAATAATAATAACCCCACCATCGTTAACACAAGCTTCACCGGCTGTCATACCTTTTACAGTTTGGTAAATATTTTGGTCAAGAGGATAACCACCATTAGTAGTAATAACAATATTAGATTTAACCGGTGTAACACGGGCAATTTCTAAAACTTTTTCACATCCATATGCATGTGCTTGTTCTAAATCACCGGCAAATGCTTCAATAACTTTTTTCTCACTATTAATAATAACATTAAGGATAAAGGCAAGACCAGCTTGTTTTGCAGCAAAAAGCATATCTTTGTGAATTGGATTTTCTTTTAGACTACCTGCGCGAGCATTTTGATTGGCAATGAATTTAGCGTTATGATTCCATAAAACTGTTTTCTTTGAGGCGATTCCAGGAAGAACTGATTTTCTACCACCTGAAAATCCAGCAAAGAAATGTGGTTCAATAAAGCCTTCACTAATTAGTAAATCAGCCTCATCAACTAATTTATTAACCCAAAGTTCACCACCAGAAGGAAGAATACCTTTAAATGTCATGTCTTCATCAACATAAGCATCATGCACAACAATTGTTTCTTCAGAAACTATTTTTTCGCCATATTTGGCAACTAATTCTTCATGAGTTGTTGCGCGGTGCATACCTGTAGCTATTAAAATAGTGATTTTAACATCTTTATTTAATTTGCGAACTTCTTCAAGTAATAAAGGCATTGTAATATGGCTAGGAACCGGACGAGTATGGTCGCTAGAAATAATTACGACATGTTTTTTATCTTTTGCAAGTTCTGATAATTTAACTGATGAAATAGGATTATTTAATGCATTTCTTACAATCTCAGTTTCTGATAAAGTTACTTTATACTCTTCTGCTTTCGAAACTAAAATCGCATTAATATCTTCATCTGGAAGATTATATTCAATATGTCCTTTATAAAAAGGTAAGTTTAGTTTTGCCATTATGCTTTTGCAACACCTTGTTCGCGAGCAACACGACCAACTTCTTTAGCAACACATTCACAAACACGTTTGTCAAATGGAGAAGGAATAATATATTCTTCATTTAATTCTTCTTCAGTAATTAATGAAGCGATAGCACGGCTTGCTGCAAGTTTCATTTCTTCAGTAATTTCAGATGCTCTAACATCTAAGGCACCACGGAAAATACCAGGGAATACTAAAACGTTATTGATTTGGTTAGGGAAGTCAGAACGTCCAGTTGCAACAACTCGAGCTCCACCTTCTTTTGCAAGGTCAGGCATAATTTCTGGAGTAGGGTTAGCCATTGCAAATACAATTGGATCAGTTGCCATTGTACCAACCATTTCTGGAGTTACAAGGTTAGGAGCAGATACACCGATGAATACATCTTTACCTTTAATGATTTCTGCTAAAGGACCACGTTGTTTATCTTTATTAGTGATTTCTGCCATAGCTTTTTGAGCAGGATTCATCCATTCTTCACCTGGACATAAAGCACCAGCTTTATCCACTAGAACAACATCACCAACACCAAATTGTAAAATTAATTTACAAATTGAAATACCTGCAGAACCAGCACCATTAATAACAATCTTAATATCTTTAAATTCTTTTTTAACAACTTTTAAAGCATTAATTAAACCAGCACAAACTACGATAGCAGTACCATGTTGGTCATCATGGAATACAGGAATGTCAAGTTCTTTTTTAAGACGTGTTTCAATTTCAAAACATCTTGGGGCAGAAATATCTTCTAAGTTAATACCACCAAATGTAGGAGCTAAACGTTTAACTGTTTCAACAATTTCATCAGTATCTTTAGTATCTAAGCAAATTGGGAATGCATCAACATTAGCAAATTCTTTAAATAAAATCGCTTTACCTTCCATAACAGGCATTGCTGCTAAAGGACCAATATCACCTAAACCAAGAACGGCAGTACCATCAGATACAACTGCTACTAAGTTACCTTTAGAAGTATATTTAAATACATTTTCAGGATTTTTATGAATTTCACGACAAGGTTCTGCAACACCTGGTGAATAAGCTTGAGCAAGATCTGCTTTGTTTTCTACTTTAACTTTTGAAATTACTTCAACTTTACCATGATGTTGTTCATGAAGTTCTAAACTTTTTTCATAAACTGTTTTTTCAGCCATTTTAATATCCTCCAAAAAATTTAATTTTAGTAACTACTCTTGAAATTAGATTCAGATGCTTTGAAATCACCAAAGTATTTTTTAACATCCATATTTAAATATTTAGCCATTTCGATCATTTCTTTAACAGTATTTTCATTTACTGGAATACCATTTTCTTCTACTTTGGCTACTGCTAACATTTCTTTTTCACCATGAGTGTAAATACGTTCTGCACCATCAGCTTTAGGACTTTCACGTAATTCATTTAAGTAAGTTTCGAAATGTTTTTTAATATCTTCTGGATTACCAAAGTAAGCAGGATTTAAAGCGATAAATCCATGACAGATACCAGAGAATCCATTTTGCATTGTATGAGCTGATGTAACACCTTGTGAAAGGATAGAAGAGAATAATTCACAAAGCATACCATAACCATAACCTTTATGGCTACCTAATAATTCAGTGTCACCACCAAGAGGAACAATACCTCCACCTTCATGAGCTTTGATGTTTCCTAATACTTCTGCAGCACTATTTGAAGAAGCACCTTCTTTATTAACAGCCCAACCTGTAGGAATTGGTTTGTCCATTTTATTATACATTTCTAATTTTCCTCTTGTAACAACAGTAGTTGATGCATCGAAGAAGAATGGATATGGTTCAGCAGGAGCTGATACCGCAATAGGGTTAGAACCTAACATTGCTTTTTTACCAAATGTAGGAACCATGATTGCTTCAGAGTTTGTGCAAGAAAAACCAATTAAACCTTGATCCATTGCAAGACGAGCATAGTAACCTGCAATACCATAGTGGTTAGAGTTACGTACTGTAACAATACCTACACCTTTTTTCTTAGCTTTTTTAATAGCTAAATCCATTGCTTGTTTACCAACTAATTGACCCATTGCAGAATGAGCATCAATAACAGCACTGATTGGAGTTTCAAAAACTACTTCAGGTTTTGCATCAATTTTGATTAAGCCACTTTCAATACCTTTATGGTAACGAACTAAACGTTGCATACCATGAGATTCAATACCGAAGTCGTCTGACATTAAAAGAACGTCAGAAATAACGCGAGCTTCTTTCTTTGTGAATCCAAATTTTTGGAAAGCTTCCATACAGAATTTGTCTAATAATTTTCTTGAATAATTAATATATGCCATATAACATTGCCTTTCTTTTATATATTTTTTACATTATTATTATACCATTTTTTTATAAGTTGTGCATTATTAACAACTTTTTATTTTAAAAATATAAAATAAAAAACCTATTTATAGCCATCTAAGGTCATAAATAGGTTTTAATCTCTTATGGAAGTATATCTACTTGGAATTCAGATTGTTCTGGTTCAGCTTTGTCATATTCAACTTTAGTAACTAATCCAGTACCTGCAGGAATTAATCCACCAACGATGATATTTTCTTTTAAGCCATCAAGTGTATCAATCTTACCACGGATAGCAGCTTCTGTAAGAACACGTGTAGTTTCTTGGAATGATGCTGCTGATAAGAATGAATCAGATTTAAGTGATGCTCTTGTAATACCAAGAATAACTGGTTTAACAATTGGCACACGAATACCTTTATCAAGACAATCGGCAAAGATTTTAAGCATTTCATGTTTAGAAATGAATGTACCAGGAAGTAAGTTTGTATCTCCTTCTTCAACAACAACAACTTTTTGTAACATTTGTTTAATGATGATTTCAACGTGCTTATCGCAAATTTCAACCCCTTGAGAACGATATACTTTTTGAACTTCTTTTAGGATATAATTTTCAACTTTATCTACACTAGCAACTCTTAATAATTCTTTTGGATGGATTAAACCATTACAAATTAAGTCACCAGCTTCAACTGTATCACCAACTTTAACAGATGGTTTTTTACCAGCGTCAGTAAGGTAAGTTTTATTATTGCCTTCAATTGGACTTTCAATTTCAATTTTGAAACGGTTATCTTTAACTTGTTCAATATTTGTAACAGTACCTTTAATTTCTGAGATAATACCTTTACCCTTTGGTTCACGAGCTTCAAATAACTCTTGAATACGAGGTAAACCTTGAGTGATATCGTCGCCACCAGCAACCCCACCACTGTGGAATGTTCTCATTGTTAATTGTGTACCTGGTTCACCGATTGATTGAGCAGCAACAATACCAACAACTTCACCTTTTTCAACAATATCTGTTGTAGAAAGGTCAGAACCATAACATTTAACACAAACACCAACTTTAGCATCACATGTTAATAATGTTCTAATGTATACTGATTGAATACCATGAGCTTCAATGTTTTCAGCGATTTCTTGAGTAATGAATTGTCCTTTTTCGGCAAGTAAAACTTTTCTATTATGTGAATCTCTACCATAAACTGGTTTAGAAGTGAAACGACCAATAATACGATCTTTTAATGAAACGATAATTTTACCTTTAGCATCGTATAAAGTTGAGAATAACATACCTTTATCTGTACCACAGTCTTCACATGTAACTGTAACATCTTGAGATACGTCTACTAAACGTCTTGTTAAGTAACCAGATTCAGCTGTTTTTAACGCAGTATCAGTAGAACCTTTACGGGCACCGTGTGTAGAGATGAAGAATTCTGAGATTTTCATACCTTCACGGAAACAAGCCTTTACTGGGATTTCCATTTGTTCCCCATTTGGTTTAGCCATCAGACCACGCATACCAGCAAGTTGCGTAAAGTTAGATGAAGAACCACGGGCACCAGAGTCAGCCATTAGGAAGATGTCATTAGTTGTTGCGTATTGAGCCATGATACCTTTAATTTCAGCTTCGATATCAGCTTTAGCTTGGTTCCATACTTTAATAACATTTTCTTTACGTTCTGAATCAGTAAGTGTACCACGACGATACATCTTTTTATATTTATCTACTTTTTCTTGAGCAACTTCAAGGATTTCTTGTTTCTTAGTAATTTCCATAACGTCAAATGCTGAAACTGTTAATCCTGAGATTGTAGAATAATAGAAACCTAAGTCTTTCATCTTATCAAGTGTATTAGATGTTTCCGCAAGCTTAGCACGTTTAAATACTTCACTAACGATTTGACTTAAGAATTTTTTCTTAACTGGTTGGTTAAGTGGAAGATTTTTAATATATTCACGATAGTTTTCACCACGTTTAACAAAGAATCTTTCTGGAGTACCATCAGTTAAGTTAACAAGTTCAGGCGTGTTAACATAAGGGAAGTTTTCAGGGAAAATGTGGTTTTGAATAATCTTACCATATGTTGTAACAATATATTGTTGAGATAATTCTTCATTCTTTTGTAATGCTTTTTCATAATTAGGACTATTTGGATCTAAATGAACAAATGGTTTACCTAATGTATGAGCAGGAATTACAAATCTTGTATGATAATCAATTTCACCTTTTTCATATGCAAGTTCTACTTCTGATGTATTACGGAAAGCTTTACCTTCACGAGCAGGTACAACAAATTTACCTACACTTGGAGCTTTTCCTTCTTCAACAGCACGTTTTAAAGCATTAATGTCACGATAGAAATCTTCATCATTAACAATAATACGTGCAGTAAAGTCGTTTACAGCATTCTTATAGTCTGCATATACTTCTTCAAATGTTGAATATTCACGTTCAACTTGACTTCTTTCAATTGATAAATAATAGTTACCAATGATCATATCTTGAGATGGTGTAACAATTGGTTTACCATCTTTTGGAGCTAAGATATTTTTAGATGCTAACATTAATAAACGAGCTTCTGTTTGTGCTTCTTCTGATAAAGGAACATGCACTGGCATTTGGTCACCATCGAAGTCGGCATTAAATGCAGTAGTAACAAGTGGGTGAAGACGAATTGCCTTACCTTCAACAAGTTTAGGTTCGAATGCTTGAATAGATAATCTGTGAAGAGTTGGAGCACGGTTAAGTAGAACTGGATGTTCGACAATAACTTTTTCTAATGCTTCCATTGCTTCAGGAGCACCTTTTTCAATTAATTCTTTAGCACGTTTAACACCAGCTTTATCTTTATAGTTAGAAGCGATTGTTTGGATTGTGCCATCAGCTAATTGTTGAGTTTGTTCTTTGTTTCTTAAATAACTAATGATAAATGGTTTAAATAAGATTAAAGCCATTTCTCTAGGAATACCGCATTGATACATCTTAAGATCTGGGCCAATAACAATAACGGAACGACCAGAGTAGTCAACACGTTTACCTAATAAGTTTTGACGGAAACGACCTTGTTTACCTCTAAGAATATCTGATAATGATTTTAAGGCTCTATTTTTATCAGATGATTTTTTGTTACGTTTAGAGTTGTCGATTAATTGGTCAACAGCTTCTTGAATTAAACGACATTCATTATATGTCATAATTTCAGGAGCACGTGAATCAATAATACGACGTAAACGAGCATTACGAGTAATAATACGACGATATAAATCATTTAAGTCAGTTGTTGCGAAACGTCCACCATCAAGTGGTACCATTGGTCTTAAATCAGGTGGGATAACTGGAATAACGTCCATTACCATCCATTCTGGTTTGTTATCAGATTGAGCAAATGCTTCCGCAATTTCTAATCTCTTAATTAATTTTTCACGTCTTTGTTTAGTCGCATTTACTAGTTCTCTACGCATTTCTGCAGCAATTTCTTTACAATCAATGTTTGATAATAAATATTTAATTGCAGGTGCACCGATCATTGTTTTATATTTAAAACGATATTTAATTCTAAGTGCAGCATGTTCAGAACTATTTAAAATACGACCTACATAGATTTCGTTTAAATCTTCTTCATCATCAGTGTTTACTTCAACAATAACATGTGAAGAATAAGTAACGATATCTTCAACTTCTTTTGTTTTCATATCTAGTAAAATAGCGATTTTACTAGGAGTATTACGTAAATACCAAGTGTGAACAACTGGTGTAGCAAGAGCAATGTACCCCATTCTTTCTCTTCTTACTTTTGATTCAGTAATTTCAACACCACATTTTTCACAGATTTTGTGGTTATCGATATTTTTACGAGATTTACCACAAGCACATTGGAAGTCTTTTTCTGGGCCGAAGATTACTTCGCAGAATAAACCATCACGTTCAGGTCTTTGTGTACGATAGTTGATTGTTTCTGGTTTTTTAACTTCCCCTTTAAGCATATATTCAACTTGATTGCCATCATCATCAATGTAAGTTACTTTTTCTTTGTGACGAGGGTCATAAGTGAATTTCTTACCTCTTAAAACCGGGTTTGCCCAAGAAATAATATCTTCACTTGATGCAATACCAATTTGTATGTATTTATATTTTTTATTATTAACAATGTTTTCCATTAATTAATTCACCTCAATTTTATAGACCCTTTTTACTTGCTTGAGATTCGGCAATTTGGTCTACTAAGCTTTCGTTTGCAACATCAACGCCATCATTATTAACTAAACGAACTCTTAAGCCTAAGCCTTGTAATTCTTTAATTAAAGTTCTAAACGCTTCTGGTACACCTGGTGTAGGGATTGTTTCACCATCAACGATAGCTTTATAAACTTTATTACGTCCGATGATATCATCAGATTTAATAGTCATCATTTCTTGTAATGTATGAGCAGCACCATAAGCTTCTAGTGCCCAAACTTCCATTTCCCCGAAACGTTGACCACCATTTTGAGCTTTACCACCCATTGGTTGTTGAGTAATTAAAGTATATGGACCTTCACTACGAGCATGTAATTTATCATCAACCATGTGAGCAAGTTTAATCATATACATTACACCAACAGAAATCTTATTGTCAAATTGACGTCCTGTTCGACCATCAAATAAGTATGTTTTACCATTTTCATCAATTACAGCACGTTCAGCTTGAGGATTTTCTAAAGCTTCTTGTGCTTCTTTAGCGCGTGCTTCATTCATAATATCAACTAAGTCTTGATGTGTAACACCATCAAATACTGGTGTTGCAACGTGTACGCCTAGTTTTTTAGCAGCCATACCTAAGTGAAGTTCAAGTACTTGTCCGATGTTCATACGAGAAGGAACCCCTTGTGGATTTAACATAATATCTACTGGAGTACCATCTGTCATAAATGGCATATCTTCAATTGGTAAGATTTTAGAGATAACCCCTTTGTTACCATGACGACCGGCCATTTTGTCACCTTCAGATATTTTACGTTTTTGAACAATATATACACGTACAACTTCATTTACTCCAGGAGGTAAATCGGCACCACTCTTCTTATTGAATCTTTCAATCTTATTTACAATACCGCCACCACCATGTGGAACTTTAAGTGAAGTTACACGAACTTCTTTTGAGTTATCTGAGAATAGAGCTTGTGCAAGTCTTTCTTCAGGAGTTGGTTCAGTTAAACCTTTAGGAGTAACTTTACCTACTAAAGTATCGCCTTCTTTAACTTCAGCACCTAAACGTACAATTCCGTTAGGACCTAAATTTTGAATTGAATCTTTAGCCTCACCATCTAAATCAGCAGTAATCATTTCTTTACCTAGTTTTGTGTCACGCACTTCAATGTCATATTCTTCGATATGAATTGATGTATATACGTCTTCTCTAACTAATCTTTCATTTAAGATTACGGCATCTTCATAGTTATAACCATTGTAGTTCATGAATGCTACTACAACGTTTTTACCTAAGGCCATTTCACCTTTATCTGTACTTGGTCCATCAGCGATTACCATATCTTTTGTAACAGTATCTCCTACTTTTACAATTGATTTTTGATGGTAACAAGTTCCTGCATTACTACGGTCATAACCACTTAAGTAATATGTATCGCTTCCACCTACTG
>JAZNQD010000026.1:0-18077 GCA_045589955.1 Bacilli bacterium | reverse complement strand
ACCAATGTTTTAATTTATACTACTTTTTAAACATATTAAATAAATTATTATTCTCTCGCATACTATAATAATTTTTTCCAATAATAATATGATCCAAAACTTTTATTTCTAAAAGTTTTGCTTTTTTTATAACTTCATCTGTTTTTTTCAAATCAGGAATACTTGGTGTTGAATCACCACTTGGATGATTATGAACTAAAATTACTGCACTTGAAGAAAGTTTATAATACCATTTAAAGATGGCATCAGCATCTATTAATGTAGAATTAATCGTACCTTTTGATAGCTCAATTGTATTAATTAAGCAGCCCTTGGCATTTAAATAAAGCCCATACAAATGTTCTTCTTTAACACTTAGAAAATAATTTTTCATATACTCATATACTTTTTTACTTGAATTCATAACTAAATCCTTTTTTGTTAAACTCGATATTCTTCGTCCTAGTTCTACTGCAGCAGCAATAGTTACAGCTTTCGAAGGGCCGATTCCTTTAATACTTGTAAGTTCTGAAATCGTTAAATCGTTTAAATCTTCAATATTAGAAAGTTTATAAACTAATTTTTCACTTACTCTTAAGACGTTCTCATTTTTAGTACCTGTTCTTAGAAGGATTGCTAGTAACTCAGTATTTGATAAATAATGAACACCTTGATTAATAGCCTTTTCTCTAGGACGTTCAAAAGCAGGAATTTCTTTAATAATCATACTAACCTCGCAAAAAAAGCCTCTATTTAAGAGGCTTTACTAAATTATAAACTTCGCTAACTAAATACAAGCTACCTAAGAAAACTGTTAGTTCACATTTTTCTTTATGACAGTAATCTAAAGCATCCTGTACACTCTTAATAATTTTTTTGTTTGGGTGTACCAATAGTTCGTTTAAAGTATCTACTTCACTACTACGCATATAACTATATTTAGTAATAACTATTTCATCAAAAACTTTTGCAATTAATGATGTCATTTCTTTTAATTCTTTATCAGCTGAAATTGAAATAACCGCACGTTTATAAGAATAATTTAAATTTTTAACAAAATCACATACACGTTTAACCCCATCAATATTATGACAGCCATCAATCACGATTAAAGGATTTTTGGATATTGTTTCAAAACGACCTTGCCATTTTACATTTTTAAAACCTCTATCTAATATTTCGTTAGTTAGACGGTTTTTCCATTTTAAATCAAGTTCTTTTAAAGTGTTTAATGCATTAAATGCACAACATGCATTTTCTATTTGATGACTACCAGCTAAACCAATTTCTAAAATTCTTCCATCAAGAGAAATGATGGATGAATTAATATCTTGTTTAATTATCTCAACCTTTTTCAAAGAGGTTTGAATATGTTTTGTTTTTTGTTTTAAACAATATTCATCAAATTGGTTTACTAAACTATTATCGATATTTCCAGAAACTAAGTATGAGTTTTCCTTAACAATGCCAAGCTTTTCACTTGCTATTTTTTCTAAAGTATCACCAAGTATTTGTGTATGTTCTAATGAAACATTGGTAATAACACTTAATAATGGGGTAATAACATTTGTCGAATCAAGTCTTCCCCCCATACCAACCTCAATAATTGCAAGATCTAAATCTTTAATTTCTGAGTAATAAATAAAGGCTACTATCGTAATAAATTCAAAGAAGGTTGGTAAATCATATTCACTTTGTTCAATGATATCGTATTTAGAAAGAATTAAATTAGCAATTCTTAATAAATCTTCATCAGAAATATTTTGATCATTATAACGAATACGTTCATTAAAACATGTAATGTAAGGAGATGTAAATGTTGCAACATTAAATCCGGCTGTTCTTAAAACTGAGTTTAAATAAGCAACGACTGAACCTTTTCCATTAGTACCTGTAATATGAATACTCGAAAACTTTTGATGCGGATTATCAAAAAGGCTTAAGTAGTAACGCATTTTCTCAAGACTAACTTTAGGTGAAAATCTTCTTTGGTGTTCTACCCAATCAATAAAATCTTGAGCATTTGTAAATGAAATATTACTCATGACTTTTAATCAAAGCTGCTTTTAAAGCTATTACTTCTTCTAGTTGTTTTTGATAATTTTCAAGTTTTCTCTTTTCATCATTAACTTTGGCTTCAGGTGCACGAGAAAGGAAATTAGGATTATTTAACATGTTAGTTGAACGAGCAACTTCAGCTTGAAGTTTTTGTTCTTGAGTATTTAATTTTGCTATTTCTTCTTCATAATTAATCAAATCATTACTTGGAATAACAACATTAACTTCACTTAAAACATTAATAATGGCATTATTTTTTTCAATTGATTCACTAATAGTTAAATGATCATAATTAACAAACTTTTCTAAATATTCAGTATGTTCATTTAAGAATTTAACTAAATCAATATTTGAAGTTTCTAATGCTAAATTAATCTTCTTTGACATTGCAACATTATATTCAGTACGAACTGTTCTAACAGTTTTGATGATTTCAAATAATTTTTCACAGTTGGCAAAGTTATAATTTTCTAAACAAGAGTAAGTATATTTAGTTGGCCATGCACTAACCATAATAGATCCTTCATGGAAATGTTGATAAATTTCTTCGGTAACAAATGGCATAAATGGATGTAATAATTTAATTACACCAGTTAACATTTCTTTTAAAACTGCACAAGTATTAATCTTTAAAGCTTGGTCTTGTTTATTAAATGTAACTTTTGTCATTTCTAAGTAATTAGAAGCTAAATCATCGTAGACAAAATTATAGATTGCTTTAGCAACTTCTCCAAGTTCATATTGATCATAGTTATAGTTAACAACATCAACTAAACTATTAAATTTAGCGATTATCCATTTATCAATATCTTGTAATTGTGTTTCTTCAACGGCTTGATTTTGATAATGATTAGCATCTAAATTCATTTGAATAAAACGAGAAATATTCCAAATTTTATTAATGTAATTCCAAGATGAAGCCATCTTTTCTTCTGAATATCTTAAGTCTTGTCCTGGAGTTGCATTAGTTGATAAGAAATAACGCATTGCATCACAACCATATTGAGCAATAAGATCAAATGGATCAACACCATTTCCTAAAGATTTTGACATCTTACGTCCTTGTTCATCACGAATTAAACCGTGAATTAAACATCTTTCAAATGGACGTTTTCCCATAAAATGACGTGATTGGAACGCCATACGCGCAACCCAGAAGAAAATAATGTCATATCCAGTAACTAAACAGTTTGTAGGGAAGTAACGTTTAACATCTTCTGCATCTTCATTTGGCCAACCTAAAGTTGAAAAAGGCCAAAGGGCACTTGAGAACCAAGTATCTAAAACATCTTCATCTTGAACCCAACCTTCACCTGGATGGTCTAATCCGACATAGATTTCATCACCTTTATAATATGCAGGAATTCGGTGTCCCCACCAAAGTTGACGAGAAACACACCAGTCTTGGATATTATCTAAATCTAACCAATTTGTAAATGTTTTATTGAATCGTTCTGGAACAAATTGGATCTTTCCATCAGAATCTTGCATTTCTAATACATCACGTGCAAGTGGTTCCATTTTAACAAACCATTGTTTTGATAAGCGTGGTTCAACAACAACACCTGTTCTTTCAGAGTGACCTACAGAGTGAATCATTTTTTCAACTTTTGGACATAATCCAAGGGCTGTTAAATCTTCAACAATTTGTTTACGACACTCGAATCGATCCATTCCTTCATATTTACCCGCATAACTATTCATTGTACCGTCTTCATTCATACAAATGATACGTTCTAAGTTATGGCGATTACCGACTTCAAAGTCGTTTGGATCGTGGGCAGGTGTAACTTTAACAACACCAGTTCCAAATTCCATATCTACATATTCATCAGAAATAACAGGGATTTTTCGATTTGTACCGGCAATATAAACTTCTTTACCAATATATTTTGCATATCTTTCGTCTTTAGGATGTACCATGATAGCCGTATCACCAAACATTGTTTCTGGACGAGTAGTTGCAATTTCTAAGCCACCTTCTTCATCAACAAATGGGTAAATAAAGTGATAGAAAGCACCTTCAATATCTTTATATTCTACTTCAATGTTTGATAATGCAGTTTTAGCTTGGATATCCCAGTTAATGATTCTTTCACCACGATATAATAAGCCTTCATTGTAAAGACGAATAAACACTTCTGCAACAGCTTTTTGTAATTGTTCATCAAGTGTAAATCTTTCTTTAGTATAATCTAGTGATAAGCCTAACGCTTTCCATTGTTCTCGAATATATGATGCATACTCATGCTTCCATTCCCAAGCCACTTCTAAGAATTTTTCTCGACCTAATTCATAGCGATTTGTTCCTTGTTCTTTAAGTTTTGCATCAACCTTTGCTTGAGTTGCAATACCGGCATGGTCCATACCTGGTAAGTATAATGCATCATAACCTTGCATTCTCTTTTGACGGATAATAATATCTTGTAAAGTTGTATCCCAAGCATGACCTAAGTGTAACTTACCTGTTACATTTGGTGGGGGAATAACAATTGTGTAAGGAATTTTGCTTTTGTCACCACTTGTGAAAAAGCCTTCTTTTAACCAATAATCATATTTTCCTTCTTCTACTTTTTTATGATCATATTTTGGTGCCATTAATTCTTTCATCTTTTTTACCTCTTTTCTAATAAAAAAATCCTTAAATAAAATGTAAACAAATACATTTCATTTAAGGACGATAATCTTTTGATGTACCGCGGTACCACCTTAATTAAAGTTAAAGATTATTTCTAAAGTCTTTAACTTTCACTTAAAACTTGATAACGTTAGTTAGACGGATTTAGTTTAACAAAATGTTTTTCAGGCTAAATCTTCTCGAAGGCTACCTTCTATAATTAATAATCAAGTTTTTCACCAACCAACCTGTCTCTAAAATAATTAATTATATACTCTTCCTCTTCAACGAATTTATTATAAATACTATAAAATTATAACGCAAAAGGCTTCAAAAGTCAAAATTTATGCGATTATTTTAAATCACCAGAAAACTTTAGCGCTCCATGAGGTGAAAGCGATAATTTAAATATCCTAACTCCTTCTGGAGATGCTAATCGTTTAAATTGATTTTGTTTAAAACGACGCATAAAGTTATTATAGTAGCTAACTGCTTTTTCATTATCGAAGTTAAAAACTTGTTCTAATAAGTATACAACACGTTCATATGATGCTCCACGACCAAAGATTTGGTACAGAATAAAGTCATTAACTTCATATTTCCCAATGATTTCTTCTGTTGATTGACTTGAAGAAGTTAATTCAGGAGTGATTGTTGCATTAATAACATCAGTTATTACAAATTGTAAGTTAGGGTAAATTTTAGTAAAATATGAAACTAAAGAACGAATCGCAGTTTTAGGAAGACCCGCATTAATATTGTACATTGACATTTGATCTCCATTAAATGTTGACCAACCAAGAGCAATTTCACTCATATCACCAGTACCTAAAACAATTGCTTTTTCTGAATTTGATACATTCATTAAAACTAAAGTACGATATCTTGCTTGAACATTTTCATAAGTTGTATTTTTAACATTTTCATCATGATTTATTAAATCAAAGTGAGATTTAATTTCATTACCAATTGGTAAAACTGTCCCCTTAACTCTTAATTCATTCATCAAATCAAGGGCAATTTGTTGCGACTTAGATCCAGTTGCAAGAGCCGGCATTGAAAAAGCTAAAATATTTGATGTTGGAATATTATACTTTGTGAAACATTGATGAGCAACAAGTAATGCTAATGTTGAATCTAAGCCTCCACTTACGCCAATAACAACTTTAGAAATACCGATATGATTTAAACGATGATACAAACTAGTTGTAAGAACATCAATAATCTCTTTTGCTTGTTCATCTGATTTAATAACAAAAGGTTCAGAATTAATCTTTTTAGTTAATTGATAATCTTCACTAGTTTCTAAATCAAACTCAATAAAAGGTTCAGTTAATTGATTAAAGATGTTTTGATAGCGAATAAATTTTAGATATTCAATATCAACATCAATTAATTGAACATTACTATCAAAATTAAAAGAGTTTTCTTTTAATAATAATTCGCCATATTCATAGGCAAGCATTTGGCCATTATATAATAAATCACTTGCAGTTTCACTTGCATTAACACTTGTTAAGATATAACAACATTTCTTTTGTATAGATGTCGCTTTAACCATTGTTTCATATTCTTCATTTTTACCTAAATAATATGTATCTGAGTTAAGATTGAAAATTATTTGTGCTTCGCTTATTAAACCTAAATCTTGACCTATTTCAATACCAAATGAAATATTAAATAAAGAATTAATAAAGTTCACATTACCAAAAAGCACTTCTTCTCCTAAAAATTCAACAGTTACAGGGTCTGAAACAAATTCTTCACCTGAGGTAAAGTTTCGTCTTTGTTCAACATCTAAATAAACTTTAGGAACTATTCCCAAAATATATCCATTTTGAATAACATAAGCAACATTGTATAAAGAATCTAAATACTGAAAACTACCCCCAACGATTATAATTTGTTCATTAGAGTATTCTTTTAAATAATTTAAGGCAATGTTTTGTTCATTTAGTAAACTTGCATTGTAATTCCAATCACCTAAAGTACTACCAATTAAGGCTAGTTCAGGGAACAAAATTATTGATGCATCGATTGTATTATTTAAAATATCAACGATGTGTTTTGCATTTTCTAATGGTTTACCAAGTTTTACATTTGGAGAAGCGACAGCTACTTTTAAATAATCATATTTAAACATAATTACACCTCATATAGTTTATTATTTTTAATATATTTTAATACATCATCTGATAAAACATCTTTATTTTTATCATAACGATAACTTGAAGAAGAAAGAGTACGAATATCTTCATCTAATAACTCAATTACTGTAAAATGATCACGATAATTAGATAAAATCTCTTGTTTAGAAATATACTCTTCTAAATTAGCTTTAGTATTATTTCTTGTGATAATAAGGAATCGATTTTCTTCAATTAATTTGCTAGAATTTATCCAAGTATGGATTGTTAATAAACAATCATCACCAATAACCATTACTGGATGATTATAATAACGTAAAGTTTCAATTGAACCTTTATATAAAGATGATTTTTCAAAATCAGATATTCTCACTCTTTCCGAATATTTTAATTTATTAATCTCTAATTTTAACATCTTTATACGGTGATTATAGTCCATTAATTCTTTTAAATTATATTTATTGCCATTAGGCACAACAATTACATCGCCTAGTGTTGATAAATAATTAATAATATTAGCATGAGCTTTAGTCACAGGATTAAAGGATCCGCCAAATAAATAAGTTGGATAATATTTTTGGACAACTTCTAAAGCAGAATTAATAGCCTGAGCAATATTCCATGGGCCATAATAAGCATCGCCAATTAAACTAACTAATTGATTTCGATGTTTAATTGTAAAACTTCGAGTATTTTTATTTAAACGTGCTTCTTCAATTAATTTAAAATCATCTTGAAGAAATTCTTTTAATATAAAATCATTTTGTTTAGACCCTAAAGCCTCAACGATATAATCAAATTCTTCTTCTTGATACTCATCAAGAGGAATAATGTTTTTTCTATTTGAGCCTTCAATAGAAATAAGTTTATTCTTTTGCATTGTTAAAATATTATTCTCAAACTTAACTGGATTTAAACACTCATAAATTTTAATATTTTCTTTTTCAAGTGCATTTAACTCTTTAGAAGTAGCAAGTGATGAAGAAATATCTCGGCGATAAATAATTGCAACATCATTATTAATGCGTTTTAATGCTCTTGCAACATCACAAGCAGTATTACCAAGCCCGATAACACCGACTTTTTTATTTTTTAAATCTAATGCATTGGAATTAAACTTTTCTAAAGTTGCAATTCCTTGTAAAACATTAGGATAATTTAACGTGTGATTTTCGATTTCTGAACCTGTAGTAAAAATAAGATGCTCATACTGATCTAACTCACTAATATTATCGATATTTATCTCTTGATAGATAACCTTGATATTTTTTTCAATTGCATGAAGATGACGCTTAAATAGTGTCTTATCATATCTGAAATCAGGTATGGCATTAATTATAACACCACCTAATTGTTTTTTCTCATAAATAGTAGGCTTAATACCCTTTTTTAATAATGAATGAGCAAGAGTAAGTCCGGCAATCCCACCACCAATAATGGCAATAGGACGTTCTTCAAGTTTTTTAGGGTAAATAATTAAATCTTCAAAGTATTGAATAGATAGTTCTTTTTCTATTTCGTAAAAGTCTACATCACCAAAAATACAATTACCAGCACATTGTTTTTCATGATTACATAAGTATCCAGTTACATAACCAAATGGATTATGCATAAATAAAATATCTTTAGCATCATCAAGTTGATAATTTCGAATAAGTTTTGTTATTAAAGGAATATCTTGATGAAGAGGGCAAGCAGTTTTACAGTTAGCTTTAGCACAACTTCGACACTTATTTGCAATATTTAGAACTTCTTTCATCTTTTTTACCTACTTTTCAATTAATATTATATAATATTTTTTTTAAAATAACAATAAAAGAAACAATAATTATCAAAAAATCAAGCTATTAACTAGCTTGATATTTTTTTACTATTCTTTTAAAGTATTCTCCTCTTTCTTCAAAAGACTTAAATTCATCATAACTTGGCGCACCAGGAGAAAATAAAATAATATCATTATTTTCATATTTTTCTTTTAAAATATTATCTAAAAGTGTTTTTAAATCCTTATACCAAACATGATTTTTCGCTAAGCCCTTTAAATATTCAACTCCTGCCTTACCATATAAGTATATTTTATCAAAGATAGACTCATACTTATTCAAAGAAGAATAGTCTTGATTAATTTTCATTCCACCTACGATTAAATAGAATTTTTTATTTTTATATTCGTCTTTAATTGCTTTAATTGCAACTTCTAATGAATGAATATTAGTTGACTTAGAGTCATTGATAAAAAGAATGGATGATGAATAATTCGAAAAAACTTTTTCTAAACGATGTGAAAGAGGTTTGAATTGATAAATTTTATTAATCTTTTCTTGATAATTAATATTAAGTGCATTTAATGTTAACAAAGCAACCATCACATTTTCTTTGTTATGTATCCCAATTAAATTTAACTTATCAGTTTCTATGACTTTTTCATTATTAAGGTAAATGAAAGAATTTTTATAATAGCAATTACTACTATCATCATCAATCGAAAAAGAATATTTTTTCATTTCATAACAATTAATTATTCGTTCTAGTATTACATTATCTTTTTGGTAAATAACGATATCGTCTTTTCCCATATTCTTAAGTGGTTTTATTTTAGCTTTAAGATAATTAATAAAAGTATGGTGATGATCTAAATGATGTTTTTCAATATTTAAAATAATAAACACATTAGGTCTAAAACGCTTTACATATTCAAGCATATAACTAGATGCTTCAATAATCAACTTATTATTTTGATTATTTATTTTATCAAATATGGGAATACCAATGTTCCCACATGCCTCATATCCTTCTTCTTTTAATATTTCTTGTAATAAGGAAGTTACAGTTGTTTTACCATTACTTCCAGTTACGCAAATACATTTATCTATTTCTTTTATTTGAAAGAAAAATTCTAAGTCAGTGACTACATCAATATTTTTCTCTTTTACGCTTAATAAAAAATGCGTATTATTAGGTATTCCTGAACTCTTTATTATTAATTTAACATTTTTTAATAAGTTACTATAATCAAAGATTTGCCAATTATCTTCGTATACTTGATAATTAATATTATGGTAATCAAAGTATTTCTTAATACTTTGATTACCAATTCCCATACCATAAAGTAAATAATTCATATTAAAATACACCTAATAGGATTAAAGATATAATGACACTTAATAAAGAGACACTAAAAAAGATTAAATTTATTTTTATATCAGATAAACCTGAAAGTTCTAAATGATGATGGAATGGTGTCATTTTAAATAATCTTTTTCCCTTAGTAATTTTAAAATAACTAACTTGTAAAATGACACTCATTGTCTCAAGAACAAATACACTTCCCATAATGATTAAATATAGTTCAATCTTTAATAAAATAACCATCAAACATATAAAGGCACCTATAAATAATGAACCTGTATCCCCCATGAAAATCTTAGCTTTTGGAAAATTAAAAAATAAGAAAGCTATTAAAGACAATAATAAAGATATCGATAATAAAATTACTAGATTATTACCTTTAATAAAACCTAAAATAATAAATCCTAACAATAATGGAATAGTACTAATTGTAAGTAATCCATCAACACCATCAGTTAGATTAGTCGCATTCGTAGTTGAGGTAAATAGTAAAATGATAAACAAACCATAGAAAAACAATAAATCAATCTTATAATTAAAAATATAAAGGTTGGTGTCATAATTAAAAACAATTAAAATTATATAAAAGACTAAGGCAATTAATAATTCAAAGCAAAACTTGGTAATTGCCTTTAAACCTTGATTTTTCTTTTTCCATATAATCAAAAAATCATCAATAAACCCAATTCCAAAATACCCAAGCAAGGGAATAAAAGCCAATAACATCTTAAAGATATCAATATTTGCATGATTTTTCGTTAAAAAAATTAATGAAACGAAAATAACAAAAAAGGATATGAAAATTATTATTCCCCCCATTGTTGGAGTACCACTTTTTTTAAAATGACTTCTCGGTCCCTCTTGGCGAATACTTTGACCAAATTTTAGTTTTAGTAAATATGGAAGGATAAGATAATAAATAGTTATAAGAAATAAAGTTACAAAAAATAAATAACAAATCATTAGATAATTACTATTCATTGTTTTTTATTAAAGATTTTATATATTCAAGATCATTAAATCTTTTAATCTTCTTAGAAATAATAAAATCTTCATTTCCTTTCCCTAAAATGGCAATAATATCACCTTCATTACTAATTGATAAAGCTAAGTCTATCGCTTTCTTTCGTTCATATTCAATTAAATATTTTTCATGATCTAAAGTATTTGTGATTTCGGATATAATTTTTTTTACATCTTCTGTTCTTGAATTATCTTCAGTAAAAATGACTTTAGAACTATTTGATGTAGTAACTTGACCGATAAAAGATCGATTAAAAGTATTTCGCATTCCTCCAGCACCTACGACAACTATCAAATTTGAATTAGAATGCCTATTTAAATATTCCATCACTTTTTCAAATGCCAAATGACTATGAGCATAATCAATAATAATTTCTCTCTTCTTATAGTTAAGTATATTCATTCGTCCATCAATATGATCAATATTAGATAAGCTATTAATAATTAATTCATCAAAAAAGCCCATAACTTTTAATAAACTAAAGACTCCTAAAAAATTATAAACATTAAAATCACCAATTAATTTTGATTTTACTAAATATTTCTTATTTTGATAACTAATTAAAAATTCAGAAACACTAAGATTTGCATTTAATATTTTTGCTTTTATATCACCTTTATCAAAACCAAAGGTTGTATAAAAAACATTAGTTTTCTCAATAAAACTATCAAAATAATTAATTTCTTCATTGATAATTAAATGCTTTCTTGTTTGTGAAAGTATTTTTTGTTTAGCTTCTAAATAATCCTTTTCACTTTCATAATATTCTAAATGTTCTTGATAGAAATTAGTAATTAAAGTATAATCAAAGTCAATTCCAATAACCCGTAGATCACTTAATGCTTGGCTACTTACTTCAATAATTACATAGTCATAACTAAGTTCATGTAAACTTAAATATTTGTAAATTAGATTATTACTAGGGGTAGTATTATTGGTCGAAAACATTTTAAGTGTTTTCGCATAATACGAGTAAATGCCATTACTACTAATTAAGAGAACATCTTTATTTAAACTCTTCAAAAAGGAAAATGTTAATATCGATGAAGTCGTCTTACCACAAGTTCCAGTAATAGAAATCATAATAGGAAATTTTTCGTATTTTTTTAAATATATTTCTTTATTTATTCTGCCAATATCAATTTTTGGATTGTCTACTTTAATTATATTAACATTTAAGTTTGTCTTAAAATCACAATCTTTAGAGACAAAAATAGTTTTAGCACCTTTAGAGATTGCCTCATTGATATATTCATAATGTTTATCTTTACACAAATAAAAATATACATCATTCTTTTGAACATCTTTTGAGTTATCGGTTATTTTATTTATTTGATGGTTATTAATAAAATAATTTTTAAAAGGACAATACTTTTTTAAATAATATAAAATTCTCATTTTAAGTGTAAATTAATACATACCCTCCTTGAATAATTTCTTCACCAGGCTCAGGGATTTGGACTAAAACTTTTTTCCCCTCACCAATGATTTTAAATTGATATTTACCATACTTTGGTAAATTTTTTATTTCCATGCCGATATAATTTTCGACAACAACATTGGGTAAATCATACCAATATTGAGGTGATTTTTTTATTCCTCCCGTTTGTTTTGGAATATTAAGAACTGTTATTGAGTCCATTAATACTTCTTTTACAAGTGGCGCAACGACAACACCACCATACTGAATTGTGTTCTTTGCATTTTTAATTGCAAGCATACAAACAATTTGAGGATCATTCATCGGTAGAATTCCGACATAAGAAAGAATATACTCACCAGGTGCATATCTGCCGTCGACAACAACTTGCGCTGTTGCAAACAATTAAATAAGCACCCCACTTAATATAAAAGCACTAAACATTTGAAAAGAATTTGATTTTATGATAAAGTGTATAATGATTTATAAGGGGGAAATTATGAAATTTTTAATAATTAATGGTTCACCAAAAGGTAAATATAGTTGTACTCTACATACCTTATTATTTTTAGAACAAAAATTTAAAGAACATCAATTTGATATTCTTAATGTTGGTCAAAAAATAAGAGTCTTAGAAAATGACCTATCTGAAGCCGTAAATAAGATTAATGAAGCTGATGCGATTATTTTCTCATATCCGGTTTATACTTTTATTGCACCTTCTCAACTTCATCGTTTTATTGAATTACTTAAAGAACATAATGTTAATTTAAAAGATAAGTTTGTTACACAAATTACTACTTCAAAACACTTTTATGATATGACTGCTCATAAGTATATTGAAGATAACTGTTATGACCTAGAAATGAAATATGTTAAAGGCTTATCAGCTGATATGGAAGACCTAACCAAAAAGCAAGGGCAAATTGATGCAAGAAACTTCTTTAATTATTTCATAAACTGTATCGAAAATGATGTTTATGAAGTTATTCCTGAAAAAAAGGTAAGTAATGAAATTACATATTCTTCATCTTTTGAAAATGTTGTAAAAAAGGAAGAAAAAGAAATTGTTATTGTTGGCGATATTTTAGCATCAGATCATAATTTAAAAAATATGATTCAAGATTTCCAAAATAGATTACCATTTAAATCACGTATTGTTAACATTAGAGAGTTTCCTTTTCAAGGAGGTTGTCTAGGATGTTTCAACTGCGCAGGGGATGGTAAATGTATTTATAAAGATAATTTTGATACATTCTTAAGAGAAAAAATCCAAACTGCCGATGGAATAGTCATTGCCTTTACAATTAAAGATCACTCAATGGGGGCAAGATTTAAAATGTATGATGACCGTCAATTTTGTAATGGACATCGCACAGTAACTGAAGGAATGCCTTTTGCCTATATTATTAATGGTGATTACGAAAACGAACACAATTTAAAGACAATTGTTGAAGGACGTGGTGAGGTTGGTCACAACTTCTTAGCCGGTGTGGCAACAAATAAAGAAACAATGAAAGTTACTATTGATAAATTTACTTATGCTATCGAAAATAAATATGTTCAACCACGTAACTTCTATGGTATTGGGGGGATGAAAATATTCAGAGACTTAATTTGGATTATGCGTGGTATCATGAAAGCCGATCACGTATATTACAAAAAACATGGTGTTTATGATTTCCCTCAAAAAAGACGCGGACAAATGATGCTAATGTGCTTACTTGGATCAATGGTAAGAAACAAAAAAATTAAAGCTAAAATGGGCAATAAGTTCAATGAAGGTATGATCTCACCATATAAAAAGGTAATTAATAAAGAAATCAAAAAACAAAATAAGCTTATTTAGATTTTCT
This sequence comes from Bacilli bacterium, assembly GCA_045589955.1. Taxonomy (GTDB): domain Bacteria; phylum Bacillota_I; class Bacilli_A; order ML615J-28; family CAG-313; genus CAJGCS01. The sequence goes on along the minus strand of JAZNQD010000026.1, from coordinate 3,847 downwards.
AAATAAGCTTTTTAATTTTAATTTTTACGAATTCATTACTAACACTTACTTGATCAATTATTAAATTTACTAATATTTTTATAAAAGATAAATCATAAACAAAATCGCATTTATCCATCATTTTAATAACATCTCTTAGTTCATCTTCTTTTTTATTAAGAAAATTATTAAGTTCTTTTCTATCCCTTTCTAATTTATCGATTTTTAATTCAAGTTCATTTATTTTTTCTTCAAATAAATTAATGTGACTTTGATTATTTAATAATTTATCTAAAAGAAGATTAATCTTAATTTTATTTTTACTAATTTCATTATTTAAATTAGTAAGTTTATTCTTATATGTATCTCTAGAATCATTTATTATCATATCGATGTTAGCGATCATATACAACTTAATTGAATAAATCAATTTCTTAATAGTATCTAATACGACCTTTTCAAGATAGTTTTTATTAATCCTTTTAGTTGGACACTCATTTTTATCTTTTTTATGAATTGTACAAACATAATCAAAATATTTTTTCCCATTATATTTGGGCCTTGACCAACCATGTAAGGGATGTTTACAATATTCACAAATCGCACAGTTTGTTAATAAATAGCTCGATCCTTCAAAAGTATGAATACTTTCCTTTTTTTCTTCAAGTAATATTTGTGCTTTTTGAAATAACTCATCATCGATAATTTTTGGAAATGCATTTTTACATTCATAATAATCCGGCTTTTTTACCCCGTTATCATATTTTCTAATTCGCTTTTTTTCTTCTGCATAAACATAAATGCCATTATATCGTTTATTCTTTAGAATATATTTAATATTTTGCCTAGTTAAATATCGATTTGCGTTATTAGTATAGCCATTACTTTTAAGATACTTTTCTATTTCACTAATTGGCATACCACCAACAAATTTATTAAAAATTTCTCTAATAATTGGGGCTTTATCTTCATCGATAACAATATTTGATGCCCCTTTATGATTGAAGTCTTTAGATAAAATCTTTTCTTGAATTAAGCCAAGTGGTAATAAACCAACTGCTTTATGTTCTTCAACTTTTTTCAAAGTTCCTTTAATTGAGGTTAAAGCACTATTTTGAGCATGATATTGAGCAACCATTCCAAGCATTCCTCTTAAAAGATTACTTGTCGGATCACCATTATCTTCGAAATCTAATGCTTTTAACACGCAATACTTTTTGGAAAGAAGGGTAATAAAATTAAGTGTATCTTCTAATTTTCGAGAAAAGCGATCAAGTTTATAAACAAGGCAAACCCCATAATAACCAACGTTTTCTTCTATAATCTTTAACATCCGATTAAATTCTGGTCTTGCCCTTCCTTGCATGCCAGAAACATTATCTTCTTGAAATATATCACACTCGTTATAATAAAAATTAAACTCATCTTTATGAATATAATTAATTGATTTAATAAATTTATCAATTTCATTTCTTTGAAGTCTTAGGGAATTATCTTTAATATCTTCTTGTGATTTTCGTAAATAAGCACATACTCTTATATTTTTAATCATGTTCTTTTTACTTCGATAATCAGAATTAGTTTCTTTCCATCCCTTTAAAATAGTCGATAGTTCAAACTCAGTAAAATTATTCATGATTATTTTTTGTTTTAATATAATATTCAATTAGTAAATCAATTATTAAATTAAGATTTTTTAAATCTTTAACATTAAAATTAAATTCCGGTATATCAATATTACCTTTTTGTTTAACTAATTTATCTCTATCAATCACAATCATAACTTTATCCTCTACTGTTTTCATTTATAATAAATAATATGTTTGGGAAAAGTATTTCATACTAAAAAACTGAAAACAAAAAAGTTTTCAGTTTTTAATATTATTTATTTAAAAGACAATAGTAATCAATTGCTTTACTAATAAATAAGGCTGTACCTTCTTGATATGAGTCGATGAAAGATTTAAATCGAACATCTTGAATATACAACTCACCAAGACTTTTTAAGACTTCATTCGAACATTCATAATAATTCTTTGAAATAAACTTTTGTAATGATTCAACTTTTTGTTGAACAACCTCATCATCAAATTTCATATTATTGATAAATAATAAGGAAAATTCATAAAAGATATTTTTAAACTTATTATTAACATTTTTAAAATCTTCTTTTGAATAACCATTTGTTTTTTCTAGATAATCACGATATTCTTTAGTTTCATGATATTTCAAATAAGTTTCTTTTTCATATAAATCATTCATAAGTAAATCTCCTTTAACACTACTTATCAATATATTTCATTAAATGTTGCGCAAATAAATTACCAAGTTTAATTTGACTTAATGAATCATAATGTGCTAGATCAGGATTTTCAAATGGTTCATTTGTGCAAGTTAATCCTTCTTTTTCTGTATCAATAACATAATTATAATATGAAATTATAGCAACATTCTTCTTTGCTTTATTAACCATTTCACTATATGGCCAATATCCAGTGCTTTCGGCAATATAAGCATCAATGAAAGCAATTCCATCTCGTGAAGCATATTGACTAAATTCTTTACGAATATCAGTGATAAAGTTTAGCAAATGCATCTCGTAATTATATGATGGTAAATATGAGCTAGCATCAGATTCACCTTGCATCCAGCACATACCTTCGATAGAAACATTATAGTTTTTTGAAACTAAATATTTAATACTAGTTTTTGTAAATTCAATAAACTGTTCATATAGTTTTCCGGTATTTCCAAAACTCGAAGGAGAAAGCCATTGATCATATAAATTAGTACCACTCCAAGTGTATTTAATAATAAAGAATAATTGGTCAGGATATTGTTTATTAAGTTCTTCTGCCAAGCCAAGTTCAGGTCCAAAGAATCCCCCTGCTTCACCTTGGTTATTACGACATTTAACAAATTTAGATGAAATATTTGAGTTGGATATAAAATAATTAATATAAATATTATCATATCCATTTTCATATTCTTGATATTTACTTTCAGAAACATTCATTTTTAAGTATTCATCCCTGCTACATCCAGCAGCATTACTTTGCCCAGCTAATATAATGATTTTAGCATCTTGTCCCTTTCCATCTGATAAAGTATCTTCAATATAAAAAGATTTTTTATTTGATGTTAACAAACCAAAACAAACCATCAGGCTAATGATAAATAAAAAACTAATTGAAATGAAAATTGTAATTATTGTACTCTTTTTCATATAATTTTATTTTCTTTTCTTAAATATTATTAAACAAACTAAAGCTATACCAGACATATAATTAACATAATTAACGTATGATTTAGCGGATGCGCAATCAATTGAATCATCACCTGGTAATCTATTAATTTTTTGCGTTTTAATAATTGTTCCACATTTTAAACATTCGATATGTTTAGAACCTTCTTTTGATTGAGTTGGATTAACATCAACAATCCAATCAGATTCTGTATGTTCAAGTAGTGGTAATTTTTCAATTAATTTATAACCACATACAAGACAAATATTTTCTTTTTCTCCTGCAACCGAACATGTTGAATCTTTTAAAATTTTCCATTCTCCATAAGTATGTTCTAATGAAGGTATAACTTCTTGAGCTACTTTATAATCACATCTTGAACAATGACTTCCTTCAGTAAGACCAGTTTCAGTACATGTTGGATCGACTTTTTCATCAATAACAATATTATGTCCAAGGGCTTCAACGACTTCTTGAGCTACTTTATAGTCACATCTTGAACAATGACTTCCTTCAGTAAGACCAGTTTCACTACATGTTGGGTCTACTTTTTCATCAAAAATCATATTATGACCTAAGGCTGGTATTATTTCTTGAGCTACTTTATAATCACATCTTGAACA
>JAZNQD010000025.1:0-36271 GCA_045589955.1 Bacilli bacterium | reverse complement strand
TATGTATAGATATTTGTTCTTTCTGAATTTATCTTTGAAGTAATATTACCCATATCATCATAAGTGTAATTTGTCTCAAAGTTATTAATTGTTTCTTTGCTTGGTCTAATTTTATCATATTGATATTGGGTAGTAATAATATTATTATCATTTTTATATACTTTTTGTGCTACTAATTTACCTGTTGTATTAACTTCTTTTGTATATTGATATTTATTGTTGTTTACTTCTAAAAACAGCGATTGTTTCTTTGTTTTTGTTGGGATTGTTAGAGCTTTTACACCATCTAAGTACATATTTGTTATTGTTCTTTCGGTATGTTCAAATGCATCTAAACTGATAAGTTTGATTCTAAGTGGCATTTGTCTTGTGATAGGTGTTTGAACTAAAGAATCATTATTGTTTTCAATATATCTTTTACCAATGATCATTGTATTTGTTTCGAATGTAGAGGTACTTATTGTTGCTTTTTCTACATCACCATTTACACCTACATAATAAGTGAAGATTTCATCGTTCTCTGATGATACAATTGTTAATGTAATCATATTCCATTTATCTAACATTAAACTATTAGTTGTTTCTAATAATGATGTATTATTATGTTTCAAATTTAAATGTCCATATTCATTTATCATCAAAGAAATATCATCGTTTGTTGCATATGTTAGATTTAAAATATAACTTCTTTCAAAAGCATTCATTGGTTTTACCCAAATGTTTATTGTTTTGTTATATAAGAATTTATTTTGCCAAGTTGTTAAATCAAACTCTTCGCTATTTTCATCTAATCCTGTTCTTTGAGAATTTGTTGTTGGTAAATAATATGTAAGATGTCCATTATTGGTTAAATTAATAACATTTGCATTCATTTGACTATCATAAACATAAGTTATATCTTCTTGCTCAGCCTGTAACCCATTAATACCAGTTTGATAATTATTACCAATAACATAATCACTGCTATATAATTTTGATAACTTGTTTAGATATGTTAATTGGTTTTGACATCTTCCATTTGATAAATTATCATAGGTAATACTATTATATTGGTTCATATTAGTTGATGTTTTATTTTCAATATTACCATTTTGGTCATAAGTATATTCAATAAAACTACCTGATGATTCAATACATTTTTTAATATTGCCATTATTATCATATTGATAATATTCTGCTTTGTCTTCTTTCTCTTTATCAATGGAATAAATATTTGAATAAGCATCATAGAATATTGTAATAGTTTCAATGACATTATCTCCATCTGTCATTTGAATCTTAGATAAACGATTTAAATTATCATATGTATAATCATAAATAAGTGATGGTAATAAATCACTAGTTGATTCATTTTCTTCATAATAACATTTTTTTCTTGTTACTTTATGAATATCATTTTCATCATATTCATATGTTTCTACCAAGCCAAAGTTATTTTTTATCTCAACTACATTATCATGATCATCATATTTGTATTGAATATATGTTGATGGATAATTACCTTGTAATACGCTTTCCTCTTCGTCATGATGGGCTTGAGAGTAAATAAGGTCTATTTGAGGGTTATCGTTTTTAGGATATGGGCTTATATTAGAAATATATGCACATTCTTTATCAGTTTCTTTAACAAATTTATTAAAGCCATATGAAAGATTATTATTTTTGCTATGAATAAATTTTAATTCATCCATGCTATTGTATTCATATTCAATAATTAAATTGTTAGGGTAAGTTATTTGTTTAAGTAAGCCAATTTCATTTTTATTTTGAATTGTACTTTTATCATATATATCTTTTTTTGTAATTAATGAATTATCGGTATAAACTACACTTTCTTCGTATTCTTCTAAAACATCATTTTCATTTAAATACATATATGTTTTGGAAATTGGTCTTAACTTTGTATCGTAACTTGTTATAACACTATTACCATAAATGTCAGTTTGGGTGATATTATCATTTACATCATATATATATGTTACTTCTTCTCCATCTGATGTTAATAATTTTTCAATTCTTTTTTTATCATCATATTGGATATTTAGTTTATTGTCAATTGTTCCTAAAGTATTTAGTTCATTATCTTCATTGTAAGTTTTTTCGGTTGATGAAACTCCTTTATATAGTTCAAATCCATCAATTACAATATCTTTTGAACCACTATATTCAAAACCTATTTCAAGACTTGTAAATTTACCTTCAGATACAAATGAACCAAAGATTTTTTGATATTCTTTTAGATTTAAAGTAGGCGTGAAATAATATGTTTTTTCTCCCATTGTATAATTAATCTTAACATATAGTTTTGCTTTTTCTTTTTCTAAAATTTCGCCTCTAAGTAAAAGACCAACACTAAAGATATCATTTGTTTTTCCAATAACATTTACTGTTTGTTTAATTTTCTTTACTTTAGGTTGAAAATAATCAATCCCTTGTATTGAAAACACTCGTTTGTTTTTTAATAAATCATGATAGTAATCATTTATTCCATCAATAATTTTATCATTTGTGTCTAAGTTTTCAAAAGTAAAATTAACCGGAAGATTATTTTGTTTTATTTCTAAATCACCATTTTGAACAAGGTTAATGGCTTTATTATTTCTGCCAGATAGTGTAATTTCATCAATATAAAATTCATCTGATGCATATACTGATAATGTGGCAACAACATCATAAGCATCAACCGGAAGACTAAACTCTTCACTTGAAAAACATCTCCATCCACTTGCGTTCCCATTTAATTGAACTACTACATTAATGGTTTTAAATACACCTTCATATAACAACTGGTCGTTTGGGCCAAGATGTGTATAATATCCACATTCGATTACAACATATGAATCTGTATTTTCATTTGGATCGGCAAATTTAACCATGCCTTCAATTTTATATTTAACATCACCTTTCAAGTTAATTGATTGCGTGATAAATGTATTTGGAACAAGTACTGCACATTTATTACTTAACAGCCCCATATCTATACTAACTTCTTCTGAAGCATTCCACCCTATAAAATCTTCTTCAAAGCTTCCATTTTGAACTGGTTCTTTTGGTTCAATAGGCATGGAAATTGATTTTACGATATTGTCTTTTTCATAATAATAGCTACTTATTTTTAATTTATCTTCAACAATATCTTTAACATTTCCTTTTGAATCAAAATAATAATAATATTTCTTTTTATTAATAACATCAGTAACTTCTGTATATGTTGGGTAATAATTGAAAAGCAGATGTGTATATGTGTGGTCAATTTCATCTGTATCTGTTACTGTATATTGACTAATATATACAACCTTATCTTGTAAATAATCGATTGATGTGATAAAATTATTTTCCTTATTTGTAATATGATATACTTTACCATCAAATACATAATTTTCTTCTTCTTTTTCTATAGTAGATGAATACGCAAAACTTGTCGTGCTTGTACTGATATCATAATATATTTTTCGGTCAGTTTTTGAAAAACTTACCTCATATTTACTTGTATCTAATGTGTTCGCTCCTTGTTCGTCATTTTCAGAGAAGCCAAAACTCATGTTATAATCATTACTAGAGATTGAAGCTAAATCATCATTAATATATTCGTATGTTGCTTTATTCAAGTTTTTATCAACTTCTCTAATATACAAGCGTCCATCTTGTTTTTCAAAAATTATTTTATCCTTATATGAACTTTCTAAATAGTATTTAACACCATGAGTATCAACAATTTTATAAAAGATACTACCACTACTATTTTTAAAGATATTAATGTCATTTTCTCTTTTAAAAAATTTAAAATAATGCTCTGTGTTTGTATAATCAGTTAATATAATATCACTAGATTCTTCAGATAAATCTGTTTCTTCTAACAAACTTTCGTTTTCAATATCGTATTTCGTATTGAATACAAAAGGTATATATCTTCCTTGATAATCGTTTACCTTATCAACTCTAGCAATAAGGTTATAATCATTGATTCCATCATTCACATTACGTAATGTTATTAACTCTCCGGTAATAACATTAATATAACTAGTCATATTTTTGGTGTTTTGAAATGATAATAAACCTTTATTAGCATTCAAACCACAAACATTATTTACTTTCAAAACAACTTTACTTTCTGATAATTCTAAATCAGTCGAATTACTAGGAACATCATGATTATTGATTAAAATAATATTTGTTTCTAATCTATCTTCTTTTTCTTCAAAAACAAGATTTGCAACATCTAATATTACTTCTTGCATTCCGGCCGTTGTTTTATTAAAAGTTTTGATTAAATTAGTTTTGTTTAAAGAATTTAAAATAGCGCTGTTTGTTAAAGTTGGAATTGTTTTAAGTTCATATGCTTTAAATTTAACATCGCTATTTTGGCCCTTAAATAATAAACTTAATAATATATTATTGTATTTTTCACCAAGCTTTAATTTTTCAACTGATAATTTGATGATAATAATATCATCTTTATTGATTTTTTTCGATGTTAAGCTTATTTCTAAATTATTTCTAAGTAAAGTGTTTTTTACTTCTTTTAAATTTTCATTAACTGTTTTGATCATTTAAATCCTCCATTTTTTTTATTTTTTGATTAATTTTAATTACTTCATTTGTACCTGTAGCACATAAACCACTTATGGCGCCTACTAACATTGAATCCCAAATGTTTGTGGTATGAAGTAATTCTTTATTTGTTAGGTATATTAATATACCTAGAATCATCCCAGTTATTCCCATAAAAAAGGGAATAGCCTTTTTTATTTTGGTTTGTTTGTTAAAAAATATTTTAATTAATTCCCCACTAAAATAACAAACTACTACTATTAGTGGAAGTATTAATAGTTTCATTATTCATTCTCCTTTCTCATTTTTTCTTCTAGTTTGGTTATTCTTATTTCTAACTTACGATAATCTTCATCAGCTTTTGTAAATGTTTTTTCTAATCTATTTACAGATTCTTTAATATATCTAATATCTGATAAGATTAATCCTTCGTTAACGCCTTCTTCTTTGGTTTTAGTAATAAATTTTTTCTTGAAGGTAAGAAGGGCTAAAAGAAAACTTAGGAAAGGAATAATAGAACTTATTAAAGATATAATTATTTGTTTCATTTTTTCTCTCCTTTCTTTAGTTTTATTGAAAAAAAGAAATTATGGAAAACAAAATAAGTAAAGATATAAAATCATTAAAAAAACCTCCTCTCACCCTTATACACGTAAGAAGAGGCAATTTAACAACCTTTTTTAAAAAAATTTTTTTTTTTTTAGGGCGACATTGAATATATAAATTGTTTTTATTAGAAGATATTTGTTTATACATATTAAAATGTTTTCGAAACTTCTAAAAGTATGTTTAAAGATGTCGAAGTTTATCGATATATTTCTTTTTTCTTTTATTTACTGCTTGTTGAGATATGCCTAAAATTATTCCAACTTCCTTTTCAGTTCTTGTTTTATCTTTTAAAATGAAGTTTTGAAGAAAAGTAATCATTTTTATAATTTTAGGATCATGACTATATTTATATTTATTAACTAATAATAAAATGATATTATCATCTTTGTTTTTTAATAAATTGGTGTTTACTTTTTGTCTTATTTTCCTACTTCGAAAATAATCATTTATATGATTATCAATTGTTTTATTTATAAATTTATATAACTCAAGCTCATTAATATATAAATTATAAATATAAAATAATAAAAGAGTATTTTCTTCATAATTAATCATAAATAGAATGTTTTTTATATGACAATTATGATTTTTAAATACAAATTTTAGCATCACTTTTTCTATTTTTATTACGATATCTTGATATATATCTTCATCTTCTACTTTTCGTTTTCTTAGTTTCTTAATTATTAATTCATCTAGAATTTTGATTATTTTCTCAAAAAGATAAGTGTTTTTTATTGATGTTTGTTCATATTCGTTTTGATATTTAAGTTTATTTATGATTAATTTCAACATTATTAATAATCCTTTCTTTAAATAGATATATATCTATTATATTTTTTCATAATGTCGAAATTTGTTTCTTTTTGTTTTAGACAAGACATAAAAAAATTGGAACAATAAATGTTCCAATTTTATTTTTTATTTTATTTTTTCTTTCTTAAAAGCATTACTAATAAAGAAGAGGCAGAAATAGTAGTTATAATCATTTCAGCACTTGATTTCTTACAACCCTTTTTAGTTGGAGCTGGAGCAGGTTCTTCTTCCTTAATAGCTTCTACTTTAAGTTCTTGTTTCATTTCTTCTGCAAACATTGTTGATTCAGGATTAGGATAATATAGTAATTGAAGTGTAATAGTATATTCAGATTGTGTTTTATCTAAGTTTTCAATAGTAATTGTGCCACGTTTTCTATTTAAAGTGAATTTTTGGCCACCACATAATATATATGCTCCTACTACTGCATCATCATCGTCTTCGTATTCGTATTCAACTTTTATAGCATTTGGAGTGTTTTCGACAAGTTGAAGTTTAATGATTGTTGGAAGTTCAACTAAAGTTGTTTTTATTCTTTCAACATCTGTTTGTCCTTTATATACGTTTCCTGTTGCGGGTTCTACAACATCATATGTGAAATAGACATTATATTCAGTACCACTAATTAGATTTTCAACTATATACTCATCAACATCGCCCATAAAGTATTCATTACCACTAATATGAACACGAACATTTTTTATCCAACTTGAATAATCAGTTGCTTTTTTGATTACCTTAATGTTTTCTTTGTTTATTTGAGCAATTTGTAATCCAGAATCGGGCATTTGGAAGGCTTTTGTTTTAAATGTTAATTCAAAAGAATCCTTAGTTGTTTTACCATTTTCAATAAAGTCAAAAGTTATTAAAGCAGTATATTCAGTATCTTCTTCTAATCCTTCGATAAGTAATGATTCTGAGTTCATGTCGTATGTTTGATTGTTTACTTTTACTTTAACATTTTGCATTTGGCTAAATAAGTTGTTTTCTTTTAAAGTGATATTGACACTTGTTCTTGTTAAATCCTCTCTTTTAGCAACAAAGCCAGGATCTCTAACAACAAAGAATAAACCATTGAAAACACTTCTTTGTGTTTTACCGGCAGAGTCACTTGGATCATTAACAACATCAAATTTTCCTTCTGCATTACGCATGATAGCTGTAACTGATCCACCACCATCTTGTTGGTATGCTTCAGTAACACCATAATGTTTTAAAACAGCATTTGTTTCCCAGTATCTTAAGCCACGATAGCTTGTTCCAGCTTGAGCATTTGATTTGTCAGCTGTTAAAAGAACATATGTACCATCAGCTGTTTGACCAAATATTGATCTGTTATATTGTCTTGCATCGTATTGTGAATTTAATTGGCTAGGACTATAACCTGGAATTGTTCCATCGACACCATCATTTCTATGGATAGCATGGAATCCAGCAGCTGTTTCAACATTATTCATAGCATCACTATGATATTTTGCTTGTACTTTAATTTTTTTGCCAATTGCTAGAGCATTAATAACTTCTGGTTCATTTGTTTCAATTGCAAATTGACCTTCACCTACAGTTGCACTTGTTGGAGTAGATGAAATCGTTCCTTTACCAAAGATAACATCAAATTCACCATATTCAGATGATGTTTGTCCATAAGCAAGATCAGCTTTTTCAACATAGAATAAATTATTTGAAGTAGAAACTTCTTTTGCTATATAACCACCACTTGATTTGTTAGATGCAAGGGCTGTCCATGCAGTTGTTTGGTTCGCACCAGCATTTTTATTTACACCATCTATTTCAAATTCAGCAATTTCTTTATTATTTTCATCTAATATATATAAAGCAAAGCATTTAAATGGACTTGCATCAACAATACCATCACTTGAACCATCATTTGTAAAGCCTACATAAGCAGATGAAGCTCCATTTACACTAACAAATGGGAATCTTACATCACCATCCATAATAGCTGGGTAATATGGTGATGAATTTAAATAAGCGTTATTACCACCACCAGGTCCAAATACTTGGGCATATTGGTCGGCATTAATACCGGCAATAACAATCCATCCCGGATGATTTTTTTCGTAGTCTTCAGCTATTTTTGTAAGTTGGGCTCTTTTGTACCCTGAGTTACCATCTAAAATAGCCCAGTTAACAAGTTTAGAAGTAACACCATTTGTTTTTAATTTAAATACGTTGATTTTTTGATCACTAACAGCACCTTGATATGTTGTTTGTCCATAAGCAAGGGTATGTTCAACACCATTTAGTTTTTCTACTGTTTCTTCAGTAGGGGTCCATGAACCTGTTTTAGTATCATCATAAGTTGTAGATGATGCATTAACTTCAATATTAAAAAGTAATACTGATAAAGTTAAAGCAATACTTATTATAAATGTGAAAATTCTTTTAATTTTATTCATAATCTTTTCTCCTTTTGGTTTTATTATATATTAAAATATTTAAAAAGACAAGAAAAAAAAGAGCATTTTTTAAAATGCTCTTTTAAATGCTATTTATTGCCAATATTTAAGATACCGGCAAGTTTACTAATTGGCATGCTTTGTACCCAAACCTTACCTGGTCCAGTTACCTTAGTATTAAACAAGCCTTCACCACCAAATAAAACGTTACTAGCACCTTTAACAGTGACAACATCCATCTTTACTGATTCTTCCATAGCTGCTAAATAACCAGTATCTAATATTAAGCTTTCACCAGGTTTTAAATCATATTCACATAAGCTACCATCAATTTCTAAGAAAACATGACCATTTCCTCTAAATTGTTGCATGATAAAGCCTTCACCACCAAAGAATCCAGCGCCAAGTTTCTTTTGGAAGAAGATTTTCATTTCAACACTTTCTTCACGAGCAAGGAATGCTCTTTTTTGAACAATTAATCCTCTTTCAGATACGTCAAATGCTAAAATTTGTCCGGGAAATGAAGAAGAAATAGCAATAAAATCACCATCTTTTGATGCGGTAAAGATGTTTTGAAAAATAGATTCGCCCGAAAACATTCTTCCAAATACACCTTTTCCGGCATTTGTTTTCATTTGCATAGATTCGCTCATCCAACTCATTGCGCCTCTTTCTGTAATTAAAGATTCGCCTTTATCTAAAGTTATAATAACAACTGGTAAATCTTTACCTTGAATTTCATATTTCATATTCTTTTCCTCCTAAATATTATCTATTTTTCTTTTTTAAAATTAATAATACAAGTGACATTGTTAGTAATGATGGGATAAATACATTACTTGCTTTTTTACAGCCTTTTTTAGGTTGTGGAGTTTCTTCGTTAATTTTTTCAATTAACCCTCTTAATTCTTCACTTTGACAAGAAGTCTCTTCGACATCTCCATTTACATTTGTATATTTTGTATTGATTATTAATTGATATATATACTCTTTATTATATTCAATGTTTTCAAACTTTATATTTCCTCTTGATCTTGTAAGGTTTGTTTTTTCTCCTGTTGAAATACATAATATATATACACTATCAATAACATCATCAGAATCATCATATGAATATTTAATTGTGAAACCATTTTGTTCTATTAATAAAACAAATTCTTCAATAATTGGTAAGGCATATTCTTTAGTTGTTATTCTTTCACTTATTATTTCTTCAAAATTATATTGATTATTAGTTGTTGGATCAATAACATTATGAATATATTTAAGTTGATATGATGTGCCACTAATTAAACCATTAATAACTAATTCATCCTTATCCATTAAATACTTAGTACCACTTAAATCAATTGTTGTCGATTGAAACCATGATGATGTTTCTGTATTGTTTTTTATTATTTTAATATAATCTTTCCCAATTTCTTTGATTTGATATGGACTTTCAGGCATAGCAAATGCTTGTGTTTTGCCCATAACTGTTGTAGAACAAATATTTGATTTATTTGTTCTTCGGTCTACCACTTCAAATTTTACATCAAATGTGTAATTCGTATTTTCTTTTAGATTAGTAACCTTAATTTGATTATCTTTTAATTCATATTTATTTCCATTGTATTCAATATATATATCTTTTATATATGTAGCTTTATCTTGGTCAACAAAATCAAAGATGATTTCGTTTCTTGTTGATAATGATTCATTAAAATTAAGCTTAGGAACTCGAGCAACAAATAACATCCCTGTTAGGTTTGTTCTTTGATTAGTATATTGTGGATTATTGACAACCACTAATTCACCTTGTTCATTACGTGATATTGCGGTAACAGATCCACCACCATCACATTGATATGCACTTACAAGTCCGTAATGTTTTAATACCGCATTAGCTTCAGTCATATTTAAACCCTTATATTGGTTATTTATATCAGCTGTAACTAAAACATATTCACCTTCTTTATTAATTCCAAATAATGAACGACTATAATGTTTTGTATTGTAACTAGAATTATCAGTAATTTCTTGTCCATTCAACATATGTACAGAATGATATCCACCTGTTGATTCAACATTATTAATTGAATCACTTATATATTTATAATCAACCATTACTTTTTTTCCAATTTCAAGGTTTTCCTTAACCGTTTGTGATGTTGTTTCTATCGCAAATGTTCCTTGTGTTAATAAAACTTCTTTATCTTTTTTTGTAATATATCCTTTACCAAAATATGCATTTACACCTTTATCTCCATTATAATAAGTGTATTCAGTTGAATTACTTGCATAAGAAAAGATAGCATTATCGATAATATATAAATCATTTGTTGAAGTAACTTTAAGATTTTCTGTTTTACCAAAAGATGTTCTACTTTCTAACGGATACCATACATTTGTTTCGTTTGTTGAAGCTTGTTTATTAACATTATTTATTAATATTTCTTCAATTACTAAGTCGTTTTCATCTAAAATTGAAAGTACTAATGCACTAACAGCACTAGGTTGTTCTAATGTCCCATTATTAGAAAAACCTACGTAGTTTGAAGAATGAACATTGTATGTTGTATAAGCGAAACGTGCTTCATAATCCATTATTAATGGGTAATATGGTTGAGGCATATATATCGCACTACCATCATCTGCACGTTTTGTTCCATGTTGGAAATAATACTGATCACCATTTGTTCCACCAAGAACAATCCATCCCGGATGGGTTTCCTCATAGTTTTTCGCAATATCTGTAAGAGTTGCAAGTTGATATGACTTGTTATCTTTTTGAACACCCCATGTAACTAATTTTGTACTTACACCATCTGTTTTCATTTTTAAAACGTTGATATGTTGAGCATAAGAAGTGCTATTTGTGTATGAATTGCCAAAAGCTTCAATATGTGTATAAGTAGTACCATTTATTTTTGTTTTGTTTTCATTAGTTTTGGCTGGTTCCCATTTACTAACACCAGTTGCATCTGTTGTACTTGCATATATATTAGTAGGTAGTACAAAACACAATATTAGCAAAATTAAACCAATAAATAATCCTTTTTTTATTCCTTTTTTCATTTTCTCACCTATTAGTTAAAATACTCTCTTGGAATATATTTCCCTCTTCGACCATTTTTATAGTCTCTTTTTGCATATCCCATCATAATTTTTTTATCTTTAAAACCTTTATCTCTAAAGCGCATTTCGTGTAGTTCTGCTTTAGTTAGTTTTTTATCTAAATCAATATATTCAGGGTCAATATATTTATATTTTTCCCATAGATAAAGTTTATTTCTTGTTTCATAATAAAGTTCCATTGGATCTTTATCATATGTTGTAACAGTTTGAAAGAATAATCTTCTTTCAATTAAACGATAATTAATATTTCTTAATACTTCATTTTGTAAGAAAATTATCTTTTTTCCATCATGTCTAACACGAATACAATAATCATAATCAAATGTTGTTTGATAATATTCTAAATCAAAGTCATATTGTGCATATATTGCAAGATTCATAAGAACTCCTACAAATTTACATCCTTTGATTTCACGATACTTTTCCGGTTTTCTTTCATGAGTTTGACATCCATATAAAGGGGCTGGAGTAATAATTGCAATATCGTCTATTTTCTTTTCAAAAGCGAATTGTTTGATTTTATTAAAACATTCATCTTCATAGTAATAACCAAGTTCTAAAACCATCCCCAAATCAAAACCATCTTCAATTTGCTTATCATATAATACTTTATATGAGTATGCTTCACCAAAATCTTCCATGTTAGCTATTTCAACATTTGGATATCTTTTTATTTCTTGATAAAATTCATCTAAATCTTGAGTTGTAACATTTAAAATATATAGTTTATCAATAAATGGTGCATAAGTTTCAATATATTTTAAATATTCGCGTCGTTCTTCTTTGCCACGAATAATTTTATTTATTAATAGTCCACAACCTATTTTCATATATATCTCCTGTATTTTATATATATATTATACCATAATTTACTTTTATTTTATATAATGAACTTTCTTTTCATCGTATTGATCACGAGGGGTTGGTTCTTCATCAGGATAACCAATTGATAAAATAGCTAAAGGAATGTGACTTTTTGGTAGATTTAGAATCTCAGTAAGCTTGTTTGCAAGATTCTTTTGAGGATAAACTCCTTCCCAACAAGCACCAAGCCCCATATCAGTAACTCCAAGTAAGATATTTTCAATAGCCGCTGAACAGTCTTGAACCCAGTATTCTTTAAATTTTAAAGGTAACGCTTTATTTATGTTACCACAAACAATTATTTTTAAAGGGCTGTCATGTTTTGTAAAGTGTCCAGCTTTACAAATTTTTTCTAATATTTCTTCATTAGTAACAACATAAAATTCCCATGGCTTGCGATTCACAGCACTTGGTCCACTCATAGCATAGTGTAAAAGTTTATCAATTTTTTCTTCTTCTACTTTTTGATCTAAGTATTTTCTTATACTTCTTCTTTTTAACATTAATTCATCTAAATTCATATAATCTCCCATTATGTATATATATCTTTTTTATAAAAAAGGGTTCTTTAAGTATTATTTACTCTAAGAACCCTCTTGTTTATTATTTATACATTTCTTCTACAACTTCTTCAGGTTTATTTAACATTAATAAACCACCTAAGAAATATAAGAATAATCTTAGTACAAGTATAACACCAACAACTATAGCAAGAATTGTAAATACTGGTTTTGTTAAAACAATTGCTAAAACAACAAACAATACTTCTACAGAAAATAATATTATACCCATAACTAGTCTTGTAACTGCTTGGCCAATTTTACCCATTACAAAAGCATCAACACCAAAATAACCTAAAAATGTTCTTAATAATGATACTTTTTTCTTTTGTTCTTTAGTCATACGACCTCCTAAGTTCTACTTTAATTTTTATTCCATTTCAATTATACTAACTTTTTTTGTTTTATTCAAACAAATTGCGATTTTATCATTAAGTAAGTTTATCAACCAATAAATAATCAATGATCGTTTTTCTTTTAATAATGCCAATATAAACACCACGATCATCAACTACCGGAATAAAGTTTTGATCAAGCGATAGCTTAATAACCTCATCAAGTGGTGTTGATATACTTAATGCTTGATATGGACGATATAATTCTATCGTATTTATCCTTACATCTTCAGCCATATATATGTCAAATTGACAATCATTTTTGATAAACCTTAATATATCTCCTTCTGATATTGAAGTTACATATTTTCCTTCTTCATCAATTAGAGGAACAACATTAAATTTATGAGCATCCATTTTTTCAACAGTTTGTCTTATTGTTGAATCGTGATTAAGATAAAATGTTTTATTTTTAGGTGTTAAAAAATCAAATATTGTCTTCATAATACCTCGTTTCTTTTTTCTATTATTAATTTAATTCTTCTTTTCTTTTACTATCTTTTATATATTTAATTCCTTTTATTAAGAATATAATTGTTCTTGTTAAGAATATAGCAAATACAATTGCAATTGTTACAAAAGTGATATATATAAGAGAAATTGATGCAATTTCCATTACTGAATAAATATTACTTATCCCTTTTTCATTTGTTCCAAAAATGAATTTTGGAGGATTATCATATATACTTTTTTCACCACCATGTGTATAAGCTAAATATCCTTTAACTTTACAAGTGATGTTTACAGGTTTAATTGGACGATTTGAATATGTAACATCAATAATCTCTGTAACTGGGCACTTGTCAGGGTCTAAAATAACAAATGTATCTTTAATGTTATTATTTTCATAATCACAATATCCTTTTTTTCTCCACATGTCTAATTCTGATGGATAGTAATTAGAAACAATTTTATCGCCATATGGTTCTGCATATGTATCATATGTGAAATTACATTTTACAACTTTTACTCTATACACACCTTTAGAACAATATGAAGTCCAATATCCAACTGGTTTTTCTTCATTTCCCATGCTTCGATATGACAATGACTGATTTGCATCATTCATTGAAATGATATTTACAAGTTCATCATAGTTTGGGGCAGAACTATTTGCACTAAACTTGATTGTTTCAATCATAACATATGAAGCGTTAGTTTCTTTTGCTGGTGATAATTCAAAATATAACTCTACTTTTACATTATCATATCCATTATCTTTTAATGCTTTGCTTAAATCTAAAGTGTAAGTTGAATAGTCTTTAGAAAAATCTTTTAATAAAATTTTTGTACCATAATTTGTACCCTCAACTATTCTTAGATATACCGCATAACTTCCTAGTTCTTGGTTGTTGTAATTTTCTTTATTATGCATCTTAATTTCAACTTGATAATTACCAGTTGAAGACATTTTAGTTTCATAAGAATGAAAACTACAAATATTTGTTGTTTCATTGGTGAATACCGCATAACCTCCAGTACCATATTCATTTATATGGTCAATGTACTCTTCGCCAGTAATTTTTAAATTTAAAACACCATCTTTGTAGAATCCAGCAGGAACTTCGTTTACTGTATCATATATAACATCTTTATATTTTTTTGTTCCATCCCAAAAACCAGTACCAGCTTTAAATAATTTAGGGGCAAGGAATGCTTCAGGGGCAGATACATATCCATCTTTATTCTTTAGAACATAAGATGTCCCAATAAAAGATAAGATTGGTAATATTAATGAACCAATTAATAAAATAAGCAATATGGCAGTAAATATAATATTTAGTATTCCTTTTTTCTTATTTTTTTCCATGAAGTTGTGAATACCAAAATGACCTAAGAAAATACAAAATAATCCTTTTTTCATGCATATCCTTTCTATAAGTAAACTTGATTTACTTAATTTTTAATTAATTTATTTAATTCTAATCCTATTATATCATATATATAAAAAAATAGATGATTTATAATCATCTATTTTTATTTCTATATATATTAGTTTTTACCTACACAACCAAAAACATGCATTTTTTCAGTTACAGCTGCAGTAATACCTTTTGCCGCTGGACCTAATAATTTACGTGGGTCGTATACTGCTTCATTAGCAGGATTTGCTAAGAATTCTCTTAATAATTTGTTGAATGCTAATTGACATTCAGTATTAACGTTGATTTTGCAAGTTCCACAAGCGATTGCTTTTTGGATTTTGTCATCAGGAATACCAGTTCCACCGTGTAACACTAAAGGCATTTGAGTAGCATTACCAATTGATTCCATTTCAGTAAATCCTAATACAGGTTCACCCTTATAAGGACCATGAACTGAACCTAGTGCTGGTGCAAGTGCATCAATACCAGTTTCTTTACAAATTCTTACGCATTCAGCTTCATCTGCATATTTAATACCACCGATAACACCGTCTTCGTTACCACCAACAGTACCAACTTCTGCTTCTACTGAACATCCACGTGCATGTGCATATTCAACAACTTCTTTAGTCATTTTGATATTTTCATCAATTGGGTGATGTGAACCATCAATCATAACTGAAGTGAAACCTGCATCAATTGCTTTTTTGCAGTTTTCAAATGATTGACCATGGTCTAAGTGGATTGCAACATCAACAGTGATGTTTAAGTCTTGGATTAAACCTTTAACCATTAAAACAACTGTGTTGAAACCACCCATATATTTAGCTGCACCTTCAGATACACCTAAAATAACTGGAGCATTTAATTCTTGTGCAGTTTCTAGAATTTTTCTTGTCCATTCAAGGTTATTAATATTGAATTGACCAACCGCATATTTACCAGCTCTAGCTTTTTGTAACATATTTGTCATACTTACTAACATCGATAATTCCTCCAAAAATCTTTTTCTTTTTAAACGCTTATTATAATATCATATTATGTTCTTTTTTACAAGTTTTATGTTTTTATCCTTCTAAATATCGACTCATAAATAAACTACTAAACTCAACTAGTGATTTTTCGACATCTGTTATATATGTATCACTAAATACTAAGATAGCTCCATATATATCACCCATGACATTTATTGGTTTAATAATAACTGCTTTGTCAGTATATATATTCTCACATATTTCTAAGTGGTTTGTTTTATCAACAATCTCAGTTTGTCTTGCTTTTATTTTTCTTTCTAAGGTGTTTGATATTTTTTTACCTATGATATCTTTTTTTATTTCCCCAGCACAAGCAACAATATGTTCATTATCTGTAATGATAATATCCTTTTTATTTGATGAGTACATACTTTCGACAAATTCTTTTAAAAAGGTACTTACACCTTTAACAGCTGAATACTTTTTTAAAACAATTTTATCATGTTCATCAATAAATATCTCTAAAGAATCTCCTTCTTTGATACGCATTGTTCTTCTTAATTCTTTAGGTAAAACAATACGGCCTAAATCGTCTATTCTTCTTACTACTCCTGTTGCTTTAATTTCATACTCTTGATTCATACATAACCTCCAATTTACTAATATTAGTATGGAGATATATATAAATTTTATACTTCATTTAAAAACAATATATAAATTTAAAGCTACAGAGTCTACTCTGTAGCTTTATTAATTGCTTCTAAGAATCTTGTAAGTGAATAGATATAACTATTAGGATAATCTGCTTTTGTTATTTTAGCTTGGATTTTGTTATTTTCAAAACTAAAGCGGTATTTAATATCTTGATCAATGATGATTTTCTTTAGGTCGTTGATTTTTATTTTGCTTGTTTTTTGTTGATCAAAAGAAAAATTTACTAATAAATCCATTTCTTTAAATGTTTCTACACCACTTGATTTTAATAAAAATTCTAAGTATTTTTCTTCCATATAAAGCATTACTTTATCAGTTACTTTTCCATAACGATCGGTAAATTCTTCTTTTAGTTTTTGGATTTGTTCTCTATTTCTAATTTTACTAATTGATTTATGAATATCAATACGAATTGATTCTTCATATACATATTCAGGATCAATATGTCTTTCGATATCTATGCCATATTTTCTAATTGTTGCTTCTTCTTTAACAGTGCCTTTTAACTCATCAATTGTTTCAGAAAGTAGCTTCATATACATATCCATACCAATAGCATCAATATAACCAGATTGTTCACTTCCTAGGATATCTCCTGCCCCTCTTATCGCAAGGTCACGCATGGCAATTTTATATCCACTTCCTAGTGCTGTGAATTCTTTGATTGTTTCTAAGCGTTTTTGGGCAGTTTCTGTTATTGTTTTATTATCATCATACATTAAATATGCATAAGCAATACGTTCACTTCGACCAACCCTGCCTCTAATTTGGTAAAGTTGAGATAAGCCCAAGATATCAGCTTTTTCAATAATTAATGTATTAGCATTAGGAATGTCAATACCTGTTTCAATAATTGTTGTACAAAGAAGAACATTATACTTATTATCTAAGAAATTGTTAAGTTCTTTTTCAATCATTTCTTTAGTCATTCTTCCGTGAATCATTCCAAATTTGGCATTTGGAACAAGGCGCATTAAGTCTGATAATGCTTCTTCTAACATATCAATTCGGTTTAATAGATAGAAGACCTGACCACCACGTGCAAGTTCTTTATTTATTGCTTCTCTAATTACTGATTCATTATATTCTAGTACATATGTTTGAATTGGCAGTCTATTTACAGGAGGAGTTTCAATTAATGATAAATCTCTAATACCAGTAAGTGATAATTGTAAAGTTCTTGGAATTGGGGTTGCACTTAATGTAAGAACATCAACATTTGATTTTAATTTTTTAATTTTTTCTTTATGAGAAA
Source organism: Bacilli bacterium (assembly GCA_045589955.1). Taxonomy (GTDB): domain Bacteria; phylum Bacillota_I; class Bacilli_A; order ML615J-28; family CAG-313; genus CAJGCS01. The sequence continues at coordinate 18,131 of JAZNQD010000025.1, read as the reverse complement.
CACCAAAGCGTTGTTCTTCATCAATAATTAATAAACCTAAATCATGATATGCTATTTCACTTGCAAGAACGCGGTGAGTTCCTATAACAATATCAACATAACCTGATTTTAGCCCTTCAATGATTTGTTTTTGCGTTTTATTATCAGCAAAACGGTTTAATAGTTCTACACGAACGCCATATTTTTCAAAACGATCTTTAAAAGTTAAGTAATGTTGTCTTGTAAGTACTGTTGTTGGGGCCAAATAAACAACTTGTTTATTTTCTTGAACAGCTTTAAAAGCAGCACGCATGGCAATTTCGGTTTTCCCAAAACCAACGTCTCCACAGATTAATCTATCTACTGGTTTTGTTGATTCCATATCCTTTTTAACTTCTTCAATTGTTTTAATTTGGTCTTGAGTTTCTTCAAATAAGAAGTCTCTTTCAAATTCTAATTGTAAGTCAGTATCTTTTGGATATACATATCCTTTTTTAAGCTCTCTTTCAGCTTGTACCTTAATTAAATCCTTGGCAACATCATAGATTTTATCTTTGATTTTGGCTTTTTTCTTTTGCCATTCGTTCTTTTGAATATCACTTAATTTTGGTACTCGATCTTTACTACCAATATATTTTTCTAAAAGATATATGTTTTCAACTGGTATATATAATTTAGAACCTTTTTCATATAAAAGTAATAAGTAGTCATTTTTAAAACCACGTAGTTCTAGTGTTTTTAAACCACAGTATTTTGCAATACCATAATCATTATGAACAACATAATCACCAATTTCCAAGTCTTCTTTTGTATAAATCTTCGTACTTTGTTTGTAGAATTTATCATATTTAGCATTTTTAACAATCTTTTTTGAGGCAAATTCATGTGGAGTAAGAATCTCTAAACCTTCCTCAAAATCATTATATCCATATGCATTAGGCGAAATTAAAACATTTATTTTTCCTTTTTTAATGTCTTTAATATCTTCAACATAATAATAATGTATTTTTCTTGTATTTAAAATTTCTTCTAAATAGTTAAGTTTAAGTTCATCTAAGTGTGTTAATATATATGTTTTGTTTTGATTTAATTCAATATTATCAAAAACAGCTTTTAAATTATTATGATATTCAACAGTGTTAGCCGTTTTAAAATCATAAAGTTGATGAAAGAATTCTTCATGTAGTGTTGGCATTAAAGAATTTACATATATATTAACGTTATTTTGGCTTTTAACATCATCAATATTTATTAGATAATCAAACAAAAAAGCTTTGTTATTTTGTTTTAAATAACTAAGTGTTTCTGTTTTGGTTTTTAACTCGTGTTCTTTTAGTTTTTTGAATTCATCAAAAATACAGATTGGTTTATCAAAAAGACTAATAAATGATACATAATCAGGATCAATAATTGGTAAGTATAGTGATAATTGTTCAATATCATTATAGTTTTCAATATTGTTGATAATTTTATCATATGATTCATCTTTGATTTTAATGTGTTTTGCAAGTCTTTCTTTAATATCGTTAATACTTGTATCTTCGTAATATATATCATACATTGGATAAATTTCAATTTTATCAACTCTTTCTTTAGATAACTGAACGTCTAAATCAATTAGTTTAATTGATTCAATTTCATCATCAAAGAAATTAATACGAATTGATGTAGTTTCATTTAAAGGATATATATCAATAATGCTTCCTCTTTTAGAAAAAGTTCCAACCGTTTCTGCAACACCGCATCTTTTATAACCACGAATAATTAAGTCTTTTTCAAGTTTAGAGATATTATATATATCTTTTTTATGAATGTTAATAATTGATTTTTCAAGTAAACGAGGTGACATTACATTTTTTAAAACACCTTCAACGTTTGTCACAATTACTTGAGGGATTTTTTTGACAATGTTTGCAATTGTCATCATTCTAGCTAACCTAAAAGCGCTTGATGATGCAACCAAGTCTAAAGAAACGAACTCCTCAACAGGAAAAAAACTGACATTGTCAGTTCCTAAGATATCAGCTAAAATCTCAAATGCTTTTGATGCTTCATATATATTTTCACAAACATATATAATATTTTGATTTGTGTTTTGAAAAATTAAAGATGTTAAGTATTTTGAGGCGTTTGTTGCGATATTTCCAATATATATATTTTGATTATCTTTTAGATTTTCTAGGATGTTTTGATATTTATTTTGTGTTTTTAAATAATCTAATATATTCATCATAATTCTCTTTATTTTTTTATTCCATTATATTTATTCATTATAAAATTTATATCTTGATTTACTAAATCAACAAAAATGTTTGGGGCATAACTAATTGTATCGTCGATTAATACTTTATCAGCTTTGGAAAACTTTGATAAAACAAAATCAACAACTTCTTTATTGTTACTTCTACCAATACCAATTCTAAGTCTTGGGAATTCATTTGTGCCACATTCATTCATAATTGATAAGATTCCTTTATGACCCCCGGCTCCGCCTGATTTACGAATTCTAAAAGTAGAAACAGGTAAATCTAAATCATCTGATATTACTAAAACATCATTCATGTTGATTTTATAATAATCAGTAAAGCTTTTTACTGCTTTTCCGGATAAATTCATATATGTAATTGGTTTTAACAAGTAGTGTTTTTCACCATTAACAATGATTGTTGCGACTTCTGCTTGATGTTTTTTTTCTAGTTTAAATGTTACATTGTAACTACTAGCAATTTTATCAACAAACATAAAACCAACATTATGGTGTGTTTCATGATATTCTTTACCAGGATTACCTAGTCCAACTATTACCATATATATCTCCTATTTTTTAAGTATTCTTTCATAAGCAATTAGTGTATTTTTTAGTAGTGATGCAATTGTTAAAGGCCCAACACCACCAGGAACTGGAGTAATATATGAAGTTTTGTTTGCAACATTTTCAAAGTCAACATCTCCATATAGTTTTCCATCAATTCTATTAATTCCAACATCAATTACAATTGCGCCTTCTTTAACCATATCACTTGTAACATATTTAGCTTTGCCTATGGCAACAACTAAAATATCAGCTTGTTTTGTAATACTAGCTAAATCATTTGTTCTTGAATGAGTGATTGTTACAGTTGCGTTTTTTGCAAGTAGTAACATTGCAATTGGTTTACCCACAATATTACTACGCCCAACCACTACCGCATGTTTTCCTTCAATAGGAATATTATATGCATCAAGTAAAGTCATTATTCCTTCTGGTGTAGCACTATGTAGGCTATCTAAACCACAAAATAATCTTCCCTTGTTTTCAATTCCAAATCCATCAACATCTTTTTTGTTATTAATAGCATCGATAATAACTTGTTCATTAATATGTTTAGGTAGTGGAAGTTGAACAATAATACCATGAACAGAGTCATCGTTATTTAATTTATCAACAATTGCTAATAATTCAACTTCTGTTATTGTATCTTCAACATTTATTAACTCAGGGATAATTCCTGTATATTCACAAGCTTTGATTTTGTTTTTAACATAAACTTGACTTGCCGGATTAGCTCCAACTAAAACAATTGATAGTTTAGGTGTAATATTATATATCTTTTTAAGTGTTTCTACTTTTTCTTTTAGTTCGTTTTTAAGGTTTGTTGAAACCATTTTACCATCTAATAAAGTCATTTTTGTCTCCTTTAAAAAGGGGCTTTTTTTAAAAGTGGTTTTGGGTATTAGTTTTTATTAAGATTTATCTTAAACTTTCAAAAAAGGCTTGTTTTTCCCTTTTAAATTTTATTTTAAAGTGTTTTTATATATGAAAAAACCAAGATATAGAAACTATATCTTTTCTTGTATTTGTATAAAGTATATAATACTTTTTATTTTTTTTCAAATAATTCATATTTTTTTATAAATCTTAATATGATTTTTTGAGGTGATATATATATCAGTAGTTGCTCATAACGAAAAAGAAGTAAAATTGCTTGCAAGATTAATGCGAGCTGAGGCAGAAGGAGAAGGCGAACTAGGTATGTTAATGGTTGGAAATGTTGGGATAAATAGAGTCTTAGCTAATTGTCTAGATTTTAAAAATATTAGAACTATTGAACAAATGGTCTTCCAGCGTCCTGGCGGTTTTGAATCAACCTTATACTCATACTTTTATCAACCTGCAAGGCTTGTTGATATAAAACTTGCAAGAAGAAGCCTAAAAGGAGAACGTTTTGATCCGGCAACACGCGCGCTTTGGTTCTATGCAACAAACACACCAGGATGCCAACCAACATGGTTTAACCAGTGGAATAGTGGTAGATATAAATCACATTGTTTTTATGCACCTGTAGAAAGTGCAAATTGTTATTAAATGTATATATATTACAAATCAAGGAGGAAAAATGACAATTAATTATCAACAACCAAACCCCTATTATCAAGCCCCAAACCCTTACTTTATGGAACAATCGTATATTGAAAATATCTTAAGATTAAATACCGGTAAACAAGTAAGTGTCTATATGAACTTTGAAGGAAGTCAGTGGGGTTCAAAAATCTTTCGAGGCGAGCTTCTAGAAGCTGGCAAAGACCATATTATTATTCGTGATAATCAAACAAGAGTTACTTATTTATTACTAAGTATATATCTATCATATGTAACTTTTGATGAAAATATTGAATATGATTATCCATATGCAAAATAGAACCAGATTAACTGGTTCTATTTGATAGTTTCTGGACTTAAAAAATCACTTGTGATATAGTCAACACCCATATCTAAATATTCTTGTAATAATGTCTTATCATTAAGTGTCCAAATGTTTACTTTAATACCTCTTCTATGACACTTTTCAACAAGCTCTTTAGTACAATGAGTATATAAAATATCAATATCAATATTTAGTTTTCCCATTAAATCAATGTATTCATCAACAGGCACACTTGATAATTGTTGAAGTTTAATAGTTGGATAATTTTCTCTTAAATATAAAGTTAAATATTTCATAAATGTAATAAAAATGGCTTTGTCAAACAAATCATATTTTTTAACCATATCAATTACTTTATAAACATTTGAAAAGTCTTGAATATTTTCATCTTCATTACTTGAATAAATACCATTTGTCCATTTGAACTCAATAACTGGAGTTACATCATATTCTTTACAAATTTGTAAATATTCTTCAAAAGTACATATATATCCTGTCCCAACATTATTTGGATTTACTTGAGATAGTTTAATATTTTTAATCTCATCAAATGTTACATTATTAACATTTATTTCGTTAGGCGTGCCTTCATACTCTGTTAATCTTTTTAAATCAGGGTCATGAGAAATAATTAAAACATCATCTTTTGTTACTCTAACATCACATTCTAAAGCTTTACAACCTGCTTTAACACCACTTAAAAAAGCTTCTTTTGTGTTTTCAACAGCACCATACATTCTTCCACCACGGTGACCTACATATATTACATGATCATTCATACCTATTGTCTCCTTTTTTTAATACATTTGTTAAATATTCCTTTACAATTATAACACTTAAAATATTAAATGTTAATTATTTTGATTTAATTTATAAAATAATTATCATAGCTAAAATATATTTGTTGATATTTAAGTTCTTATATATTAAAATATTATTATAACATATATATCACAAAGGGGGATTTATGAAAAAACAAATAGTTAGTAATTTATTTTTATCTTTATTTTTAGTTTTTTCTTTATTTGCAATAACGAATAGTGCCTTTTTAGAAATAATGGTGCATCTTTTTCAAGATGGGGGTAATCTTAGATTAGATTTACTGTTTAGTATTTCTTATAATGGGTATTTCACTGGTTTGTGGTCACACATAAGATTAGTTTCTGATTTATTTTTTGGTCTTTTACCTTATTTGTTTTTGCTAATTCATATGATACTAAGCGAAAGAAATAAAAAATTTAAAATAATTCTAATCATTTTATTAGTACTTATTAGTGGTGCTTATTTATTCGATGGTATTCTACATATATTAGTTTCATCTACATTAGGTATATTGACTAAAATTTTAAGAACTCCTGGTTTAGGCGAGATTTTGCTTAAAACTGAACCTCTATTAGGATGGCCTCTTTATTTAACCATAAAGGTTTTTACATTTGACATTATCGATTTATTGATGTGTATAACTAGTTTTGTATTTGTTATATTGTATTTTATATCATCAAATTATAAAAAGCCAATCAAAATTGTTGGTATTATAGTTTTTGTTTTAGCAACAATATTAAAATTATTATTCCTACATCAACAATCAATTTTCGGTAGTATAATCAATTCTCACTTTTACCGTCTTTTAGATAATTTAGGTATTCCTGTTAATGCCAATATATCTTCATATATAACTCCGCTAGCTGTACTAAATTTAAGATATTTAGATATCATATTATATCTTTTTGGTGGAATAGGATTAACTATTGTCACTCTTATCGAATTTAAAGGATTGAAAAAACTAATTTCTATTGCATATATACTACCAATTGTTATTATGTTTTTAATAACGATGTTATTTTCAATTTATTATATATATGACTTAGTACATTTATTTAAGCTTTATTTTAGTTAACAAAACCAACCACTAAAGTGGTTGGTTTTTGTATATAACAACAAAAAAATTAATTTTTATAGTATAATAAATATATATTTTTTTAAGGAGGATTCATGAAAAAACAGATATTTTCTAAAATCTTGTTGGGATTATTTGTTCTTGTACTTTCATCAACATTAATAACTCAATATTCATTACAAAATAGTTTTTTATTCTTTTTTGTAAATGTTGCGTCAAAAAGTGCAATTTTTGGTTTTGCGGGTAGCGTAATAAGATTTTATGGTCTTATTATCCCTTTATTTGAAAATGTATTTGCCTTTTTTAGTTTTCTTGGCTATATATTTGCCTTTGTTCTATTAATTGCTCATGTTTGGTTAAGTGATCAAGTTAAAAAGAATAAAATAATTTTAAATGTTTTGATAGTAATTATATTACTTATTAAAGTTATTGTATTTATTTTGCCATCTGGTAGACCACTAGCATCATTTATTTGTTTAGATTTATTACACAATTATGGTAAACTTTATTCAATGCTTACTTTATTTAGATATTTTACAGATATAATAATATTGTTATTAAAAGTAGTTTCTTATATTGTTTCTTTAGTTACGCTTATCTTGTATTTCAAGGGCTTAAACGCAAGAAAAGGAGTTAAAGTAACTTTTGCAATATTATTATCTATAGGATTAAGTCTTGTTGCTTTAACAACTTTTATTTATTCAAGTAGAGAACTATTAGTTGTAGGCTTAAATAATATACATGGTGGCATGTTCTTAATTGGGGATTTAGTGACAAGTCAAGGTATATTGATGAAATTAATTAATAACCCAATAGTTTACTGTTCAAATCATTTACTTTCTTCTTGGTCAGTTTATCTATTCTGCCTTCTTGTATTAATTTATGTTGTTGTATATACAATCGTTGAAAGTAATGGAAAATTAAAACTAATTGTTTTAGGCTTTATTATTCTTTGGATTATTCTTGTTATTATACTAGCATGTATTGATTCTACATTATTCTTATTAATATTTATACCTAATATAATAGGTTTCTAATGTTAAAGTTTTAGATTGTTTTGTATTTTACAATATATTTGTTGTTAAAAAAAGCACTTAGGATTACCTGAGTGCTTTTTTATTTTTAAATTTTAAATACTCTTTTAATTATTTCATTAATAATCTTATCAATACTTGATAGATAAAATTCAAAATATCTGATCCTAGCATAACCACAACTAATACTAATGGTACAAAATAGGCGATTGAGAATAATTTGGCTTTGCCTTTATTTTTGATTAGCGTTTCGATACCTAATGCAATAAACGTAATACCAAATATTAAAGTATCTCCTACAAGGAAAAAGAATAGGTTACTAAATAAAAGAGTTTTTGTTAACCATGCGCCTGAATAATAATAAGGATCATTTACAAAATGACTAAAATAATAATGATAATTGTGATTTTCTAACATGTAACCATAGTTATTTTTGTAAAGCAAAACACTTAAATAAAGCGAGATAAAGATAATAAGTAATATTTTAATTACTTTATGTGTTTTTGCGGTTAATACCATTGTTAACGCAAGAATTAGTGACACTACAAGAATACTTAAGTTAATTAACCCAAAAATTAAGTTAAGCCAATAACCATTTGATGAATTTTGGAACATTATCAACACTGTTCTAAGTAATGGTGCGCACAGTAAATTAAAAACATATATTAATGCAACGAGTCCATACATTATTATTGTTGAAATTTTGGCTTTTCTTAATATTAGATGAACTCCATAAAGGATAATACCAATAATGCTGATTTCTCTTAAAATAAAACTAACTAAGAGACGAATTACATGATATATCCAATCCCCGTTGATAGAGTTTAACACATTTTGATTAATAATATTTACATTAAACCCACTTATCATTAAACAAACTAGTGATAATACTAAAAAGATTACTGAAAGAATTTCTCTTTTATTTTTCTTTGGCTTTTCTTCTACAACTGTTTCTTCAAATTTTAAACTTTCTTCCATATTGAACTCCTTAATTTTTATTTTTCTTTGGAAAATTGATAAACATTTATACAAAAATTGGAATTATTACTATAACCAAATATGATCTAAATACATAAATTCATAACAATGCAAAGATTAAAAGTATTTTGACCATATATTCCAAGTATATATATATTGTACAACATAAAAAACACTCAAATCAAATTGAGTGCTTTTTAGTTTATTAAAAATTCAGTGCTCCTTCAAGATATAAAACATTCATCACAAAATAAACAATGTTTAACCCAACTATAAATAAACTTAATAATGTTGGCGCAAAATATGCAATTGAAATCAGTTTCTTTTTTCCTTTGTTTTTAATTAATGTTTCAATTCCTAAAGCTATAAATGTTACACCAAATGTTAAAGTGGCTCCAACACAGTGTGAGAATAGGTTTATATACAGAGGCAATTTTATTATCCATGTTAAATCTCTTACATAACCAAAATAATAGTTATAATGTCTTAAAGCAATTTCATCAAAACTTGATTTAAAGATTAACACCCTTAAATACGTTGAAATTAGAACTACAAGCAATACTTTTATAATTTTATGTGTTTTAGCTGTTAATGTCATTGTTAATGCAAGTATCAGCGTAGCTGTTAGATAATTTAAATTTATAAATACATTAATTAATATTCCTAAATCGCCATATCGTGGTATAGATAAACTTACTATCTCAAGTATTGGTGTAAAAAATAATGCAACTATATAAATTAATGCAACTATTGCATAAATTATTACTGAAAATATTTTTGCTTTTCTTAGTATTAAATGAATACCATAAAAAACAATACCAATAATACTACTTGTGCTTAGGATTAAATTCAATAATCCCATAACTATATATATTAATAGCATTAAAATAGACGTGTGTCTATAGCCAAAAATTATTGGAGCAATATTTTCACTAGCCTTTGGAACATTTAGACTAAATCCACTTATCATTAAACATACTAGTGATAATACTAAAAAGATTACTGAAAGAATTTCTCTTTTATTTTTCTTTGGTTTTTCTTCTACAACTGTTTCTTCGAACTTTAAACTCTCTTCCATATTGAACTCCTTAATTTTTTCTTTTTTACTTAATATATTCTACTCCCATGTATGGAACTAATACTTCTGGAACTTTGATAGAGCCATCGGCTTGTTGATAGTTTTCGATTACTGCAATAAGCGTTCTTCCAACTGCAAGGCCTGAACCATTTAATGTATGTACATATTCTGTTTTAGCATCTTTTGTTCTTCTAAAACGAATATTGGCACGACGTGCTTGATAGTCTTCAGCATTACTAATTGAACCAATTTCACGATATTTGTTTTGTCCTGGTAACCAAACTTCAATATCATAAGTTTTTGCCATACCAAAGCCCATATCGCCTGTACATAATTCAACAACATGATAAGGAATATCTAATTGTTTTAATACTTCTTCTGAATCTAAAACCATTTTTTCAAGTTCATTATATGAATCTTCTGGTTTAGTAAATTTAATAAGTTCTACTTTGTTAAATTGATGTTGTCTTAAGATACCTTTTGTATCACGTCCAGCACTACCAGCTTCTGCTCTAAAAGCAGTTGTATATGAACAGTATTTATATGGAAGTTCATCACCATTTAAGATTTCATCACGGTACATATTAATAGTTGGAACTTCGGCTGTAGGGTTTAAATACCAATCGTTATCTTCTTCTCCGGCAGTTACTTTATAAGCATCTTCTTTAAATTTTGGAAATTGTCCTGTTCCAAGCATTGATGCACCATTAACAATAAATGGAGGAATTACTTCAGTATATCCATGTTTTTTCGCATGTAAATCCATCATAAAAGCAATTAAAGATCTTTCAAGGCGTGCGCCTAAGCCTTTATAAACAACAAATCTTGACCCTGTAATTTTAGTTGCTCTTTCAAAATCTAAAATACCTAATTTTTCACATAATTCTGTATGATCTTTTGGTTCAAAATCAAATTGTGTTGGTTCTTTGAACTTACGCATTTCTCTATTTTCTGTTTCATCTTTACCAACTTTAACATCTAAAGAAACCATATTAGGAGTAATTAATAGCATCCATCTAATTTCTTCATCAACTTTAACTAATTCTTCTTCTAATTTTTTAATTTCATCACCAATGTGTGCAACTGATGCTAAAACTTCTGAAGCATCACCTTTATTTCTTTTAATTTCACCAATTAATTTTGATTTTTGATTTCTTTCGCTTTTTAAATTTTCAACAATTGTTAAGATTTCACGACGTCTTTCGTCCTCTTGTTTTAAATCTCTTAAATATGAGAAGTCTCCGCCTCTTGTGTTTAATCTTCTGATGACTTCTTCGACATTTTCTCTAATTAATTTTATATCTAACATATATATTCTCCTCTATTTTATTTATTAAATTTTAAATTATAATTTTTAATTGCTTCTTCAATTACAACTTCAGCTTCATTTCTACCCAAAACTTCTAAAATTGTTGTTTCTTTATGTTCTAACGATTTATAAACTCTAAAGAAATGAACAATTTCTTCACTTAAATGAATTGGTAGTTCATCAAGTGAATTGTAGTGGTTCCAGTTTGGATCATTAAAAGGTATTGCGATTATCTTATCATCGATAGCATCTTCATCTTTCATTCTAATAATACCAATTGGATAACATTTAACTATTGATAATGGTTCTAAATCTTCACTACAAAGTACTAAGACATCTAGTGGATCTAAATCACCTGCATAAGTTCTTGGAATAAATCCATAGTTTGCCGGATAATGTGTCGAAGTATGTAATACTCTATCAAGAATAATTAAACCTGTTTCTTTATCAAGTTCATATTTTTTCTTACTTCCTTTTGATATTTCAATTACAGAAATAAACTCATTTTTCTTGATTCTTTCTGGATTAATGTCATGCCAAATATTCATAAGTATAGCCTCCTTTTTTAAATAATAAAAGCCCTGCTACCAAATATATATATAACATATATATTAGTAGCAGGGACGAGTGTTTATTTTACCCGCGGTACCACCCTGATTAGAGTAATCTCTCGCTTTATTTAGATATAACGGTCTATTCCGGAGCATTTTTCAATGTCACCTCAAAGGTAGATTCATTAATAACAAATTCTAATTTTCACCAACCATTAGATCTCTATAAAATGTTTATTAATTACTATTCCTCATCACAGGTTTTTTCAAAAAAATTATAACATAACATATTTAATATGTCAAATAATTCAAATATTATTCATATAAAGATTCATCTTCAAGAGTTTCTTCTTGTGTTTCTTCTGAATCTTCATCATCGTCTTGAATTTGATTGTCAAAAGCCTTTAGTTTTTGTTTTAACAATTCTTCTTTTTCATCAACATAAACTTCAGTATCTTCTTCTGTTTCTTCTTGTTTTTGTACAACTGCAATCGAAGAAACAACATGACCGTCGTTTAGTTTAATAATCTTAACACCTTGTGTATCTCGACCAATTACAGAAATATCACATAAATGTGTTCTAATAACCATTCCTTTATCAGTTATAACCATTAAGTCATCTTCTTCTTTTGATAAAGCAATCGCAACAGGGCGTCCACTCTTTGGTGTAATATTCATATATTTTACACCTTTTCCGTTTCTTCCTTTAACTTTAAATGTATCAGCTTTTGTACGTTTACCAAAACCAAATTCAGTAATAACAGTAATTTCATCATCTTTATTTACAACTACTAAACCAACCGCTCTTTCTCCTGGTTCAAGTTTTATAGCTTTTACACCAGCTGCAGCACGATTTGTTGCTCTTACTTCCGCTTCATTAAAGCATGCTGCTTTACCATTTGATGCACCAAAGATGACATCCTTTGTTCCATCAGTTTTTGAAACGCCAATTAATTCATCACCCTCATTTAAAATAAGTGCTCTAATACCAGTACTTCTGATATTTTTGTATTGAATTAATTCGGTTTTCTTAATGTTACCATTTTTAGTACCAAATAAGATATATCCACCATCATTTTCAATTGATTTAACATTAATGATAGCTGCAAGTCTTTCATTATCTTCAAACTTTAATAAATTTACTAAAGGTAATCCACGAGAAATACGTCCTGATTCTGGGATTTGGAATGCACGAAGTGCATACACTTTACCTAAATTACTAAAGAATAATAGTGTATCGTGTGTTGAAGTAAACAATACTTTTTCAACGAAATCATCTTCTTGCATTTTTGTTCCCGTTACGCCTTTTCCACCGCGTTTTTGGGCACGATATGTATCAGCTGTTAATCGTTTAATATAACCTTTATTTGTTATAGTAATAATAACATCTTCTTCAGGAATTAAGTCCTCATCTGCCACTTCTAGATCTTCATCTGTTAGACTAATTTCGCTCTTTCTATCATCACCATATCGTTTTTGAATTTCAAGTAATTCATCAACAATAAGTTGCATCTTTTTATCATGATTTTCTAAGATACTAGTTAAATATTCTACAAGTTCATTCAAATCAATTTTTTCTTGTTGAAGTTTTTCAATTTGTAGACCTGTTAAGCTTTGTAATCTCATATCTAAGATAGCTTTTGCTTGACGTTCAGTAAGTAAGAATTTGTTTGTTAAATTTTTAATTGCTTCTTCGCCTGTTTTTGATTGTTTTAAAGTTTGAACAACTTCATCGATATTAACAAGAGCAATTAATAAACCATCAACAATATGTAATCTATTTTTTGCTTTATCTAAATCAAATTGTGTTCTTCTAGTTACAACATTTATTTGGTGTTCTAAATAACACTCTAGGATTTGTTTTAAACTTAATACTCTTGGTTGACCTTTGTCAATTGCAATCATATTAACACTGTATGTAGTTTGTAATTGAGTGTTTTTATATAAGTTATTTAAAATAACATTAATGTTAGCATCTCTTTTACATTCAATTACAATTTTTATACCAGCATGGTTAGATTCATCACGTAAATCAGTAATACCTTCAATGATTTTTTCTTTTGCAAGATCAGCAATTCTTTCGATTAAACGACGTTTGTTTACTTGATAAGGTATTTCTGTAATAACAATTTCTTTTTTGTTATTAGAAAGATTTACAATTTTTGTTTTACCACGAACTGTTACAGTACCCATACCTGTTTCATAAGCTTGTTTAACATTTTTTAAGCCTAAAATAATACCACCAGTAGGAAAGTCAGGAGCTAAAATGTGTTCCATTAATCCTTCTGTTGTAATTTCTGGGTTTTTAATTAAAGCTAAAACACCATTAATTACTTCTGTTAAGTTGTGAGTAGGAATATTTGTTGCCATACCAACCGCAATACCGCTAGCACCATTTACAAGTAAGTTAGGGATTCTTGCCGGTAAAACAGCTGGTTCTTGTTCAGATCCATCATAGTTATCTTGAAAATCAACAGTATTTTTGTTAATATCTCTTAGCATTTCGTTAGTAACACGAGACATTCTGGCTTCAGTATAACGCATTGCGGCTGCACCATCGCCATCTATTGAACCAAAGTTACCATGTCCATCAACAAGAGGATAACGATAACTAAAGTCTTGGGCCATACGAACCATCGCTTCATATACTGCAGTATCACCATGTGGGTGATATTTACCGATTACGTCACCGACGATACGTGCAGATTTTTTATGCGCAGTGTTACTAAATACGCCAATTTGACTCATAGCATATAAAATTCTTCTATGAACTGGCTTCATACCATCTCGTACATCTGGTAATGCACGTTGAACAATAACGCTCATGGCATAACTTAGGAAACTATTTTCCATTTCTGTATTTAAATCTATATCAATAATGTTCCCTTTTTTATCCCATAACATCTCTTCTTCTCTTTGATGATCAGGAGAATTGATGTCAAATTCTTCATCGTCATCAGGAATAACTATTTCAGATGGCGATTTTTTCTCGTCATCATCGTTATTGTCAAAGTTATCATTTTCAAACATTTCATCAATAATTGACATAATTTACCTCCTATACATCAAGATTTTGTACATAAACAGCATTTTTTTCAATAAATTCTCTTCTTGGTTCTACTTCTTCACCCATTAAATCCATAAAAATTTGGTTTGCTCTTTCAGCATCAGACAATTTAACCTTTAATAAAGTACGTTTTTCTGGGTCCATAGTTGTATCTTTTAATTGTAAGGCATTCATTTCACCTAGCCCTTTATAACGTTGAATGCTAGGACGGCCACCAAGATGAGCCATTTCTGCTTTTTTAATTTCTAATTCTTCATCTGAATACGCATATTCTACTTTTTTACCTTGCGCAATTTTATATAGAGGAGGTTGAGCAATATAAACATATCCTACTTCTATAAGTGGGCGCATGTATCTAAAGAAAAATGTAAGTAAAAGCGTTCTAATATGCGCTCCATCGACGTCGGCATCGGTCATAATTACAACTTTATGGTATCTTGCTTTAGAAACATCACATTGAGCACCAATTCCAGTACCGATGGCTTGAATCATAGTTTGGATTTCTTGATTTCCTTTTATCTTTTCTAGTGAAGCTTTCTCTACATTTAGAACTTTACCTCTTAAAGGTAGTATTGCTTGAAAGAAACTTTCTCTACCTTGGCGTGCAGAACCGCCGGCAGAATCCCCTTCGACTATAAACATTTCAGCTAAACTTGGATCTTTTGTTCTGCAATCAGATAATTTTGATGCAAAACCTAACCCATCTAAAGGTGTTTTTCTTCTAGTATCTTCACGAGCTTTTTTTGCAGCTAATCTTGCTCTTAAAGCTAAAATAGATTTTTCAACAATAATCTTTGCCGCTGCAGGATTTTCTAGCAAGAAAGGTTCAAATTTATCAGTCATTGCTTGGGAAACAACTCTTCTAACTTCTACGTTACCAAGTTTAGTCTTTGTTTGCCCTTCAAATTGTGGTTCACTAATTTTACAAGAAATAATTGCAGTTAATCCTTCACGGACGTCTTCACCTGTTAAAACTTCATCTTTTTTAAAGATATTGTTGTTTTTGCCATAGTTATTTAAAATTCTTGTAAGACTAATGCGGAAACCTTCTTCATGTGTTCCACCTTCTTTGTTAAAAATGTTATTCGTAAATGATTTTAAAACACATTCATCATCTTCAACATATTGGAAGGCAATATCAATAATTGCGCCATCAACTTCTTCCTCAACACAAATTACTTCATTATGAAGTTTATTTTTCTTTCTGTTAATGTATTCAACATACTCAGAAATACCACCTTCATAATAAAACTCTTCTTTTTTAACTGATTCTGATCTCTTATCTTCAATAGTAATTTTTATTTTTTTATTTAAAAATGCAAGTTCTTGGAATCTATCTCTTAAAGTTTTGTAATCAAATTCAGTGATTTCTTTGAATATTAGAGCGTCAGGTTTAAATGAAACGCTAGTTCCTGTTCTATTTGTTTCGCCGACAACTTCTAGCTTAGTAACAGGGACACCACGAGAATATTTTTGTTTAAATATTTTACCAGCTCTATGTACTTCAACTTCTAACCATTCACTTAAGGCATTAACAACAGAAGCACCAACACCGTGTAATCCCCCTGACACTTTATAACTGCTACCATCGAATTTTCCACCTGCGTGTAAAACTGTGAATATCGTCTCAGTTGCTGAAACTTTTGTCTTTGGATGAATGTCTGTAGGCATACCACGACCGTTATCCACAACTCTTATGCAGTTATCCCCAAAAATTTCCACATTAATTTCGTTACAATATCCTGCTAATGCTTCATCGACAGAGTTATCAATAATTTCCCAAACCAAGTGGTGTAGACCATCAAAATGCGTATTACCGATATACATACCCGGTCTTTTTCTTACAGCTTCTAAACCTTCTAATACCTGAATACTGCTCGAATCATAGTTATGCTCGAGAACTTTTTTATCCATTTCATCCATAATCAATTATCTCCTTTCAAAGAAATTATATTTGCTTTTTCGACAACATCTCTATCTATTTCAACAAGAGAGGTTGCAGTTATAATAATCTGAACTCCTTCGGGAATTCTTTTTAAAATATTATTTTTTCTCTTTTCGTCTAATTCGCTAAAAACATCATCTAATACTAAGATTGGTGTTTCTTTTTTTACCTCATTTATTAACTCAACTTCAGCTAATTTTAAGTTTAAAATTGCGTTTCTTTGCTGTCCTTGAGACCCTTCTTCTACTATATTTTTATTATTAATAATAAAAATATAGTCGTCTTTGTGAGGCCCAAAAGACGTGCTTCCTCTTCGCAAATCATCAATGTAGCTGTCATTTAAAACATTGCTGTAATTATCAACATCAACACTATTACAATATTTAATTTGTAATAGTTCTTTTTGATCTTTACTAAAAGCATGTTTTTGGTTTAATAACTCATTAATTTTATGAATTGTTTTCGCTCTAATATTAATAATTTTTTTTCCTTCTAAAATGATGCTTTCATTTAAACTTTCTAGTAAAACTTTCAATTGCTTGCTATTTTCGAAATTAAGGCGTTTTAAGAGGGCATTTCTCTCTTTTAAAAACTTTTTGTAATTACTTAACGCGGCATAGTAAACTTTCGAAATTTGGCACATAATTCGGTCGAAATTTGAACGTCTATTTTGGGGACTTCCTACAAAAAGAAATAAGTCGTTTGCCGAAAACCAAACCACATCAATGGTCCCTACATATTCTGATATTTTTCTAACGACAGCTTGGTTCTTTTTGATTACCTTTTTCTCACCGTCATACCCGTACGAGATTTTATACTTGTTAAACAGATTCCCGCAAAAATCTCCACTGATAAAAAAGTTATCACTACCATCTTTTATCAAGACTTTTTCGTCAGAAATTCTTGGCGATTTTGTAAAACTCAAAGCGAAAACAGCCTCTGCCAAAGACGTTTTTCCTGTAGCATTTTCGCCAATAATAACGTTAATTCCTTCAGAAAAAGTAACATTATATTCTCTATAACATCTAAAATTCTTAACACTTAATCGATCAATTTTCATTCTTTTTTACTATCTGTATATTTTTTTCTTCTAGCGTGACCACACTTTGAGGATAAATTTTTCTTCCTCTTCTAGTTTCAACCTCAAAATTTACCAAAACAGAGCCGTTTTCTAAGTATTTTTTGGCCTCTCCACCATTATTTATGGCACCATAAAGCTTCAAAAATTGGCCCAAAGTTATAAAATCAGTATAAATTTCTATTTTGTCCATAAAAGCACCTCTTTTTTACTCTTATATTATACCACAAAAGCCTAATTTTGGCTAGTAAAATAACCTGCTTTTTTACGCTTCAAAAACAACCGTTTTTAAGGCGTTTTTTTACCCAAAAACAAACTTTTGCGTTCAAGCGATTTTTTCCTATCAAAAAATTGACATTTTTATTTTTTCGCTTAAAAAATAAAGTTTTTTATACATAAAACCATATATTCCTTATTATTATATATGTATTATTTTTATATTTTTTTCAATTTTTCTTACATGTTTTTTTGTTATTTTTTGCAATAAAAAATATCAAAAATGTCGGTTTTTTTAATGGTTTTATATTATA
>JAZNQD010000024.1:0-17947 GCA_045589955.1 Bacilli bacterium | reverse complement strand
TAAATTGTTTTTATTGATTATATTTTCATAAAACCCTTGAAGACTACTCTTACTTAAAAAATTAACGATTCTTTCATAATCATCAAGACTAATTGCTTTACAAATGATATCTTTATTAAAAATCAATTTAATAATTTGACTATTATAATCAAAATTATCAATAATTTTTAAAACATATATTTGATCTTTATCTTCATGAAAAGGAACCAATTTAATTTCTTTAATAAGTTTAATACTTATTTTATTAAATATTTCATCTTGTAAGTTTAACTCTTCATAATATACTCTTTCTTCCATCATTCACCTACCCAATTGATGATAATAAACTTAACATAGGGACAAAAACCGAAGCCATTATTCCCCCAACAAAAATTGATATTAATATAATTAATAAAGGTTCAATAAAGACTGTCAATTTTGTCAAAACATCATTAACTTTTTGATAATAATATTCACTTGAACTTTTTAATTCTAATTCTAAATGATTGGCATTTTCACCGTTTTTAATCATCTCAATGAACATTTTAGGAAAATAATTAAATGATTCTAGGGATTTAGATAATGTTTGTCCTCTTCTTAATTCATCATAAACCCATTTAAACTTTCTAATTAAATATCCATCATTTAAACTATTAACTAAAATATTCACCGAATCAACTATCGATAATTTATTAGCTAGCATAATTTCTAAGCTACTAGAAATAATGTAAATGTTGATTGTTTTATAAATTCGACTAATAAAAGGAATATGACATAAGATTCTGTTAATTAAAACTTTACCTTTATTTGATGTAAATAATAAAATTCCAAGCAATGAAACTAAAATAATAAATAAAACAACAATAATTAAATTATTTTTAAGAAAGTTACTAATAAAAAATAAAAACTTCGTTAGCAATGGTAAAGTAATATTATTTTCAATAAAAATTCCTTCATACATTGGGATAACAAATAAGCTCATAACAAAAACAATAACAACAGATAAAAACAATAAAATCATCGGATAAAACATTGCATTAATGATCTTTGTTTTGATCTTAGTTTGATGGTCATAATAGTTACTTAAATACAAAAAGACATCCATTAATGAAGAACTTTTTTCACCAATTTCAATCATTGAAATAAACATATTGGTAAAATACTTCTTATACTTTTTGATACAACTTGAAAATGATTTACCATTTTTCATTTCATTTTTTGTATAACTGATCATTTCTTTTAAAGTTCGATTTCTAGTTGTTGCCTCTAACAATTCCAATACCATAATTAAAGATTGCCCTGTTTTCATCATCATCGCCATATTTTTACAAAACTCTTTGATATCTTTTTGATGTATTTTATTTTGAATAAATTTTTGTTTTGTCTTTTTTAATAATTTATACTTTACTAAATAAAAATCATGATAACTTATAATCATTCTAAGCTCTTGGGCACTTGAAGCTTCTACTTGTCCCTTAATTTTTTGTTTTTCTTTATTTATTGCAATAAACTGATAACTATTCACCATAAACCTCCAAATTATTTATAATAATATTGCCTGATTCATCAAGTAAATAATAATAATGTTGTTTAAACGTTCCTCTTCCGTTCATAAATTCAATATACTTATTATTAGGATAAATTGAATAAATATCATTACAAATATCATAACTTAAGCTTTGTAATTCATAATCTGGTTGATATTGCACTTCACTTAAGCGATTTTCACTAAATATTCTTGCAAGGATATTGGCACTATCATCTTTACTATGGATGATCGAATTATTTATAATAATTATTCCCATAACAAGGGAAATGGTTAAGATGGCAACTAAAGAACTAATTAATGCACTACCATTATTTTTCAATAAATCTTTGACTGATAACTTCATGATTTAACTCCTGATATTTTTTAGGGACATTAATAATGTTTACTGAAACAACATAATATTCATCAAATTCCTCAAATGTTATTTGATAAGTTATTATTTCATTATTGTTGTGTTCATAAATTAAAGGAATATTAACTAAGTATAAGTTATCTTCTTTTTCGATAACAAATTCTTTATAAACTTCCTTGATAGATGATTTAGGATTAGTTCCTAATTCCATAACATTAAAAAGTGTATGAAAATTTGCATAAAGTTCAACTTTATATAAACGTTCTTTTTCTTGATAATTAATATTTAAGATAACTGTGATTATGCCAATGGTTACGCTTGATAAAAGCAATAAACAAAATACACATTCAATAATTGAAAAACCTTTATTTTTCATAAAAAACATCCTCAATCGCTTTTAAAACAACTTCAAAATTATTTATAACATGATTTATAACTATATCTTGATCAATCAATTTTCTTAAATATTCATTGTATAGATCATCAAAAATCAAAATTGCACCTTCCACATTGCGATTTTCAAAAAACTGATTTAAAAAAATACATATTGACTTAAAATATTGATTATTAACATTTATTATTTCATCATATTTATAAGATAAATTATATTGTTCAATTAATTCTTTTTTGATATCAATTATAAATAATTCAATAACATAACTATTGCGTAGTATATACACATGAATGCTATTTTCATAAAAAGTAACAATACTATAAGTTATATTACTCTTATACTTATAAGACCTCATAATGGTCTCAATTATTTGATAATGGTTAATTTCTTTATATTTGGTAATTTTTTGTTCTTTTAATGAATTTTTATCTAACTCTAACAAAGAGTCTTTTTTCGGATATAAAATTGCACGAAATAAATTTGTCTTTTGACTAATTATTTTATCAATTGTTAAAGCATATTTTTCTTTATAATTACTAACAAGATTATTAAGCTCGGTATCAATATTTTTATATAATTCCATATTTGCCATCTTAGGCAATGATAATTTTATAAAACTAATATTATCATATATGTAATTGATTAATAGATCATTTTTCTCTAAATTGGCTTTTTGAATTAAGTTTGAAAGAATATCTTGTAAGAATTCATTTTGATAATTCACTTTAAAAACACAATCATAATAGTAACTATTTTTATACTTTCTAATAATGTTTAGCTTAATATGTTTTAAAACACTATTATGAAAGAATAATTCGACATAAATTATTTTCATCTTTCCACCTCAATTGTAAAATAAAAGTTATTTTTCTGATTTGTAATAATTAGAAAATCATCATTTTGGATAAATGATAAATTAAAAGTTTTAAAAATGATTGATTTACCATTTATGCCATTTTTCATTTCTCTTGTATCATGATGATACTCAAAATAAACAAGACCAGTATCGATGCCAATTATCATAATTAAGTCTTCATTCATCACTAAACTTAGTTCTTCTTTGTTAATAAATTTTTGATCTTTAATATTGTTACAAGTATTTTCTAAGAATAAAATTTCTTGAAATTCATTTGTTTGATGATTGTTATAAAATTTGTAAATGTATATTAAATACCCTGTTACTAGTGTAATTAGTAAAGATAAAATTACAATAAAACAAAGAACTTCAGAAAGTGTCATTCCTTTATGATTGAGTTTCACAAAATCACCTCAATTTATATTTCGGAATTAATGATCTTTTTCCATTAAAAAAAGCTATAAACTTTCGTTTATAGCTTAAAGGTTATTTATTATTGTTTTGGTTTATATTCTTCAATAATCTTCGCAACTAGATGTTCAGGAACATCATCATAACGTAAGAAGGCACGTGTAAATCTACCACTACCTTGAGTCATTGCTTTTAAGTCAGTTGCATAACTAACGATTTCAGCTTCAGGAATATTACAAGTAATTGCAGTTTTACCATTACCAACAGGTTGCATACCAATAACAGCACCACGACGTTTTGTAGTGTCACCCATGATATCACCTACATATTCATCCTTAACAGTTACAACAACTTCCATAACTGGTTCTAAGATTGTTGGTTTGATTGATTTGCAAGCTTCTTTGAAAGATAATGCTGCAGCAATCTTGAATGAAATTTCATTAGAGTCTACTGGGTGGTAAGATCCATCATATAATACCGCACGAACACCAATTACTGGGAATCCTGCAAGTGGACCATGTTCTAATGTTTCAATTAAACCTTTTTCAACAGCAGGGAAGTAGTTTTTAGGAACTGATCCACCAACAACTTCACTAGCAAATTCAAAGCCACCATCAAGTTTAGGTTCGAAACGAATATGAACATCACCGAATTGACCAGCACCACCAGATTGTTTTTTATGACGACCTTGAGCAGAGCCTGTTCTTCTGATTGTTTCACGGTAAACGATCTTAGGTTCAGCAGTAGTAACATCAACTTTGAACATATTTTTCATCTTTTCTAAGATGTAACCGATATGAGTTGTACCTTGACCACCAATTAATAATTGTGCAGTTTCTGGGTTACGTCTAATTTCAAATGAAGGGTCTTCTAAATTTAATTTTTGAAGAGCACTTGATAATTTATCTTCATCTTGTTTAGTTTTAGCACTAATAGCTGTATAAATAACTGGTGTTGCAACAGGAGTTGGTTCAAATAAAACAACTTCTTTTTTATCACATAATGTGTAAGTTGTTGCTGCTTCAGCAGTCTTAGTTACAGCACAGATGTCACCAGCATGGAATGCAGGAACACTAATTTGGTTTTTACCAGATAAAGTAATTACGGAACCAATTTTAGCAACTTGATCAGTATTAGGAACATATGCTTCAATTAAGTTAGCTGTAGTACCAGATTGAACTTTAAGCATATTAATAGTACCTAAGAATGGGTCAACAGTTGTTTTGAAAACATATGCTGAGAAAGGTTGTGCATCATCTACAGCGCGAACAACTTCAGCACCAGTTTTAGGGTTAGTTCCTTTTTTAGCAGGTGCTTCAGCTGGAGAAGGAATGTATCTTCTAACAGCATCTAATAATAATTCTACACCATGATCATTAGTTGCATTACCAACATAAATAGGGAATAAATCAAAGCTCTTAACTGCAGCTTTTAAACCACCTTTAAATTCTTCTTCAGTTAATGGTTCATCTGCAAAGAATTTTTCCATTAACTCTTCATCTGTTTCTGCAACTTTTTCTTTTAAAGTATATGTTACATTTTCGATAACTTCTAATACTTCACTTGGAAGTTCAGAAATACCGTGAATATGATTAACATTATTAACAACGTCAACAAAGCCATGATAGTTATTATCAGAACCAACAGGTACACAAAGTGGAACTGCTTTTGCTCCTAAACCTTCTGCTACTTCATTAACAATTTTACGTACTTTTACGTTTTCTTTGTACATTTTATTTACAAAAACGATTGTTGGGATATTACGTTCACGTAATGCATCCCATACTCTTTCAGTACCCACTTCAATGCCTTTAGTAGCATCAATCATTACAATTGCGCCTTCAACAACAGAAAGGACTTGTTCTAAATCACCAACGAATTCTTCAGATCCTGGTGTATCTAAGAAGTTAATCTTAGTACCTTTCCATTCTACTGGAATTAAAGAAGTTGAAAGAGATGTTTGACGAGATTGTTCTTCTGTAAGATAGTCAGATACTGTATTCTTACGTTCAACTTCGCCTTTCTTTGCGATTGCTTTACTTAAATATAAAAATGATTCACTTAAGCTTGTTTTACCACATCCCATGTGACCAACGATCGCAACGTTTCTTATGTCTTTAGCTAAATACTCTTTCATAATTTCCTCCTTGTATTTTCACTCTTAAATATTATAACATATATTAAATGAAAATGCTTACAAAATACTAATATTTTTGCAAACGTTTTTATAAAAAAAATACTAAAAGGAAATTGAACTAGTTTGATTAAAACGGACTAAATAAAAAAACACATTAGATAAAGTAATTTAACATTGATTACTTGAATTCTAATGTTTTTTTTATACAATAAATACAAGGAGAAAATTAACTATGTATATAAGAAAATCAAATAATAAAATTCATACTAAATACACGAATGAAGAAAAAGAAAAAATAGTTCTTTTGTATTTAAAACGTGAAATTGGACCAACTCAAATAGTTCGACAATTTGATTTAGCAGACCCATGTGTTTTATATGGATGGGTTAAAATCTATAAAAAATATGGACGCATAATAGAGACTAGAGGTAAAACTACAAAATTTAATAATCCAAATAAAGGCCGTCCTAGAAAATACCCTGAAAAAGCTTTAGAAGAATTATCTAAAGAAGAATTAATTGAAAGAGTGAGGATGCTAGAAGATATAAAAAAATCCCTGGTCTACCTAACAAGCCAAAAGCCAAACAAAAATACCAAGTAATTGATATATTAAGAGATAAATATTCGGTTAATACTCTTTGCAAAGTATTAGAATGTTCAAAGAGTGGTTATTTTGATTGGATAAAGTTAGGTAGACCTGAAAATAAGGCTTTTAACGAATCTACTAATGAACTAGTAGTAAAAATGCATGAAAAGAATAAAACTTGGGGAATCCGTCAAATTAGAATGCAAATAAAAAAGATATACGGCTTAATAGTTACCAACTTCACCGTATATCGATACATGAGATTGAATGATATTCAATCCATTACACGTAAGAAGACTCATAGGTATTCAAAGTTACCACACCATCAAATACCAAATCTTCTACAACGTAATTTTACCACATTTTATTCAAATTGTAAATGGTCTATCGACATTTCTTATATTTTTGCCACAGATGGAGTAAAATATCTATGTGCAATTAAGGATATGTATGATAAATCTATAATAGCTTATACAATATCTAGATTTATAGATTTACAATTAGTATTAGATACTGTACAAAAAGCTATACATAAAGTTCCATTTGAACAAAGACAGAATTTAATATTACATTCAGATCAAGGATGGCATTTTACTAATATAGCTTATATTAATTTACTAAAACAAAATAATATAATACAATCTATATCTGCCAAAGGTTCTAGTGTAGATAATGTACCAATTGAATCGTTTTTCAGCACACTTAAATCGGAATGTATTTATCTAATCAAAAATTTAAAAGTAAAGGACATAGATGAAACAATAGATAAATTTATAGATTACTACAACAATGAAAGATTACAAGAAAAAATAAAAGAGCTAACTCCACTTGAATTTAGGAAGTTAACTCTCAATAATGTGTTTTTTTAACTTGTCCGTTTTCAACGAACAGGTTCATTAACCTTTTAGTATTAATTTATTTTTTTCTTTTCAAGGGCTTTTTTACATACCTTAATAATCATCATAATGCTCTTAACTATTAAGTAACCAAAAGTAACAATTACAATACCAAGTAAAGCACCTCGGTAATTAATCATAACATCATTAAAGGAGTTTGTTCTTGTTGGGTTTAATCCTTGAATAAACTCAGATGAGTAAGATATGATAAAAATATAACCACATAGACTAACAACATTGGCAACTAGTAAATAGTAATTTTTTGGTCGATACAATACTATTGATAATGAGGCAAAAACACTCAGAATTAAGAACAAGCCAAAGTGACCAAATAGTTTACGAACAATATATAAGAAATTAGCACTTACTCCATTATCATCACAAACGATGACAAAAGGAAGGCGATACATATAAGGTGAATCATCTTCTCCTATTTGAACATAGCCTGAATATGTTCCAGCCTTTTCGATAATAATTGAACCATCATCACTAATTTTAACATCTTCATATTCTTTTGATAAAACGTATTTAACTACTTCGCATGAACCACTTAAAGTTAGGTTATATGCAGTATTTGTCTTAGCAATAAAACGATATTGTTTATTGTTTAAAGTCATTTCATTAAATGAACCTTTTTCAAGAACAAGCGTTGGTAAGATACGATAAACAGAAACATCATAGAAGTAAATTTCCGAATTGTCTTCTTTGTTTGTTGCTGAAATAGTTGCACTACCAGGTTTTAAGCACTGAGCTTTACCATCGCTAGTAACAAGAACGATATCATTATTGTTAGATTCAAAAATGTATTCAGACACATCCAAAACACTTAAATCAAGAGTTGTACCAATAGAGAATTTACCTTTATCAATTACTGGTTCTAAAGAATCTTTAGATGTAACTACAACATCAATTTTCTTTGGTGTTGGAATATTACCATATTCATCAACAACATTGATCTTGATTGTAATTGGGTGAAGATCAGTTAATACTTTTGAATTAAGTGAATATGTGATTTCGGTAATACCATATTCCCCTGCAACAATTGCATTATAACTAACAGTTGGTAAAATTGTCTTATCTCCTGCTTTTGTAACAGTTACATAACCACCACGATAAAAAGTTGTTTGGAATTTTCCCTTGTGTTCAAGTTTAACCGGATATTGAAAAGATACGGTAATAGTTTCACCTTTTAAAATAGTATATTCAAAATTTTCGCTCGTATATTCAGAGCCATTCAAAGAAACAAGTAAGTCATCATAATCATTTTTAATATCAATTACATAACGATATTTAGGGCAATTACGATCTTTATGATATTCATAAAGAGAACAAATATCAAATTCTAAACGACATTCTTTTACATATTTTTGTTTCGTTAAGCCTTTTAAACTACATTTAGAAACATATCCAAAATCACTTACTTCAAAATCAATATAATCAAGGGTATTACCAACTGGTATAATCTTTAATCCACTATATTTAAACTCAGGATTTGAAAAACTATATAGTTCAAATAGCGATTTTGTAAAGTATGTTGGCCAAATTTCATTTTTCAAGTTTTCACTTTGTTCATAAAGACGCTTCATTTCAAATGATGAGTCATTACTTGAAATAGTCTTCTTATTTATTTTAACTGCTATTTGAATATAATCATCTAAATTCTTTGAAGGATAAAAATTGATAAAGTATAGGTCTTTAACATTTTCTTGATCTAAGAATTCCATAACAACTTTATTATAAGTAGTACATGACAAATCAACACCATCTGAAGAAGTTGCATAACTAATTCTTTCATTCTTCTTTTCAGTCGGTTTATAATAAGTAATTGGGAATTCATAGTATTGTGTAACTAAATAACCATTTGTATCATAATATAAGTCAATATCATATGATAATTTTGTTTTATCTAGATTAATTTCACTTACAAGATAATCTTTCCCTGAAGAAATAGTAATTTCAATTGTTTTGCTAATTGTATACCCACCAGGATAAACATAGGAAATAGTTAAAGGGAAAACCTCATCAATATCTTTATTACTATCACTATTAGTAATAGTAAATGAATATGTCTTTGAATGAATATTTAAAGAGCTTTTTGCAATTTTAATTTCATAGTCAGAATGATAATCAAACTTAATATATGAAGCATTAAAACTTGAAAGATCATCAAATTTTAAATAGAATGACCCATACCCATCAGTAGTTGATAAGAATGTGTATTTATCAACACTTGTTTGGAAGTTAAGAATTGGATCAACACAAACGTATACTTTCTTTGTCACACCTAAACATGAACAAGTAATCGTTGCATGTCCACTAGAAAGAGCGGTAATTTTACCATTTGCATCAACCATTGCTACTTCACTATCAGAAGAAATATAATCAACTTTTTCTCCTTCGAAAATAGCTGGGTAAAGTTTTGGTTTAAGTTCATGAACATCACCAGTATTTAAGAAAATATCTAGGTTTTCTCCAAAGTCAATATCTTCTAATACCTCACTATCGATCACAAGATTTAAAGTTGTTTTAACTTTATCATTTGTTGTATCATAAAAAGTAATTGTACATTCACCATTACTTAAACAAGTAATTGTTTTATTTGCAAGGTCAATACTAACAATTTCATTATCTAATTCATATGTTATATCTTTGCTATTAGCAAAGAAAGGTTTATACGTAATATCGTAACTTATTTTATCACCGATTTCATAATCGGCTTTTTCTTTATCTAAGACAATATCAAAAGATTTCATTTTAATCTTAAAGGCATTCCCTTGAATAAAGGTTAAAACACTTCGGACTTGTTTTGTGGTTGTTGCACTATCAAGCCCAGCTTCAAAAAGTCCAACAAAAGCACAACTAATAAAGATAACTTGGAAAAGATAAGAAATAATGTTTTTCTTAAGAGGGATTTGACGTTTAAGTTCATGAATTAAGTTACGAACATTTAGTAAAATACCTAAAGAATAGATTAATAAAACTAATAAAATAGCAGTAACATAGTTTTTCATGTTATCACTATTTACTTTTTCAATCATTTGGGAAACAATTACAAATTCATTTAAGAATAGTAAAAAGACCCAAAAGTCGATTATTACAATATTTTTAATAAAAGATAAGTTCTTCTTTTTCTTTTCCATAAGACAAAATCCTTTTTAAATAAATTTTAAAATGCCGAAGAAAAAACAACTAAATAAAATATTAGTTGTTTAATTAGATTTTATAAGACTTAGCAACATCTAAAACAAAGATTGTTGCGCCTCCTACTTGTACATCAACTGGAAGTGATGCAAACATACTGTATTGATCAGATACTTCTGTAGGTACACTTTGACGACGTGATTTACAATGTTCGGTTACGATTGTTGCAAGATCATTAACACGAGAGTCATCAGTTCCGACTAATAATGTAGTATTACCATTTAAAAGTAAACCACCAGTAGTTGCAAGTTTTGTTACAATAAATTTTTCTTTAATAAGTGCTTTAGATACTTTTTCAGCATCGTCACTTGAAGTTATAATTAATACTAATTTCATTTTTATCACCAATTAGATTTTAACATATTTTTAAAATTTAGTAAAGTTAATCGTTCATCTTTTTTTATCTTTATTTTACTTGATGTTTTCTTGTATTATGTTTGTTTTTTGAAAGCGTTTTTGTTATACTATAATAGAATTATTATGTAAAAATGAGGTGAATAACAACTATGAACTTAAAGCTAACAAAAAAATTCGTTATTCTTAGCTTAATTGCTATTTGTATTTTCGGCTTAACGTCATGCAAAAAAGAGCGAAGCGAGATTGATAATGTTGTTGCAATAGGATATATCAACAATGATATTTATTTAATTAATAGCGAAAATGATTCACTTCTTTTAGAGGGGTATGATTTAATCCAAGAAAGCATTGATGAGTACATGTACTTTAGAAAAGATGGCTTATTTGGTTATATCAATATAAAGGGAAAAGAAATTATCGCACCTACATATGAACGTGCTTATCCAATGAAGGAAAATAAAGCCGTTGTTGTAAGTGAAGGAAAACATCAAATTATTAACAATGAAGGAAAAGTATTATATACTTTACCAAACAATGTCATTAGTACAAGTTACTTTAGCGAAAACTTCTTAAAAGTTGAAATGAATGGTAAGTTTGGTTTCTTAGAATATATTGAAGAAACAAATACATTTATTCTTCCTGGGGAATTTGCATATGACTACGCACTTCCTTTTAGTGAAGGATATGCGGTAGTGGGAAAAGAAACAGTTGTTGAAAGTCCTGAAGTTTCACTTCCAACTACTTCTGTTAAGTATAATTTCTTACGTCATGATAATATTCTTCTTTTTGAAGAATACTTATTCGATGAGGCAGATTCATTTACTAATGGACTTGCTAAGGTCGGTAAGTTTACTGAAGGGGTTAAAGTAGAATCAGTTGGTACTGGTTTACAATATAAACCTCCTAAATATTATGATATGAATGTTTACTATTACATTGACGCTAATGGTAAATATTTAATTGATTATGCTACTAACAAACCACTTGAATGTCATTATGGTTCACGTTGTGAAAATGGCATTATCTCTACTGCCATTTTTAGATATTATATCAATGATTCTATTATTGATAACTTATTTAAAGATTATACATTCTACCAAAATGATGGTACAAGAATCTATGAATCTTGTTTTGCCCAAACTCCACATGAAAACATCAACATCTTCTGGCCAACAAACTTAATGCCAGTAGGACCAAATCATGTTTTTGCTTGTGGTAAACAATCTGTTTCTTGGACAATTAACCTTGCAATTGAAAACGATGTTGAATTCACAAGCCTTTCAATTACAACTGATCCAGAACAACAATGGGTAAAAGACCTTGCTAACGAGTATTACAAACCAACTTCATTTATTGAAGCTACAGTTAAATATCCATACCATATTGGAAACATTTCAACACCAAAGTATTCGACAGATCAAAGACCACTTATGGTAGCACAAGTTAGTTTCCAAGAAAATGGCAAATATGGTATTTTACAATTAAACTACGATGAATTAATAGCTGAAGAATCAAGAAAAATAGCTGATGCATACAGTGTATATTATATTATTCCTCCTATTTATGATCGTATAATCTTATAATATAAGGTGCATCTATGATTGAGATAAAGAATTTAAATAAATATTATAAATCTGGTCAAGGATCATTTCATGCCCTAAGAGACATTAACCTAAAACTTCCTGATAAAGGAATTGTCTTTATTGCCGGTAAGTCAGGTAGTGGTAAATCAACTTTACTTAATGTTATTGGGGGAATTGATGCTTATGATTCAGGTGATTTAATTATAAATAACGTTTCTACTTCGAAGTTTTCGAAGAAAGATTACAACTCTTACCGCAACACTTATATTGGTTTTATCTTTCAAGAGTTTAATGTTATTAAATCACTTACTGTGTATGAAAATATTGCTTTATCAATACAATTACACAACAAATCAGTAAAAAAGAATCATCAAAAAATCCTTGATGTAATTAAACAAGTCGGCTTAGAAGGAAAAGCACACCGTAAGATGAATCAATTATCTGGTGGTGAACGTCAAAGAGTCGCAATTGCTAGAGCTTTAATAAAAGAACCTGAGGTAATTATAGCTGATGAACCAACAGGTAACTTAGACCCAAGAAATCGTGATATCGTAATGGGTATTTTAAAATCATTAGCAAAAGATCGCTTAGTATTAATCGTTACTCACGACAAATTCTTAGCTGATTCTTATGGAGAAAGAACAATTACTTTAAAAGATGGTCAAGTTATAAGTGATGTTACTTATAATGATGAACATTTAAAGATTGATGAATCAAAACTTAACTTAAAATCAATCTCTCCAACACTTAGAACAAGTTTCTTACTTGGTTTAAAATCATTTAAACTTAACCTTATTAGATATATTCTAATTATACTACTATTCTCAGTATCATTAATATTTGCCGGAAGTGTAGTAAACTTATTCTTAGCTGATACAACCAAAGAATATGCTGAGTATCAAACTAAGAATAATAACTTTGTTGTCGAATTAAATAAAACCTATGAAGATGGTAACTTTAAAGTTCAATCTGGTTTTAACTTAGTTGATTATAGTGAATATTCAGCTTTATATACAGGAAGCGATAAATTCACAGCTTATAAAAGCACAATCTTAGATTTCCCAGTTGCTAGTGATGATGATCCAAATCATAACTTCTATGCCAGAGGCATTCAAAGAGTAAATGTTTATAAAGATAAGAGTGATTTTAAAATTATTGCCGATTACATTAGCAATCTTGATTATCAATGTTTGATTACAGATTATGTTGCAGACATGTTAATTTATTATAATTACTTTGGTAAAGAATCAATTAATACTTATAAAAAAGTATGTGGTCAATATATTACTCATCCTTACTTTAAAAACCGAATTCAAATCGTTGGGGTTATTGAAACTCCTTACTATAGCCAATTTGTTCAAGATTTTAACTTTGAAACAGGAAGTTTTAAGTCTAAAGATATTGAAGTAGCATTTAAAGATAACTTACCTTTCTATAATGCTATTTACATGACTGAGGCAGAATTCTATTCTGAAACTTCTACTTCTTTATTATCTTATAGTAAAAACGTTGATACTGTAATTGATAATATTATTTATGAAGGCCTTGGTCAAAAAGGTTATACCGAAAATGTAACATTTACAGATTTTGAACAAAGCTTATCATATAAAGGTAAAGCTCCTGTTAAACCACAAGATGGTGAACCAATCCAAATTGCGGTATCAAGAGGCTTCTTAAATGACTTATATGGAAGTACTAGTTACATGACATCTGGTGAAAATGCTCCTGTCTTTAGTTCTTCTTCTTTATCACCAGGTTTGATGAATGCCGATAACTATATGGCAAACTTCAAAATCACAGGTTTAAAACGTTCACAAGCGGTGTTTAACTTTATTGTTACAGCCGTTGTTGATACAGATGAACATGTTGTTTATCTTCCAAGTTACATGTACCAAGCATATTTAAATAACTCATTCAATCGTGGTGGTTATTTAGTTATGACAATTCACAGAAGTGATGATGTAAATGCAAGTAATGAAATAAATGCAGGCATTTACCGAGACATGTTAACTAATCAAATTACAATCAATAACTTATCATTTAAGAAACTTCAACTTGTTGATGACTTTATTAATGATAACTTATTCCTTTTTGCAGCAATGTTCTTTGTATTTTGTTTATTTAGTATCTTAATGATCTTTAACTTTGTCATTATTAATATTAAGAACAGTACAAGAGATATTGGTATTTATATGTCACTTGGTATGAATGGTTTTAAGATCGCCATGATCTACTTCTTCCAAGTCCTAATTGTTAGTGTTATCTCGTTAATTATTGGTTTAATTGGTAGTGCAATTTTCTTATTTGTTCTTGATAGCATTTTCAGTGCTCAATCACCAATTAACTTTGCAATTATTAAATATACATTCCTAGGCGTTGTCGCAATGTCTGCACTTGCCTTTATTACTCCAACAATCGCGGTTTTATTCCCACTACTTAACTTAAGTAGAAAAAAACCAATTGATGTTCTGAAAGTAGCGTAGGTGGCTTATGGTTATACTAGATAAAATAAATAAATACTACTATTCAGGTGGGGAAAAAATTCACGTAATTGATAATGTATCTGCTGTCTTACCTGATAAAGGACTTGTCTTTATCTTAGGTCCTTCTGGTAGTGGTAAATCAACATTACTTAACTTATTAGGTGGTTTAGATAACCCCGATTCTGGTGATATTTGGATTGAAAATAGAAAGTTATCATCTTTTTCTAAAGCAGAAAAGATTGCTTATCTAAATTCATATTTAGGTTTCGTTTTCCAAGAATATAATATCTTAAAAGATTTATCTTTGAAAGAAAACATTACCCTTGCATTAGAAATCCAAAAACACTCAAGAAAAGAAATCAATAAACGATTTAAAGAAATTATTAGTGCTGTCGAATTAAATGGCCTTGAAAAAAGAAAGGTTTCACAACTTTCTGGTGGTCAAAAACAACGTATCGCTATCGCAAGAGCTTTAATCAAGCAACCAAAGATGATTATTGCTGATGAACCAACTGGTAACTTAGATAGTGAAACAAGTAAAAATATCTTTAATTTATTTAAAGAACTTTCAAAAGAAAGATTAATCGTTATTGTCAGCCACGACGTTGAATCAGCCCAAATATATGCTGATCAAATTATCCAAATGGGCATGGCTGAGGCAAAAGACGAAGAAACTGAAGAAACTCCTTTAAAAGAAGAAACAAGTTCTTCAAAGAAAAAAGTTAAAGAAGTATCTCCTCTTGTTCTATTCAAACAAAATCAAAGAAAAGATTTAAATGAAGTTGAACTGCTTCGTAAAAATGCTTTAAATGCTAAACATTTAACAAATGAAGATGTTGGGATTCATTCACTAATTGAAGAAAGAATTGCTTTACAAAATGAACTTGTAAAATTACAAAAAGCAAATACACGTCTAAAAAAATTATCTTCTTCTACTCTTTACTTTTTTGATAAAGCACAAGATAAGATTAAAGAAGCTAAAGAAAAAGAGCTTGCTTTAAAGATCAAAATTGAACTTGCTCTTAAAAATAATACTGATTCAATTGAAGAAATTTGTAAAACAAAACGCGATGAAATCTTAGCAAGACCAAAACCAAGAGTTGATGCAGTTGTTAAAAAGGCTGATTATGTTGAAGTTTTAGAAAAGTTTGGTTTAGACCAAGATCAAGAACATAACATCAAACTTACAAAAGCTAAGATTCCAACTAAAATAGTTGTGAAACTGGCTATTAAGAACTTATGGAAAAAGAAATTTAGATACTTAGTAATGTTACTAGTATGTGCAATTTCTCTTGCGTTCTTATCTTTCACAATTGAACTTAATGGTAATCCATTAAGACAAAATGTATTTACAATGGTTGAAAATGGTTACCAATACACAGAAATCAAACGTTATGTACCAATTGAAGATACATCAACACATGATTTCTACGCTAAGTACAATTATGGTGACTTACCAGCTGATTCATATACTATCATTAAAGAAGGTGTTCCTGAATTAACACTTCATAAATATGAAACAGTTGAGATTAAATATGCTGGCTCTTATATTGAAAATAAAAACTATTTCTATACAGGTGTAATTAACACTATTATTGAATATGACAAAACAAACACTTATCGTCTTCTTTGTGGTACAACTCCTACTGAAGGTACACAAGAAGTTATGATTACTGATTATCTAGTATCTGCTTTACAATATTTCAATCTTGTTCCAAAATATGAAAACTATGAAGAATATTTAGGCATGTACTTAGATTTAAACTGGTATCAAAACTATAAAGTAGTTGGTATCATTGATTCAAACTATGAAAAATGGTCTAAATTCTATCGTTTAGGCACAATTGATGAAACTGTTAAAGATAACTACTCTTTCATTAATGATTTCAAAATGATGAATTCAGTTGTTCTTACAAAAGAATATTTTGAAGAAGAAACTAAGACTAAAGGTGACTATACACGTTTAGATGAACAAAAGATTAATTTCCAAGTTAAAGACTATTCTACTGGAGATGATTTTAAAAATTATAATCCGGTTGCAATTAGCATTATGAGTACAACTGTTGCTCAAGGAACTTCTTTATTTACTCCAAATGACTATTGGAGTGAAAGACTTCCTGAAAGTAGAATGCCTCAAAATGAACTAGAAATTGTTCTTCCAATTCAAGTTGTTGAAAAGATGTATAATTTCTCATATTCTTCAAGCAACTGGGGTTCTAGAAGAGAACTTTACACAATTTGGAAAGAAAACTTCATTAATAAAGAAATCACTTTAAATATTACTTCAAATGATGGTACTACATCTTATGAAAAGAATTTCAAAGTAGTCGGTTTAACAACATCAACTGCTAACTACATCATTCATGATAAAGACTTATCCGAAATCAAAGATATCTTCTTATCTCGTAATGAAAACATTATGGTCGAATTACCAAGTGACCCAGAAAAAGCTTTAGACTTATTTAATAAGGCTTATAAACTAAGAGACGAAGAAAAAGGTATTCCAGGTTATATCATCAATGTTTGGGTATATCGTAGTGATATTGATTCTTATGAAGTTGACCCATTTATTGAAATTATCTCTAAAGGTGGTTTATTTGTCTTCACAGTATTTACAATTGGTATTATGTGGACAATTATTTCCATTGAAATTGTTGACTCAAGAAAAGAAATTGGTATTTTAAGATCAATTGGTTTAAGTGGTGTTAAAGTATCATTAATCTTTATCTTACAAACAGTTACAGTTAACTTACTTGCGTATGGACTTGCGGTATTCTTATCAAGTAAATTCATACCATTCTATAACTCTTCGATAACCGATGTTACAGGTAAGATTATTCTTTACTTGTATACTCTAACTTATCGTACTCCTGTATATTTGTTAATATTTGTTTTAGTAATGACAATTACTTGTACAATATTACCACTTATCAAGATTATGTCACAAAAGATTATCGATGTTATAAACGAAAGAGAAAAATAATCCAAATTAAAAGCCTCAATCATTCGATTGAGGCTTTTGTTGGCTCTCTCAAAAATTAGGGTGATATATTAACCTCTCAAAAATCGTGGTGATGATTTTTTATCACTCGAATTTTTGAGAGGTTATTTTAAATAAAAAAATCCTTATGGTATAATAAAGTTGGCTAAAACAATATTTTCC
>JAZNQD010000023.1:0-6357 GCA_045589955.1 Bacilli bacterium | reverse complement strand
AGAATGAATTTAAAACTTCTTCATTATGAAAAAATATTTCCCTGTTCATTACTAAGATTTTAATACACCTCTTCTTATTGAAAATCGTTATATAATGTTTCACATTCTACGCAAATATAATTGAAATGTGGTATATGTAATTCTTCTTCTATTATTTCTAAATTTAATTTGTTTATAACATTTTTTGCTCCAAGTATATCCATACTATCGTAGATGGCGTCTACTTTATCAATTAAAAAGTTAGCTGTGTTTGCTTCTATCTTTTTTTCTTTATACGCTTTTAATATTTGTAGTACGCAAAATTTTGAATGGTTGGCTGCTAATGTTTCTGTTAGCTCATGACCTAGCATTCCTACTAGGCAGAATCTATCTCCTTCGTCTATATAGTATTCTGGATTTACTTGGAGTCTTTTTATTTCGTCTAATGTGTACATGTTATTATTCTTCCTCTTCATCTTGTCTTAATACTGATAATACTTCGGCGTCTTCGTTTTTTGCTTTTACTTTATCAATAGCTGCAAAAAAGTCGTCGGCTTCGATCTCTTTTGAGTATATAACGTCAAACTTCATTGTTTTTTTCCTCCATTTTTTGTTTTTATATGTTTGATGGTTATTATTATTTTTTAGTGTATTTATAAATATTTATTATTGTTGAACGAAACATTTATATATAGGGAGCAACAGATATAATATTAACAAATAAAACTGAGGTGATTACATATGATTTTTAAGAAAATAAAAATAATCATAGAAGAAGGGTTCTTTAAGGCGATGGAACTTGAAGATGATATAAATGGAGTAGTTTATCCAATGGATGGTGAAATATTTGTGAGAGAACCTA
The DNA here is from genome assembly GCA_045589955.1 of Bacilli bacterium. Taxonomy (GTDB): domain Bacteria; phylum Bacillota_I; class Bacilli_A; order ML615J-28; family CAG-313; genus CAJGCS01. The sequence goes on along the minus strand of JAZNQD010000023.1, from coordinate 5,516 downwards.
GAGGAGATGTTATTCTTCACGAACTAATACATATGCTAGAGGATGATTCTAATACACGTAAAGCTATTGTTAAAATATTTGATGATACTCATATTAAGCCTTTAGATGAGTTATTAGAGGAAGATAATTTCGTTGAAAGGTGGGAGGATATTTTGGATGGTTATCCGAAAGAAGATTTTGTTTCTGAAATCTATGCTCATGATTTAGTTAAAGGTTTATTAGGTATTTTTAATAATGATTCTAAAGAGGCAATAAATTTTCTTAGATGGTTTGTTGAAGATATAACAGGTGTTTATATACAATTAGAATTTAAAACATTAGACATTGAAGTATTGAATATCGAAGACGAAGTAGAATAATAATAAAAAGAGAGGTGATTTTTATGAAAGAGATGAAACAATTTGAGGTGCCTGGACACCATATTCATGCTATTATCAGATTTAAAAAAAGATTAGGTGGGGTATTATTTATTTGTGATTCCCATAAGAATTATCATAAAAGATTAGTATTAGAAGCTGTTGAAGGATTTTTGACCGAAATAGATGCTTTTGAATTATTGGATCAATTAGAAGTATTTTTTAATAATGGGGTTCAGCCTAAAGCTTTTGAAAAGAAAGAGGGTATTGAATTTTGGAGCTCAACTAATGACTCTGGTTATATCAAACTTTATGCTTCTGATGAAGATACAGATGTACTTATAGGGTATCTACCTGGAGATCTTGGCTTGAAGGATTATAATTTAGCCGCTTTAGTTTGTTATATGTTAAATGGTGATGAGAACCTTGAAGAAATGTTTATAGATTAAGGAGTTGATATATATGGATCTACAAAAATACATACCTTTCGATGGGGCTTCTTTTCGTCCTCATCAAGAAAGGGCAATAAAAGAAACAATTGAAGCCCTAGATGATGGCATTGAAACCATTATATTAAATGCTCCTACAGGTTTTGGTAAATCATTAGTTGCATATTGTATTTGTAAAGCATTAATCGATAAAGGTATGACTAGCTATATCTATACCAAAACTACCTATCTCCAAGACCAATATCTAAATGACTTTGATGATCTAACAACGGCTATGGGTCGTTCTAATTTCAACTGCCTGATGTCGGAGGGTGATACTTGTGATGTTGGAAGGTGTAAACAATCTGAAAAGTATAAGTGTCCTGTTGGTGTTTTGATTGAGAAAAGTGATATTTATTTGAAAGATACATCTGATGCACCTGTTAATCAAAATTGTGAATACTGGAAGCAAAAAGTTAATGCAATTGATAGTCCAATTTCAATATTGAATTATCCTTATGCTATAACGGATAGTATGTTTGTGGGACACTTTAATCACCGTGATTTTGGTGTCTTCGATGAGGCACATAGTCTCGAACAAACTTTAATGTCAGCTTTAGAGGTTGAAGTAACTGATGCTGGTATTTATAGGGATTTGGGTAAGTCTTTACCTAATCATGATAATGTTGAGGATTGGGTTGATGATTTGAAGGATTTTGCTTATGGTTATAAAGTATTAGCTAGAAAGACTGAGGATATTAAAAGACGAGAGCATTATTTGAAACGTTTTGAGTCTTTGGAGGCTTGTGCTGAATCTTTGGAGTCTGATTCTGATAATTGGGTTTTTAATAGTTTTAGTAAAAGGTCTAAACATCTTCAAAGAAGGGTTAGGCATGTTACTTTTAAACCTATTGAGATTCAAGATTATACTGATATTGTGTTTGGTAAGGTTAACTTTAAATTACTTATGTCTGGTAGTATATTAAAACCAGACATATATTGTCACGAATTAGGACTCGAAGATTTTAAATACATCGAGGTGCCTTCAATAGTTCCAAAAAATCGCAGACCAATATATAGAGAATTCGTCGGAAGTATGTCTCGAAGAAACATTGATGAAAACTTTCCATTATTGGTTTCTAAAATTGTGGAATTAGCTGAAAAACATGATGAGGAAAAAGGGCTTATACATTCTCATAGTTATAATATTAATTATAGGCTTTATCAAACCTTGCATGATAATGATCGTTTTATATTTCATAGTGCGGAAAATCGAAATGAAAAGCTTGAAGAGTTTAAATCATATGATGATGATGAGCCATATATATTTGTAAGTCCATATTCATTTGAAGGTGTTGATTTCCCTTATGGTGAGGCTCGTTGGCAAGTGATTTGTAAAATGCCCTATCCTTATCTTGGTGATGCACAAGTGAGAGCGAGAATGGATGCAGACCGTCGTGAAAATGTTGTTGATTATGGCTGGTGTAATCGTATGGTGGCTTTGAATTTGTCTCAAATGTATGGTCGTACTAATCGTGCTACTGATGATTATAGTGTTACTTATCTTTTAGATAGTGATATTAATCGTTATTTAGGTCCTGCAACTTTAGTAACGGATTATTTCCTTGAGGGTGTTGTTGATTATAATTACGATACTGAATTAGAGCCTGTAGATATTTCTAAACTAAGATCAAGAGGGATTAACCGTGAAAACCAGACTATTATATTTAATGATATTAAAGAGGGATATAATACAATGAATAAACTTCGTAGAGCTTATAAACAGCTTCCAGGTGGTTCATTTACTATGGTTAAACCTGCTGTGGATTATATGTTATCCTGTGGTGCTGTGAGATATGCTGAATAAATCGAAACATTTATATATAAGTTACAACATATATATATGTAGAGGAGAAATCCTCTAAAAAAAATTTTAAAAAAATAGAGGTGATTAACATGATGATCAAAGAAAATTTAGAATTAAGTAAAGAAGATAAAAAGAAATTAAAAGTCATTGCAGCGGAACAAGAAAAAACAATGCGTGACCTTGTATTATTTGAAGCCGCTGAAATCATTGGCTGGGATTCAGATGTTGAAGAAACCAAAAGAGAACCTAAGGAAACTCGTACAGGATTATTAATTAATATTCCACAAGAAAGTAAAGATGATATAAGATTATTCTGTAGGGATAAAGAAGTAAAAATAAGAGACTTCTGGGTCCAAACAGTTAATAACGTAATCAAGAGGTATGATTAAATGTTTAAAATTCCTATAGAAAAAGTCTTTGAAGATTTTAAAACTGTAAATAATAAATTATCCGTTGATATTATTGAATTATCTATTAAGCAATCAAGAATCAATTTTGAATTTAAAGACGCTTCAGTCTTATATTCATATGTACTTCTTGAATTATTAGAAGATTCATTAGTAGAACCAAACATATTATATATGACGGCTTTCGATGGTGTGGTTAAATTAACTATAGATACTACAGCTATTTCATTAGATCAAATACCAGAAGATTCATTATTTAAAGATTTCTTCGATTTAATTGGTGAGCTTGGAGAGCATGTTTGTAAGTGTCCATCTTTAGAATATGTAGTGTCTGATAAATATGTTAAAGTATTTATTGATAAACCTTCAATGGATTTAAAAGCATTGAATGATTTAGAAAAAGTATTTGATTCAGATTTTACTTTTGAATTAAATAAGCAAAGACCTTATATTTTATTTATACCACCATTTGATGGAATTGATGTAATTAAAAATAATGAGGTGTGATTTTGAATGAGTGTAGAATATATAAAAAGATATATTATGATTGAAGAATCTGAAGGATTTATACGTATTCGTGATAGGCATGAGGGAAGAAATATTGTTAAGATTGATGCTGGAAATAAAGCATGGAGTCGTATTATAGCTAAAAAAATAATGGATTTATTAAATACGGAGGTGATTAATTATGAAACCTAATATGTTTCTATATAGATTAAATGTAGAAGATGAAAATCATGGAAGCTGGGATTTAGCATTGTCTTGGACAAATTCATCTTTTATTAAACAATTTTTCTCTGATAATGTTATTAAGGGAGGCGATCCAAAGGCATTCTATGAGGTTGAATTTAAAATATTAGATAAGTTAAAGCTTTTATGTTTCCTTGTTGATGCTAATAGGGGTACTGGGGCTGATGTTGAAATAGCTGAAGCTCTTTTACCGAAGTCAGTATTTGATGATAATAAATCTTATGATGAAAAGTATTTCTATGAAATTGAGGCGACTCAAGAGATATTATCCAATGTGTTGGATGAAAATTATAGATATATTTATACTGAAAAATAAATTAATAATTAAAGGGGTGATTATATGAAAATAGGTGTAATTAGTGATTTACATCTTGGTAATAGGCAGTATGGTTTGAGGAGTCGTGAAATCGACTTCTATAATCAGTTTGATAGGATTGTCGATGGATTAAATAAACTTGATTGCGATATGGTTATCGTGGCTGGTGATATATTTGATGGTCCTAATCCTTCACCTGAGTCTATTTCTCGCTATAATAAAAGTATTGAGAGGTTGGAATGTGATAATATTGTTGCGATTAAAGGTAATCATACAATGATTTTAAGGGATGACCATTTTCCTGCCGATAATTTAGTTGCTGAGGCTCGTGATAATTATTATTTATTAGAGGATGGTGGTAAGTCTTTTATCGATTCTCCTATAAAGAATTTACCGTCTTCTGCTGAAGCTGGGTTGTTTTTAAAAGATAAGAATAATCCGAGTGTTCATATAGATGGAATTACTTATCGTGGTGAGACTCATGTTGAGGAGTTTGTTGAAGTGCAGAAAAAGTTGGCGGCTGATATAGATGAGTTTAGTGATTTTAATATATTGGTTGTGCATGAGGCATTTACTGAATATTGTGGCTTCACAGGTGCAAACTTATCTATTAATGATATAAATTATGAACCGTATAATGTAATAATATGTGGTCATATACATAACCGTACTGATCAAGTGGTTGATAAAGATACTGTATTCATACAACCTGGCAGTATTGAAAGATTAAATAGTGCAGAAGCATTTGATGAATCTAAAAACGGTAAAGGTATTTACGTTGTAGATACAAATACTTCAAATATAGAATTTTATCCAGTAGAATCTATTAGACCTTTCCTTACAGGAACGATTGATTTATATACAAATGAAGATATTGAAAATTACTTCAATGAACTTCAAGATAAAATTGATACTTATGAAGTTGAACCAGTTGTAAATTATAAATATAATATACCAGATGAATTATTTGATTCAATAGGTTTACATAATAATTTACATAACATATTAATTGATAAATCAAAGATTAATCGTATTATTGATGATGATGACACTAGTCTTGTTATTACAGCAGATGAGGTTCCAACACCAAGTGTGGCTGTAAGATGGACTGGTGCTAATAAATTTGATGATGAAGATGAGGCTCAGTTATTTGAGGCTTTATATAATACTCGTGATTCTAAAGAAGAGTTAATCAATGTTGGTAACGAGTTTTATGAAAAGCATTTTAAAGTTCCAGATGATTGGGAGTCTGATTTTAAAGTCCCTGAAGAAGTGCTTGAAATTTATTCTTACTTTGAAAATTTGGAGGTGGAAATTTGAATACGAAAAATTTCTTTAATATTAAAATATTAAGTATAGTATTATGGTTGGTTGAACATCAGGGGGAGTACA
>JAZNQD010000022.1:0-12022 GCA_045589955.1 Bacilli bacterium | reverse complement strand
TGTGATATGCCTGTCATTCTTCCGGTTTCACGTATACTTTTTTCCCCATTAATTATAGGCAGTATAATTTTATATTTTTGTTCTTTTGACCATTCTCTGTTTTTTCCACCTCTTGGTCTACTCATAATATCATCTCCTTTGTCTTTATTATACCATAAGAAAAAACGTAAACACGTTTTTTTTGTGTCTACGTTTATTTTATCATTTCATCTAAGACAGGTTTTTATTTTTCGATAAAATCTACTTGTGCGCCGTCAGGATTCCAACCTTCAGAAAATTCTCTTTTTGCTTGGTGAATTTCAATAATACATTTTTTGCATCCAGAAAATGCACCTGCTGAAATTGCTCTAATAGTTGATGGAAGAACAACATACTCAAGTTTATTGCAATTTAAGAATGCGCCTTCTCCAATTTCAGTAATGCCTTCAGAAACTTTAATTACTATAATAGAACTATCTGCAAAAGCTCTATTTGGAATGATTTCGCCACCTAATACTTCAACAGTTTCTAATGTTTTAGGTATAGAATCAAAGAAGTATCCAAATTTAGATGCATCTTTTACATTTGATGTAGCTCCTAAGAAAGGAACAGTAACACTTTTAAGGTTAATACATTCAGAAAGAATTTCTGCACCAATTTTTTTAACATTAACGCCAATTGTAATTTCTTCAAGTGCTTTAGCACCTTGGAAGGCATTGGCTTTAATTTCCACAACAGTTTCTGGAACTTTATAATTTTTACTTGAATTTGATGCTAAATATTTATATAAAACAGTGTGATCTTTATTAAATAAAATTCCATTAGTAAAATCATATTCTTCTGATTTACATGTAATAGTTTCTAAAGATGAACAGCTTGAAAATACATTTTCACCAAGTGATTCAAGTGATTTAGGTAAAGAAATACTCTTTAAATTTCTACATCCATAAAAAGCATAATCTTCAATTGTTGTTACGCCTTCTGGAATAACAATGTTTTCTAAAGATGAGCAATTATCAAATGCATGTGCTCCGATTGTTTTTAATCCTTTAGGTAAAACAATGTCGGTTAAGCTTAGGCACTCTTGGAAGGCTCTTGGCCCAATTGATTGTAATTTTGAGTTGCCAGTGAATGAAACTTTTTTAACCGAAGTTTTTCCTTCAAATGCAGATGCAGCAATACTTTCAACAGATTCAACAATTTCTACTTTTTCTGCACTACCCGCATAACTCAATACGATATTATCTTTAATTATTACTTCTGGTTCAACACGATTTGCAACTTTATAAATTGCAACACCTAAAATTGAACCGGCAACTAATAAAATAGCAATAAATATAATAACGGCTAAATTCTTTTTTAGAAATTTTTTCATAATAACTCCTTAATTTATTATTTTAATTTAACTTTTTCTTCTTTAGATACTAATGTTGATTTAAACAACATAATACCTATTGTAAAAACGATAACACATATGTAACCAATAACAGTTACAATATATTTAACATAGTCAGCTTGGTTAACGATTACGATGATATATAAGGATATAAACATCGCAATTCCAACCACTGATAAAATAATTCCAAATATTCTTTTTAATATTTTACTCATTTGGTTCATCCTTTTTTGTTACTGTTGATACACTAATATCATAACCATAGACTGCCCCTGATTCTTTTGTATAAATAATTGTTTCTTTGGCCTTAGCCTCATCACTATTATTACTATAAACCAGTTTTGTATGCTTTAAATCAAAGTGAATATCTGTTCCTGTAACATCTGTAAATGTCAAATTTTGAGCGGTATCAACAATAAACTTAGCATTTTTAGTAATCTCTGTTTCAGACACTTGAAGTGAAGATGATATTTGTTTTAAATTAACGTCTTCTAAGACAGAACGATTAATATAGACAAAACCATGTGATTCACCAGTTAATTTAGTATTAGCAACTTTATAATCATTATATTCATTAATTGCAGCTAATTCATCTTTTGAATATGTCAAGTCATCTTTAATAATTTCTTCATTGTTAACGTAATTTAAAATAACGCTACCACTTTTAACATCTATTTCAGTTTCTTTAGATTTTAAACGAGATACTTCAATTAAACTTTTACTATATGTTCTTAATGTTGTTTTTTCTGCAACCATTAAGCGTGTTACGTAGATTTGACCTGCATTACTAGTTTCAAATGTTGTATTTTTATATGTAATGTTTTCTAAAGTTGTATTTAATGCTTGAGTAGTAAATGATAGATCATTTCCATTAATATCATAGATAAAAGTTTCGCCATTGCTTGATTCAAAAACAAATGTATTTAACTGACAAGTTTTAATTGTTGATCTAACAGTAACATTGCGATAAATAAACTCATTTACGCTAATGCCTTGCATTGCTAAAGATCCCATACCAATGCCAGTTTTTTTATTTTTAAGTGGTTGGTTATTTTTAAGTACTTCTTGTTCAGCTAAATAATCTTCTTCGGTAATACCAATAAATAGTTTATTTATACGATGATATTCTTGTTCATTGCTAAGATTTGCAATTTTGATGTCAGTCTTATACGATGTAATAGTTAATTCATCGATATCTGACTCTTCAATATATACTTGTCCATCATAGATATTGGCTTTAACATCTAAACTAATATTAGATATTTTCTTTAGATATAAACTTCCTTTATTAAGTTCAACATTAATATTCTTTAAATATTCTGCACTTGGTAAAGTGATTTCAATAATTGGTGTTGGTTCATCAAGCATTCCAAGTAAACCAAATGATTTTGATTTAACGTCTTTAATATTAAGTGTCCATTCATCTTGTTCAATGTTAATTTTATCATTAAATTCATATTTGTATACAACACTAATTTTATCTTTCTTTTCATCAATTAAGAAAGTAATATTAGCATTTGAACCAATAATATTAATATCTTTAATTTTCCCATCGTATTGTTTTTCAATAAGATTTGCGGGAACATTATTTAAAGAACGATAGATATATCCTTTTGTAAATAAAGAGGCAAAAGAAACTATTAAGGCAATTGTTGCGCTTCCAGCTAAAACTATTGCAACTACATTTTTCTTTTTGCATTTATTTTTAATGATTCCACTAATTGAGAAGTCTTGAAATTTATAATGAACACGATATGACTTTTTTATTGACTTTAATATATTCACTAAAAAATTGGAAATAATAATATAAAACAAATCAATAATGAATATTAAAATTGCTATTGCACATACATCAAGAGCTAAAATCATTCCTACCATTAAAATTGAATCTAGATAAGCTTTGAATGATGAAACTTCCATCAATAATTGATTAAAGTTAAATACAACTTTTCCAAAGAATCCGACTACTCCCAAAAATAAAACAAGCATTAAGGTAATAATAAATCCAGATAATATTGCTTTTATTACTTCTTTTTGACGATATTTCTTCTTTTGAATTTCTAAATAACTTATCCCCTTTGATTTATAAATCTCACTTGCTATATCAGCTGGAAGAGGTAATTCTTTAATTATTTTAGCTTCTGGTGTACCGTAGTCAAGTTCAGTATTTATTTTGTCACGATAGTGTTTTAATATTTCATGAACTTCTTTGGCCTTAAGAAATCTTAGTTCTTCTTCTAAGGCTTCTAAAAATTCATTTTGAGTTTTCATAATATCACCATACTAATTCATTATCTATTATATCATAATATCTAAGATAAAAAAAGAAAAAAGCAAACAAGAAATTTATATAATAAAAAACCAAAGTTAAGGAAATTAACTTTGGTTATTTTGACTTAACGATTTTTGTCGTGAATTGATTTTGCAGTTAAAGTAACAAGATCATATAAGTTAGTGCATTTAGTATAATAGTCATCATTTAATTTTATTTGATATTTTTCTTCTACTTTAAGCAATAAACTTACGTAGCAGAAACTATCCCCACCAAGGTCATTAATGAAGTCACTATTATCGTTAATCGCTTCGACTGGAATTGACAATATTTCTGATGCAATTTTTTTAATTTCATTACTTAATTCGCGTAATTCTTCTGGTATTTCTTTATTGTGGTTTTCTTGATAACTATTTAAGTTAAAGAATGAAAGAGGGCTATCATGGAATAGTTTCTTTACTTTTAGTCTTGGAATTTTTGCAAGTCCAAATAAATCTTCATGACCTCTTAATTGATATACATTAACAACTTTTTCATAAATTTGTAAATTAGAGTTTACAGAATTAACTTTTTCAAGTATTGTTAAGGCATCATCTTTAGATATTTGCTTATTTGTTTGGATTACAAGAGTTACTTCTTCAGAAGTTTTCGCCTTATTTTCTACACCAATAATACAATAATTCTTAACAAATGGAAGTTTTTCAAATTTTACCTCTAAAGTGTTAGGGTTAATATTTTCACCACTTTGACCAATGATCAATTCTTTAATACGTCCAATAATACGATATTTACCATTTTCACAAACTACTTTATCACCGGTATGGAACCAAGCGTCACGATTACGAAGAATGTGATTACCGTTAATGATTTGTGCAGTATGTAAAGAATCGCCTTTCAACAACAATTCTCCTTCTTCGCTAATCATTGTTTGACATGATGCAAATGGTTTACCAATATAGCCTTTAATACGTTCGGAAATTTTATCCGAATTTTCAACACAAACAATACCCGCCTCAGTCATACCATAACCATTATATGTTGGGTATCCAATAGAATTTAAAGTTTTTAATGTTGAATCAGATATATATCCGCCACCTGAAACTAGATATTCAATATTATTACCAAAAATTGATTTTAAAACAAATTTTGAATTAGCTTTAGCTTTCTTAAGTGAACTAGCATCGCTATGTTTTTGAATATCATAACCACGTTCGATAGCATTACGAACAAATTTCTTTTCTAAATCAGATCCTTTTTCTAGTTTCTTTTTCAAATTACCAACGATACGATTCCAAAAAGCAGGTACCATAAAAATATGTGTTACTTTTAATTTTCGTGATGTTTCAAGAATACTTTCTGGAGTAGCTTCTTCAGGGAATACAATAGTACCAGAAAGAGCAGAATACCACATAAATAAAGCAACAAAACCAAATATATGATTGAAAGGCAAAATTGCTAGGTTTTTAACTAATTTATTTTTATTTCCTTGAGTAAAACCAAAACCATTGTCAACAATTTCTTTTGAATTTAATAATTGAGCACAAATGGCTTTTTCATCATACTCAAACATTTTAAACATTTCTGTTGTTCCAGAAGTACAAAATACAATTTTCTTACCCATTGTTTCTCGATTAATTGAATATTCTGTACCTTGAACTAAATCACATTTAAGGGTAGGCACACTATATTTTTTATTATCATTTGTAATGATAGCTGTTGCTTTTGTTTGACCAATCGCATATTCAACTTCTTCAACTGTGAAGCGGTTATCTACAAGGACAGGATTGTATCCAGCAATTAGCAAGGCCCAAAACGAAACACACCACTCAATTGAGTTTGCATGTTTTAGTAATATATATGTGTTATTTGGATAATGTCTTAATTGACGAGATAGTGAAAAAGCTTTTTGAAGAGCCAATGATGTATATTTTTTATATGAAAGCTTTACCAATTTCTTATTTTTAAAAGTCTCAAATGCAACATTTGAATAGCTTTGTTGGCCACAAAAGATATTATAAAAAGATTGGTCTTTTCTAATTCTTTCTGTTGCGTTAATAATATCAGAATATTTTTTCATATTTTCCTCTTTACATTTTGTTCTAACTTTGTAATTATATCATTTTATGACAAATATTTCAAGTCATAATACCTAAATAAAAATCTGCTTGAAAAAGCAGATTAAAATATTAATGCTAAAATAAAAATTGGCGTTCCAAAAGCTAAGAATATTATAATAGATAATACTGATAAGAATGAATTAATGCAAGCGATAACTGAACCACTTATACCGATAATTCCAAAGGCAAGTGGTAACATTCTCTTGTGACCACGTTTATTGTTTCTAATAACATCAACTAATGTGATTATACCTTCAACAATACCAAGTAGTCCAAAGATAAAGCCAGGGACGATAAACAAAGAAAACATTAAAGCACTTATAGATGAGATTAAACTAATAATACTAGAACGCATACCAGTTGTATATACCATACGTCCATATTCAGGATCATGTTCTTGATCCACTTGTTCAAATCCTGCTTTCACAAGTGATTTTTTTGCTTTCTTAAGTTCTTCTTTTTGTTGTTTACGAAGACATTTATCACAAATTTCTTTTTCGTTTTCGGTTTTTCTAGAACAAATAATACATTTCATATCAAAATACCTCTACATGTTAATTATACAACACATTTAAACATTTTGCAACTATATAGTTTTTGATTAGCCCTTTTCTAAGCTTGTTTCAGTTTGAAAATCATTTTGACTGGACAGTGATCAGAATAAGTAAATGCGGTATAAATATTTACAACTTCAACGCATTCAACATTTGGAGAAACAATAAATCCATCAACAATAATCGTAAATTCCCCTTCTTTATATGGTACATCGCAATTACGACATGTTGGTTTTAGTTCACCAGAGTAATTAATACATTTTTCAAAGCCTTCTGGTAGAAGTTCATCTGGGAAAGGTTGAGCCCATCCAAAATCAACATTAGCACCATTTAATTTTTGGGAAGAATCTCCAGTAAAGTCATGGTTAAAGTCACCACCACAAATAACATAATTACCTTTTAGATATTCTTCGTTCATAACCTCAGAAATCATTTGGATTTGTGCATTTCTTATTTCATCACTTCCACCATAAGCAGATGTATGAACATTGATTAAAACAAGCTCTTTGCCATTTGCCACTTTAACTCTAGAGACACTAAAACAACGGTCTAAATCTAAAAATTTTGTTAGTGACTTAGAAATAGGAAGGCTACGACGAATACTGTTTATGATTTTAAAATCAGAAACAGTCACTATAGAACTCTTTGAAGCTCCATGAGGTTTGAAAATCGGATACATAAGATAGGCTGAATCATAATTAATTGCATGAGCAAATGATAAACCATAAAATCTATTCTTAATCATTTCATATTGGTTTACATGATGGCTACGTGTTGCATCAATATCAACTTCTTGAAATAAAACAAAATTAGGATTAAGATTTAAAACAGTATCAATTCCATCATTAATACATTTTTCCATGCTTTTCTTGCTTTTTGCACGTGATTCTTTACCACCATCCATGAAAAAGGTAAAGTCTTGAGTATAGGCTCCAAAACCAAGGTTTTGAGTTACAATAGTATACTCACTGTCTAGAGCTACTGAATTATAACTTCCTGTTCCCTCAACAGTAATTACCTTATTATCAGGGATACGTGAATATGTTGTTACAACATATGTAACATATGTAACAACAATAAAAAGTAAAGCACAGAAAAAACCAATGCTTGAAAAACCAATGTACTTAAATATTTTTTTAACCATAGCAATTTCACTTTCTTGTAAATCTTTAGTTTATTATAACACATAATAATTGTTTTTTCTACCATATTAATATAAAAAAGGACAATTTCTTGTCCTTTTCTTTTTAGATTAAACTTATTTCATTTAATATTTTAATACTAATTAAACTTAAGATGATTGTTACAACCAAACCAACTCCTAGACATATCAAGGCATTGATATATGTTGAATTAAGTGGTGTTAATGAAGGGATCATCATATATAAAATCATACTAACGCCTAAACCTATTACTAAAGATAACCATCTTAAATAGAATTATCAACTATTTTAAATAAAAAAGAATTCAAATTTCATCAACCAACTGTTTTATAACAAACCTTAAATAACCTTAATTCAAATCCCTTTAATTGAATAAAATCTAAAAAAATATCCATAGAAAATAAACAATTGCTCCAAATAAGGAGCAAAATCTTTACAACAGGTCTGAAAACCTCTATTTAATTACTATAAATATCATCAATCATAGATTGATATTAATAAAGTGAACTATTGTTCACTTTTCTAATGTATAACTGCTACGATATCTATCTTTTTATATGGTGTATGGGACTATAAGTCTTTATCTTATAAATCCATACTATTGACATTAGACAAAAATTCAACAATTCCGATTGTAGTTATACCATATTCATCATGCATAACTTTAATTGGGTCTCTCACAACAATTATCTTTTTGAACGAATCATCTATATTAATAAGCGATCTTCTTTCTTGTTCAACTTTTAATTCATCATATAATTTATAAGCAGATTGAATATAATATTTTTTACTTCCTTTTGTTGCAACAAAATCCACTTCTAATTGGGTTCTTGTTGAAACATTATTTTCATTTTTAGAATTAATAACAACTACTCCAACATTAACTGAATATCCACGATATACTAATTCGTTATAAATAATATTCTCCATAATGTGACCAAAATCTGATTGTAAAAAATCTAATTTTGCATTTCTTAATCCTGGATCAATAAAATAATACTTTTTAGATGCAGCAATATTTTTTCTACCCTTAATATCATATCTTTCTGCCTTTTTTATAATATATGATTCTTCTAAATATTTTAAATAATCATCGATAGTATTTACGCTTATTGTTTTATCAACAATACTTTGATATGTATTTGCAATTTTATTTGAATTTATTAAACTACCAATTGAAGATGCTAAAACTCTTATTAATTCATCTATTTTACGAGAATCTTTAATTTTATGACGTTCTACAATATCTGTTAAATAGGTCATTTGAAATAAATTTTTAAGATAGTCTTCTTTTTTATCGTCAGTTTTATAAACTAAAGAAAGTGGCATACCACCATGAAGCATATATTCGTTAAACGCTTCTTCTAAAGTACCTGAATAAACGGATGTAAACTCAGAAAAAGAAAGTGGCAACACATGAATTTCATCCCCTCTACCTTTAAATTCAGTAGCAATATCCGATGATAGAAACTTCGAATTGCTTCCTGTAACATATACATCAACATTACTAATATGTAATAAACTATTTAAAACATCTTCAAATTCAGGAACTATTTGTATTTCATCTAATAAAATATAATGAATTTCATTGTCTAGAATTTTTTCTCTTATATGTTTTAATAATTCATCTGGATCTCTTAATTTTTTATTAGTTCGATCATCTAATGCTATTTTTATAATATGAGGATCAGAAATATTATTACTTCTTAAATACTCATCAAATAAATTAAATAATAAAAAAGATTTACCACATCTACGTATTCCTGTAATAACTTTAATTAATCCATTATTCATAGAATCAATTAATTTATTTAAATAGATATCTCTTTTAATAATCATAGCAATACCTCCAATGATTTTACAATACTATTATACCCTATTTCAAAAAATAAATCAATAAATACATTATATTTTTTTGCGTATTTACGCATTTTTTTTCAATATAAAGTGTATATATTTATAAGTTCATAAGAAAAAAGTCAACTAACATTTACATTATACTCATTATAAATCATTTATACAATGCTCAATTAATTGATGTGAATACAACGATTCATTTAGTAATTTTATTTTACCACAAATATATAATTCTATCTTTTATAATATATATGTTCAAATCCCATTTATTGAAGAAAACTATAAATATCACTATATAATAAAAAAATTGCTCCAAATGAACTAGTTTGATTAAAACGGACAAATAAAAAAAAGATACATTAGATTTAGTAATCTGATATTGATTACTTGAAATCTAATGTATTTTTTATTACAATTATAAACGAGGTAAAAAACTATGTATATTAAGAAAAATATTTATAAAAGTCATACTAAGTATTCAATTGAAGAAAAAGAGAAAATGGTTTTAATGTATTTAAACGGAGAAATGTCTGCTAATGAAATTGTTGATAAATTTGATTTAGCTAGCGTCTCTGGATTTCACACTTGGGTTAGAACGTATAAAAAATATGGTCATTTAAAAGATAATAGAGGTAAAGCTACTAAACTTGATATTCCAAATAGAGGTAGACCAAAAAAAGAGCTAGACAAACCTCTAGAAGAATTAACAAGAGAAGAATTAATAGAAAAGTTGAGGATGTTAGAAGATATAAAAAAATCCCTGGTCTACCTAACAAGCCAACAGCCAAACAAAAATACCAAGTAATTGATATACTAAGAAATAAATATTCAGTTAATACTCTTTGTAAAACATTAGAATGTTCAAAGAGTGGGTATTATGATTGGATAAAGTTAGGTAGACCAGAAAATAAGGCTTTTAACAAATCTACTAATGAACTAGTAGTAAAAATGTATGAAAGGAATAAAACTTGGGGAATACGCCAAATTAGAATGCAAATAAAAAAGATATACGGCTTAATAGTTACCAACTTCGCCGTATATCGATACATGAGATTGAATGATATACAATCCATAACACGTAAGAAGACGCATAGGTATTCAAAAACACCACATCATGAAATACCAAATCTTCTACAACGTAATTTTACCACATTTTGTTCAAATTGTAAATGGTCTATAGATATTTCTTACATTTTCGCGATAGATGGAGTAAAATATCTATGTGCTATTAAAGATATGTACGATAAATCAATAATAGCTTATACAATATCCAGGTTTATTGATTTAACTTTGGTTATGGATACTGTCAAAAAAGCAGTTGAAAAAGTTCCTCTGCGACAAAGAAAAAATCTTATACTTCATTCCGATCAGGGTTGGCATTTTACACATATAGAATATCAAATGTTTTTAAAAGAAAATGATATTATTCAATCAATATCAGCTAGAGGGTCCAGTGTAGATAATGTACCAATTGAATCATTCTTTAGTACGCTAAAATCCGAATGCATATATTTAATTAAAGACTTAAGGGTAAATGATATTGATGAGACAATAAATAAATTTATAGAGTACTACAATAATGAAAGATTACAAGAGAAAATAAAAGAGCTAACTCCACTTGAATTTAGGGAGCTAACTCTTAATAGTGTCTTTTTTTAACTTGTCCGTTTTTAACAAATAGGTTCATATGGAACAAAATATTTTAAATATGTAAAATTACAGGTTTTAACCTCTATATTTGAACTATAAATCTAATGCCTGACTGCTACTATATATATCTTTTTATATGGTGTGTGGAACTATAATTCTTTTCTAAATATTACTTAATAATTTGGAAATTAAATTACTATCTGATTCACTTATAGAAAATATCTTTTTACCTAAATCTTTAATTGAATAACCTAAATGATAAATTTTATTTTGATCTATAATAATATATCTATCATGCACATTAGTAGTATATCTTACATCTAATCCACCATATTGGCTATTAAATGTATTTATATCTCTACCTAATAGTATAGAATTAATACTAGTATAAATAATTACTTGTACATTGGTATTTTTAACTACTAATCTATCAAGTATTGTTCTATCTACATAATTATCAATTATAATGATTTCATTATTAGCTGATTCAAATAATGATTGTATTAAAGTATATGCATCATAAAGTTGTCCATCAAAAAATAGTTGAGAGTTTTTAAATTCTTGAGGTTTATAATTATTCTCAATATTACTAACTCTTTCATCAAGTGACTCTACTTTATTTATAAGTCTCACATAATTTTCATTAGTAACAAGTGATCTTTTTTCATTGATAACATATCCTTGTAATAAGTATTCTTTTAATACTTTGGTAGCCCATTTTCTGAAAATTACTCCCTTAATTGATTTAACTCTATATCCTACAGAGATAATAACATCCAAATCATATAAATATACTAACTTATCCGAATTTGCAATTTGCGTTTTACGCAAATTCCTTTGTGAATTAATTTCTCCTTCATTTAATGCATTTTTTATGTGACGGCTAATTCTACTAATATCTACACCAAACAAAATAGCCATTTGTGACTGTGTCAGCCATATAGTTTCACTGTAAGGATCAATATTAACATCTAATTCTATGTTATCATCAATAAATTTAACAACTTCATATTTTGTTTCACTCATTACTTATC
>JAZNQD010000021.1:0-11333 GCA_045589955.1 Bacilli bacterium | reverse complement strand
AATAGCAACATACTTTAATGTAACAACTGATTATTTATTTGACATGAAGAATAGTGATATTGTTAACATTGATAAGAAGGTAGCTAAATACATACAAAGTTTTGATTTAGAGAATAGAATGAATGTGGTATATGATTTAGCATTCAAAATGTCAATTGCAACACGTGGGGATGAAATTGAAGATCAAGACAAATTTGATGAACTTATTAATAATGATGATATGTTTTCAACTATAATAGGACCAGAAGGTATAGCAATTACATCGCTAGCAAAAACTAATAAAATATTCATATGCTTACCAAAAGATGACAAATCAGATTATTCAAAAATGCTTTTAAGTAAGGATAAACAAAGAAAATTTTGTGAATATTTAAGTGATGAATTATTTTATAATACATTAGTGTTTTTACATTCCCGTAATGGCGGAAACTTTACTGAACAATTATTAATTGATAATTTGAATATAACATATGATGAAGCAAGATCAGTTCTAAAAAAAATGGAAGAATTTAAAATTGTATCTTGTGCTGATGTTCCAATTAATGATACAACAATCGAATTATATGCTGTATTACAAAACCCTCAAATTGTTGGATTAATATCAATGCTTGACATGGTTGTTAATAAACCAAATACGTATTATTATTATTGTGGAGGACCTAACAATTATTTTAGAAATAAATAATTTTACTTGACTCTCCAGTTAACTGTAATGTTATAATCATATTGTAATAAGTTAGCTAGCAATTATTACAAAGGAGGCTTTATGAAATATTTAAGAATAGGTGATTTTTCTAATGTTGCAGGAATCAGTGTAAAAACAATTAGATTCTATGAAGAGAAAGGATTAATCAAACCTGCTTATATTGATAAATATACAGGATATAGATATTATGATGAAAAAAACATAGAACAAATATTAATGATATTACAATATAAGAATATGGGCTTTACATTAGAAGAAATTAAAAACATAAATCCTAATCTACTTGTTTCAAAAGTTGAATCTTTAAAAGAACAGATGATTAATATAAAGAAAAATATTAATTATATTGAATCAATGATTGAAAAAGGAGAGTGTAGTGAATTGGTATTTGTAAATGATGAAAAAGTAATTGGAAAATGGGAATTATTAGAAGATGAACCTTTTCCTTTTAATGAATTATACTTTTTACCAAATGGAAAAGAATATTGGGTGTTTAGTTGGACCAAAGGATATTTGAAAATTATTGATACATATCACCCATATGAAGTAATAGACGATATGTTAGTTCTTAGCGTTGTTGATGTAAATGGAATAATAGGTAAGAAAGTTAAATTCAGAAAAATCGATAATAAAGAATATTCTATTGATGAAATTAAACAAATTGATGATGTGGACTATGAATTTGTTAATGATGAAAATGTATTAGGAATATGGAGATCAATTGCTTTTACATATAGTGATGATATTGAAGAAATAATAAAAGATGAAAAAGATGATCTATTTTTACAAAGATTAATATTTTGTAAAGATGGAAAGTTACTTGAAGAAAGAAATAATGGAATTATACTAAATCATTTATTATGGACTAATGGTAAAGTCATAGATAATAAATATAGTATTACATCATCAAAATATGAAATAGTAAAAATAGAAAATGTAGAATACTTAATTTGTGAATGGAAATCGGGAGATTATACGTTCGGAAAAAGAAAACCTGGCAATTATATTTTAATAAAAGAATAAAAGTTTATGTCGGTTTATGTCGGTATATATTGACAAAATCTTATAATCGTGATATAATATTTACATCAAAGGAGGTCAATTTATGCATTATCAAGAATCTAACGTAATTGAATTGAAAGAAAAATTTTCTAATTCTATATGTAAAGAAATAGTTTCTTTTTTGAATTCTGATGGTGGAACTATTTACATTGGTGTGAGAGATGATGGTACAATAATAGGAAACACAAATATTGATGAAACTTGCAGATCTATTGCTGACATTATTACACAACAAATTGAACCTAATCCACAAGAGTTAATTAGAAATGAATTAATTTTTGAAGGGGATAAAACTATAATAGCTATATACATAAAAAAAGGAACAGATTCTTTATATTGTCAAAAAAAATATGGATACTCGTCTACTGGTTGTACTATTAGAGTTGGTACATCATGTAGAGAAATGACCCAAGAACAAATTAAAAGCAGATATGAAAAGAAATTTTTTAATTCAGACTTGTTAATTTCAAGTAAATCAAATTATCCAAAACTAAGTTTTAAAACTCTTAAAGTTTATTACTCTGAACGTGGATTTCATTTAGATGATAGTAACTTTGAAACTAACTTATCTTTAAAAAATGAAAAAGGTGAATATAACAAGATGGCTGAATTATTTTCTGATAAAAATGAATCTTCATTAATATTCGTAAAATTTAAAGGTGAAGATAAAGCATCGATTTCTCAGAGAAGCGATTATGGAAATCAATGTATACTTTTTGCATATGAACAACTAAAAAATCGATTAGTATCCGAAAATATATGTGTAACAGATACAACAGTACGACCTCGTAAAGATACATATTTGTTTGATTTTGATTGCGTCAATGAAGCTATTGTTAATGCAATAGTACACAATGATTGGAGTATTACTGAACCTCTTGTATCTTTTTTTAGCAATAGAATAGAAATTTTATCACATGGTGGGTTACCTCATAATCAAACAATTGAAAACTTTTTAGAAGGTATAAGCATTCCGAGAAATGAAAAACTAATGAGAATTTTTCTTAATATGGGAATTGTAGAGCATACAGGACATGGAATTCCGACTATTTTAAAAAGATATGGAAGGGAAACTTTTGAAATAAAAGATAATTACATTAAAGTAATTATTCCATTTGATGAAAGAGTTTTAGAACAACAAAATGTCGGTTTAAATGTCGGTTTAAATGTCGGTTTAAACTTAACACATTCGGAGGATGAAGTAATAAAAATATTGTTGGAAAATCCGAATTTTACAGCTGAAACAATAGCCAATGAATTGTCTTTATCTAAAAGAACGATAGAGAGAATTCTTAGCAGCTTGCAAGTTAAAGGTGTAATTGAAAGAATAGGTTCTAAGAAAATGGGAAGATGGAAAGTAATTAAATAAGATCTATATGGGGCTATATTTCATAAATGACTTATAGTCCCACACACTTTATAAAAAGATAGATATCGTAGCAGTTAGGCATTATGAAAGAGATGAAGTGATACACTTGTATTGCTTCTTTTTTTGTTTTTAGAGGATTATTAAAGAAATAATACGATATTATTAGTTTTATTAATAAAATTACATGTGAAAAATGTATCCTCTTATTACTTCTTACTATGGTGTAGGGTAATAATTTCGACTAACATACGGGACTCGAAAATCAGTAAAACAAAGTATTTTTATTTTACTATAAGGATACATTTATTATTTTCTCTGAATATTAATTAAAGTGTGATATAATATATGTGGAGTGTGACATCATGAATAATTTAGAACGACTAATTATTTCTTTAGGTGGAGTATTCATAATATTGGATTTATTTTTATAGTTAATAATGATGAAAGAATATTAAAACAAGGAAAAGAATATATTAAAAATACAATCATCGATACTCAAACAAAATCTTATAAATATAAAAAATTTTTTGTTCCAATTATTATACTTAATGATTCAGTTTATTATTTCGAATATAAAACTGGGATCTTTTTAACTAAATACGGCCAAGCTTTAGATAGGGATTAAAAATTTTAGATATTAAATAAGTTTCTTAAATAAACTCTAAGAAGTGAATTTTTTATTAAATATAAGTATCATTTATGATGTAATGACACTTGTTTGCACGACAAAATGTGTTACTTTGTATAAAATAAGCATATAATAATATATAGTTAGATAATCTTTTTCTAGTTATTAAACAGTCTAAACTATTGACAAATAAAATATTTTTTGATAGAATATAGATGTAAAAAATGCATATGATATTATTGTCATATGACTTGGACTGGCGTATGCCTTGGTCCACCAACGGCAGGAAATAGTCCTGCCATTTTTTATAGGAAGGAGTAATTGTGGGGAAAGTCTTACGCATTTTTATTGATGAATCAGGTGATGTTGGATTTATTAAAGATGCATCAAAATATTATATTATTACTTTTGTAATGCATAATCAAAATGATGATATAAAGAGTAATATTGAAAAAATTAAAGACTATCCTATATTTCATGCTGGTCCTATAATTAGAAGAGAGTATCCGTTTGATAATATGGAAATGAAAGATAGAAAGAAAATATTTCAATCTATTTTTATGTTTACATTATCATTACCAATAATGATTTCTTCTTTTTGTTATGAAAAGAAAGACTTTAATGGTGACTTGTTAAAAATGCAAGCTAAAATAACAAAGGATGTTTATAATTTCTTATTAGATAATTTCGATTATTTAAATTCATTTAATGAAATAATAATATATTATGATAATGGCCAAAATTTGATAACCAAGATATTAAATGGTGCGTTTGCAATTTCTGGTTTGAATTATGAGTTCAAAAAAGAAGTTGTTCCTGGATCATATAGATTATTTCAAGTTGCAGATTTTGTATCAACAGTAAAACTTTTAGAAATAAAATTAAGTAAAAACGAATTATCAAATTCAGAATTAAAATTTGTTGATGTATACCATTTAAAGAAAAATTATATTAAAGGGATTAACAAAAAAGTTTTAAAGAAGTAAATTCTTGTATGAATCTTTTTGTAGCGCAAAACTCGAATATGAAACATTTTGTAGTGTAAATGCTTAAAATGAAACATTTCGTAGTAATGAAACTTTTTTTTATATCCAAAATTAGGAGTTATTATGTTTTTAAACACTAACTTTTTTAATATATTGATTTTAATATTAGAAATAATATTACTTGCAATAACCCTTTCCCTCGATGCGTTTTCAGTAGCACTTAGTAAAGGGATGACAATAAAAAAGTATACTTTTAAGCATTCCCTATCATGTGGATTATGGTTTGGTTTTTTTCAAGCATTAATGCCACTAATTGGCTATTTTGCTTTTAAACTATTAAGTGACAATGTTGATTGGATTGAAAGAATTGATCACTGGTTGGCATTTATTGCCCTTGGCTTTATTGGTGGTAAAATGATTTACGAATCTTTTAAAGATGAAGATAATAACAATTCTTCTTTTGCAATCAAGGTAATGCTTGGAATGGCCATCGCAACATCAATCGATGCTCTAGCTGCAGGGATTCCTCTTGCAACTGATGGTCAAAATATCTGGATTAATATTGCATGTATTGGTATAATAACATTCTTATTTTCTTATTTTGGAACATTCTTAGGTTTTAAAGTTGGTTCTCTTTTGAAAGAGAAACTAGGAAACAAAGTTGAAATTATTGGAGGGATTATTTTAATCCTTCTAGGTTTAAAAATATTAATTGAACATTTAGTACAAATGTACTTCTAAAGGAGTTTTTATGAATATTAAAGAAAGATTTTTAAAATACGTATCTTATGATACACAATCATCTTCTACTTCTGGAACACATCCTAGTACAAGTAAACAATTTGAACTAGGTAAATTATTAGTTGATGAATTACATGCTATGGGGATTTCAAATGCCTACATCGATGAATATTGTTATGTTTATGCATTTATTCCAAGCAATTGTAATTCAAATAAAACAGTTGGTTTAATTGCCCATTTAGATACTGCTGAAGATGCAAGTGGTAAAGATATTAAACCACGAACAATTGATTTTTATACAGGTCAACCAATTATTGTTAATGAAGAACTTAATATTATTCTTGATCCAAAAGAATTTCCGCGTCTAAATAAACAAATTGGTCACGAACTAATTGTTACAGATGGAACAACTCTTCTTGGTGCAGATGATAAAGCAGGCGTTGCAATTATTATGGAAGCAGTATCTTCATTAGATATGATTGAACATCCGAATATTATTGTAACATTTACACCAGATGAAGAAATCGGTGAAGGAACTGATAAATTTAATTTTGAATATTACAAAAAACATAATTGTAATTTTGCATATACTCTTGATGGCGATGATCCTAATATTATAAATTTTGAAAATTTCAATGCTGCAAGCGCAGTTGTTACTATCCATGGTAAATCAATTCATCCTGGAAGCGCAAAAAACAAAATGATTAATAGTATTCAAGTAGCAATGGAATTTGCATCTATGTTACCTAAATACATGACTCCAGAAAACACTGAAAAATACGAAGGTTTCAATCACTTAACTGGAATTACTGGTTCAGTTGAGGAAGCAAAAATGTTATATATCATTAGAAATCATGATTTAAATATTTTTGCAAGTCAAAAAGAAACATTCATTGATATTTGTTCTTATTTAAATAAGAAATATGGGGAAGGTACTGTTGAAGTAAAAATCAAAGATTCATACTTCAATATGAAAGAAAAAGTAACCGCACATCCTTCTGTTTTAGAATATGTTAATGAAGCGTTGATAATGAGTGGTTTAAATCCTGATACAGAACCAATTCGTGGTGGTACTGATGGTGCTCGTTTATCATTTAGTGGAATCGTAACTCCTAACCTTGGTACAGGTGGGGGGAATTTCCATGGTCCTTACGAATATGTTGATGTTGATGAAATGAAAACAATGGTAAGAGTTATTCATAACTTATTACAAATTATATCTGAAAAATAAAAAGCGAATGGTTTAACCATTCGCTTTATGCATTTTCAATTGCTTTTACCCATTCATATGTTGCAACATGATCTAATAATTCATCAAAAGGGCATTTTTTTGATACTTTTAAATAAATGTATACTTCTTTTAAATTATGATTATCAATAGTTTTTTTGTTATGGAAAAATGTTTTATTAACAACAGCACCATTAGCTGATAGTATATCATAAAGTTCTTTTTCATGTTCTTCATCAAACACAACGAACATACGATGAACTTGACGTTTATTTACAATATTTTTCCCAAGACGTCTTGTTAATAAAGTTACTGGATAAACAATTACTGTTGCAAAAACTGCAATTGTAATATTAATAATTCCTCCAGTACCAACTAATAAACCAATACTT
Source organism: Bacilli bacterium (assembly GCA_045589955.1). Classification (GTDB taxonomy): domain Bacteria; phylum Bacillota_I; class Bacilli_A; order ML615J-28; family CAG-313; genus CAJGCS01. The sequence goes on along the minus strand of JAZNQD010000021.1, from coordinate 4,221 downwards.
GCAGAAACCCATAATAGAGCTGCAGTTGTAATACCTTTAACACTACCACGATTATGCAAGATCGTACCAGCACCTAAAAAACCGACACCTGAAACTACTTGAGCAATAATACGTGATTTATCTTGTGTTTCAGGACCAACAACTGTTGATTGTAGGATAGCAAATAAACAACTTCCAAGTGATACTAATAAGAAAGTAACATAACCTGCTGGTTTATTTTTTATTTCTCTTTCAAATCCAAATACAGAACCTAGCAAACAGGCAAGTAATACACGAAGAATCATCGATAACAGTACTGGCCAGCCACCATGAAGTTCAATAAATTCATTAACTAATTCTGCAAAATAATTTGTTATTAAAAATACTCCTGACATATTTTATCCTCTAATTGTTTTAATAACAATTGGTTCTTTCTTTATTTTTTTATTTGTTAGTAAATATGCATCTAAAACTCTTTGCATACATTCATTAGTATTTTTACCATTAGAGTAAATTGTTGCAATTAAATCGTTTTGTTTTAGGGTATCTCCAACTTTTTTATTTAAGACAATACCTACTTGATGATCTATTAAATCCTCTTTTGTCAAGCGGCCAGCTCCCAAAATCATAGCAGCATTTCCAATACAAAGAGCATCTATTGATTCAACATAAGCTACTTGTTCTGCTTCATATACTAATTCAACAACTTCAGATGCTTCGCCAAATAGTGAGTAATCGTCGATAACATCTGGGTTACCCCCTTGCCATTTTACCATTTGACGTAGTTTTTCAAGACCAGTACGTTCATTAATCGCCTTTAAAACAAGAGTTCTTGCTTCGTCTAAATCTTTAGCTACTTTGGCAATAAGCAAGATTTCAGCAGTAAGTTCTATACAAAGTTCGCTGAAGTCTTTAGGACCATTGCCTTTTAATGTTTCAATTGCTTCAATAACTTCTAATGAATTACCCACAGCACATCCTAATGGTTGTGACATATCAGTTAGAGTCGCAACAGTATCACGATTTGCAAGTTTACCAATTTGCACCATCGCTTCTGCAAGTTTAGTAGCACTTTCTACATCTTTCATAAAGGCGCCACTTCCAACTTTAACATCTAAAACGATATGATCTGCACCACTTGCTAATTTCTTAGACATAATAGATGATGCAATAAGTGGTGTTGATTCAATTGTGCCCGTTACATCACGAAGAGCGTATAATTTTTTATCAGCTGGGGTAATATCAGCTGTTTGGCCAATGATTGCAAGACCAATTTCATTTACTTGTTTAAAGAAATGAGCACTATCTACTTCAATTGTAAAGCCGGGAATTGATTCTAACTTATCCAATGTACCACCTGTATGGCCTAATCCACGACCACTCATCTTTGCAAGTTTAACTCCATAAGCGGCAGCTAAAGGTGCAACTACCAAACTAGTTTTATCTCCTACACCACCTGTAGAGTGTTTATCAACTTTTACTCCTTCAATACCACTTAAATCAATTTGTTCACCGCTTTCAAGCATTGCTTTAGTTAATTGATATTGTTCTTCATCAGTCATACCTTGATTATAGACAGCCATTAAAAAGGCACTAACTTGATAATCAGGGATTTCACCTTTTACATATCCATCAATAACAAAGTGAATCTCTTCTTTTGTAAGTTCAAGATTGTCTCTTTTTTTGATAATTAAATCTACCATTCTCATAGTAAATCACTCCTTTTATTTATTATACCATATTCTTGTTTCCTTTGTAAAGAAAATTTAACAGTAATATAGTAGCCTATATTACTGTTATTTTTATTTTCTTTTGTAAACTTCAAATGAAAGCACTCCAACTTGTTCACTTGATATTAATTCAAATAATGAAAAATCAATGCAGTTTAAATAAACATCACCAACGTGTTCTTCATTAATTCTAGTTAAGTAAATATTATCAACACGATTAACTAACATTTCATAAATTGATTTACCACCAATTATAAAAATTTCTTCACTTGAGTTTTGATATTTTTTTAAAAGATCATCAACATCTTTAACAATTATTCCCCCTAACGGTAGTTCATCCTTATAAGTAAGAACATAATTGTTTCTTTTTGGTAATGGTTTTCCAATACGGCTTACTATAGAAAGGTAAGTATTATACCCCATAAAAACATCTTTGTTCAAAGTAACTCTTTTAAAGTATTTTAAATCTTCTGGATAATTCCATGGTAAATCATTGCCTTTACCAACTAAGTTATTTTTATCCATTGCTAAAATCATTGATATCATTATACAGCCACCTTTGCTTTTATACCTTTATAAGGATCATATCCTTCTAGACGGAAATCTTCATACTCAAAATCTTCAATATTTGTTGTTTCACGATCAATATACATTTTTGGTAATGCTCTTGGAGTTCTTGTTAATTGTTTATTAACTTGTTCAAAATGATTTGTATAAATATGTGCATCACCAATTGTATGAACAAATTCACCTAGTTCAAGATTGCATACTTTTGCAACCATCATTGTTAATAATGAATATGATGCAATATTAAAAGGAACGCCTAAAAACATATCTGCAGATCTTTGATATAACATACAAGATAATTTATTATCTTGGACATAAAATTGAAAGAAGGAGTGACATGGAGGTAAAGCCATTTGATCAATTAGTAATGGATTCCACGCACATACAATTAAACGTCTTGAATTAGGATTAGTTCTAATTTGTTCAATTACCTTAGTAAGCTGATCTACTTGGTATTCCGCAATCCCAAATTCACGCCATTGGCGTCCATAAACAGGCCCTAAATCACCATGTTTTTTCGCAAACTCATCATCAGTTTTAATTTTCTCAACGAATTCATCAATTGTTTCGCCTTGATAATCATCACTTCTTTTGAAAGCTTCATAAGGCCATTCATTCCAAATACGAACATCATGGTCAACAAGATACTTAATATTTGTATCTCCTTTTATAAACCAAAGTAATTCGTAAATAACCGATTTAAGATGAACACGTTTTGTTGTTAATAAAGGGAACCCTTCATTTAAGTCAAAACGCATTTGTGCCCCAAATAATGAAACAGTGCCTGTATTTGTACGATCATTTTTGGTTTTTCCTTCTTTTAATACTTTTTCACATAAATCTAAGTACTGTCTCATAAATTTTCTCCTTTTTCACATTTTCTATATTATATCAAAAAAAGACTTTTTTTAAAAGAAAAAGACATTATAAGTCAATTGTTTCGTCAACTTCTTTTTCTTTCTTTTTAGCACTTGAAATGAATATTATTCTTTCACCAATGACATCCATTGTGGTAATAGTTTTTGGTTCATCTCCTTCTTGAAAGCGAACTTCCATTTTTCTTGTTGATAACCTACCTCTAACACCAACAACATCGCCTTTATGACAATATTGAGACACGTTTTCAGCAAGTCCTTCCCAAACGACAATACGAATAAAATCAGTTTCAATTTTATTTTCCATATTACGATATGGACGTGCCACAGCTAGCGTAAAGAAAGTGCCACTATATTCTCCTTCAAAACGCTTTAAAACTGGCGCTTCAACAACGCGCCCTACTAATACAACATTATTTAACATATAATCCTCCTTCTGAAAATTTAAAAATTTTCAAAGTAAATTATATTATTGAAATACAATTTATACAAACTTATCTTTTATAGTAAAAAAAACAAGTTGTCTATTTGACAAACAACTTTTTTTAAACATAGACAATTATTAATTATTTTTATAGTCTATCTTCGTTATTCAAGGAAAAAAATAATTATAGAACTTTTTGGTATTTTTTTTGTTATCTTACAAACAATATAATGATGATATTTATGAAAAAACAATCAACAATAAATTTAATAATCTACGTAACGTTATCAACGTTATTTTTATATTTTTCTTTTATTAATAATTACTTAATTAAAAATTTTCCCAAAAATGCTTTCTTATTTCCTCTTATAATAGGATTAATTACTATCATAGTAATTTTTTTACTACCAATTAAACAATTTGGAAAAAATAAGCCATCGCCATTAAGGAAGTTTTTTCTTTCCTTATATTATATAGTATTTAATAGTCTCCTACTTTTTAATACTTGTAATATTCTTCTTTATTACTTTTACCCTAATTTTAGTTTTCTTTTTTTATCTCTTCTTTTAATATTAATCATTTTCCTTTTTACTCTATTTCCATCTAAACATTTGTTTGATGTAAGCTTATTAATTTTTATAATAAT
>JAZNQD010000020.1:0-41370 GCA_045589955.1 Bacilli bacterium | reverse complement strand
GTAGTGGCATGGGTAAAACAGCTACTAGAGGACACAAAGGTCAAAATGCACGTAGCGGTGGCGGTGTTCGTCCTGCATTCGAAGGGGGTCAAACACCATTATTCAAAAAATTACCAAAAAGAGGGATCACTAACGTATCTCGTAAAGAATATGCTGTAGTTAACCTTGGTGATATCAATCAAAAATTTGAAGCAGGAGCTCAAGTTGATGTTGTTGCTTTAAAAAATGCCGGATTAGTTAAAAAAGAGTATGAGGGAGTGAAAGTATTAGGCAATGGAGAATTCACAAAAGCTTTAACAATCAAAGCTGCTAAATTCTCTAAATCTGCATTAGAAAAAATCAGCCAAGCTGGTGGAACTGCAGAGGTGGCTTAATAATGGCAAAAGAAAACTTCTTCAAAAAACATAAAAAGATCATTTTAGGTATATTATTTACCTTATTATGTCTTGCAGTATGGAGAATCGCAGTTCATATCGAACTTCCATTCTTAGACTACACTAAACCTGAAGGTGAAGATGGTGGTCTATTTGGTTTCTTAGATATGTTCAGTGGTGGTGCTCTATCATCATTCTCTATAGTTGCACTTGGTATTAGCCCATATATTACTGCTTCAATCGTAGTACAATTATTACAAATGGACATTATTCCTCAATTCAAAGAATGGGCTGAAGAAGGTGAAGCTGGTAAAGAAAAATTAAATAAATGGACTAGATATATTGCTTTATTCTTAGCCTTTGTTCAAGCTTTAGCCCTTGTTATTGGTTATGAAGCAAGTTATGGTACATTCTATTTTGCAAAAATCGAAAATTTTGAAATCACAATTTTCCACTATATCTTCATTGCGTTAGTAATGACTGCTGGTACAGCATTCACACTATGGTTAGCTGACCAAATCACAATGAAAGGTATTGGTAATGGATCATCATTATTAATCGTTGCCGGTATCATTGCTGGTTTCCCTACAATGATTAGTGCAATGTGGAAGTTCTTCATCACTGGTGAATATTCAGAATATTTCTGGAGAGAAGGAGCTGTAGCCGATGGTGCATTAAAACCTTGGGGTTGGATCTTCTTTGTATTAATGATTTTATTCTTTATTTTAATCATCTGCGCTGTTATTTGGATGGAAGGATTAGTAAGAAAAATCCCTATTCAATATTCAAACAGACCTGCAGCTGCTAAAATCAGAGGAAATCAAGATTCAAATATGCCAATCAAACTTAACTCTGCATCAGTTATTCCAGTAATTTTCGCATCTACATTATTATCATTACCAACAACAATCCTTCAATTCGTTACTACTAATAGTAATGTAAGTGGTGAATGGATTGTTTGGTTACAAAGAATCTTTAGTTATGATGAACCTATTGGATATGCAATTTATGTAATCTTAATTTTCGTATTTGCATTCTTCTATTCATTCTTACAAATTGATCCTGATAAAGTAGCTGATAACTTAAAGAAAAACAATGCATATATTCCTGGGGTTAAACCTGGTGAAGCTACTGCACAATTTATCTCTAAAACATTATTCAGAGTAACTTTATTAGGTGCAACTTATTTAACAGTTCTTGCATCATTACCAATTATCGTATCTTGGTGCTTTGCCGGTGTATGTGAAGCTGGTCTTCCTGCATCAATCCAAATCGGTGGTACAAGCTTAATGATCGTTGTAGGTGTTGCATTAGAAACAGTTAAACAAATTAAAACACAAGCTCAATCACAAGAATATAAAGGATTCTTAAAATAATCTGGAGAGTAAAATATGCATCTTATTTTATTAGGTGCCCCTGGATCTGGAAAAGGGACGTATGCTGTAGAACTTAAAGAGCGCTACGGCATACCCCACATTTCTACGGGTGAAATTTTTAGAAAAGAGATTGCATCAAAATCAGAACTAGGCATTTTGGCCAATAGTTATATCGAAAAGGGCCAACTTTGTCCTGATGATGTAACAATCGAAATCGTAAAGAAAAGATTAGTACAACCTGATTGTGTAAAAGGATTCATCTTAGATGGTTTTCCAAGAACAATCCCTCAAGCACAGTTTTTAGATAAACTTCTTCCGGAAATTGGAAAAAGATTAGAAGCAGTTATAGACTTAGAAGTAACTGATGATGAAGTTATTAAACGTATTGTTAATAGACGTTCTTGTCCTAAATGTCGTAGAGGATATAATATCATTACACAAAAACCTTTAGTTGATGGTTTATGTGATGATTGTAAAGTTCCTTTAATTCAAAGGGATGATGATACAGAAGAAACAGTTAAAAAACGTTTAAAAGTTTATTATAAAGAAACTGAACCTTTAATTAATTACTACACAAAATCAGGATTTATCTTAAAAATAAATAGTGAACAACCAATTGATAAGGTTGTTGATGATATTGTTATTGCTTTGGAGGATCGATGATTACAATTAAAAGTGAGCGCGAAATCAAACTTATGAAAGAAGCTGGCAGAATTACTGCCCTAGCTCATAAAGCTGTAGAAGAAGCTATTAAACCAGGTATCTCAACAAAAGAACTTGATAAAATAGCATATGATGTTATTGTTGCAAATGGCGCAACGCCATCATTTCTTAACTATAATGGTTTCCCTGGCTCAATTTGTGCTTCAATTAATGAAGTAGTAATACATGGAATTCCGAAAAAAAATACAATACTTAAAGATGGTGATATTGTTTCTATTGATATCGGAGCTAACTATAAAGGATATCATGGAGATGCTGCTAGAACACATTTATGTGGAAATGTTTCAGAAGAAAAGAAACTACTAGTAGAAAGAACGAAACAATCATTATTTGAAGGATTAAAATTCGCCAAACCAAATAATCGATTATCGGATATATCACATGCTATTGAGACATACGCAAAACAATTTGGATATGGAATCGTTATGGATTTTACAGGTCATGGAATCGGTACACATTTGCATGAAGATCCAGCAATTCCAAACTATGGTCCTGCCGGTCGAGGAGTAATTCTTAAAAAAGGAATGACTCTTGCAATCGAACCTATGATTAATGCAGGAACACACCGTGTTAGAGTATTAAATGATGATTGGACAGTAGTTACTACTGACAAATCACCAAGTGCTCATTATGAAAATACAATAGTTATTACTGATAACGGTTATGAAATTTTAACAAAACTAGAAGGAGAAAGTGAAAATTAATGTCAAAAAGTGATGTTTTTGAAATGGAAGGTATAGTCGTTGAGGTTTTACCAAATACAGTTTTCAAAGTTAAGTTAACTGCAAATGGTCAAATCATTACAGCCCACGTTTCTGGTAAAATCCGTATGCATACGATTCGCATTTTACCAGGTGATAAAGTGACTGTCGAAATATCACCATACGATTTAACACGTGGACGTATTACTTATCGTTTTAAGTAATATAATCAAATTAATTTAAAAATATTGAACAATATACATAGGAGGTATCAACAATGAAGGTTAGAGCATCTGTCAAACCAATTTGTGATAAATGTAAAGTAATTAAAAGACATGGACGTGTTATGGTAATTTGTTCAGCTTACCCTAAACACAAACAAAGACAAGGATAGGAGGCTATTTTATGGCACGTATTGCGGGTGTAGATATTCCCAATAATAAAAGAGTTGTAATTTCTTTAACATATATTTATGGTATCGGAAGAACAACATCAGAAGAAATCTTAAAGAAAGCTAATGTTGATGAAAACAAAAGAACAAAAGATTTAACAGAAGCAGAATTAACAGCTATTCGTCAAGAAGCAGCAACTTATAAATTAGAAGGTGACTTACGTAGAGAAAAAGCAATGAACATTAAACGTTTAATGGAAATTGGTTGCTACCGTGGTTTACGTCACCGTAAGAGCTTACCAGTTCGTGGACAAAGAACAAGAACAAATGCACGTACTTGTAAAGGTCCTAAGAAGACTGTAGCTAATAAGAAGAAATAGGAGGCAATAAGTAATGGCTCGTAAAGTAGTTCGTAAACGTCGTGTGAAAAAGAATATACCTTTAGGTGTAGCTCATATTCACTCAACATTCAATAATACAATCGTTACTATCACTGACCCAGTAGGAAATGCAGTTGCATGGAGTAGTGCTGGTGCAGTAGGTTTCAAAGGTAGTAAAAAATCAACACCATTTGCTGCTCAAATGGCTTCAGAAGCTTGTGCTAAAGTAGCAATCGAAAATGGTATGCAAAAAGTTGAAGTAACTGTTAAAGGCCCAGGTCCTGGCCGTGAAGCTGCAATTAGATCATTACAAGTAGCTGGATTAGATATCGTTTCTATCCAAGACGTTACACCAATTCCTCATAATGGTTGCCGTGCTCCAAAAAGACCACGTGGATAATTTTATTAGAAAGTTCATTTTATTATTTTAATAAAAAACAATTAATTAAAATTAACCAAACTTAAGGAGGATATAAAAATTGAGAAAGGTTGAATTTATTAAACCAACTTTAAACATTGTTAATGATTCTAATGTACAAGATCCTAATTATTGTAAATTAGAAATTAGTCCATTAGAACGTGGATATGGATTAACTATCGGTAATGCTTTAAGAAGAGTACTTCTTTCATCTATGCCAGGTGCTGCAGCTGTAGCAATCTCAATCGATGGTGCAGAACATGAATTCTGTGGTGTTGATGGCATTAAAGAAGACGTAACTGAAATTATTTTAAATGTTAAAAATATTATCTTTACTATTAACTTTGATAAAGCATCAACTGGTGATTTTGGTGATGAACTTCAAGTATTACCTTTATACTTAGAAGAATACTTACCAACAATCGAAGAACAAAAGAAAGCTGGAAAGAGTGAAGAAGAATTAGAATATAGTAGAGTTGTTACTGCTGGTTCTATTAATCTTGCATCTACAGAACTTGTAACAGTAGTAAATCCTGATCAACCAATTGCAACTCTTGCACCTGGTGGAAAATTAGCTATGGAATTATTTATTCGTACTGGTGTAGGTTATGTAAGCGCAGAAGAAAATAAACGTTTCTGCAAAGAAAATAACAACCGCATCATTGGACGTTTACCTGTTGACTCAATTTTCACACCTATTACAAGATGTAAATATGACGTTGTAAAAACACGTTTCGAAGATAACTTTGACTGTGACTTAGTAACAATTGAAGTTTGGACAAATGGAAGTATTACTGCAACTAATGCATTATCACTTGCATCAAAATTCTTAGTAGAACATTTCGCGTTAATTCAAGACTTAAATGAATTTATTAAAGAACGTGAATATATGACTCAAAAAGAAGAAAAAGTTACAAACAGTAAACTTGATCGTAAGATTGAAGATTTAGATTTATCAGTTCGTTCTTACAACTGTTTAAAACGTGCAAACATTAACACTGTTGGTGAATTAACACAAAAGACAGAAGAAGAAATGATGAAAGTTCGTAACTTAGGTCGTAAATCATTAAAAGAAGTTGTACAAAAACTTCGTAGTGAAGGCCTTGATCTTAAAAATAGTTCTTCATTTAACTTCGATGATGACGAAGATGATGATGAAGAATAATCATAAAATACTTTAGAATATCAGAATAGGAGATTAAAATTATGGCACAAGGTTATCGTACATTAAGTCGTAAAAGCCATCAAAGAAAAGCTTTATTACGCGATTTAATTACTGATTTAATTTTAAATGGCAGAATCGAAACAACTGAGACTAAAGCAAAAGAATTAAAAAGATTGGCTGATAAAATGGTTACATTAGGTAAAAAAGGAACTTTAGCAGCAAGACGTCAAGCAGCTGAATTAATCCGTTTTGAAACTGATGAACAAGGTCAATACGCAATTCAAAAATTATTCTCAGAAATTGCCCCTAAATATGCTGACCGTAACGGTGGATACACAAGAGTTTTAAAACTTGGTCCTCGTCGTGGTGATGCTACTGAAATGGCAATTATCGAATTCATTTAATATAAAAAACAAACTCAAGGGTACTAACCCTTGAGTTTTTTATAAATTTTCTTTTTCTTCTTATTTGCAATATGTAAAATTAAATAATAGATTCCGTAAACAAGTAATGAAACAATAAATACACCTGGAACAACAACAAATGGTAATGCTTGATCAGGTAAAAAAGGAACAATACTTTCATCAATAAAGAACCAGTTTTGGCCTTTTCCATAAACTTTATTTCCAAACCATGCCCAAACAAAAACACCCAAAATAGCAATTAGTTCTTTCCAACAATACTTAATATTTAATTTAACTTCACCATAAGCTAAATTTAGTATTCCCCAACAAAATAAGAATCCATGATACATAAATGTTTGAAATGTTAAATAACAAAATGGTGGTTGTCCACCTAATGCACTACCTGGATATACCATCCATATACATGATGCAACAATTGATAAAACAACAATTGTAGGTTTAAAACGTTCTAGTTTTTTATTAAACTGAACAAAAGGAACAAGTACACCCATTAAAGTACAAATATGAAAAGGTAATTTGTTCGTACTAATCCCGTTATATGAATCAGATAAAGGCATTATAAAAAAGTCTGCAATATAAAAACCGATTGTTAAAAAGGCAAATATTCGTATTGCTTTAACCCTTTTTTCTCTTGCTTTATTTCTTAAAGCAAAAGATAACAAAATAGTTCCACCAAAAATAATAAACAAATATAAAAAATGCCAAAAATCATACAAACCTATTTGCAAATCGACTGTATTTTCGCTAAATAACCAAAGAACAAAATCGCGCATCTTAAAACCTCCAAAAAATGTATTTTTATTTTAACACAAATTAAAATCTTTTGAAAAGAAAAATAAACATAAAATTATTCAAATCCAAACAAAAAGTTCAAAAATACGCCATTTTGGGGTTTAAATTGGAAAATAAAACAACATTATCAATGATTTACCTCCAAGTTTACTTTAGTTATATTTTAACCATTAATGGTAAACTTAATTAAATGCTTGTAAAAAGCATTTAATTATGATAAAATCTAAAAGAAGATAGAGGTGAAGATATGAATTTACTAATCTATGTACTTGAAATGATAATGGTGCTGTTTGCGATAATACTTCATGAAATGGCTCATGCTTATATGTCATTTTTCTTAGGTGATCCAACACCAAAAGAAACAGGAAGATTAACCCCAAACCCTTTAAAGCATATTGATATCTTTGGCCTAATTTGTATGTTTTTATTTAGAATTGGTTGGGCTAAACCAGTAAGAATAAACTCCGAGTATTATAAAAATCGTCGTGTGGGGATATTCTTAGTTGCCTTTGCCGGACCTTTAATGAACTTCATTTTAGCAATACTTGCTTTAGTAAGTGCAACATTATTATATAAATTTGGTTACTATTTTGTTTTAGAAAATCCATTTGGCAACTTAATATTTTATCTATTACAATATTTCGCAATGATTAATATTAGTTTAGGTATCTTTAATTTAATACCTATTCCACCGCTTGATGGATCACGTATTGTTGGTTCTTTCTTAAGTGCTAATGCTTATATCGGTTATATGAAAGTTGAAAGATATGGCTTTTATATTATCTTTGGTATTTTAGCACTTGACAGAATTTTATCTGTTGTTACAGGAAATCCAACTTTGTTTAGTCAAGCTTTAGAATTTGTTTTTAATTTTTTATTTGATGGCATATTAAAACTTATTTTATAATTATATCTTATAAATAAATAGAGGTAAACTATGGGAAAGAATAAGAAGAAGAAAAAGGAAAAATGGGTAAAGAAACGTCACTCATTTATCCATTTTCTATTAATAATATTTGTACTACCAATCATAAAACTTATCTATGGATTTAAATGTAAGAAAATGAAAATCAAAAAAGGAGAAAAATATATTGTTCTTGCCAACCACCAAACAACATTAGATCCTGTGTTTGTTGGTGCTGGGTTTAGTAAACCTTTATATTTTGTTGCTAACGATGATTTATTACATTTAAATTTTCTTTCTAAACTACTAACATATTGTTTTGGCATCATTGGCAAATCTAAAGGTAAATCAGACTTTATGACAGTTAAGACAATGTTACAAGTCTTAAAAGAAAATGGATCCGTTTGTGTATTTCCTGAAGGTAATAGAACTTTTTCAGGCGACTTGTGTTACATAAATCCAGCAATCACAAAATTTGTTAAATCTGCAAAAACACCCGTTGTTTTGTACAATATTGAAGGTGGATATGGAGCAGATCCAAGATGGAGTCTTAAGAAAAGAAAAGGTCATTTTGTCGGGTATGTAAAACGTATCTTATCAGTAGAAGAACTAGCAAACATGACACTTGAAGAAGTTCACCAAACAATTATTGATGAACTTAATGTTCAAGATGCACCTTCTAAATATGAGTACAAATCAAAACAAAAAGCGGAAAAGATTGAACGTGTTTTATATATATGTCCAGAGTGTAATACTAAACATGAATTAGTATCAAATGGTAATACATTTACTTGTAAAGCATGTGGTTCAACTTGGGAATATACACAAAACTTAACAATTACTAAAGATAATGAATTATATAAATTCCCAACTGTTTCAAAGTGGTACAACTATCAATTAGAAGATATTAGAAATTATGATTACACATCAGATGAATATATATTCTATGATAATGATGTCTTATTATACGCATCAGTCGATCACGCACCTAAAGAAGTAGTTAAGGGTGGAGAAGTAGTTTTATTTAATAGCGAACTTCATGTTCAAGACTTAGTTTTTAAACTTGAAGAAATTGAAGGAGTAGCCGCATCAGGAAAACAACAAGTCATTTTTAGAGTAGGCAACATAGTCTATACAATTCAAAATAACAAAGAATTAAGAAATGATTTTAATGCATTAAAATACGTATTAGTAATTAATTACATTAAGTCACAAATTCATACAAAAGGGGAAGAATTCTTTGGGATATAATTAAATATTGAGGGCGCAAAACAAACTTAATACCTTTTTTGCGCCTTTTATTTTTGCAATTTTTAAAAAAAGTGGTATAATACATACATAAGGAGAGATGATTATGAATATTTTAGCAGTAAGTAAAATTACAAATTTTTCTGATATAGGTAACTGGGCATTTTTAATCCAATTATTCTATGTTGTATTTGCTTTAGCAATCGGGAACATTTTAAGAAGAAAGATTCCTTTCTTAAGAAAGAGCTTAATTCCTACAGCAATTATTGCAGGATTAATTATTTTACTTTTAAAATCATTTTTGAAATACGTATTAAACATCGATGCAACAACAACAAATGGTAGTGCTTTCTTAGTCGATGAAGGCGTTATGGAACTAATCACATATCATATGCTTGGTTTAGGATTTGTTGCGGTGGCGTTAAAGAAAAACCCTAAAAAAGATAAAAAACAAACAATGACTGTTATTGACTCAGGGGCAATTACAGTTGGTACATATCTAGTTCAAGCCGTCTTCGGTTTAATTGTAACAATTCTTGCTTTTGTTTTATGTGGACTTGCAACACGCCATTTAGGCTGGGAAGAAAACCCAACAAAATGGTTTGCCGGCTTATTACTTCCACTTGGCTTTGGTCAAGGAACAGGACAAGCAGGTACTTGGGGTAGAACATACGAAAGTAAGTTTGGATTTGAAGGTGGTACATCATTTGGTTTAACTGTTGCAACAATCGGATTCATTGTTTCAGCAATCGGTGGGGTAATATACCTAGCATACTTAAGAAGAAAAAAACTAATTAGCAAAAATGTTGTTGAGCACTTAGAAAAAAATACCCTTGATGTATATGAATCAAAAAATGAAATTCCAACAACTGAATCAGTTGATAAACTAACAGTTCAATTCATTTTAGTATTTGTTGTTTATGCTTTAGCTTTCTTAGTAATGTTTGCACTTGAAAGATTCTTAGTTCCAGTGCTTGGAAACTTTGGAACAAATACTCTAAGTCCACTTATTTGGGGCTTTAACTTCTTAATTGGTACTGTTATGGCAGCTATTTCAAAAGCTATTATCAATGGGCTAAAGAAAAAGAAAGTCATGAAACGAGAATACGCTAGTAATTATCTTTTAGATAGAATTAGCGGTTTCTTCTTTGACATTATGATTGTTGCGGGGACTGCAGCAATCAACCTAAATGACCTAACAAAGACATGGGGAATTATTGTAATCTTATGTGCAATAGGTGCGATTGTTACATTTATATATGTAAAACTAACAACAAGAGAAGTTTACAAAGATTACCCACATGAAGGTTTCTTAGCAATGTTTGGTATGTTAACTGGTACTGCTAGTAATGGGATGATTCTTTTAAGAGAAATTGACCCTAAATATGAAACACCTATGGCTAATAACTTAGTATTCCAATCACTACCAGCCATTATCTTTGGATTCCCTTTCTTGTTACTACTTGGTGTAGCCGCAGAAAGCATGCAAAACAGCTTAATAGTCCTAGCTGCACTTGCGATTTACTTAGTAGCAATAACAATCTTTATCTTTAGAAAACGCATCTTTAAAAAAAGAGTCAAAAAAGAACAATCTAAGCAATAAAAATAACAACTCAAGCGGTGCTTGAGTTGTTTTCAACTAATACTTTATTGATTAATATCTATAAATATGTTTTAATAAAGGTATAAAACAAATAAAGGAGAACATTATGAAACTTTGTGAAAAATTAAGAAAAATAAGACTTGAAAAAGGCCTAACTCAAAACGACCTAGCAACAAAACTATATGTAAGTTATCAAGCAGTAAGTCAGTGGGAAAATGGGACAACTACACCCGATATTAACACATTAGTAAAACTAGCTCAAGAATTAGATATATCTTTAGATGAATTATTTGAACTAAATCCAAAATTAGAAAATGTTCAAGTTAAAGGCGCTAAAGAAGAAACTTTATATATCCTACTTGTAAAAGGCAATCAACTTACAAAACTAATTGACTATCAAGAATATGTAAAACATAATGATACTTTACAAATTGAATATGATGGCGATATTAAAGACATCTATAGTCATTTTTCAATAACAGTAAAAGGAGATGTTTTAGATACAGTAGCAGCCGGAGATAGCGTTACTTGTGGTAATGTTGGCAAAAATGTTTCTGCCGGAGATGACGTTGCTTGTGGTAATGTTGATGGAAGTGTTTCAGCTGGCGATAGTGTTGCTTGTGGAAACGTTGGTGGTACTGTTACTGCCGGAGATGGCGTTGCTTGTGGTAATATTGATGGAAATGTTAGAGCATCAGAAGTTAATGCATACTCAATAAATGGCAGTGTAGATGCATCAGTAGTGAATATTAAAAAAGAAAACTAAAAAAAATAAAAAAAGTTTATTCCAACCGCAAGAAGTGACAAATTTCGACAAACCGATGTGATATAATATCCTTGAAGTCAAATTAGAATAATAATTCCTTTTTAATAAAATATTTAGTAATTCTTTTTTTAGATATACATAACAATTTGACTTCTTGTAATGAAACGCGGGAGGAGGATTATGTCATTACAATGTAAATAGTGCCCTTCGGTAATAAAACTATTTCTACTATCTCTTTAAGACCATTGAAAAAACAAGGCTAAAATTAGCCTTGTTTTTTATGTTAATTAATAAAGTCACCTTCAACTGATCTGAATATTTCAATTGCTTGCATAAATTCTTCCCAAGTAATAATTCCTTTTTCGATTGCCACTTTAAAGTATTTAGCATTTGTCATTTGATATTCTTCATATGTCATTAAATCAGATAATTCATAATAACTATAAACACCATATTTATCAATATCTTCTTCCATATTTTCATAAATAAATGTTTCGTTATTAATATCAAAGGCATTTAATACTGCTTCAAGATAAGGTGTAGCAGATAAGATACCATTTGCAAATGATGTTATAGTACCAAATGTTTCGATTGAATATGCAATTGTATATTCTTCATATGTATCAGCACTAATTAATTGTACTTTTTCAAGTTTACCATTAGACTCGTAAATGAAATAATCTCCAACATATAAATGTGCATTATTTTCATTTAGGATAATATACTTGTTAAGACTTGCATTGTAGAATGTGTGATCACCAATAATCTTAACAAAACTATCGTTGTTAAATGATAATTTAGTAACAATTTGTAAAGTTTCACTATCATTATGTTTAATCAAGTAGCCAATTGGTACATTAATAAATGTTCCTGTTACGTGATTCCAAACACGTAATAACTCATGACCAGTTAATTGGTCAATTCTAACTTGTGTTCCATCTGCGAGAGTAATTAAAGTATCTGATGTGACACAAAAATTAGCCTCCCATTCAAATGAAATATTATAAGTATCCGTTGTTTCACCATCAATTTTAACTGGAGTATTTGATTTTAAAGTTTTTACATCGCCAGATAAACTTGGAGAGATTGTTGCGGTATCAAAACTTAATGTCCCATTTTGACCAATACCACCAGAACATTTAAATGACAAGTAATTACCTTTAATCATAATGAAACTGCCTTCTGTTGGGAATTCGCCAATAGTTGCTCTATTTGAAGTGGAATTTGTTGTGCCTTCATAGAAAGTGATAGAAGAGTTACCTAAACCAGAATTTTGCTTATCGCCAGTCTGATTAGTTACTGTTGAATCAAATGTAATCAATATTCCTTCACTCGGTAAAATATTTAAAATCATGTCATTGTTCATTTGATAAATATCTCCTGATTCAAATATTAGATCAGAATTTTCAAATGACGCTGCTTTAATACGTGATGTTGATATACTAAAATATTGGCCAGATTGAATATTAAAAGTAAAGTTTGCATCTGTAACTCCCGAAGTTAATTCAGTTTTTCCATTTCCATCAGCATCTGAATATGTATACACTTGATAGCCGAGAACATTGTATTTGAAACTTTCAGATTTATCAACTTTAATTTCTAATGTATTTAATTTGTAACTTTCTCCTTCCCAACAACCAATATTGTTTATAGATGAAGTTAAAGTAGTTCCTGCAACAAATTGTCGTATTTCGTTTATAGCGGTCGTTTCATTGAAAAAATAACCCTCTGCTTGAATAGTGACATTTGAAATGGATGGATTACCATCAGGAGATACAGATAATAAGCCTGATGAATCTACATTATTAAAATTAATCAGTGCTGTACCATTTTGATTGCTAGTTTCAATTAAACCTCCAACACTACCATTAGAATTTATATTTAAAGTACCATTATTTATAAATTTGGCATCAGGTTTTAAAGGATATGAAATTCCGTCAACTTGACTATATGAGTCTTCTTTATAAAAAATTATTGAATTATTAATGTTAACTGTACTATTTTCTTCAATATATAGTTCAGACCCAGGTAAAAGTTTAATTTTATAAGATGTATTATATGTACTACCTGCAGCAAAATAAATCTTAAATTTATACGATATAGGAAGATAATTTGTTTCTGTACTTATAGGGTAAGATTGAATTTGAATTTTTAAGAATCCTTGATTTAATGTTCCATGCAATGAAATTGATGTAAATGATTTATCTGAACCTCCATATAATACATCGGCGGGATTATATTGGATTGTTAAGTATCCATCAACAAGTTTAAATATAGCTGAACTAGAATCGTTTCCTACAACATCTACAGTTGTTGTAAAAGGTTGACCGGCTACATAGAAATTAGCTAGGGCGTTGAATCTTCCGCCATGATAAACTTCTAAATACGTTTGAACGTTTTGAAATTCAAATTGATTAATAGGACAAATGTTATTTTCTATAAAACTTAATAACGTTCCGCCACCTGATAAATCATGACATGTAAAGCCTGTTTGGATAAAACCTGTTTCATATACTGAAACTTTACGTCCTTCATCATAGTCATTGTCATATCTACCGGTGTATTCAATTTGGTATGCGTTTTTAGCATCATCCACACTTTCTTTTATATAACCGTAAACGTATAATTCACCATATACATTTATCGATGAATTTGCACCAAGGTTTACTTCTGAATAATTTCTACATACCCCTTTTGCTTGATACTCACCGCCAATGTAAAGTTTTGCACCCGAATTTATGGTTATATCTGCTCCATTTAAGACTTTAATAAAAGATTTTCTATAAGTTCTAACATTTTTTTCAGAAGTATCAATCTGAATTGCAGATAGTTCATCCCCTGAAGGAGGGGTCCATACTTCATTATCATATGGAATAGTTAATGTTGTTCCAGATTCTAAAGTAATATCACTATAAACTTCAATAGGATGTACTGCGCCATCCTTTCTATTTTCATATAGATTTGGCAATATGTATACATCTTTTGTTTTGCCCGTGTTAGCTGCATCTAAAGCATTATTAAGACTACAATAGTAAGATGTACCACCACTTCCTAAGTAAGCTACAGAGTAATAACATAGTTTTACTTGTATGTTTGTGATTTCTTCGTAATTAGGATTGTTATGTACAAACTTGTAATTGAATAATGAATAATGTTTGTCCTTTTCCCCTCCTTCATCATATATAGTTCTTGTTTCACTGTTTGAAGTATCCTCATCTAAAATCCATTCACCTTCAATTGTCTCATCTTTTATCCCCTTAACAACAGGGAATTTTGTTGTATCCGGTGTTGAGTTTAGTGAATAATAACAATACTGATCAGGGATAGTAACATTTAGAACTGCCTTATTAATTTTAAAACTTAATTGAGTTACTAATTTAGTAGTAGTGTTATAGTACTCAGCTGTATATTCTCCATAATCAGTTCTTCCATTGTATAAACCTGATGTGGATCCGTTTTCGCCCTTTTTATAATATTTTACTTCATAATCTAGTACATCATCGGGTATACTGTCACTTAAATCTATATGCGGGGCATGACCTTCACCATCATATGTCACTTCATAATATGATGCATCTTTGAATGTTACATCTTCAATACTAATCTCCGATGTTTGTATCGAAATTGGTTCTGATATTATCCAACTTGAATAGCCTATAGAAATGATAGAGGAGAATATAATAAGTGTAATTGGTATAATAACAAATAAATATTTCTTCTTCATACTAATCACCACTTACCATAACAGATGGCTTAAATGTTATTCCATCCATTTTAGGATAAACATCACTATAAAATTTCTTATGATTTGCATTAGAAATTATAAATTTATAATTCACGGTAACTATAAGTTCGTTTAAGTTAACGTCTGTTATGTCATTTAGTTTTAAATTAATGTAATAAGAAGAAGCATCCATTACTTTAGAAGTTAATTTAGAAACTTCTACACTTGTAATAGTATCTTCTGAACATTCTATATAAGTAGAATTAAAGATATTAAAATCATTATATGCACTTATACAATCTAAATATATTTTAATATCTAAATTAGTAGCACCTGGATTCTTTTCCTTATATTTTTCTAGATTAATGTTATATGTAATAGTTAATATGCCTGTATCAGAAACAACTTTATTCCCGTTTTCATCTAAACCGATGAAACCAGTCTTATAATATTCTAATAATAGATTTGTATCATTAATTGAAACAATTTCATTATCTGTAATAACATCCTCAGCTTTTATATTACCGCTTGCGACAATACTGTCACCACTAACGAATGTCCACGAGGCAAATCCTACGCTTACTACACATATTGATGTAAAAAGTTGCATGAGAATATATATGTATTTTCTTTTCATACAAACCTCCTGTTAATAAAGGTATACCTTTTAATATAAATAAAAAATGTCTATTTTATAGACATTTTTTGGTAAATTAACGCTATTTTAATAAGTAAGTTGCTTTTTGTAATAAATTATGATATAATAAGTTGAATTGGTATATTCATAAAAGGTATACCTTTATTAACTATCATAAAGAATGAAAGGAGAAACGCCATTATGAAGAAAAAATACATCATATTTTTAATGCAAATACTTACTTCTATTTGTATGGTTAGTGTTGGCTTTGCGTCATGGACTTTTGTAAGTGGCGATTCCATAACAGCTTCAGGGAATATAAAATCTGAAAGTGTAAATAGCTTTGCAGATTACATTGACTTTGATGGTGAAATACAAGGATTAAAATATTGTAGTTCTTGCTTTTTAAATGATGATTTATCTAAATCTTCAGTAACAGTAGATGGTACAGTTTACAATAGAGGAACTTGTACAATTAATCTTCTTGTTATGTTACATAATTGTAAATCAAAATATAATAATGATTCATTAAAGATTGAGGTTGAATTTAAACCTGGAGAAAAATGTCCATATAATTTGTTTACAAATTCAACAAATGTTTCTCACACAATCACGTTACCAGATGGAGTTACAATGAGCGAACCTCAAATAAGAGAGAATGGTAATTATATAGTAACATTCACATTAATCAACTACTTAGCAAATTATGATCCAAATAATCAAAAAATTGATTCGCAGTCTATAAGCGTCCAAATTCATTTCGATTTAACTGATGCTCAATTTCAATCTTTCTTTGAAAATTTTTACAAATTCGAAAATTCTGACAATGAAGATTATGGTTTTGATTGTGATGTTAGACTAGAGGGGGTAAATTATGCGTAAAAACAAAATAAACTTCTCAGTTATTATAATATCTATAATTTTGTTGTTTTTAGTAGGAACTGGTATTGCTAGTTGGGTTATCACAATATCAAAAACATTTAAACCAGAATATTTACAATCTGGAGAAGTAATTAGCAGTATAGACGCTTCTCCTGTTGTGTATGATGGAAATTATCACATTCCTCTAATTTTAAATGACGAGATTATTAACGATAGTAAGTATGTAATTAAATATTCAACAAGTGATAATCCTGACTGGTTTGTTAATATACAATTCGATAGCGAAGGACTGCCAAGTAGTGGTCCAATGAATGCTGGAACATATTCATTTAAATATGAAAATGTTAATAATAAAAATGATTATGTCATAGTTCCTTTTGAAATAAAACAGGCTGTTCCTACGCTACTAAAAGAAGGGTATCCGACTCTTGGCTCAACAATTTATGGACAATTACCAAGTATGACAAAGTCTACATCATCAATACTTGCTACTCATCCCAATCATATAGAAAGTACAGATGCATCTCCTAAATCTGTTCTTGGTGACTATATTTTTACAAACGAAGAGTCAACAAGATTTACAGATTATATTGGAATTGCTATTACATCTACAGTAACAACAAGTGTAAGATTTGTACCTAGTGATAAAATAAATTATACTACAGTTGATGTAGATGTTCCATTTACTTTAGAAGCTGTTGCAAAATTAGGCGAAAACTATTATGGAAGAATTGAAGATGCACTTATATCGGCCAATACTGCAAAAACAGGAACTGTTATAGCATTAATTGGTAAAAATCCAACAATTTATAGCGATTGCAGTATTGATAGTGGAGTAACATTAGTTATTGGTTATGACGATTCAGGTTTTATTGGCAATAGGGAAGGAACAAATCAATATTTATCTGATTCTACAAAAGAACGTGTTTCCACACACAGAAAAAACAATGTTACAATATCACCAAATATAACTCTTACAGTTAATGGTGGTACACTTTCCTTAGATGGAGTTGTTGGATCTGCAGGCCAAAAGCCGTCTGGTGGAACTTCCGGGGATTTTGCACAAATAACAATGGATTCATATGCGCAAATTAAAATAAAAAATGCAGGTGTTTTCAATTGTTATGGATATGTTAAAGAAACCGTTTTGGATAATTATAGTAAAGTAAATGTATTAGGCGGTAATATATATATGCCATTTGTTATATATGATTATCGTGGAGGTACAAATACTGTTACGGTTTATAAGAAGGAAAACATTTCTCCATTTAATACGTATGATATGCCAAATATTCAAACAGAATTATATTTAAATAGTTCTAGCGTTGGTGGCTCGACAGGTGAAAGCGTAATATATGGCTTAGTCGATTTATATGCAAATAGTGCTCATAACACAGATCAAATGCCAATTTTATCTACAAATAGTGGAACTAAGGGAATAATTAATATTACATCTGGGTATATTAAAACAAAATTTAATCCTACTACATTAGGTTTAACAACGGGCGAGTCTGATACAACAACAATCGAAGTAAGAGGAAATGGGTCAACTACAGCTTTAACTTTAAAAGTTAGTGTTATGATAACAGTAACAATAACATTAGAATCTGTATATTTTCCAGTTTCATGGAAATACAATATTGGTTTTTACGATGGCACATTTACAGTAGATAATATGTTTAAATTGTTACCTGGTTCAAGAATTTATATAGATGAAAGTGCAAAATTTAATATTTCTAGTGATGGGCAAATAATAATATATAGTTCATTTGTCGATAAAGAGTTTGCTAGTTGTAAATACCCTCAAAAGCCTGGAAGCGAATTTGTTGTTAATGGACAGCTAAATGTTGATCAAGGTGCATTAGCTGGTATTATAAAGACAGAAAACACAGGGGCTAAACTAGTTATTACTGAAAACACCACAACATCCTTATCTTCTAAAGAAGGAAATTCAGGAACTACTAGTTCTACCGATGCTATGCAAATTGGGATGGGAACAAATGTAAATGCGGGTGAATTTGTAACAGCATATGTAGCCGCTGAAAATGCAAAAGGGTTAACAGTTAGCTCAGGAAATTATTACAGTTCGTTTTCTGCTGGTACATATATGTCGTTAAATGGTAGATGGTACAGCGAGACTTGTATGATTTACTATGATGCTAATGGCGGTGAGTTGACAGGTACGTCAGATTTTGAACCATTAGACGGAACATATTCTACACCTTATACAATTAATAAAATTAATACCTCAAATCCTTATAGAGAACATTATAATTTTGTTGGTTGGTATGCTGATGCGCAAGGTACAATTCCTGTTTATACGTTAAATGAGGAAACAGGATTGTTTGAGGCTCATGGGTATCAAATTTATTGTAATGCATACGTTTTTGCAAAATGGGTTCCAGTTGAATATAATATTCAATATGTATATGCTTATCTTGGCGGGGCAGTTGAAACAGGGTCAGTATCTAATACATTGAGTACATTTAATATTCTTACAGATACTGCATTAAAGACACCTGTTCATAGTAATAAATATGTTTTTGGAGGATGGTTTATTGATTCTGAAATGACAGAACCAATAGGTAATTTTATAGGTGCTAATTTTGTAGCGAGTCAAGGAACAACATTGTATGGTAAATGGTACCCAGAAGGTACGGAAACATATACAATTACTTATGAAACAATAAATAATAATGACGAAGAATTCCAATGGGATCCAAGAGATGTTATTAGCATCAATGTAAAGGATTATGTTCATCAAGACAACTGTGCTAAATATAATAGTGATAAAACATATCCAAAATATTTTAAAGGATGGTATATAGATCAAAATGGAACTACGTTGTTTGATAGTAATACGCATTTAACCGAAAATATTACAATTTATGGTATATGGGAAAATAAACATGAAGTTACCCTTGATTGGGGAGAATTTGCTGGAGAGACATCTTTAACATCAATAACTTATTTTGTTGAAAACAATGGAAACTTTACTTTCCCAAATCATTCATTTGATTCTGAACTAAAAGATATATATATTGTTACTTATGATGAAAAATGGATTAATGGGTCTAATCAATATGATGGGGGATCAACATCTCCATCAATAACGCAAAGTTTAACATATACATTAAGTAAAGTGGAGTTGTTGAGATACTATAAAGTAACTTTAACAAATTGTTATACTCAAGTAGTTATCACATTATCGGGAGGTTCATGTATTATAGATGTAGCAGATACAACACCTTCTGCCACATATACCTTCAATTCAACTCAACAAAAGACAAATGTCTCTCAAGTTATTTATATTCAAGTTGGAGCATCAGTTTCATGTGCATTTACATACCACAATGCAGAATATAATGGATATCAGTTAGATAATATAACTGCAGGGACAACGATTCAAAAAGACACATACAAAAGTGGAGGTTGGTTTCCAAGTTATAAAGGGACACCTGCAAACCCTTCAACATTTACTATTGGTCAAGCAGAGTATTCAATAATATCAAGTTCTGGAAATTCAGATAACTCAGATTTTTGTGTTTTTGAAAATGCTCAAATCCTTATGGCTGATGGATCTTTCAAAAATGTGACTGAAATTCAAATAGGTGATTTAGTTACAACATGGAGTTTTGAAGAAGGAAAATTTGTATCTAGACCAGTTATTTTTATTGAAAAATTGAAAAATGTTATGGTGAACGATATTACATTATATTTTGATGATGAAACAAGCGTTCAACTTGCTGGTTCACAGTCATATTTTGACATTGATAAACTAGAATATTTTAGCATAAACTCTGAAAATGTTTATGATTACATTGGTACAAGAATAATGGCGTACGATAACGGAGTTGTATCAAGTAAAAAAATAATTGATTGTAATGTAAGCTTAACAATTGCAGATACGTATGAAATTATTACAGCATATGATTTTAGTTTCATTTACGATAATGTATTATCGATGGAACCATTTTTACTGTATAAATTACCATTTGAAATTAATGAAAACTTGCAGTACGATAAAGAACAAATGCAAGCTGATATCGAAAAATACGGCTTATATACTTATGAAGAATGGAGTATGTATGCTAGTGAAGAATTATTCAATTTATTAAATGGTAAGTACTTTAAAGTTGCAATTGAAAAAGGCAATTTTACAATGGAATATTTACTTGAAATAATTGAAAAATACTTGAATGAAGACAATCTTACATAAAAAGAGTCAGATATTTTATCTGACTCTTTTCTTGAATTACTAAATCATTTCTCTTTTTTCCCTATTTGTAGTATAATAAGATAGATTGATTTATTAATATCAAATTTTAAAGTCGGAGGTAGCTAAATGAAAATTGAATTAAAAGATATTTCTTTTTCATATGAAAAAGATGCTTTAGTCTTAGACAATCTATCTTTGACTATTGAAGAAGGACAAATGGTTGCCATCTTAGGCCATAATGGTAGTGGTAAATCTACTTTATCTAAAATCATTATGGGTTTACTTGAACCTAAAAGTGGTGAAGTTTTTGTTGATGGCGTAAAGTATGAAGGTGATGAATTTGATAAAATAAGGGACAAAATGGGGATAATTTTCCAAAATCCTGACAACCAGTTTGTTGGTGTTACAGTCCAAGATGACATCGCTTTTGGCCTTGAAAATCGCCGCATTCCAAGAGAAGAAATGATTGAAAGAATAAACAAATACGCTAAGGTTGTTTCAATGGAAGATTATTTATTAACCAACCCTGAAAACCTAAGTGGTGGTCAAAAACAACGTGTTGCTATTGCAGGGGTACTGGCAATGGAAACAGATGTTATAATATTTGATGAATCAACATCAATGCTTGATCCAAAAGGTACTAAAGAAATCAACCAAATGATTAAAATGTTAAAAGAAGAACAAAACAAAACAATCATTTCTATTACTCATAATTTAGAAGAAGCAGTATATGCTGATAGGGTAATAGTATTAAATGGTGGTAAGATTGTTCTTGATGGAACACCACAAGAAGTATTAAAAGAAAAAGACACTTTGGAAGCTAGTGGCTTAAAACTTCTTGATGGCATTTCTATTGTTAATGAACTTAATAATAGTAACCTAAACAATAAGAAAGAGTTAATTGACACAATATGGGAATTAACTTTCAAAATGTAGTATTTAAATATTCTAAAAAAGCTTCCAAGAATATTTTAAATAATATTAGTCTTAATATTAATAAAAATGATGAATTCATCATGATTGTTGGTGAAACAGGAAGTGGTAAATCAACACTTGTTCAACACATGAATGCTCTTTTATTACCAACAAGTGGTGAAATTCATATCTATGATAAAGTCGTAAAACCAAAATCAAAAATCAAACTAAAAGAGATTCGTCAAAAAGTTGGCCTTGTTTTCCAATTTCCAGAATACCAATTATTTGAAGATACTGTTTTAAAAGACATATCTTTTGGCCCTAAAAACTTCGGAAAGTCTAAAGACGAAGCAATAAAGCTTGCTAAAGAAGCTTCAAAAAGTGTTGGTATTAGTGATGAAATCTTAGCTAAATCACCATTTAATTTAAGTGGTGGACAAATGAGAAGAGTTGCAATTGCCGGGATCCTTGCAAGTAACCCAGAAATCTTAATTCTTGATGAACCAACAGTTGGACTTGACCCAGTTGGTAAGGAAGATTTATTAAATCTTCTAAAAGAAATTCAAGAAAAGACACATAAGTCTATCGTTATGATTACTCATGATATGGATAATGTTGCAAGATTTGCTAAACGTGTTATTGTAATGAATAAAGCAGAAATTGCTTTTGATGGTACCCCACAAGAACTATTTAATAATGATGAAATCCTAGATTCTTATAATCTTGATTTACCAGAATGTGCAAAATATGCTAAAGCATTAAAAGAAAAAGGATTAATCGATTATCAAGATATCCCTCTAACAAAAGAAAAACTTCTTGAAGTTATTAAGGAGGCTTATCATGAATAATGCAATGATTATAGGCCGCTACTATCAAAAAGATAGTGCTATTCATCGCTTAGACCCTAGAACAAAATTTATCAGTCTAATCGTAATTATGGTATCAATGTTCTTAATCCCTTTTGAAACACAAATCCCTTATCTTGCTTTTGCTTGTTTGGGAGGTTTCTTAGTATTATTACTTGTGGTAATGCTAATGTCAAAGATTCCTATTTCACAGTTTATTAAAAGTTACAGATCAATTATTTTCTTAGTTGTATTTTCATTTGCTATCCAAATGTTATTTAATAAAGGTGATGGTTCAATTGTTTATACAATCAACTTCAACTTCACTTTAATAAATATTGCAATTGTATCCCTTGTCTTCTTAGCTTTTATTCTACTTAGAAGATTCTTAAAAGCAAAAATGATTATTTTCACAGTATTACTAATTGGATCAGTAATACTATGTATGTATCCAATCCTTGATAAACCATTCCTACTTACACCTAGTTTAAACTTATATAAATATGGTTTAGAGTTTGGTGCATTTACAGTACTTCGTGTTATTATCATCATTAGCTTTTCAACTGTTTTCACCCTAACAACTAAACCAATTGATATATCTAATGCAATCGAATGGATTTTAAAACCACTTGAACTTTTAAAGATAAAAACAAGTATTTTTGCCATGATGTTATCAATTGCCTTAAGATTTATTCCAACCCTATTTTCAGAAACAGAAAAAATCTTAAAAGCTCAAGCATCAAGAGGTGTTGACTTTAAAGAAAGTTCACTTGCAAAACAAGTTATGCAAATAGTATCATTACTTATTCCAATGTTTGTAATATCAATAAAAAGAGCATCAGATTTAGCTGATGCGATGGAGGCAAGAGGATATATCCCAGGAGAAAAAAGAACTAAACTTCTTCATATGAAGTTTAGAACATTCGATTATTTATCAATTGTATTTATCATCATACTTCTTACAGCATGTATATTAGGTAGGATTTTTCTATGAGATATAAACTAACTATTTCATATGATGGTGCATTCTTCCATGGTTTTCAGCGCCAATTAAACTATTCATCTGTCCAAGAGACAATTGAAATTGCTTTAACAGAAATATTCAAAATGCCAATCGTTATTAAAGGCAGTGGAAGAACAGATGCTGGAGTTCATGCAAAAGGTCAAGTAGCTCACTTTGATTCTCCACAAGTAATACCTTGCCCTAATTTAAAGAAGATACTAAATAAAAAAGTATTCCCGCATATATATGTTACAGACATTGAAAACGTTGATGAAACATTCCATTCTCGTGGAAGTGCAATCAAAAAAGAATATCGATACTATGTATCGATAGGAACATTTGATCCTCTTAAAGCAAACTATCAACATCACTTTCATGACCGAATTGACATTTCTAAAATAAGAGAAGCAATGACATATATTATTGGGACACATGACTTTAAAAGCTTTTCTAAAAACAAAGAATTAAAAACAACTGTAAGAATAATAGAACTATTCGAACTTAACATTGTTGATGGATTACTAGAATTTAGAATAATCGGTAATGGATTTATGTACAATATGGTAAGAATCATTGTTGCTTTAATGTTAAAAGTTGGCGAAGGGAAACTTCAACCTTCCGATATTCAAAGAATATTAGATGGTAAAGAAAGAAAATTAGCTCCATACGTAGCCCCAGCTGTTGGGTTATATCTTTGGAAAGTATATTATTAAACTGAGGATAATTCCTCAGTTTTTTAATGGAAAATTTAAACTAATTACGAAATATAAATTGTAGATATGTAGTAAGGAGTTTTAAGGTATGATGAATGACGAGATAAACATTCAAAATGACGAGATAAAAAAACAGAATGACGAGATAAATATTCAGAATGACAAGATAAACATTCGAAATGACGAGATAAACATTCAAAATGACGAGATAAACATTCGAAATGACGAGATAAAAAATCAAAATGACAAGATAAACTCTCGAAATGACGAGATAAAAAAACAGAATGACGAGATAAATATTCAAAATGACGAGAAATTTATTTATAACTAGAAAAGAAATTGCTTTACTTATTAATAAATCTGAATCTACAGTTGATCGTGCTATCAAGGAGTTAAAAAATAGAAAGTATATCAAAGAAAATGAGTCAAATATAAAGTTGTTTAGAATATAAAAACCAAGAACTAAAGTTCTTGGTTAAATATTAATTATTTTTAATAAATTTTTTAAATTCTTCTAATAAAAAAAGTTTATCGTTGAAATCATAATAGAAATGTCTTGAATCATTTAAAGTATAAACCTTAAAGTAATTATTTTGTAAGTATTTTTTTGATTTTCTTGAAACAACTTCATCTTTCTTTGACATATATACATATGTAGGAATTTGAATTTTGTTAGTTATTTTTCTTGTTTGTCTTGATTTTTTGAAAAGATCTAAAAACCTTGGAATCCATCTTAAATAACTGATGATGTTATACGTATGATTAATACTATAACATCTTTTTGCTTCATTAGTTCTAATATCGGAAGGTTTAATTCTATTAAAATAAATCTTTAAAGAAGTAAGGATCATACTTGGTTTTAAGATTATTCTTAATGGTGGAGCTAGAAAAAACATTCCTTTTATTTTGCTTGAAGAAGTTGCTTTACTCATTGTAAGTAGCGTTCCCATTGAGTGAGCAATAATATATATATTATCATGCGTTTTTTCAACTTCATCAATCAATTTATTAACTTGATTTTGCCATTTACTCATATTTGTTTTCGCAAAGTCAATTGCCGTTTTTCCATGTCCATCTAAAAGAATATTATAGATAGAATATTCTTTTGGCACTAATGAAACAAAATCATCAAAGTGATTAGGAGAACCGACAATACCATGAATAAAGATAAATGCAGTAGAAGCATTTGGCACAATATTAATATATTCTTGATGGTTCATGTAATCACTTCCTTTATTTATATTAATTATAGTTAATATAAAATAAAAATGGATAAAATATGCTTAGTATTTGTATTTGTCGATTTATGAATGATGTGATATTAAAAAAATGATAAAATGCATAAATATACTTGTTTTTCTATTAAAATGGGTGTATAATAAAAGTACAATTATACAGCGGGGAGCTTGATGCGCTTATTGGCGCGGACAGGCTGAGAGGAAGGTAAGACCTTCGACCCATTAACCTGATTTGGATAATGCCAACGTAGGGATGCCTGAACAATAGTGTATTCATATGGAAGTTACCCAAAAGGAAACTTCCTTTTTTATTGGTTCGATGGTTTTTCGCTGAATGATTGAATATTTATACCGATTCAATCGGAGAAAGAGGATAAAATGTTTGGAAACTGTCTTGAAAATGTAAGAAAGTTAATGCCATTAGTACATAATATCACCAATTACGTAACTGTTAATGATGTGGCAAATGTCCTTCTTGCATGTGGTGGTAGCCCGATCATGTCTGATGAACCAGAGGATGTAGCTGACATCACATCTATTTGTGGAGGGCTAAATATTAATATTGGAACTTTGAACAAACAAAGCATCGAAGCGATGTTTGTTGCAGGAGCGAAGGCTAACGAACTTGGACATCCAGTTCTACTAGACCCAGTAGGAGCAGGCGCAAGTGCTCTTCGTACTAATACTGCATTAGAAATTATGAAAAAAATTAAACTTGCCATTATTCGTGGCAATATATCAGAAATTAAAGCACTTGCCTTTGGAAGTGGAACAACAAGAGGCGTTGATGCAGATGCGGCGGACACTGTTACAGAGGATAACCTTGAACAAATGGTTGATTTTGCCAAGAATTTTGCTGCTAAAAGCGGTGCTGTTGTTGCAATAACAGGTGCTATTGATCTTGTTGCAGATGCAAATAAGTGCTACGTAATTCGTAACGGCCATCCAAAGATGAGCCGTATCACTGGAACAGGATGCCAGCTTTCAGGAATAGCAACTGCTTATGCTGTTGCAAACCCAAATAATCTGACTGAGGCTGTAGCTGCCGCTGTTTGTTTAATGGGGCTTGCCGGAGAAATTGGGGTTAAAAATATGAAAGAAGGCGAAGGAAATTCTTCACTTCGCAACCATATTATTGATGCTATTTATAATATGGATGCTGAAAAACTT
Source organism: Bacilli bacterium (assembly GCA_045589955.1). GTDB lineage: Bacteria > Bacillota_I > Bacilli_A > ML615J-28 > CAG-313 > CAJGCS01. The sequence goes on along the minus strand of JAZNQD010000020.1, from coordinate 14,758 downwards.
AATCAGGGAGCAAAATATGAAATTCGATAAAAATGACTTACTTTTATATGCTGTTACTGACCGTTCTTGGGTAGGAGAAAAAACACTTTATGAACAGGTTGAAGAAGCATTAAAAGGAGGAGCAACTTTTGTTCAGCTAAGGGAAAAGAATATTGATGATGATATGTTTCTTCTTGAAGCAATTGAAATACAAAAGATTTGTAAAAAATATAATGTACCATTTGTTATAAATGACAACGTTGAAATTGCAAGAAAAATGAATGCTGATGGGGTTCACGTTGGACAAAGTGATATGGAGGCAAGTAATGTTCGTACTCTTCTTGGAAAAGACAAGATACTTGGTGTTTCAGCACAAACTGTTGAACAAGCTATTCTTGCAGAACAACGAGGAGCAGATTATCTAGGCGTTGGCGCAGTATTTCCTACAGGTTCAAAAGACGATGCTGTAGATGTGAGCTACGAAACATTAAAAGCTATTTGCGAAGCAGTGAGCATTCCTGTTGTCGCAATTGGTGGTATCAGTAAACATAATGTATCAGTACTTACTGGAAGTGGTATTTGTGGTATCGCAGTTATTAGTGCAATATTTGCCCATGATGATATCAAAAGCGCAACAAAAGAATTAAAGAACCTTACTAAACAGGTGGTAACAAAATGATCAAGGGCGCAATATTTGACCTTGATGGAACTATTCTTGATTCGATGACTATATGGGATACAATTGGCGAAGATTATCTTCGATCTCTTGGTATAGAACCAAGAGAGAATTTATCCGAAGTATTTAAGACCTTCACCTTAGAAGAGTCTGCAAAATACTATCAAATGCACTACGGTGTAACATTATCGGTTGATAAAATCGTTAATGAAGTAAATAAAATGATTGAAGATTTCTATAAAAACACAGTTACATTAAAAAAAGGTGTTGAAAAGTTTTTGGCTCGTTTAGCAAAAGAAGGAGTAAAGATGTGTGTTGCTACAGTAACAGATAAGTATCTTGTTGAAGCTGCGTTATCACGCTTAAAAGTTAGACATTACTTTGAAGAAATCTTCACAACTGCCGAGGTTGGATGTAACAAACAAGATCCGAAAATCTATCGCACAGCGCTATCACACCTTCAAACAAAAAAACATGAAACCTTTGTATTTGAAGATGCACTGCATGCACTTTTGACAGCAAAAAAAGATGGCTTTATTGTTGTTGGTGTATACGATGAACACGAATCAAGACAAACAGAAATGAAAGCAAATAGTGATTATTATATCACTAGCTTTGAATCAATACAAATTTAAAAAATAGCGGCAGATCGGGGGCACCACTTTATGTCGCTTAAGAAAAAATAATGTTAGGAGAAAAAAATATGAAAAAAGCATTATCAATCGCAGGAAGTGATTCTTGTGGAGGCGCTGGTATTCAAGCAGATATTAAGACAATGACAATGAACGGTGTTTATGCAATGAGTGCAATTACAGCACTTACAGCACAAAACACAACCGGCGTAAGATCAATTATGGAGGTAACTCCTGAATTTTTAAAAGATCAAATCAATGCAGTATTTGAGGATATCCATCCTGATGCTGTAAAGATTGGAATGGTATCATCAGCAAAACTTATTGAAGTAATTGCCAAATTACTTGCTTCCCATAAAGCAAAGAATATTGTAGTCGATCCGGTAATGGTCGCAACAAGTGGATCTAAATTGATGAAAACAGATGCAGTATCGGTACTTACAAGAGACCTTCTTCCTCTGGCTACTCTTGTTACACCTAACATCCCTGAGGCAGAAGTTTTATCAGGAAAGGTTATTAACACAAAAGAAGATATGGAATATGTCGCAAAACTTATCGGTGATGCTTACGGATGTGCTGTTCTACTTAAGGGTGGACACAGCATCAACGATGCCAACGATCTTTTATATTATAATAACAAGTGTAAGTGGTTTAATGGGAAACGTATTAACAACCCTAATACCCATGGCACAGGATGTACACTTTCATCTGCTATTGCTTCAAATCTTGCAAAGGGCTATGATTTAGAAAACTCAATTCAAAGAGCTAAAGATTATATCTCTGGTGCACTTGGCGCAATGCTTGATCTTGGACATGGTTCAGGACCGATGAATCACGCTTTCAATCTAAATGGAAAATATGCTGAGGAAAACGAAAATGAAACTAATTGATAAAATGACAAATGCAACAGCGGATATTTGGGCGAAATACAATATGCATCCCTTTGTAAAAGGAATCGAAAATGGAACACTTGACCGTGAGAAATTTAGATATTATATTATACAAGATTATCTTTATTTAATTGAATACACTAAAGTGTTTGGTATTGGAATTGCTAAAGCAAAAAGTATCGAAACTACGAAATTATTTGCATCTTACGTGCATTTACTTACAGATGGTGAAATGGATATTCACAGAGGATATATGGGTAGATTCGGCGTTACCGAAAAAGAATTAAATGACACCCCTCGTGCTCTTGATAACCTTTCTTATACTTCATATATGCTTCGTATCGCCTATGAAGAAGGGGAAGCAGAAGTTTTAGCTGCTATTTTATCTTGTGCATATAGTTATGAAATTATCGCTCGCAATATTATTAAAAATAATCCCAATTCCATTAATCATGAGTTTTATGGTGATTGGATTAAAGGATATGCAAGCGATGAATATAGTAAAGAAAATGTCAATCTTTTCAAAATGCTTGAAAAATTAACAGAACATTACACAGACGAACAAAAGCAACACATCGTTGATATTTATGTTGCTTGCTCACGCTATGAACTTGCGTTTTGGGACTTTTCTTGGAACATGAGTAAATGATTATTTGTTTTAATATTGACAAGGTAATATATATAATGTTATACTTTATATAGAAAACTAAATTATAAACCGTTGATGTGGGAGTAAAAATAATTATGCTTTCAAAGAGAGTTCGTGATGGTGAGATACGAACAAAACACAGATTATTAAATGGGCCACAGAGGGTGTAGCGAAAAGGTAAACTTAGTATCCTACAACGTAAAAGCATACGTTAGTTGCTAAAGATATGTTAGTATCTTTCTTCATATTGAAGTTATATTAAAACAAGGTGGCACAGCGAATACTCGTCCTTGCATTTTGCAAGGGCGTTTTTTGTTTATTTTTGGTTTTTGGTTTTTGGAAAAACTGGAGGTATTAAAAATGAAATTTAAAGATGTTGATATGGATCGTTATTTTAAAGACTATCCTAATGAAGAAGGTTATTTTGGTAAATATGGTGGTGTTTACATAACTGAAGAGTTAAAAAATGCTATGCAAGAAATAACTGATGCTTATTTTACAATATGTAAATCACGCAAATTTATTAACGAATTAAGAAGAATTAGAAAAGAATTCCAAGGAAGACCAACCCCAATTACTCACCTTGAAAGACTTTCAAATAAAATTGGTAATGTCCAACTATATGTCAAAAGAGAAGACTTAAATCATACTGGTGCTCATAAATTAAATCACTGTATGGGAGAAGCCCTTCTTGCAAGTTATATGGGCAAGAAAAAACTGATTGCTGAAACAGGAGCAGGATCACATGGTGTTGCTTTAGCAACTGCCGCCGCATACTTTGGCTTAGAATGTGATATATATATGGGAAGCGTTGATATAAAAAAACAAGCCCCAAATGTTGCAAGAATGCAAATTCTTGGAGCTAACGTAATTGAAGTTACTAAAGGCGCCGCAACTTTAAAAGAAGCAGTTGATGCTGCATTCGAAGCTTATGCAAAAGAATACAAAACGGCTATTTATTGTATTGGCTCAGTTGTTGGACCTCATCCATTCCCAATGATGGTACGAGACTTCCAAAGCGTTGTTGGAATTGAAGCAAGAGCTCAATTTATAGAAATGACTGGTGAACTTCCTGATGCTGTTGTTGCTTGTGTCGGTGGTGGATCTAACAGTGCTGGAATGTTTTCAGGCTTCATTAATGATCCAGTAGATATATATGGAATAGAACCTTTAGGTAGAGGTAAAAACCTAGGTGACCATGCAGCAAGCTTAAATTATGGCGAAGAAGGCATTATGCATGGATTTAAGAGCATCATGTTAAAAGATGAAAATGGTGAACCAGCTCCAGTATACTCTATTGCAAGTGGTTTAGATTATCCATCAAGTGGACCAGAACACGCTTTTTGGAAAGAAATTGGTAGAGTAAAATATGATGTAATTGATGATGAAGAAACAGTTGATGCTTTCTTTATGCTATCAAGATTAGAAGGAATTATCCCTGCTATTGAAAGTTCCCATGCGGTTGCATATGCAATTAAACTAGCTAAACAAATGAAAAAAGGTTCAGTTTTAATTTGCTTATCGGGCCGTGGTGATAAAGACATGGATTACATCATTGAAAAATACGGGATAAGAAAATAACTTAATTGGTAATTATATAATAATGTAGGAGGTTATATAATTTAATGAAAAGGATATTAATAAAAATTAATACTATCATTGATTCTTATATTTACTTTATGTTCTTGTACGCAAACTATTAAGTCCTATCAAGTTACTTTAATATGTGAACAAGAAGCACAAATAATTAAAGTAAATGACAATATCAGCCTTAAAAAATATATCGATGATAATTATAGTAACAAAAATATATGTGGTTGGTATTTGAAAGATGAATTATACAATTTTGATTGTGTACTTTCTTCAAATATTACTCTTGTTGCAAAACTAAATGTTGTAGTAAACAAATATAATCCGACTAATTATGATGGAAATAATCGAGTTATAAAAATTTATCATTCAGGTAGTTTTTGCTATGATCCTTTTGATGATTTTTATGAATATTCAGATAAAGAACCTCGCCAAAAACATCAAGAGGAAATAGAAAAGGCATATAATATTCAAATTGAATATGAAGAAAGAACTGCTTACGATTATGACGAACTTGCTATAATTGTATTTGACCTATTTAGATCTAAAGTTACAGAATACGAATTAAATAAATTCTATGAACTTGACGAACGATTTGCAAATAAAAACAGTATTTTAACTGCACAAGTTGGAAATTATGGGTACGCTAATCCGCAATACGATCAGGAGTTACTATTATTTTATAGTCAACAAGAGATTGATATACTTGGTCTTGAAGATCCTCTAACACTTTGGTATGAAGGTAAATGGACAGTAAGTTATTTTAATGAATATATAACTAAACTTGTATCAAGCGATGCATATAAATCATTATCTTCATTACACCCTGTATTTTCAGGTAAAATACTTGAACTTTTTAAAGGATTCTCAGCCGCAAGCGGAGAAATGCTTGTTCCAAGTCTAGATAATGTTAATGTAGCATCAGATACTAATGTTAAAATAATGAAACAGTTAAAAACATATATTGATTCAGGTTATATTGATAATACACTTTTTGGTATATTTAATGCATTCTATACAAATGATATATGTGTATCTGGTGTCGGATATAGCGAAGATGATGTTGTTAAGGCTGTTCCGTTTCCGATAAACGATGATGAAGTTGATTTATTACTAACTGGTAATTTAAGTGATGCTAACTATAAAGTTGCAACAACACCATCGTTAGGAGTATATTTTATCCCTAATATTGAAGATGAAGAAAATTTAACAAAAGAAATACTTGAAAATATTCTTTATGATTTGATAGCACAATATGATGGACCTCGCCTATATTATGAGGCAAGTAGTGCATCTAATTATGCCAAATACGACTATGACGAATTCATTAAGGTTACTAATCAAATAAAATCTAATCGATGTTATGAATATTATATCTACCTAGATGATAGTACACAATTAACAGATGATTTTAAATATAGTGTTTTAAAAAAACACGAGAAAGAAAAAATGAATCTTTTACTTGAAGACTTACATTTGCGCTGTCAAGATTTTATTTCAAAAAATTTTCAAAACACATCTAACAACAAAAAAGACTAAGCTATGCTTAGTCTTTTTCATCTTTTTTAGTATTAACAAAGTATTCTTCTCCAAACTCATACATGTTTTCAAGACGTATTCTTTCTTTTGTCTTGTTCGGAGTTAATGGTTTTTTAAAAACATCTTTACCAAATTCATATAAACAATCATTTTTTCTCTTACTCATAACATACCTCTTTATATATTATTAACAAATAAATTCATATTATTCACTTAATTATAAAAATATGTTAAAATAAATATATGTAGGTGCAATTATGAATATTAAAAGTGAAAAACTATTAACGATTCTTTTGAATATAGTCTTTGGAATATATGTAATAATACTTATTTGGGCAATTGCTTTAAAATGTAATATGTCTCAAGCATATATTGATACATATGAATTTTTAATTGACAAAAGCTTTATTGAAAGGTTTACAGTTTATTTTACCCCACCTCATAAATATTTAATTAGTTTATTTAATCGTTCTTTCTTTAGTATTTTAAAAGAAGAAATTATTAATATACTTATATTTATCCCTCTTGGTGGGTACATCGCTTGGGCTTTTAAAAAACGCAAATTCTTATATGTTTGCATTATTGGTTTTTTAACAACTTTAGGGTTTGAACTTATTCAATATATTACCTTAATAGGATCATTTAAAATTAATGATATATTCATGAATTTTCTTGGGGCAATCCTTGGCTATGGAATATATAAGTTAATATTTTTAAAAAAAATTAATAATGTTAAAATAATGATATTTAATATTATCTTAATATGTTTAATTATTATTTTTATTCCAATCCTTTTTTATGCGATAATAAACACGCTTTTAAATATAGAAACATATATTAATATTTTATTAAGAAGACCAATAAACTAAAAAAAACGAGAATGAAATTTATCAATTTCATTCTATTTTTTTGCTTAGTTTATTCTTTTTCCATTTTGCTTTAAAAAATCTTTATTTTATAGTATAATTATAAAAGATAAATAATTAAAGGTGAATAATATGAAAACATTAGAAAAAGGACTTTTTATTTCATTTGAAGGAAACGATGGTAGTGGTAAATCAACTACTGTTCGTGGTGTATACGATGAGCTTGTTAAAAGAGGCTATGATGTTATTGTTACAAGAGAACCAGGTGGTTCTAAAGTAGCAGAAAAGATTCGCTCATTGATTCTTGATAACGATAATGTTGGTATGGACGCAAGAACAGAATCATTATTATATGCATCAAGCAGAAGAGAACATGTTGTGAAAGTAATTAAACCAGCCTTAGAGGCAAAGAAAATTGTTCTTTGTGATCGTTATATTGATTCTTCCCTTGCTTACCAAGGATATGCAAGAGGGATTGGTATTGATGAAGTGTATGAAATGAACATGTATGCAACAGAAGGATTGCTTCCTGACTTAACTGTTTTTGTCGTTGCAAACCCAGAAGTTGGTTTTATGCGCATTCACAAAAATGCTCGTGAGCTTGACCGATTAGAACAAGAAAGTTTAAGCTTCCATAAAGATGTATATGAGGGCTATTTAAAAATCATTGAAAAATTCCCTAATCGTATTAAAAAGGTTAATGGCGAACAAGAACTAGAAGTAGCTGTAAATGAAGCAGTTAATCTAGTTGTAAATTTTGTCGAAGGAAAAAAATATGACTTTTGAAACACTAAAAACAATCCAAGCGGACGCTTACCGCGTACTCCAAAATAGCTTTTTCTTAGAAAAACTATCACATGCATATTTATTTGAAGGATTTACAGGCTGTGGTAAAGATGAAATGGCTTTATATATGGCTATGCAACTAGTATGTACAAAAACAAACAAACCTTGTTTAGAATGTGAAAGTTGCAAAAAAGTATTATCTTCAAATCATATGAATGTTGTTATCATTCGTCCTTCAACTGAAATCATTAAAAAAGAACAAATCGATGATTTAATTCGCGAATTTTCAATGACAAGTTTAGAAGGTGGGAATCAAGTTTACATTATTTATGAAGCAGAAAAAATGAATGCTTCTGCAAGTAATGCGTTACTTAAGTTCTTAGAAGAACCAATGCCTAATCGCTATGGTTTCTTAGTTACATCTAATAAAGAAAGAATTCTTTCAACAATTCTTTCAAGAACACAAATTATTCACTTTAAACCTGTTTCAACATCTAGTATTGTTGAAGCTTTAGAACTAAATGGGGTTGAAAAAGATATTGCATACTCTGCAACAACTATAACAAATGACATCGATGAAATTCAAAAACTTATTAGTGAAGGTAAGATTATTGATTTTGTTGAATTTGCTCGTAAAGTTGTCGTTGCAACGTTTAAAAAAGAAGACCCATTTGTTGTTTATTATTTACATAAAGACCTTTTACAAGAAGAAAATAAAATGTGGCATCGCTTCTTATTTGATATTTTAGCTTTAATGTATCAAGAAGCAATTAAGTTTAAAAATAATAAAGAAGTAAAGTACTTTAAGAAAAACTTTAAAGATATTGCAGACTTAAACGACATTGATATTAATGCCAAACTAGAATTAATAATCGAAAATCAAAAACGTCTTAATTACTACGTGAGTATGCCGCTATTTTATACTAACTTTTTCTGTAAGTTAGGAAAGGAAAAATAGTATGAATGAAAAAATCGAAATAATCGGTATTCAGTTTAAAGGCGCTGGAAAAATCTATTATTTTAGTCCTTTAAACATTAAGTTTAACCCAGGAGACTATGTTGTTGTTGAAACTGTTCGTGGTCTTGAAATGGGTAAAACTGTTATTGGCAACAAAGAAGTACCAGCTGAAGAAATTGAATATGAATTAAAACCAGTAATTAGAAAGGCAACAGCTAAAGATTTAGAAAACGAAGAACGAAACAATAAGCTTGCACCTGAAAGTTTTGAAAAGTTTAAAAAATACGTTCGTGAATTAAATCTTGAAATGAAACCTTTATATTGTGAATATACGGTTGACTGTTCAAAAATCATTTTCTACTACTGTGCTGATGAAAGAGTTGACTTTAGAGACTTATTAAAACTACTTACTCCTGAATTTAAACTACGTGTTGAATTACGTCAAATCGGTCCAAGAGAAGGCGCAAGAGTAATTGGTGGCTTAGGCACATGTGGTAGAGAACTTTGTTGCAAAAAGTATTTACAAAACTTTGATTTTGTAACAATGAAAATGGCTAAAGAACAATCAATGAGCTTAAATAATAGCAAGATTAGTGGTGCTTGTGGTAAACTAATGTGCTGTATTGCCTATGAGGCAGAACTTTACCGTGAACTTAAAAAAGAACTTCCTGCAATCGGAAACATGGTCAAAACACCAACTTGTCCTTGTTGTAAAGTTGTTGCAGTTGACTACTTAAAGAAAACAGTAAAAACGCAAGAAAACCCAGATGGAGCTCCTACTCTTCATAATGCATGCGATGTTATGTTAGTAAATCTTGAAAAATCAACTGAAACACCTGAAGTAATCGCATCTTCTGTACAAGTAAACGAAGAAGAAATTGAAATTACTGAAGAAGTATTAGTTGAAGAAGAATTAACAGAAGAAGAAAAAGCAAAACTTAAAGAAAAACAAAAGAAAGAAAAACATTACCAAAAGAAAAAATACCGTTATGGAAAGAAAAAATAAAGTAGAAGTTATTAATGACCTACTTGGCTATGAAGGATTAAAGATTATCCAAAGACCGGATATCTTTAATTTTTCTTTAGATTCAACTATTCTTGCCGATTTCGTTACCATTAATTCAAGCACAAAACAAATCATTGATTTAGGTTGTGGAAATGGATATATTCCAATTTTCTTGACTTTAAGAACTAAGGCTCATATTACGGGAATTGAAATCCAAGAAGAAATTGCCGATCTTGCCATAAGAAGCGTTAAATTAAATAACTTAGAAGAGCAAATAACAATTAAAAACATGGATATGAAGGAAGTTCCAAGTAATTATGCTAAAGAAAAAATCGATGTTATTACTTGTAATCCTCCCTATTTTCCTTATACTCCTGATAGTTTAATCAATGAATCGACTTATCAAACAATTGCCAGACACGAAGTGAAAATAACACTAGATGAAGTTTTAAAGATTGCTAACTCAACTTTAAAAGATGGTGGCATCTTTGCGATGGTTCATCGAAGTGAACGCCTAATTGATATTTTAGAATCATTTAGAAAACACACTATTGAACCAAAAAGAATTCGCTTTGTTTACCCTAAAACAAACTCAACAGTTAGTCTTGCGGTGATGGTTGAAGGTATTAAGAGTACTAAAAAAGGTGGGTTAAAAATCCTTCCTCCTCTTTATGTAAATAATAGTGATGGTTCTTACACAGATGAAATATTAAAAATATTCAATTACAAAAAAGGTGAATAAGATGTTTAGAAGACAAAAAACTAATATTGACCAAGCACATAAAGTATATCTTGTTGGTACCCCAATTGGTAATATTAAAGATATAACTTATCGTGCTGTTGAAGTTCTTGCTAGTAGTGATATAATCTACTGTGAAGATACAAGAATTACCGGTTTATTATTATCACACTATAATATCAAAACAAAACTAAAAAGTTATCACTTATATAATGAAAATGAACTAACAACAAATATTATTGAAGATGTGAAAAAAGGCTTAACTGTTTCAATTGTAAGTGATGCAGGTATGCCCGGCATTTCTGACCCTGGATACTTAGCTGTTAAAGAAGCAATTGAACAAGAGGTAGCTGTTGAAATCATTCCTGGGCCTTCAGCATCTCTTACCGCTTTAGTTGGTTCTGGAATAGAGCCTTTCAAATTTACATTTATTGGCTTTTTAAACTCTAACCAAAACAAAAGAGAAAAAGAGCTTGAACAACTAAAGTTTAACGATGTTCCCCTAATCATCTACGAAGCCCCACACCGAATTGAAAGTACGCTTCAGTTAATTGATAAAATTATGCCTAATCGTCATATTGTTCTTGCAAGAGAGTTAACAAAAAAATATGAAGAATATTTACGTGGTACGGCTAAAGAAATCTTAGAATATGTAGATGAAATCAAAGGAGAAATGGTTCTTATTATTAGTGCTACTCCCAAGGAAGAAGCAAATCAAGATCTTTTAAACTTATCAATCAAAGAACACTATGCTTACTATACTAACTTAGGCTATGATTCAAAGGACGCCATGAAACAAGTTGCTAAAGACCGTGGTGTTTCTAAAAGTGATATTTATCAAGAAATAAAAGGAAAAAATAAATAGTTTTATATATAATAAGGAAAGACCGCTAAAAGCGGTCTTTTATTTACTTAATAGTTTTGCATATTTAAAAAACGTTCCTCGGTTCATACAAAGTATTTCAAGAGCTTCATTTGTGTTTATTTCTTTATCTTTATATCTTTTTACAACCTCTTCAAAATTGCTAGGAAGAATATATCTAGGACGACCTAAATGAACTCCCCTTTCTCTTGCAAGACGAATCCCTTCTTTTTGTCTTTGTTTAATTGTTTCTCTTTCATTTTGAGCTACAAAACTTAGCACTTGGAGAACGATATCAGCAATAAACTTACCCATTAAGTTTTGTCCTTCAATTCGTGTATCAAGTAAGGGAAAGTCAATAACAAAAATGTCACATTCAATTTTTTTAGTTAGGTCATACCATTCATTGATAATCATATCGTAGTTTCTCCCGAGTCGATCAATTGATTTAATAATTAATAAATCATCCTTTTTTAATTTCTTCTTCATCTTTTGATAACTATCTCTTTCAAAATCTTTTCCACTAACTTTATCGATATAGATAAACTTTTTGCCAATTCCATATTTGTTCATCTCCTCCATTTGTCTTGCAATGTTTTGTGTTTGAGATGAAACTCTAACATATCCATAAGTCATAAAATTACCTCCTTTTGACACTATCATTTTACAAAAAACAAAAAAGAAAAGAAATATATTATTTTGTTAAAATGCTGAAATAATATTTGATTTATTGTATAATAACGATAGATATAAATGTAGGAGGCAAACTATGCGTAAATCAATAATTTCGATAATTTCTGTTTGCGTTGTATTATTAGCCGCATTCGCAATTTTTGTATTACCTGTTTACAATATTAATAAGGAAACTATTGTTGATCGTTTAGATCAAAAGATTACCGATATTAAAGAACACGATGATCCAATTGCCAAAGTTGATCAAATTTTAACAAAAGAAGTATTTGATAAAATTAATAATGGTAAAGTTGAATTCGATGAGTACGCTAAACAAAGTTGGGAAGCAATCTTCTATGAGGGATACGCTGAGGAGGAAGAAGGCGTCACTTTTGAAGGTGGAATTAAACTTATTAGTAACGATATTAAAGACTTAAAACGCATATCTATTTGGGCTAAGGGAGATAGCGCGGTACTAATCATTAAAGTTAATAATTTAGAAGTCAAAAAGATTAGTTTAACAAACGAATTAACATCTTATGTGGTTGATATAAATGAAGAAGAAAGTGCCAACCTTGAACTTTATTTTACTTCTACATCAACAATTCATCGTATCAAAATCAATGAAGATGATCCAGCAACGTACGAAGATGCAACCCAAATATTATATGAAAGAATTATTTTATTTTCGGGTTTAATCATTAATGATCCTGCTAAAATTGATATTGCAAAAAAGATAATTTATGAAGATACATCAAGTGTATTAGAAGGTATTTCTTTCTTTAATCTTTGTAATATGCTTGTTCGAGATCTTAAATATGACTACAATATTGCTAAGCAATTATTTCAAACTAGTAAACAAGTTGATTTACCTTTTAATGCTAAATTAAACTACTATATCGAACAAAGATTTTGCCCATTTGTATCAACTCTTGTATTCTTAAGTGTTGTAACTGTGTTTGGAACAATGCTTTACATTGTTGTTGGTAAGATTATCGATTTAATCTTAAAGAAGAAAAAAACAAATACTTTAATACCATCATTTGTTGCTTTAGGTGCTCTTGTAATATTACTAAATCTATCAACATTTATACCTTTGAATTTTTATAATGATACTCATAATATTGCAACTGAATATCGTTTACTTTTCTTTGAAGTAGCTTCTTTAAGTCCAAGTTTTTATGTTGGTATTGCTCTTATCTTAATTTTTGCAATTACAAATTATGTTGATATTGTCTTAGATTATAAAGAATCATTAAAGGCCAAAAAGAAAACAAAGACTAGAGCTAAGTTCATTGTTTTTACAAGCTTAATATCAGTTTTTTCAATCTTAATTATCTTAGGATTACTAATCCATTAGGAAATAAATCTCTATCAAAAGTCTTCTTTTTGATAGAGATTTTCTTTTGTCAAATAAAATAAATAGTAAATAATGACAAAATTTAAATATTTGTGGTATAATAAGAAATGGTAAAAAAATACATTTAATATTTATGGGAGGATTTATATGTCTAAAAAAGTATTCCAATCTATGGATGGTAACCAAGCTGCCGCTCATGCCGCTTATGCCTTCACAGAAGTAGCCGGAATTTATCCAATCACTCCGTCATCTCCAATGGCAGAGTATGCAGAAGAATGGGCATCTAAAGGAAAGAAAAACCTATTTGGTATGCCTGTTAAAATCGTAGAAATGCAATCTGAAGCAGGTGCTGCAGGTTCAGTTCACGGTTCATTACAAGCTGGTGCGTTAACTACTACATTTACTGCCAGCCAAGGTTTATTATTAAAAGTTCCTAACATGTATAAAATCGCTGGTGAATTATTACCAGGTGTTATCCATGTTTCTGCACGTAGTTTAGCTGCACAATCATTATCAATCTTTGGTGACCACCAAGACGTTATGGCATGTCGTCAAACTGGTTTTGCTATGCTTGCAACTTCATCAGTTCAAGAAGTTATGGACTTAGCAGGTGTTGCTCACTTAGCAGCTATTAAAACAAGCGTTCCATTTATGCATTTCTTTGATGGTTTCAGAACTTCTCATGAAATTCAAAAAGTTGAAGTTATGGACTACGAAGTATATGAAAAATTAATCGATTGGGATGCAGTAAAAGCATTTAGAGAAAGAGCATTATCATTTGAACACCCAGTTACAAGAGGTTCTGCTCAAAATGATGACGTTTACTTCCAAACAAGAGAAATTCAAAATAAATATTATGATAAAGTAGCTGACGTTGTTGCTGATTACATGGCAAAAATTAGTGAAGTTACTGGTAGAAATTATGCTCCATTTGTATACTATGGTGCTCCAGATGCAACTGATGTTGTTATCGCTATGGGTTCTGTAAATGATACATTAAAAGCTTCAGTTGATTATTTAAACGCTAATGGCGCTAAAGTTGGTTGCGTAGCAGTTCACTTATATCGTCCATTTGCAACTGAATACTTATTCAAAGTATTACCTAACACTGTTAAACGTATTGCAGTATTAGACAGAACAAAAGAACCAGGTTCAATTGGTGAACCATTATACTTAGATGTTAAAGCAGCATTCTATGGTAAAGAAAATGCTCCAGTTATCATTGGTGGTAGATATGGTTTATCAAGTAAAGATACAACTCCAGCTCAAATGATGGCAGTTTATGCTCACCTTGCAAATAATGGTCATGACGGATTTACAGTAGGTATTAACGATGACGTTACTCATTTAAGTATCCCTGTTGGTAAAGAAGTTAAATTATTAGAAGGTACTTCTGAACTTGTATTCTTTGGTTTAGGTAGTGATGGTACTGTAGGTGCTAACAAAAACACTATTAAAATCATTGGTGACAACACTGATTTATATGCACAAGCATATTTCGCATATGACTCTAAGAAGAGTGGTGGTGTAACTAGATCACACTTACGTTTTGGT
>JAZNQD010000019.1:0-35819 GCA_045589955.1 Bacilli bacterium | reverse complement strand
ACTAGATCCGAAGATCTCGTTCGACTTGCATGTATTAGGCATGCCGCCAGCGTTAATCCTGAGCCAGGATCAAACTCTCAAAAAAGTTTAATTATATCCTGCTCCACCTGTTATGTTCAGTTTTCAAAGATCTAATTTTTCTCTCGCTTTTTATTAGCGCTTGAATAGTATATCAAAAAGTAAAAGTCTTGTCAAGAAATTAACTTTTCGTTTTTAAAATTCTCACAAAAATAGTATTCATGATAATTCTATAATATTATACTAAATTTTTTTGATTATGTCTAATCTTATGCTTTAGAATATAGTTTTTATTACAACTTTTTTGTTTAAAATAACAAAAATGCCTCCAAAGTAAATAGTGAATAATTTTATTTTTATTCACTGTCTACTTTAGAGACATCATATCACAAGGCAACTACTTTTTAATTTTAAAACTTGATTTAAAAGTTTCTCTAGTAAAGGGATTATATAAACCTTCTTCTTTGAAGTCAGAGCTATTTACTAAAGTTTTATACTTTTGTACTTTTTCATATACGCCATGTCTTCGATTAATTTTAAATGATGAAGGTAGTTCAGAAGAAGACGAAAAATAAGGCAAAATTTTAACAGCTTTGTTAAAAGTTGTTTTATTTTGTTTTTCCATTAGCATTTTCCTTTTGGATTATATACAAATAAATCACTGATTGGTTGATCATCTGCAATATTCAATATACCTCTACCAAATAAATTAGCAACAGATAATTGTTTTACAAATGGTTTCATTTTTTCCTCTGATAATTGAACGCTGTTTGTAACCACTAATTCTTTAATAGGCGTAGCAGCAATTTTTTCAATTGCATTGCCAGATAATAAAGCGTGTGAGCAGCAAGCATAAACTTCTTTAGCTCCTCTTTCTTTTAATACTTTGATTACAATTGAAAGAGTACCAGCTGTGTCGACCATATCATCAATGATAATACAATTCTTATTTTCAATATCCCCAACAATATTCATAACTTCAGCACAGTTTGGTTGAGGTCTTCTTTTATCGATAATTGCAATTGGAGCATCAAGAATTTCTGCAAGTTTTCTTGCACGTGTAGTTCCGCCATGGTCAGGAGAAACAACAACCACATCTTCTAAGTTTTTATTAACAAAATATTCGCCGAAGATAGGGAATGCTAAGAAGTTGTCGATTGGAATATTAAAGAACCCTTGAATTTGAGCAGCATGTAAATCTAGACACAATAATCTTGTAGCACCAGCAGTTTGTAATAAGTCCGCCATTAACTTAGCAGAAATAGGTTGTCTAGGTGCAGCTTTTCTGTCTTGTCTTGAATATCCATAGTAAGGCATAATTACATTAATCGATGCTGCAGATGCTCTTTTTAAAGCATCAATCATAATTAATAATTCCATATAGTTTTCGTTTACTGGATTATTAGTTGATTGAATTACGAATACTCTATGTCCTCTTACAGATTCTGTAATATTAATTTGAACTTCTCCATCAGCAAATCTTTTCAATTCACATTCTGATAGTGGAACTCCAATATAATTTGCAATTTCCTCAGCTAAAGGTCGATTTGAATTTAATGAAAATAATTTAATTTTTTTACCAGATATAATAGCCATTTTTCTTTTCCTCTACTTATTTAATTGTTCCCTTACTTTTTTAACAATATCTTCTTTCGTCATTTCGTATGCTTTTAATAATTCATCATATTTACCAACTTGTCCAAACGTATCTTTAACCCCTACAGCAGTACATTTAACTGGATATTCTTGGCAAATAAGTTCTGCTATTGCACTATAAACACCACCATATATATTATGGTTTTCACAAACAATAGCATTTTGCGTTTTCTTGACAGATTTCAAAATCGTTTCTTTATCTAATGGTTTAACCATATTAACACTAATAACTTCAGCATTAATGCCATCTTGTTTTAGAATTTCTGATGCTAGTTTTGCTTCATGGACCATTGTTCCTGAAGCTAGAATAGATATATCTTTTCCTTCTACTAACACATCACTTTTACCTAAAACAAATTTATAATCTTTATCAAAAACAACAGGTCTTGTTTTTCTTGGTACACGAACATATACCGGACCGTTTAGTTCTAATAATTGAGGTATAGCTTGTTCAAATTGAACTTCATCAACAACATCATATATTTGCATTGTTGGAATACTACGCATTACACCAATATCTTCAAAACTCATATGTGTTCCACCATTAAGTTCTGCAGTAATACCAGGATCCGTTCCAACAATAATTACATTTTGTTTTGCATATGCAATTGATACTGCAACTTGATCGCAGATTCTTCTTGTTGCAAAAGGTGTAAAAGTTAGGATTATTGGTTTATATCCATAGCTTGATAAACCTGCAGCAATACCTGCCATATTAGCTTCGCTAATACCTACATTAAAACAACGATTTGGAAATTCTTTGTGAAGCGGAGCTGTACCATTTGGTTTTGATAAGTCAGCATCTAAAATGCAAATTTTGTCGTTTTCTTTCATTAATTTAGAAAGTGTGTTCGCAAATACTTGTCTTAAATCCATACAGTACCTCCTATTTCAATTCTTCCAATGCTTTTTCTAAATCTTCTTTAGAAATAGGCATACTATGATTGTTTGCACCAGCCGCTTCAACAAATGAAATTCCTTTACCTTTAATAGTATTTAGAATAATCATTGAAGGGGAATTTTTATTTGCTTTAGCATTTGTAATTGCTCGATCAATTTCTTCAATATTGTTACCATCAATTGATTGTGTATAAAAGCCAAAGCTTTTCCACTTGTTATAAACATCCCCAAGAGCGTTAATATTATCTGTTGAGTCATCTAATTGATATTTATTATAATCAAGGAAGACAATTAAATTGTCGGCCTTTTTTTGTGATGCATACATTGCAGCTTCCCAAACTTGTCCTTCTTGAGATTCGCCATCACCAATAATAACATATATATATTCTGATGTATTTCTTATTTTTGCTGCAAGAGCCATACCTAAAGCACAAGATATCCCTTGTCCCAAAGAGCCAGTAGTCATGTCAACGCCAAGCGTTTTATTCATATCGCAATGACTTGGAAGATTAGTTCCAAATTTATTAAGAGTTAACAGTTCTTCTTTAGGAAAATACCCTTTGTGTGCAAGTGTTGCATATACACCTGGACCCGCATGGCCTTTTGAAACAACTAATCGATCTCTTTCGTCCCATTTTGGATTTTTTGGATCAATATTCATGTGTTTATAATATAACACTGTTAAAACATCAACTATTGATAAACTTCCGCCAATATGACCTGCACCAAGATTTGAAATACAAGTAGCTGTCAATGCACGGATTTCTTTTGCTTTTTGCTGCATCATCATCACCTCTATTTTATTATACACTATTTGTCCTTTTTTTACAACTTACACATTTTTTTATTTTTTTAAAAACATAAAGGACTAGTTTAACTAGTCCTTAATATTTTCATTCAGCTTCAGCATACGCTTTTAAAACTGCATCTTCAATAACTTGACGAGTTTCAGCATTAATTGGGTGTGCGATGTCTTTGTAAACATTTTCTCCTACTTGTCTACTTGGCATAGCAACAAATAACCCATTATTACCTTCAATAACTCTTAACTCATGAACCACAAACACACCTTCAATAGTTATCTCCGCTACAGCTTTAAGTCGGCTTGTGCCATTAACTTTTTTAACTTTAGCGTCCGTAATTCTCATTTAATCCTCCTACCTTTTTCTTTATTTTACCACGAACATTTTTCGTTTGAAAAATATTTTGCTTTATTTCTATTTTTTTACTTTAGAAGTTAAATAATATATTAAAATACCACCTACGCAAGCCAAAACAAAACTTATCGCAAGTATTACATAAAAAGCAAATTCGCTGTTTTCAAAAGGTAAATGAACATTCATCCCAAATAGCGATGCTATTAAAGTTGGGATAGAAATTATCAATGTAATAATAGCCAAAACTTTCATTACTACGTTTAAATTGTTAGAAATTATCGAAGCGTTAGCTTCAATCATTGCATTTAGGATTTCGCGATATATATTACACATCTCAATCGCTTGGTTGTTTTCTACTTCAACATCTTCCATAAGTTCAAAATCAGCTTCATACTTCTTATATTCAGGAAGTCTTTTAACTTTACTGAAAACAACTTTGTTGGCATTTAATGAAGTTGAAAAATAAACAAATGATTTATTCATATCCATCAATTCTAATAAAACTTTATTATTCATTGATGTTTTCAAATTCTTTTCATATCCGTTACGTTTAGAATCTAAATACTTTAACGCAACAATATAGCTAGTTGCAATGCGGTGCATTAATTGCAAAGTTAAACGAACATGTTTGTGAGGCTCAATCTTCTTAAACTTCTTTAATAATGAGTCTACAAACATCGTTTGTTTTTTACAAATCGTAACAAAATAATCATTATTATATATAATGAAAAAAGGATATGTTTCATAGATATGATCATTATAGATTGGGACGTCTAAAACAATCATTGTATAATCATCATCTAAATCTAAGTGTGCAGATTCTTCTTCATCGGTAGCATTGATTAAGACATCTAGGTCAATTTTAACAATTTTACTTAATTTTGCTAGAGTATCTACATCTGGTTCTGAAACATGAATCCACATGTTTCTTTCAATTTTTTCAAAGATTTGTTCTTGTTCATCAAAGGAAGCTAACTTGCCTTCAATTTCTTTAAATAACTTTAACATTTTGATATACCTCCAATTTAAAAAAAGTGTTATTAAACAAATAATCTTCTAAGCATATCGACGGTTCATACATAACAACACCTCCATAAATCAAAGTATATTTATTATATTATAACATGTTAATATTAATTAAAAAAACAAAAAGACAATATTAATTGTCTTTTTTTCTTTCTTTTCGGTACGTTGCAAAATCAACAATGTTCATTATGATTCTTGTAAGAATTGGTATTCCATAAAGCATTAAGTAAGTTGCTAAGAATTCATCCATTTCGGAATGGTTAATTGTAGAATTACAGCTTTGAGCAAGATCGTTTTGAAGCTCAAAGATAAATCCATATAAAAAGCCTAAAAAAACAGATATAATAATTAATGCTGTAAATAAAACTTGGGCTACACCCTTATAAACCAAATAAAAAGCACGATGTTTGGGTTTTAGTATCCATTCTGGAATTAAGATAAGTATTGTTCCTACGCCAATAAATAGTGTTGGCAAAGGTATTTGCGTACCAAAACACACTCCAATTATTAAAAAGATTGATAATAGTGTAAGCATTATATTAACAATAAAGTTTCTCGGTTTCATATTACACCTCCACTAATATTTTATCATAATATTTTTTTCTTACACAAGTAATTATATAAAAAACTTAAGCTAAAAGCTTAAGTTACTTTGTTTTATATCTAAAAGTGAGTTTTTCTTGTAAGAAACTTTTTACTTCTTCTAAGTTTTCACAGCTTTCTTTTTTAATAAAAAGAATAATGTACTGATTAACATGCATAAAGATATGATTTTCTTTTTCAACTGCTTTATAAATCGAATTCCAAGTATATGGTGTTGCCTCAGTTTTATTTTTTTCATCTTCGGCATATTCCCACAAAAAGCCAGCTTCATTTAAAGTAATACGAATTGGATCAATTTGTTCGTTTCTTTTTATTACTTTTTTCTTAATAAACGCTTTTAGTACAGGTTTTAAAAAGAAAATAATAAAAATGCCTAAAATAAGTAATAGTGAACAAATAACTGCTGTTAGTGGCAGTATAGTGCCTGTTCTTATAAGTTCATAAATAACAGACGAAATTGAAATAACTAAAGAAACAGCACCAAGTATAATGGTACTCACTTTAAAAGATAAATTTTTGTCTAGTAAGTAATTATTAAAATTTACTAAATCGTTCGTTTCAATTTTTTGTATAATCTTCATATATTCCTCCTCCTAATTGATTTTAACAACTAAATAATTAGGGTATTCTTTTTTTATTTTTTCAATTTCCTTGGTATGAACAATCAAACTTGAACCAGTTCCACTCATTACAACCTTGCCATATGCACTTAATTTTTGTTTTAACCGAGCAAGACTTGGACAAATTTCAAAAGCGGAAGTTTCTAAGTCATTTTCATATATATCACTTTTAATAATATCCTCATGAGCATATTTTTTAGAATATACTTTGTTATTTTCAAAAACATCTTTTGTACTTATAAAAACACCAGGATTTACCAAAACCAAAGGTGGAAGGCTTTTATTGCTTATTACATGTATATTTTCGCCGATCCCCTCAACAATAGCTACATCATTTACAAACCCATATGGAACATCTGCACCTAAGTTTTTAAAATAATTAATTTTGTTTTCTAAAGTTTCATTGATGTTATTATCTTCTAATATTGCATTAATAATTGTTGTAGCATTCATGCTTGCACCACCTAGTCCTGACCCAAGTGGAATATTTTTTGTAATAACAATTTGGTAATTCTTTTCTATATTATATATATTTTTTATTTGTTTTAAAACATTATACAAGTAAGTTGGGTCTACTTCTTCGTGGATAAAGACAATCTCATCATTTTCGGATTTTGTTATTACAATTTCGTCAAACAACGGAATTCTTTTGTTTAACATTTGTAATTCATGATACCCATCTTCTCTTTTTTTTATGACTTTCAACATGAGGTTTACTTTTGCAAAGCTTTTTACTTTCATCATAATAATACCATTAATAAATTATTTTCATTTTTCCTTTTGTTTCAACCCCACCAATTGCCTTTTTTCCTCCTAAAATATGTTTGATTATATTTTGATAATCTACAGTTTTATTACAAGAGGTTGTTGCTACTTTGCAAGCCACAACTGCTGGATCATAAGTATGGATATTGATTCTTCCAGGACTCGATGCAAAATTGGCTCCATTAGCAATTAATGCTTCAAAGTGAGATGCACAAGCGCCTATAACAACGACTAATTCATCAAATGAATATTTACATCTAATTTTCTTCAATATCTTTATATATGTTTTAGAGTTTTCATAAGAGTCTAAGTCTTTTTTATCTTCGCCAGTAAAAGCGTCGTGTCCAGTTATAACAACAATATCTGGATTAACATCTTGAATAATGTCAATAATTTTGTTTTCAATTTCTTTTTCTTTTATATATATACCCCAAGCATATATATTCATTTTTTCGTAAAAGTTTAAACAACTTTCTAAGTATCCTTTATCACCGTCGATATGCAATACTTTTCCACAAAGAACCTTATTTATTCTTGGGTTTTGGTTAACTGATATATATTTATTACTTATCTTATCTTCTTTTTGAATATATTCATCCTTAGCTTCTTCTAACAACTCTTCATCAACTCTTCGAATGATACGTTTAGTATATCCTTTAATAGTTGCAAAACCATTTTCACAAGAAAGTAATATATATACAACTTTATTCCTGTCATTTTTAAGACAATACATTTTCATTTAATCCACCAATATATTATATGTGGGCCAAAGAAATAAAGTTCTTTTATTTAGACAGATAGATTGTGTTAAATAAGTCAACAATTTCATTAACTGATAATTCTTCAGAACGAATAGATTGACTATATCCTTTTTCTTCTAGTATTTTACTAACTTTTTCTTTTGAATAGGTTGTTTTAGAAATGTTGTTCATAAGTGTTTTTCTTCTTTGTAAGAAGATATCTTTAACAAAGGAATTGAATGCAATTTCATCAACTGCTTTATTAACAATTTCTTTTCTTTCTATTAAAACAACGCTACTTTCCACATCAGGTGCTGGATAAAAAGAAGAAGCTGGAACATTAATCGCAATTTTAGCATTACTGTAATATTGAATAAAAACGCTTAAAGCATTGTAATCCTTTGTTTTTGGTTTGCCACATATTCTTTGGGCAACTTCTTTTTGCATCATAACAACCATTTTATTAACATTTGAACTTTCAGTTAAAAATTTAGTAAGAATAGCTGTTGTTATATAGTACGGCAAATTAGCAACTAGTGAAACATTTTCGTTTTCAAAATGCTTTTTTACTTCATCTCTTACATCAATTTTCAAAACATCAATATTGCAAATAGTTGTATTTTTCAAATCTTGCTTAGTTAAAAAATTAACCATCTCTTCGTCTATTTCATATAGAACTGTCTTCCTTGCAACTTTTGTAATTTCTTTTGTTAAAAATCCAAGACCAGGACCAATTTCGATAACATTTTTCATATCACTAGCTGGAAGTATGGTTACAATCTTGTTTAAAATGTTTTGATCTAACAAGAAGTTTTGCCCAAATTTCTTCTTAACAGAAATTCCGTGGTTGTTTAGTATTTGTTCCACTTCTTTTTTGTTCATAACTTGTTTCCTTTCAAAAAGCAACTTTATAAAGTTGCCTTTATAAAGTTGTTTTATTCATTATCTTCATTAATCATTTGATCAAGTTCATCTTCATCGAAGTGTTCTTCAAATTCACTTGATAAATCATCTTCATCATTTTCGTTTTCATCATCATCGTCATCATCATCGTCGTCATCTTCATCATATGCATCATCATCGCTTCTGATTGCACCATAAATATCTTCATCTTTAAGTTCATTTTTCTTAACATCTTCGTCTTCTTCAAAGATACTTTCATAGTCGTGACCATCTTTATCAAGAATAGATGTAGGTTGACGATCTTTTAAATCCCAACAATCATCACCACAATAAATAAAATAACCAGATTGCATGAAATCTAAAATAAATTGTGGAGCTAGTTCTTTAGCAAGGGCTGATTTAACACCTTTTAGTTCCATAACTTCTTTAATGATTGTATTTAACTTTTGAGGTTTTTGTTTTCCATTTAATAATTCAATGGCAATTTCTAATAAAGATTTATCTTTTTCTTTCATATATCCTCCAATGTAAATATCTTACATATATACTTTTTTATATTATACATTAAATTTTTGTTTTTTGCAAGTGTATGGTTTTAAGTTATCATTATAAAAATAATTATCGAAGCTAACCCAGGCAGCTTTAAAACACTTACAATTAAGATTGTCCATATATTAATCGGAACGTTCATATTGAAGAAAGAACCACATATATTAAAAAGAAATAAAGTAGCAATGCCAAAACAAAGCGACTTAACTATCCATATTAATCCTTTTATAACTTTCTTTCCTTTTCTTTCTTCCATAAAACATCACCATTAAAGTATATGTTTTATTTTATTCTTATATTCTCTAACGCCTTTACGTCTGTCATATCAATAGTTAAAGGTGTAACGCTTATATATCCGCTAGAAAAAGCAGCCCAGTCAGTGTCAGGTTCATTAGTTGGGTCTGGTTCAACTATCCCCATGCGAGGATAATATAAACCATCTTCTTCTAAATCATAATAAGCACCGTAATAAGTTTTTCCTGCTTTTGTTATTTTGATTCCCTTGGGATTTGTTACAAGATTAATATTGATTAGATTTGTTTGTGTAAACAAATCTTTTTCTTCAACAAAGTCTAAAACTTCGTTGATGTTTTCTAGACTGTCAAAGTTATTAACAGCACAAGAAACAGCTAAGCCTTTTTTACCATCAATTAAACCATCTGATGCTCCGGCAACAGTGCCCGAATAAATAATATCATATCCTAGGTTAATACCATTATTACATCCGCTAATTACTAAATCATAAGGGTATTTTAAGACGCATCTGGCAAAAGAAACGCAGTCTGCAGGATTTCCGTCACAATAATAAGTCTTGATTCCAGGAATAATGTCTTCTACTTGTTTAAACTCGATCCCACCACGAAGAATAATTGAATGTGAAGTAGCACTTTTTTGTGTTTTAGGAGCAATAACAACTATTTCTTCATATCGGTGTTTTATTTGTTCAACTAGTTTTTTTAAACCGATTGATGTATATCCATCATCATTTGTTATCAATACTCTCATTAGTATTTCTCCGGATTATTTTCTTTAAATTCTTTTAAAGTAGCATCTAATTCTTCTAATAAAGCTTCTTTTTCTTCTTGGTTATAAACTGTTGCACCGGCTGCTTGTAAATGTCCGCCTCCACGATATTTTGATGCAACACCATTAACTGACACAAATCTTGAACGAAGTCTTACTCTAATTTCGTTTGTTTCTTCATTTTGTTCAATAAATGTTGCCCAAATTAATGAACCTTTGATTGAATCAAGGATATTTACAGTTGAAGCTGCAGTTTCTTTATCAACACCATATTCTTCCATTGTTTCTTTTGAGAAGTAGATATATGCAACACCATTTGGAGTAACTTTGAAGTTATTACACACATATCCATGAAGTTTTAATTCTGCAACATCCTTTGTATATAAGGATGCATATAGTTCATCTAGTTCTACACCGGCATCTAGTAATAAACCAGCATTTTCTAAAGTCTTACGACATGTGCCACGATATCTAAATCGGCCAGTATCAGTTACCATACCAAGCATTAATGAAGTAGCTGCTTCTTTTGATAAAACAATGTTATTATCATATTCATGCCATGCTTTATATATATCTACCATAATTGAAGCACAAGCAGGTGATTTTTCATCTACATAATAGATATCACCAAATTCAGGGCTATCATCGTGATGGTCAATTTTAATTAAGTATTTGCCCGTATTGTATCTTTTATCACAAATTCTTTTTTCATTTGATGTATCAACAGTAATAACAAGTGCGTTTTCATAAACACTGTCATCAATTTGATCGCTTTTGCCATAAAGTTTTAAATAATCAGGTAATTCATCGCCAACAGTATAAACTGTTTTTTCCTTGAAATTATCTTTTATTAAATGGTATAAACCCATTTGAGTACCAATACAATCACCATCAGGACGTTCATGACGATGAATAATAATTGTATCGTATTCTTTAATCTTTTCTAAAATCTTAATAAACATATATTTCTCCTATTCAACTAAGTTGTTTAATTCTTCAATTATTTGATAAACTTCCTCAAATGATTTTACTGTGCACCCACTTGCTTGGTGATGTCCACCACCACCATGTGCAGTTGCAACTGGATTAACGTTTATTCCTGCAGAACGAAGTTCGACATAGATTGAACCATCCTCGTCTTCTGAGAAGTTTGCCCAAATAGGAATATTTTCAATTCCAGCCATAATATTAACCATGCCACGAGATATGTCAAAAATACCAATGTTGTATTTTTTGATTTCTTCTTGAGTGTTAATTAAATAAGCAACACCTTTTTCAGTAACTTTGAATTTTGTAATAAGTTCGGCTTTTAATTTTACGTTATCTAGTTTTTCCATATATAGATTATTATATATATAATCTGTATTAAGTTTATATTTGGCAAGATTTGATGCAACTAAATAAGTATTTGAAGAAGTTGATGAGTATCTAAAACGACCACTATCTGTAACCATTCCTGTAAATAAACTATTTGCGCCTGCATCATTTAGTTTCATTTCAGCTTTAAAGATGATATCTGCAACCAAACCACAACAAGATTCATAACTTGTATCTTCTATTATATAATCTCCATATGAGTCTTGAGGGATATGATGGTCTATTTTTACTAACATTTTGCCTTTGTTATAACGATCATCACTTATTAGTTTTAGAGCTCCTGTATCAAGGACAAAAACCAAAGCATTCTCATATTCTTCGTCTAATACTTCATCCATTTCGCCCATCCAAATATAGCGTTTATTTATATCCCCTACTATTTTTACATCATGGGTAGGAAACGTCGCTAAAATGGCTTGTTTTAGCCCCATTTGGCTTCCTAGAGCATCACCATCAGGTCGATCATGACGATGGATAATAATCTTTGGATTTTCTTTTATTATATTATAAATTGTTAAAGCTTGTTCTTTTGATACCATACAATTCTCCGTTTCTATTCTTAATAGTACATTGTATCAAAAAAATAAAAAAAACGCAAGAAAAAAAGCTACTGAATAATTTTCAGTAGCTTTTTATTAATTTAAATTAATTATTTTGCAGGGTAAACTTCGATTGAAGAAACTCTTACTTGTGCAGCTAATTTAGCGATTGTTACGCTTGTTGCAGGAGTGTTAAGTACGATTGTACAAACAGTTCCATCAACAGTTACTGTGCAACCATCGATCTTTAAGCTTGAAGCAAAGTTTTTACCACCAGCTGTATTAATAACAACTTTTTCGATATTAGCAGTATATTCAATAACTAATTCAGAACTTGCATAGAATCTAGCAGGGTTAGCATAGTCAGCAACGTCACTAGTTGATGCAGCTTTGTTATTAGTTACTTTAATACCATTTTGTTCCCAAACTTGGTGATTTGTATCGAATTCAGTTCTAGCAGCTTTATCATTGAATTTGATAGTTACAACACCTTCAACTACTGGTTTGTCATAAGAAGAATCGTGACCAGTAACAACTGCAGTACCACCTTGTGCTAATTGGTTAGCTTCATTATAAACACCAATAACACCAGTAACAGTTACGATATCACCTAATTGAACTTGTGTAGATAATCTGAATAAGTAGAAAGTACCAGTTTCATCTTTTAAAGTTACATTCATATTTTTGTAATATGTATCCCATTCACCATCGATTTGAGCGATAGTACCTTTTAAGATAACTTCTGTACCAGCTGCAAGTGTAGCAGCTTCAGCACATGTATATTCTTTAGGGCCTTCAACTACTTCATGACCAGGACATTTTTCAGCAGCTTCACCATCACAATCTTTTGCTACACATTTACCACATTCAGGACATGCTTTATGTTCGTGAGCAGGAACTTCAGGTTGTTCTGGAGCAGAACCACTAACAACTACTGTAGCAGAAACTAAACGAACTTGTGCACTATCAGCAACTAATGCAAATGATTTAGTTGGAGCAGCTAAAGTGATAGTTGCAACGTTTTCTTCCATTACTAATGTTGCGCCTTCTGGTAAAGTGATTTTTGCAAATGCATCAACATAAGTAGTTGCACCATTACTTAAGTAAATAGTGTATTTAACAACTGAGAATTCTTGTTCTGCAGAAACTGTGAATTTATGATTTTTATAAACTCTTAATGGGTTGAAGTATTGAGCATTAATAGCAGAAGTACTTGTATTTTGTTCAACTAATAATGTAACACCATTTTCTTGCCATGTTTGTTGGCTACTATCGACAGATGTTCTCTTTGCAGTATCATCGAAAGTAACTGTTAATTCTTGTCCAGGTTGTCCAGGTTGTTCAGGAGTATCAGGAGTGTAGTTAGGATCTACTTCACCACATTCACATTTGCCATCAACGAATTCATGTTCATGAGGAGCTTCACCGCTTCCAGCTGTTAAAACGATTAATTGAGCGTTCTTAAGTTGAGCAGTACCTTTGTAGTTACCTAAGTGACCACGAATGATTACTGTATCACCAACTTGTGGTTGAGCTGCCATTGCATCAAATCTTACAGAACCATCTGCACTGTATAAACCATATACATAGATTGTACCAGATTCGTCTTGGATGTAGATATTACCATATGTTGTATTTTTAATTTCTGTAACAACACCTTTTGCATAATATAATGTATCAGTGTAGTCATTATCTTCTCTTGCAACTGCGTTTGCAGTAAGACCAGCAGTTGATAATGGGCTAACAGTTTCTACTAAAGTAGCGTTCTTCATTTGAGCAGTACCTTTGTAAGAACCTAATGAACCAGTTAAAGTGATATAATCACCAACTTGTGGTTTATATTCCATTGCATTATATTTATTGCCTTTGTAATCATAGATACCATATACATAGAATGAATTTGTTCCATCAGAAACATATAAGTTACCATATGTTGTATTTGCGATTTCTGTAACAACGCCTTGGATAGTGTATGCTTTTTCAGTATAGCTGCCATCTGTACCAGCTAATTGAACAGCTTCAGGTAAAGTTACAACATCGTAATATTCAGCTAACCAAGAGTTCTTCATTTGAGGAGTACCATTATAAGCGCCTAAAACACCGTATAATGTTACTAAATCACCAACTTGTGGTTGACCTTCTAACTTGTCATATCTTACAGCGCCATCAGCACTATACATACCATAAACATAAAGTTTGCCAGTTGCATCTTCTACATAAACATTACCGTATGTGCTATTAACAACTTCAGTAACAACACCTTGGATGTAGTATTTATCAGCAGTGTAAACATTGTGTTCTGTACCAGCTAATGCAATTGCTTCAGCGATAGAGATAACATTTAATTTTGCAGCAGGAACAGCAACTTCAAATTCTTTAGAATCGCTTGCTTCGCCAACTGTAACAGTTAATCTGATTGTTACAACTTCGTCTTGTCCGCCTCTAGTAACTTTAGCAACATTACCTTCGAATGCGATTGCAGCACCAGAAACAACTTCCCATACATAACCTTCTTCAAGAGCAACTTCGAAATCAGCATCTGCTTGAGCAGGAACAACTGCTGCTGCTAATGCGATAGCAACTTTATCAGCATCAGTTAATGTAGGAGCCTCAGCTTCTTCAATGTTTCCATCCCATAAGATTTCATTCTTTTGCATTCTTGAATCTCTGTCATATGTAACACCTTGGATGTTAACGTATTTGCCAACATATTCTTGTAATTTAGCTTCCATTTCTTCATTATAAGATTTGTAGTAAATCCATAATTTTTCACCAGTTTTAGCATCAGCAACATGATATTGGTCTGAGCTTCCACCAGGAGCAGCTTCTTTAACAAGTTTACCATATACGTTTACAAGTTCACCACCATAGTAACCAGCTTTAACTAAACCTTTATCGTTTCTTGCAGCACCTTCTTCTTCTAATTCTTGAGGTGTTGTTTCACGATATTCAGCGTCTAAACCAGCGCCTTCTTGGATAACAGTAACACTAATATTGCTACCAAATTGTAAAGCACCATAGTAAGAATAAATTTCACCAACTACTGAAACTTTGTCACCAACTTTTAAGCCATCTAAAGTTTTGTAAACATAGATACCTTCAGTGCCATCGTGGATCATGAATTGACCAGCGCCGTTTGCATTTAAGATTGCAGTAACAACACCTTCAACCATTGCGCTGTAAACAACGCTTGAGTTAGATACTAATTCTCTTTGAACACCTTGTTCATCGTAGATGTAAGTTGCAGCTGCAGCTTTAATGTCTGCGATTGTACCAGCTTGAGTACCTTCAGCAATTGTAGCAACAGTGAATCTGAATTCTTTTGTTAATTCAATTTCTTTGAAATAAGTTTTACCACTGATTT
Source organism: Bacilli bacterium (assembly GCA_045589955.1). Lineage (GTDB taxonomy): Bacteria > Bacillota_I > Bacilli_A > ML615J-28 > CAG-313 > CAJGCS01. Next base: position 20,579 of record JAZNQD010000019.1, on the reverse strand, counting down.
CCCATTCAGCTCTAGCTGTAATTGTTGCAGTAATGATAACTGGAACAGCTTTAACTGCTGGTTTATCTTCTGTAGCTTCTTCAACAACGATAGCACGTTCGTCATCGAAGTTAGGAAGAGTAACTTTACCAGTATTGTCTAATACATCTGGTTCACTACTTTCCCAAGAAACAGTAACATTTTCATGTTTTGTTTTAGTAATAAAACCTTTAACGTTTGATGTAATTTGAGACATAGCAGTCTTATCCCAAATTAATTGAGTATGAATTTCTTCTGCATTTGCAGTTGCTTGTGCGATAGCATCTTGTGAAGGATCTGCACCAGTACAAGAAGCAAGAGCAAATACAGCAGCTAATACTAATAGTAGGCTAAATAATCTTTTGCCAAATTTAGTTTTTAACATTTTTGTTCTCCTTTGAAATTTTTGTTATATGAAACTTTATTTAAAAGTAACATCAGAATAAACGCCCCACATTAATTGGATGTGTCCGTCATATTTTTCAGGGCTTTGTGAATCATAGTTTGGATCATAGTATGAAAGGATTGCAGTAATTGATGTAATTGTTTTACCAACTAATGCTTCACCACTCACGATTCTATCTCCATTTTCATCAACTAAGTTAATATTTTGATCAACTCTAATGTCTAAGTAATTGCCATCAGAGCATTTATAATTAGTTTTTAATGTGAAGGCATTATTTTCTTCACTATCATTATATCCAGTAATAACTAATTCATCTTGGATAGCAACTAAGTTACTAATTGAATCATAATTATTAATTGAAATATCTTCTAGATGCATGTCAGTAGCAACAACTGTATCTTTGTTTGTATAAGACCAAACTTTAATACTTGCGTTTGTTACTTCTGTAATTTGTAATTGACCATAGTGATAACCAATTTTGCCGTTAATTGTTACAGTTGTTCCTTCGTCAAATGCTTTAATTTGACCATAACCACCATATACATAAACGCCATAGTAATTACCATCTTCATCACATGTTTGAATATAAGCACTACCTGCACCAAATCTTCTTGCAACTGTACCAGTAACAACAATACGTTTACCAGCATCTAATTTAGTGCTAACTGCTTCCGGTGTACCATAAGTTTGACGTAATTCTTTTAATGTCATTTCTTGACGAGTATTAGTGTAGTCAAAGTTAGGGTCATTTTTAGTGCCATAAATTCTTTGTTTTGCTTTAAGAACTGCTTGAATTGCTTCATTGAATTCTTTAGCATATCTTGTTTCAGAAGCATCTGAAGTTCCTAAACCAACTTCAGCGATTTCTAGGTTAAGAAGTCTTCCATCAACCCATACCCATGATAAATATCTTTTGCCTGTTGAGTCAAGGCGAAGATCTTCATCAAGAGTTTCTGCTTGTAAAACAATTGTCTTTGCGTTCTTTAGTGCATTTTTTGTATATGAAGAAGCAGCAAAGCCCCAAGGGTCAATTCGATATGTACTTTCAGGAGTATCAATACCTAAAAATCTAACTGTAATTTTTGTTCCACCAGATGTTCTGAAAATTGCAGTATCACCATCTGTATAAGCAACAACTGTAGCAGTACCAATTCCATCTTTAATGAAGTCTTTACCTTCATAATCCTCAGTTAGTTTAACTCTATCAGTTACAGGAGTTGTAAACTCATAAGGTTGATTAGGATCTGGGTTAGGATTAACACCAGGTTGTTCTTGATTGTTTGGATCTTTATAAGGATTTCCACATATGTCACAGATTTCGTTTTTATCTATGTCTGTGTGTTGACATTCTGTAGGTGTTTCGCATGAACTTACAACAAATAACATTGCAAGTAATGCAAGAAATAACGCAAATCTTTTTTTCATAATATTACTCTTTTAATTTTTAAATTTTATCCGTAGATAATTCTGTCGATAGCTTCTGCGTAAACTTCATCAATTACATCATTGATATCTTTTGTACCATGATCATCATAGAATAAAGTTTGAACTAATGCTTCAGCTCTATCACGAGCAGCACTTGAACCATCGAATGCAACGTTAGTGAAGAACCAATCTTGTTGTTCTAAACCAACTTTTGCAGCTAATTGTTGAGTTGTTGGTGAATAAGTTACTGAACCATCAGCAGCAACGTCTTTACCAGAAATGTAGTCAGCATATTCAGTAGAGTTTAATACGTCTTTTCTAATTGGGAAGTAAGAAGTACCTACTGCAGAATCAATAACGTTACCGTCTTTATCATAGTCTGCATAACCCATAACCCAAATTTTAGCACTTGCTTGGTTTGTTAAATATTTTAAGAATAACCAACCTGCTAATTCTTCTTGAGGGTCAGTACATTTGAATAATGATACGTTAGTACCTTGTTGGATAACTTGAGGGTTGCTTGGATCTTTTTGAGGATATGCAGCAACACCAACTTCGAATGAACCATCAGATGGAACGTTATAAGATGCACCAGCACTTGAACCTAAAGTCATGATACATTGACCAGCTTTGAAAGCGTCTGATGAATAGTTAGTTCCGAAATAAGTAGTAGTTACCATGTAACCTTTTTGATAGTTATCATAGTAGAATTTGATAGCTTCTTTAGATTTAGCATTGTCAAATAAAATGTAACCTTTTCCACTAGGAACAGCTGTACCAGTACCAGTTGTGTTTTCATAACCAGTGTATTCGCCACCCCATTGTTGAGTGAAAGTGATGAATAAGTTAGCTTCTGAGTCATAAGAGAAACCAGCAACGTCTTTACCAGCGTTAACTAATGTTCTGTATTCAGAAGTTTCAGCAAATTTAGCACTAATTGCAACTACTTCATCCCAAGTTTTAGGAACTGACCAACCATATTTTTCAAAAATAGTTTTGTTGTAGTATAAAACTTCAGTTGATTTGTTGAATGGTAATGAATATAAAGTGTTAGCACTATCATAGATTTTACCTTCAGCGAAGAAACCATCAATATATTGAGATTCTTCAGCGCCTAATCCCCATTTGCTTTCATTGTAAGAATCTAATTCTTGCATAGCGTTACCAGCGATGTATAGAGCAACGTGGTCAGGATATGTTTGCGCAATAGTAGGTTGAGTACCAGCTGCGATGTTAGAAGTAACTGCATCTCTTAATGCTGTGTAATCACCTAATGATTGTTGAGTAACTTTAATGTTGTAACCTTGTGCAGCATATTCTGCTTCAAAGTTAGCAATGATTTTAGCAATTAATGTTTGGTTAGCTTGACCCATTGCATGCCAAAATTCAACTTCGATTGGATCTTTTGTTAATTCTGTAGGAATTTCAGCGTCACCAATTTGGCCACCTTGTGTACCACCTTGAGAACCGCCTGTACAACCTACAAGAACAAAACAAAGAACAAATACTAAGATAAAACTTAAAAATTTCTTCATTTTTTTCTCCTTAAAATTTTTTTAAAATTAAATTAATAATATATGCTAGTCTAAATATAAAATTTAGTTTTAGCCTTTGATACCGCTTCTTGATACCCCACGCATGATATATTTACGTAAGAATATAAACACAAATAATAATGGTAATGTTACAATTGTAGAAGCTGCCATTTGTAACCCTTGTGATGTTCTTCCTTCACCATCAGTGAATGAAGTACGTAATCCAGAAGTAATTAAGTTAATGTTATTCTTACTACCAGCACTCATTAGTTTTGGCCAAGCGTAAGCGTTCCAAGAACCCATTGCTTTAAGAATTGTAATTGTAATTAATGTTGGCATTGCGATTGGAATCATAACCTTAAATAAGTACTTTAAGTCTGATGTTCCATCAACTTTTGCTGCATAATACAATTCATCTGGAATTTGTTTGAAATTTTGTCTTAACAAATAAATGTAATAAACACTAATTAAGAATGGAATAATTAATGCTGAGAAAGTACCTTTGATACTTACCATATTTTCATATGCTAATTTTAATCCTTGAATACTTAAATCAAGGTTAGCTAAATTTAGTGATGTAATATCTTTCATTCTAGAAACTGTGATAAAGTTTGTAATAACCATCATTTCCCCAGGAATCATCATTGTTGATAAGAATATTGTGAATAGTAATTCTCGACCTTTAAACTTGATTCTTGAGAAGGCAAATGCTGCCATAACTGTTGTTACTAATGTACCAATTGTTGAACAAATAGCAACCCAAATTGTATTAAGCATTAATGTGAACCCGTTTAATCTTTCCATTGCTAAAGGGAAGTTGCTTAAAGCAAGTGGATACTCTTTCCAACCTGGCAATAATGTTGGATTAGGAAGTTCAATTTCCGGTTCAGATTTTAATGATACAACAAACATCCAGTAGAATGGAATTACAACTAAAACTGCTGCAACTACCAAGAATGCATAACATAAACCTTTTTTGAAGAAATCTAACACTTTTTCTCTTCTGATTACTTCAATAGCACTATCACCAACAGAAGCTGTTGATTTGATTGCTAGGTTTTCACGTATTCTTTCGTCTTTAGTCTTAGCTTTAACGATTACACCATCAAATTCTTCGCCTTTTTTAAGGGCGCGTTTTTGTTGTCTGTTTTGTTTTTTAATTGCTCGTTTTGTATAAGCATCTGTTAAAACATACAGTAAAAGAAGGATAATAAGAGCGCATAATACTGCTAATAATAATTTCATATCTCTTTAACCTCCTAATAGTGAACTTTCTTGTTACTAATGTAACGGTTAAGAGCTGTAAATAACAGAATGATTACAAATAGAATGACCGCGAATGCAGCAGCATATCCCATTTGTCCACTCATACTACTGTTGATGAAACGATAAATGTGCCATACAACTGTAGCCATGTTATCTTTACCATTGATACCGCCACCAGTACCGAAGATCGCATCAATTGCAGAATATTCTTTCCAAGCACCAATAAATGATGTAATCATCAAGTATACTAATTGTGGTGAAACAAATGGAACAGTAATATTCATAAATGTCTTAATCTTTGATGCACCATCAATTTTTGCTGCTTGGTAATATTGTTTATCAATACTTTGTAATGAACTTAACAAAATCAATATTTTAAACGGCAATGAATTCCAAATGATATAAACCATTAAGACCGTCAACGCTGTTAGATATTGAGGTGTTATAAAGTCAATTTTATCAAATAAAACACTAATACCAACATACTCAGAAAGAGATGTTAATTTTTCAACACTCATAATTCCTGTGTTGCCAATTGCTTGAATTAGATTTTGTTCAAATACTGCGGCTGTATCAGCTATTTTATTAATGTCAAACCATTCAAACAATAACACAAGATTACTACCTGTACCTAATTTAGGTGCACCTAACCAGTTAATACCTTCGCTACCACACATTTTGATAAAGGCATTAACTAAACCTTGTTTACTTTCAAACATTACCGCAAATACCATACCAATGGCAATAGTATTTGTTACGTAAGGTAAGAAGAAAACAGTTTGTAATATTTTCTTGAAACTTTTAATAGAGTTTAATGCTACCGAAATTAACAATGAAAGAATTAGTGAAAGAGGAACTGACACGAAAACAATAATCATTGTGTTTAAAAGTGCAGGGCCAAAATATGAAGCTTTTAATAAAGCTTTATAGTTTTCAAACCCAATCCCTTGGTGAATACCTTGCATGTATTCATATTTTTCTCTAAAAGAAATGATGAATGTGTTAAATAATGGGTAAAAAGTAAATATTGCAAGGAATATCAACGCAGGTGAAAGATATAGCATTGCCCTAAAAAAGTTTTTTATGGGTTTTCCTTCAACCATACAATTATAATCTCTCTTCTGTTACTCTATGGAAAACGTGAGATTTGTGTGGTTTTATATTCACGTGAACTGTTGTATTTTCTTCAACTTGGCAATCTGAATCAACGATAAATCGAACAGTTTCTTTTTCAGAAAAAGGATTCTTAGCAACAATTGATTTATCACGACCGATATTTTCAACTTGAAGTACATTGATTGTTAAACAACCATCTTCACAAATTTCGATACCTTCTGGTCTAATACCAATTGTAACTTCTTGATTTTCTAAATCGATATCTTGAATTGCTTCTCTGCCAATGTATAATTTTTTATTTGAAACATATCCGTTAAAAATGTTAATTGGTGGAGTACCTAAGAATTTTGCAACGAATTGATTTTCTGGGTTATCATAAACATATTGAGGTTGACCTAATTGTTGCATAACCCCGAATTTCATAACAACGATTTCATCTGAAATACTCATTGCTTCTTCTTGGTCGTGTGTTACGAAAATAGTTGTGATACCAGTTTCTCTTTGAATACGTTTAATTTCTTCACGAGTTTGAAGACGTAAACGAGCATCTAAGTTAGAAAGCGGTTCATCTAGTAGAAGAACTTTTGGTTCTTTTACAAGGGCACGAGCAATAGCAACACGTTGTTGTTGTCCCCCTGATAATTGTTTTGGTTTACGATTTAAAAGTTCTTCAATCCCAACAAGCTTAGCATATTTATGCATTCTATTGTAAGCTTCTTCTTTTGTTAACTTCATATTTTGAAGTGGGAATAAAATGTTTTGTCTAATTGTCATATGTGGGTATAACGCATAGTTTTGAAATACAAGTCCAATTCCTCTTTTTTCAGCTGGTAAATCAGTAACATCTTCATCACCAAAGAAGATTTGTCCAGAACTTGGTTCCATTAGCCCAGAAATCATGTAAAGAGTTGTAGATTTACCACAACCTGAAGGGCCTAATAAACCAATAAGTTTTCCTGAAGGAATGTTAATTGACAAATTATCAACTGCACGAACTTCGGAATTCTTATCAGCAAAAATTTTAGTTAAATTAACTAAACGAATGTCCATAAATCCTTACCTCCTGTAACTACTTTCGTAATATTTTTTTGGTTTCATTCTCGTTTGTATTATACCATAAACGACATTTATTTGCAAATTATTTATTTGCCTTTTTTTCAAAGGATTTTTTATATAATTTTTAACTAGATGTTTACTCTGCGAATTTTTCCTACCTTTCAGCGCTTATAATTCATTTTTATTTTTTCTATTTTTTCTTTTTATAGTATAAAAACCACACACAAGAAACTTCTTGTGTGTGGTTTAAATTGATTATTTTTTGGTTTCTATTCTTGCTTCTAAAGCTCTTTTTAAAGTTAGTTCATCAACATATTCAATATCCCCGCCGGCAGGCAAACCAAAGCCAATTCTTGACATTTTAATAGGTGTGTCTTTATAGAATTTTTCAACGTATAAGGCTGTCATTTCTCCTTGAGGAGTAAATGGTGTTGCAAGTATAATTTCTTCAATACCCTCTTCTATTCTTTTCCCCAAAGAATTAATATTTAACTCATCTGGCCCTACGCCTTCAAGAGGTGTAATTAAACCACCTAAAACATGGTATAAACCATTATACTGATTGGTCTTTTCGATTGCAATAACATCTTTTGTATCTTTGACAACCATCACTTGCTTTTTGTTTCGATATGTACTTGCACATATATCACAGGTTTCCTTGTTTGTTAACATACCACAACAAGAACAATGAACAACAGAATTCTTCGTTTCTGTAAGGGCGTTTGCGAACTCTATCACCTGATCATCAGATAATTTTTCAATCACATAATAAGCATATCTTGAAGCTGTTTTTTTGCCAACGCCGGGAAGCTTTTCAAAATAACTAATCAGTTTTTCTAAGAAAACAGGTTCGTTCATTTTAGAATAAGCCGCCCATACCACCAAACATTGATGTATATTTACTCATCTTTTCTTCGGTGTATTCTTCAATTTCTTTATTTAATTGACGTGATAAAGCAACAATTGTGTCTTCAATCATTTCATAATCATCTTTATCTTCGAACTCAAATTCTTTATCAATAGTAACACTTTTAATTTCTTTTTTTCCAAGCATTACCAAAGTAACTGGTCCAGAAGTTGCTTGAAATTCTGTTTCTTCAATTTCTTTTTGAGTTTGAATCATTTCTTGTTGAAGTTTTTTAATTCTTAACATTGCTTGTTTGTTCATAACTAATTCTCTCTTTCCACAAAATCAGACCCAAACAATTCTTCTGCTCTTCTCATTGATTGGCTTTTTTTAGAAACTATTGAATCTGGATTTGTAATAATAATCTTTAATTCAGGGTTTTTGATTGGTGATAATCGTGGTGTTCTATTACCCATGCTATATTGTCCATGATATTCTAAACGCTTTTCTTGCCATACATTTTCCGGTAAAGCCATAAAATCATAATCTCTACCAAATGTTATTTTAAGGATTTGTTTTGCATTTTCGTGGGCTTTTGGCATCATAAGTTGATTACATAAACCAGCACTTGGATAAATAATTAATAATTCATTTGTACCATTTGCGGTCATCTTACCATCTTTTAATAATCGAGCAATAGGAGCAAGCATATTACCTACATTATCTTCAAGTCTGTTCCATCCTTCTAATAAAGCAGCTTTTCTTTCTCTATTAGCAGCTTCTCTAGCTTGATGTAATATTCTTTCAACAATTTTAACATCGTAAATTTTAGCAGTTTCATCAATTTCTTCTACAACTGGTTTAACAACTTCTTGTTTAGGCTCTTCTTTAACAATTGGTTTAGCTTCTGCTTTTTCTTCATGAACTGTCTTAAACTCAATAGAGTCGCGATCAATTTCAAATGGACTAACGCGTTTCTTAGGCTCCTCTGAAACAACTTCTTTTGTTGGTTCAACCTTATCTATTCTTGCTTCTTTTAAGTCTTTAACTTCGTCTTGAAGTTCCTTAATATTTGCTTCAATTTCTGAAGTATCAACTTTAGGTAAATCTTGAATTTCTCTATTAACTTCATCAATTGCAGAGTCTAAAACCATTTTAACTTCATTGATCTTATCTTCTAATGTATTAGAAGTAACTGCATTTTCTTGAACTTCTTCTATTTGTTTCTTTAAATCTTCTTCAATACGGTAAACATTGTCGTTTGTATTAGAGATTAATTCAATGATTTGATCAACTGATGCGCCATCAAATGTTGCAGGAACATTTTCGCTTCGAACTTCTTTTGAGGTATTTTCGCTAATAATAGTTTTAACAATCGCTTCAACCTCTTCTTTGTTAATAGAAGCAGGGACAACCGGTTGTTCAACAGGCTTTTCTTCTGCTTGTTTAGCAAGAGCTTCTTGAAGCTTTTGATTAATCTTTTCATCAATACCTGAAGCATCAAATCCACTAATAACATTATCGACTTTATTTTCTTGTTGATATTCTTCAAGCATTTCAAGACGATTGTTTAAATCATCAGGAAGTGCTGAGAATTTTGCTGCTACCTCTTCTAACATAGTAAGTTTAGCGTTAACAAATTCTTTATATCCTACAATATCATATTTTTCAAGCGTTGTATTAAGACGCTTAATCTTATTGTCTAGTGTGATCAATGCTTCTGGACTAGCATCTAAGCCAAAACCTGCGCCTGAGCCAATCTTATTTTCCAATTCTTTAATTTTGCCTAATAAATCTAAATCTTTTTCTGCAGAATCAACTATTTTTAATAGCGCAATTTCTAAGAATACTTTTTGGGAATTTGCGTGTTTCATTTTATTTTGGGCATTAATCATAACATCAATAAAATAGAACAATTTGTTTTCGCTCATTTCTTCTGATAATCTAACAAACTCAGGTGAACTATACACTCTTTTTCCTGATTCTTCTAAAGCACCGTTTTTATATAATAATAAAGAACGACAGAATCTTACAAGTGAATTAATAAGACTACTAGCTTCTTTTCCGCTTTCTAAAATCTCATCAGTAATATTTAATGCATCATATGCATTTTCTTCATGTAGAGCTTTGATTAAGTTCATTATATCTGTATCAGAAACGCGACCAGTTACATTGTCAACGTCTTCTTCTGTAACTTTATCAACATTATAAATGCTAACTTGATCTAAAATACTTAATGCATCACGCATCCCACCATCAGACGCTTCAGCAATACAATATAACGCCTCATCACTAATATTAATGTCTTCTTGACTTGCAACCATTCTTAATTGTTCTGCGATATCCTTATTAGATATTCTCTTATAATCAAATCTTTGACAACGAGAAAGGATAGTGGCAGGAATTTTATATGGTTCAGTTGTTGCTAAGATAAACATTACGTGTACTGGTGGTTCTTCTAATGTTTTTAATAAGGCATTAAAAGCGGCACCACTAAGCATATGTACTTCATCAATGATATACACTTTCTTATTAAGTTGGCTTGGTAAGAAGTTAACTTTTTCTAAAATATTTCTAATTTCTTCTACACCGTTATTGCTTGCAGCATCTAATTCAATAATATCAGTGGTTTCTTCAATTGTAATTGCGCGACAATTAGCGCACTCATTACATGGTTCACCATTTTGAGGGTTTAAACAGTTAACAGCGCGAGCAAAAATACGAGCTAATGATGTTTTACCAATTCCCCTAGGCCCACTAAATAAGTAAGCGTGCATTACTCTGTTTTCGCTTACCGCATTCTTTAAAGTTTTAATAATATATTTTTGACCAACAACTTCTGAAAATTTAGTTGGACGATATTTACGATACAATGCTTGATATGCCATATTTATCTTTCCTTTCATATTATTTATATTATACCATATAATCGTTTTTTTTCAAAGTAATTACTATTATTTTTTAGAACCTTCTTTTTCTTTATTATATATATAATAAATTAATTTTAACATATACTAACAATAGAATAATTAAGTAAAAATTAACTAATTGATTTATACTAATCAAATGTCTCTCTCTTTATTATATATATTATAATTTCAAACGTTTGACTTTTTTTCAAAATTTGATATAATTGTAAATGATTTTTAGGAGGAAATAAAAATAATGAATAATAAACAAAAAAGAAAATTTAAAATTATTCCTTTTTGTATATCTCTTTTAATGGTAATATTAGTTACAGGCGGAATTGGTGTATATACAACATTCTACTATGGTGAAACTGATAAAGCTTTCTTAAACAAGTACCTAGATGAAAATACTGAGGAAAACAAGAATTTACCTTTTGAACAATACTTAGATAAAGTTCTTAAATTAGAATACTCATACGTTTCTAACGCTGCTTCTCAACAAGATTTAGGTTTATCTTATAGAGATCCAGATACTAAAAAGGCATATACAGAAGAAAAATTTGGTTCTTACGAAGATGGAAATGTAAACAACTTTTATAAAAACAACGTTATGAACGTTGAATCTTACTTCGACATTGAACTTAAACTAATCGTTTCTGAAACACAAAACGAAAAAGGCGAAACTGTTACAAGTTTGCAATACATGTTCTTCTTCTATAATATGGACTACACAAAGATGGAAATTGAATCTGCAAACGAAGCTCAAGAAAGAATCAGAATTGTATTTGTTGAAGGTGTTAATTCAAAACCTTTAGCAGATTATAGCGACGACGAAGAAAAAGAAGGCGATGCAGCACTTGAAGAAATGCTTGCTAAATTAGAAGATGAATCTGACTATACAGGCACTCCTTCTGTTATGAAATATAGTTATGGTTATACTAACGCTAAAAAAAGTGTTGATGTTGTTTCAAGTTTAAGAGATAAAAACGCTATTGTAAATCCGGACAAAATGGAAAAATCTGAAGCACTAGTACAAAAACTTAATTTATCTGTTGGTGTAAATCCTAACAACGAATATTTCGATGAAATGGAAAGTGCTACATTCAGCATTATCTTACTTAACGATGATGGTGAAGCTGGTTATAAAAACCTAGTTGAAGGTACAGTTTCTAATATTCTTACTATAGATGAAATGCAAAAACGTGATACAGATAAAGGTTATAACAATGTATTACATAAATCTCCTTTATTTGTAAAATACACATGGACAAAAATTGCTCTTGCATCTGGCATCGCATTTGTTTTATCTGGTGTTTTAGCAACATTATTCTATATGATTTGGATCGATGAAAAAGCACCTACTCAAAAAGGAAAAAAACAAAAATAATAACTAAAAAATAAAAGCGCGAATTATCGCGCTTTTTTTATTTTATTAAAATTCACAGTTTCTAGGAGTTCTAGGGAATGGAATTGCATCTCTAATATTTTCAATACCTGTAACATACATGATTAATCTTTCAAAACCAAGACCAAATCCAGCATGTTTAACTCCACCATATCTTCTTAAATCTAAATACCAGTCAAGAGGTTCTGTTTGCATTTTTAGTTGGTTCATTCTATCAACCAAAATATCTAAACGTTCTTCTCTTTGTGAGCCACCTACAAGTTCACCTGCTCCTGGGACAAGTAGGTCTACTGCTGCAACAGTTTTGTTATCATCGTTTAAACGCATGTAGAATGCTTTGATTTCTTTAGGCCAATTTGTTACAAACACTGGAGCTTTAAAATGAACATCTGTTAAATATTTTTCGTGTTCTGTTGATAAATCTTCACCATACTTTGGTTCGTTTTCAAATTGATCCATTGCACCTCTTAAAATTGTAATTGCTTCTTCGTGTGTGCAGCGCGCAACATTTGAATCAAGTAACGCTTGTAATTGAGCGATTTTACCTGGGGCAACAAACTTATCAAAGAATTCCATTTCTTCTTTACATTCTTCTAATGCATATCTAACAACATATTTAACCATATCTTCGATTAATTGCATATCGTCTTCTAAATCTGCAAACGCAATTTCTGGTTCAATCATCCAAAATTCAGATGCGTGTCTTGTTGTGTTAGAAACTTCGGCTCTAAATGTTGGGCCAAAAGTATAAACTTGTTTAAATGCTAGCGCATATGCTTCAGCCTCTAATTGACCTGTAACAGTTAAACTTACTGGTTTACCAAAGAAGTCTTTTGAGTAATCAACTTTTCCTTCTTTTGCCACTCTTTCTAAATCAAGAGTAGTAACTTGGAACATTTCTCCAGCACCTTCGCCATCATTTGCAGTAATAAGTGGAGCATTTACATACACAAAGTTTCTTTCATTAAAGAATTTGTGGATAGCAAATGCTAATTTAGAACGCATTCTGAATACCGCATTAAATAAATTTGTTCTCATTCTTAAATGAGCTTTTTCTCTTAAGAATTCTCTTGTGTGTCTTTTTGGTTGAATTGGATAGTCTTCTGGTGCATCACCTTCTAAAACAACTTCACACGCTTTAATTTCAAACGGTTGTTTAGCGTTTGGTGATTTTACGACAACGCCTTTTACAGTTACTGAACTTCCGACACGATATTTTGAAATTTCTTCAAAATTTACAAGTTCTTTTCCATAAACAATTTGTAAACATTCAAAGAATGTTCCATCGTTTATGCTTAAAAAGCCAAATTCTTTTTGGTTTCTGTTTGATCTAACCCATCCTTCAACAACTACTTCTTGTTCAAGAAATTCGTTACCTTTTCTAAATAATTCTTTTACACTTAATTTCATAATTCCTCCAAAATAAAAAAGTCCCTAGCAATTTGCTAAGGACGAACTATTCAAGTACGTGGTACCACCTTATTTCCAAATATATATTAACTATATATTTGCTCAAATTCTTTAACGCAGAAATACGGATAGTTCTACTAAAACTTATGTTTTTTCTTCTATCTGCTCATAGATGTTCTTTCAATTAGTTTGTTCTTAAGTTTTCACTATCCTTAAGTCACTTCTTTAACAAGGGCTAATTTACTCGTTCTAATCAACGCTTTTTATTTATATATTACGATTATACATTTATTTTAATTCTTTGTCAAAGACTTTGGCATAGAATTAAAAAATCCTTTTTATTTTCCAAGACAAAATTTAGAAAACAATTCATCAATTAAACTATCAATGCTTCCGTCGCCAATAATTTCACCTAAAGCAAGGTATGCTTCGCGGATGTGAATATCAATAATGTCAACATATTCTTTTTCAAGACATTTTTCAACTGCTTCGTTAATTGCATTTAATGCGTCGTTTAACTTTGCGACTTGTCTTGCATTACTTATATATGTTGCATCTTGAATCGTTCCTTTTTCACCAAAGACAACTTCTGTTATCTTATTTTCTAAGCTTTCTAATCCTTCATTTTTTAATGCAGATATATATACTAATTCATTATTATATAAAGAAAGGTCCGCTTTCATTTTTAAATCAGTTTTATTACCAATTAAAATATGTGGTCTTTGTTCTACCATATTATATAATGTAAGATCTTCTTCATCTAACTCTTGACTTGTATCAATTACCATTAACACAAGATCCGCTTTGCTTATTGATTCTTTAGCTTTTTCAACACCGATTTGTTCAACAATGTCAGAAGTATTTCTAATGCCAGCAGTATCAAGCAAATTTAAAGTAATATTGTTAATATTTACTTTTGCTTCAATAATATCTCTTGTCGTACCTGGAATATCAGTAACAATTGCTCTAGATTCTCCAAGCAACAAATTTAGCAAGCTGCTCTTACCAACATTTGGTTTACCAATGATAGCTACATTAATACCTTCTTTAAGGTATTTTGCACTCTTTGAGTTTTCTAATAATGTTTCAATATAGTTTTTTATTTCAATAAGCTTGGGTAGTAACTCAGTATTTGTCAACTCTTCAACATCATCATACTCAGGATAATCGATATTTACGCTTATTACCGCAAGAATATTTACAACATCTTGTCTTAATGATCTAATTGTGTTTGCAATTTTCCCGCTTAGACCAGCGTTTGCAAGTTTAACCGCATTTTTATTTTCTGCATCAATAATATCCATTACTGCTTCTGCTTTAGTTAAATCAATTCGGCCATTTAAAAACGCCCTTTTTGTAAACTCGCCAGGTTCTGCAGGTTTTGCTCCAGCAAGTAATAAGTTTTCATAAATTTGATTTGTTACAAACACACCACCATGACAATTAATTTCAACCACATTTTCTTTTGTGTAAGTTCTTGGTTCTTTAAAAACAGATACTAACACTTCATCAATTTGTTCTTTGGTTTTGTAATCAATAATATGTCCGTATGAAACAGTATGAGAATCAACGTTCTCCAAATTCTTTCCTTTAAAGACGGAATTAGCAATTTTTATTGCAGCATCGCCACTTAATCTAATAATTGATATCGCACCTTTAGAAAAACCTGTCGCAATACCTACAATTGTTTCTTCGTATCTTTTTTTCATAATATTACCTTTTCTATTTTTCTTGCTTTAATTATATCATTTTTATCAAATTATTATCACACTTTCGCTTTCGCTTTTTTTGTAAACACTTTCAAAAACTTTTTTATACATTAAATTTTTATTTTTTGTTATACTTTAATTACTCTTTGAGTAGAACTCCTACCTACCGAAGAGAATCCTTAATTTTTATTCAATTCTCGTTTCTTTGAAAAAAGCTCGCAATGAGCTTTTTTCTTTTTTTTAACAAACATAAATAAATATATACTTAATAATATATATGTTGTGAAGTAAATATAAAAATATAATAAACAAAAAGCAGATAAAATCTTATCTGCTTTTTCATATTATTTTTGCTTTGGTTCGATAACGATATATCTTCTAGGTTCTACACCTTCAGAGTGTGTAGTAACGTCACGCCATTCTGATAATTTATTGTGGATAACTTTTCTTTCATAAGCGTTCATGAAGTGAAGATTTACCGGAATCTTTGTTTTTGCAACTTCTCTAGCGATTCTTGTTGCCATTTTTTCTAATTTTTCATCGCGTTTCTTTCTGTAACCACCAACATCAACTTTTACAATTAATCCGTTTTCTGTTTCTCTATCATAGTATTGGTTTACGATTAACGAAGTTAAAAATTGTAATGAAGCTAATGTTTGTGAATTGTGTCCGATTAATACACCGTTTGCGTCTTCTGTAGAAATTGAATACTCAACAACATTATCACGCATTTTTCTTTCAACGAATCCATAAATACCTGCAGCTTGTAAATAACTTTCTAAAAAATCTTTACCTTTTTTTACAGGGTTTGCATCAACGATAACATTGATTTCTATTTCTTCTGTTGGAACTCCATCTGGTGAAAAAATATCGAAATATAGGTCATCTTTACAAACACCTAAATCAGCAACAACTAGTTCTTCAACTTCTTGTAATGTTTTACCTTTATATAATTTTTCTTTCATAATGCCCTCTCTATCTATATTCGCTCTTTTGTGCGCGCATTTTCTTTAATTTTCTTTGACCCATTTCGTTATTGATAAACATTTGTAACATAGAATATAAGTTACCAATTAACCAGTAAACACCTAAACCTGCTTTACTTTGGAACACGAATGAACCCATCATAAAAATCATTAAATACATAACATATTTCATTGTATTTTGACCTTGTTTTTGTTCACTCTTATAAGCTTGTCTTCTGTATGCAGGAATATCTTCTTGTTGTCTGATTGCATTCTTCTTTTGTCTTCTTTCAGATAAGAACTGACTTAAGAATTGTGTTCCACACACTAAGATAACTAAGATAATGATACCAACTAATTGGCCATGATTTGCACTACGATCTAGGAACAAGTCTAAACCGAACATTGTAGAGTGTACGTCTTTTCCGAAGATTGTTGATTCTGCCCAATTATATTTTGCAAAAGTTGCACCTTCAATAGCAATTGTGTATGGGAATCTTCTTACTGCGCCGTATACAGCCATGAAAATTGGGAATTGTAAGAATGGTAGGAAGCATCCTCCTAAACCAACTTTATTCTTTTTGTAAAGTTGGGCAATTTCTGCTTGTTTCATTCTTTGCGAGTCTGGATCTTGTCTATTAGCGTATTTATCATTGATTTTTTGCATTTCTGGTTGTAAAACTTGCATTTTCAAACTCATATCATTTGTTTTAGCATAAATCGGCCAACCAGCAGTTCTGATTAATAATGTAGTTAAGAATAAACCAATTACATACCAACCACCAAAAATACTTGTTAAGAAGTTTAATAAAACACCTACAGGGAAAACAAAGAAATTGTTAAAAAAGTATTTAAAGAAATCCGGAAAACTATTTAATTTAAAGAAAAGTGGAACTTCTTCTGTTTGTCTTGTATTTACTTCGATCATATAAGCAACAAGTGCTTCATATACGTTTACATCTTTTAATGTCTCAACATCTCTATATTTATCAACAAGATCAGTAGCAACTTTATTTGATGCTGAACCACCGCCCATAAGGCATCCTGTTTTTTTCCAAGAAGGAAGAGCAGAGACACAATCGTCCCATATTTTCTTTTTGTCGCTAACATATTCTTGTTGTTCTTCTGTTAATTCGCCTTCATTCACTGTTAAATATCCTGTTGAAAGCATTGTTAAATCTGTTGCGCCATCAATAATTGATTTAAATCTTTCTGCATCAGCTTTAAGTAATTCATGTCTTACTTCGCTGTGTTTACCTGTGATTTTTTCATAATATACATACTCATCAATTAATTTTTTAATTTCAGCCTTTATTTGAATTTTATCTTCATCTGTTTCAATTAACCCATTAACTTGGTCAACTAATGCATTAAAATTTTCTTCTCCTTCTTCAAGGCTAGTTTTTAATGTTGTTTTCAACTCTGTTAATGCTGCTTTTTCGTCATCAGTGATAGAATCTTTTGCTAAAGCGTTATTAATAATAATAAAAGCTACTTTTTCTTCTATCCAGTCAATTTGATAATCAGTTATTTTATTATCGTTAATCTTTGTTTGAACAGCATAGGCATCTGTTTCATACAATGTTTTTGAATTATCTTTGTTACCACAACTTGATAAACCAACAAAACCAAAGAAGATAATTGCAAATAAAGCAATAAATCTTATTATTCTTTTATTCATTTTTGTTCTCCTTTTTACTAATTCTTTTCATTAACATTAACAATTCATTTTTTAAGATGTCAAATTTAACATCTTTTGAATTAGTTTTTACTACAATTACAACTTTTTTATTATTTAATAAAGAAAGAGAAGGTCTAACGATTTCACGAACTTGGCGTTTCGCTTTGTTTCTTTCAAAAGCTTTCCCATATTTCTTTGAAACAGAAATAGCAACTTTTGTGTTAACTATGCTATTATCACTTTCTTTTTCTTTATTATATAAAAAATATACAACAAAGTGTTCAGACGAAACTCGTTGTCTTTTCAACACTATTGAGGCAATTTCATGGTTTTTCTTTAATCTATATACTTTTTTCATTTTTTTACCTCTATTAATTTAAATAAAAAGACCACTTCTTTATTAATAAGTGACAGAAGTGGTCCAAGTTTAATATTAAATTTTCTTATGCAGATAAAACTGCTCTACCTTTTGAACGTCTACGAGCTAATACTTTTCTTCCGTTAGCTGTAGCCATACGAGCACGAAAGCCGTGTGTTTTACTATGTTTACGTTTGTTAGGTTGGTATGTTCTTTTCATATGAGCACCTCCAATATTGTTATAAAACCATGCTTTGTTAGTATATCATAAACCAAACAAATAGTCAAATTATTTTACTTACTATTTTTTACGTTCACTTTTTTATGTGCTTTTCGCACTTTACTCTTCCTTATTATATAGAAAAAAATATTTGAGCAAAAAAACTCTTAGAATAGCATTGTTTAAAATATTTAAATTCGTTTTGGTTTTATTTTTTTATATTATATGGTAAAATTTTATATAAGAGGTGAATCATATGGATAATGCTGAAATCTTATGGCAGACCGTAAAATCAAAATTGGAATCTGCCTATTCAAAACAAGTATTTGAAGATACTTTTCAACAAATCAATAAAATATATCGTGTTCACAATAATTACATTTATTTAGTTGTTAGCAATCAATTCGTTAAATACAAAATAGAAAAATTCTATTTAGATCAAATGAATCAATTGCTTTGTGAAAATACTCCGGAAAAAATGGGATTTAAATTAATTCTTGAAGAGGAAATCAAGCAAGAAGAAGAAAATAGAAGTTCTGTAGCTTTAAACGCTCCAGATAAAGTATCTCCTATTCGTTCAAGAAAATTGAAACCCGAGTATACATTTAATAACTTTGTTACAGGCGAAGCAAACAGAGAAGCTTTTACTTTTGCTTTACAAGTTGCGGGCTCGTTACATGTAACGAGTAACCCTCTTTACTTATTTGGTGATGTAGGACTAGGGAAAACTCACTTGATGATGTCAATCGGCCATTATGTTTTAGATAATAACATTAACGCGAATGTTGTTTATACAACCGCACAACAATTTGTCGAGGATTTTTACAACGCAAAGAGCAAAAATCAAAAATCTACGGATGCTGCTATCCAATTCAATGAATATTATCGTAACGCAGATTTATTATTAGTGGATGATATTCAATTCTTATCAGGTAAAACTGCATCTCAAGAAGAGTTTTTTAAGCTTTTTGAAGATTTATTTGAGAACAACAAACAAATTGTTATCACATCAGATCGTCCTGCAAACGAGTTAGATTTAATGTCGCGTTTAAAATCTCGCTTTTCTTGGGGATTACCAGTAGATATAAAGAAACCAAATCTTGAATTAAGAAAAGCTATTTTAAAGAAAAAACTTCAATTCCTTATTGAAAATCCTGAGAAAGTTGAAGATGATGCTTTAAGTTATATCGCAGAAAACTTCACCGAAAGTATCAGAGAATTAGAAGGTGCGTTAAGGAAATTCATTTACACTTGTGTCGCATTCAATCAAGAGTTCTCTTTGGAAAACGCCAAAACTTCCCTTGCAGCTTTAAATAGAGAAAAAGCAAGTGATTCATCAGGAAATTCTATAGAAATAGAAAGAATAAAAAGTGTTGTCGCAGATTATTTTAACATCACATCAAAAGATTTATCTTCATCTTCTAGAAAACAAAATCTTGTTTATGCAAGAGATATTTTAGTTTATATTCTAAGAAATAACTATAGTTTTCCACTAAAAAAGATTGGGGATTTCTTAGGTGGAAAAGATCATTCCACTATTGCACATTCTTTTGATAAAATTGAAACAGGGGTAGAAAAAGATTCTAACATCAAGCAAGATATCTTAAATATTCTCAAAAAAATCGAAAAATCAAATAATATTTAAGAGTTATCCACTTTTCCACATCCCTTAATAATATTAATATAATTAATTATAAATAAATAAAAGGAGCTTTTATGAAATTTTCAATCGATAGAGAATTGTTACAACAAACTCTTGTAGATGTTTCTAGAGGACTTTCTGATAAAAAACCTTTACCTGTTTTAACAGGAATTAAAATTGTTGCTAATAAAGAAGAATTGCTCTTTACCACAACAAATAAAGAAATATCTGTTCAAATAACTTTAGCTTCAAACGAAAACGTTATAATTGAAGAAGAAGGTTACTGTGTAGTACCTGGAAAATATTTTGTTGAAATCTCAAAAAAGATAGAAGGTCAAATGGTGGAGTTTACGCTGTTTGAAGAAAGTACAATAAAAATCGTGTCTGATAAATCAGACTTTACATTGATAGCGTATGATAAAGAATTTTTCCCTAATGTAAACTTTGAAAGTAAAAATGCACCTGTTATTTTTACAAGTAAGAAATTAAAACAATTAATTAGACAAACTGCTTTTGCTGCGGCGACATCTGAATCAAGAATAATTTTAACAAGTGTTAATTTTGTTATTAATGATGATTTATTAACTATTACTGCAACAAAGTCGGATCGT